>NZ_LLZG01000401.1 GCF_001509475.1 Streptomyces regalis
CCAAGGAGAGCCCCCACTTCCGCCCGGAACACGGCACGACGCCCGGCAGCCTCACCCGCCATGACGCGCGGCTCATAGAGCACGGCCGACATCCCGCCCGGCAGAACCTCAGCAAGCACCAACCCCGGGCCCACACCCAGCCAGGCCAGCACACCGACACCCCACGCCGCCGCGTCCGGCAGGGCGAACCCTCCCACCCGACCACAACGCGCGGCCGCCCCCCTCATACGGACGCCCCGCCCGTCCCACCAAGGAGAGCCCCCACTTCCGCCCGGAACGCCGCACGCCGCCCGGCAGCCTCACCCGCCGTGACGCGCGGCTCGTAGAGCGCCGCCGGCTTCCCGTCCGGCAGAGCCTCAGCGAGCGTCAGGCACGGCTCCACGCCCAGCCGGGCCAGCGCGCCGACGCCCAGTGCGGTCGCGTCGGGCAGGGCGGAGACCTCCACGGGGCGTTGCAGCAGGTCGGCCTGGGTCTGCATGAGGAGGGCCGAGCGGGTCAGACCGCCGTCGACTCGCAGCACCCGCAGGGCGGTGCCGAGGTCGGTCTCGGTCGCGTCGGCGAGTTCGGCGACCTGGGCGGCGATGCCCTCGCACAGTGCGCGCACCAGGTGTCCGGCGCCCGTGTCGAGGCCCAGTCCGGTGAGCGAACCGCGCAGGTCACCGCGCCACCAGGGGGCGGCGAGACCGGCCAGGGCGGGCACGAAGGTGACTCCGCCGCTGTCCGGCACCGTGGCGCCCACCACGTCGAGGTCGGCGGCGCCCTTGATGACGCCGAGGTCGGTGAGCCAGCCGACGGCGGACGCGGCCGTGTACACCTGGCCGTCGAGGCAGTAGTCGGTGCGTCCGGCGAGCCGCCAGGCGACACAGCTGACCAGGCCGGAGGCGGTGCGCCGGGGCGTGTCACCGGTGTGGGCGAGGAGGAAGGCGCCGGTTCCGTAGGTGCACTTGGCGCCGCCCGGGTCGGTGACGCGCTGGGCGAGGAGGGCGGCCTGCTGGTCGACGAGGAGGCCGGTGAGCGGGATCTCAGGGCCGTCGAAGGCGGTCGTCGTGCCGACCGGGGTGGCGCAGTCGACGACGTCAGGGAGCCGTTCGTCCGAGAGTCCGTAGAGGTCGAGCGCGCGGTCCGACCAGTCGGCCCGGTCGAGGTCGAGGAGTTGGGTACGGCCTGCGGTGGCGGCGTCCGTGACATACGCGCCGGTGAGCCGGTGGACGAGCCAGGCGTCGCTGGTGGTGACGACCCCGTCGCGGGTCAGATGGCGTCGTATCCAGGCCATCTTGGAGGCGGCGAAGTACGGGTCGAGGGGCAGGCCGGTCAGTCGGCGTAACTCGTCGGCGTGCGGGGCGAGTTCCGCGCACACCGTCTCGGCGCGACGATCCTGCCACACCAGCGCGTCGGTCAGCGGGCGGCCGGTGCCGGGGTCCCAGGCGAGCACGGTCTCGCCCTGGTTGGCGAGGCCCAGCGCCACGACGGGTTCGCGGGCCTCGGCCAGCGCGCGGTTTCCGGCCTCGACGACCGAGGCGTACAGCTCGTGGGGGTCGACCTCCACCAGGCCGCCGGGCAGATGGCGGGGGTGGACGGCGGTGAATCCGGTGCCGATGACGCCGCGTTCGGGGCAGACGACGAGGGCCTTGGTGCCGGAGGTCCCCTGGTCGATCGCGAGCACCGGACCTGTCATGGCACCTCTCCCCGTCGACTCCCGCGACGCCCTCGACTGTCTCGGCCGCCTCGGCGATCACCCGCGCCAGCCTGCCGCCGGGGTGCGCGGGCGTCAAGCGGCGCTCTGCGTACCCAGGCCGTGGGCGGCAAGTGCCCCTTCGCCCACCGGCTGTCGGCGGAGAATGCCCGAAACCGGCCCAAGACGCCGTCCGGGCGCCGATCCTGGTACGAACACCTGTGCCCGATACGGCAGGATGAGCCCTCGTGCCGGCCTCGGGGGACGGGTGGCCGACACGATGGCACATCGCGGAAAACGAGCAGGTGACAACGTGACGAGACTTCACATCCGGCCGTCGGCGAAGGGGTTCGCCGCAGCTCTTCACCACGGAGGCGACCGGTGAAGCGAGCGCTCATTGTGGACGACCTGGTCATCGCCGGGATCGCGCTGGCGGCGGGGCTGCTCGCGGCCTTCCTGCTGCGCATGCTGCTGCGCTGGCTCGGCAAGCACGCCGACCGCACCCGCTGGAGCGGCGACGACCTCATCGTGGACACGCTGCGGACCGTGGTGCCCTGGGCGGCGTTCCTCGGCGGCGCGGCCTCCGCGGGCGCGGCGCTGCCGCTGACCCGGACGGTCCAGCACAACGTCAACAAGACCTTGACCGTGCTGCTCATCTTCGTCGTGACGCTGGCGGTGGCCCGTGGCGTCGCCGGACTGATGCGGACGGTCACCCAGTCCCGCCCCGGCGTCGCCGGCTCGGCCACGATCTTCGTCAACATCACCCGGATCCTGGTCCTGGCCATCGGCTTCCTGGTGGTGCTCCAGACCCTGGGCATCTCCATAGCGCCCCTGCTCACCGCCCTGGGCGTCGGCGGTCTGGCGGTCGCGCTCGCCCTGCAGGACACGCTCGCCAACCTCTTCGCGGGCATCCACATCCTCGCCTCCAAGACCGTCCAGCCCGGCGACTACATCCGGCTGGCCAGCGGCGAGGAGGGCTATGTCGAGGACATCAACTGGCGCCAGACGACCGTACGCGCGCTCTCCAACAACCTGATCGTCATCCCCAACGGGGAGCTCGCGAAGACGAACATGACCAACTTCATGCGCCCCGAGCAGGAGTTGACGATCCTGGTCCAGGTCGGCGTCGCCTACGACAGCGACCTGGACCACGTGGAGCGGGTGACCAACGAGGTCATCGGCGAGGTGATGACCGAGGTCGAGGGCGCCCTCCCGGACCACGAGCCGATCATCCGCTTCCACACCTTCGGCGACTCCCGGATCGGCTTCACGGTCATCCTGGGCGTCGGTGAGTTCAGCGACCAGTACCGGATCAAGCACGAGTTCATCAAGCGCCTGCACAAGCGCTACCGCCGGGAGGGCATCCGCATCCCGGCGCCCACGCGGACGGTGGCGATCCAGCAGGGCACGGTGGCGATACCGCAGCAGCGCCTCCCCGAAGAGGCGGACGAAGTGGCCTCCGTCCGCCTCGACTGACGTACCCGGACGTCGCTACAGGGTGGCCGAGCTCTCGTGGTGGTCGGCACCCTTGCGGCGGCGCGGCGCGGTGAGCGCCGGGTTCACCGGGGTGACCGTCCAGTCCGGGTGCCCGGGCATCCGCGGCGTCTTCGTGCCGTACAACCAGTCCCGAAGGAATCCGGACAGGTCCTGGCCGGTGACCTCCGAGGCGACGGCGATGTAGTCCTCCGTCGACGCCGAGGAGTTGCGGTACCGGGCGAGGAAGGCACGCTCAAGCGCGCTGAAGGGCTCCTCGCCGACGAGATTGCGCAGCGCGTACAGGACGAGAACGCCGCCCAGATAGCGCTGGCCTTCGAAGAGGTTCGCCGCGTTCGGCGCCGCGACCGGCCCCCAGTCATGGCGCCACTGGTCGCCCTGCGCGTAGGTGTTCTTCATCCGGGCTTCCAAGGTTGTCATGCCCAGGGAGTCGGGCCAGCCGCGCTCATAGCGGTAGAGCAGCCCGTAGAAGTCGGCGTGTCCCTCGTTGAGCCACAGGTCGGCCCAGGTGGCGGGGCTGACGCTGTTGCCGAAGTAGGAGTGGACCAGCTCGTGCATCATGTGCGAGCCGATCTTCTTCTCCTCCTGGAGCAGATACTTCGGCCGGTAGATGGTGAGGGTCTGCGTCTCCAGACCGGTGAAACCGAAGGGCTCCGCGGCGTCGGAGTTGCAGGGCAGCAGTCCGTACGTCTCGAAGGGGTACGCCCCGAGCCGCGCCTCCACCCATTCCACCAGCTTCGGCGTCAGCGCGAGCGCGGGCTCCAGCGCCTCGGCGCGCGCGGCCGGGACGACGTCCCGCAGGGGGAGCCCGTGCGGGCCCTGCCGGTCCTTCACCACGTAGTCGCCGACCGTGATCTGCACCAGTTCCGTCGCCATGGGCTCGCGGGAGCGGTACGTGTACGCCGTACGGCCGCCCGACAGGCTCTCGGTGCGCACGAGCAGGCCGCTCGCCACGCCGCGCAGGCCGACTGGGACCGTGAGGCGGAAGGTGAAGTCGGCCTTGTCGGAGGGGTGGTCGTTGCAGGGGAAGACGGTGTGCGCCGAGTCCGCCTGGCACGCCACCGCGAACCCGTCGAGCGTGTCGACCCAGCCGGTGTGCGGCAGGGCACGGCGCGGGTCCGCCGAGTACTCGACGCACACGGTGACCGCGCACTTGGCGGGCAGGGTCCGCGCGGGCGTTATGCGCAGCTTCTCGTCCACCTGCTCGAACGTCGCCGTACGGCCGCCGACGCGGACGGAGTGGATGTCGAGGCCGAGGCCGTCGAGGGAGAAGCGGGTCAGGGCCTGGGTGGTGCGGATCTTCAGGGTCGCGGTGGCGTCGACCAGGCGGGTCGTGGCGTCGTAGGAGAAGTCGAGGTGGTAGGCGGCGACGCGGTAGCCGTCGTTGCCGAGGGCCGGGTAGACGGTGTCGCCGAGGGTCTCGGGGCCCGGGCCGCCGGAGGTCCTGGGGGCCGACGTCCCCGTGCGCGTCGGCGTGGCGTGGGCCGAGGGCGCGGTGGTCAGGGCCGCCGCGGTTCCGATGAGAGCGGCCGCGGGGGCCGTCACTCGGGTGCGATATCTCATGGTCCGCTTTCGCTGGGGCAGGCCGGGTGGTCAGGACCGGCCGCCGGATCGGTGATCTCCCTACATGACTGTGGGATCGGCCGATCAGGTTGCACGGAGGCGGTACCTCCGTTTACCCGGATCCGGAGATCTCGGCACACATCCCGCACCCGGTGGCGCGGACCCCTGTCGAGCCGAGGTCGATCACGAGATATCTTGATGTCGAGCAATGTTGCAGACGTGGAGCGGAGCACCCGGTGACTGACTCGACCATCATCTATACGCACACTGACGAGGCCCCGGCCCTGGCGACGTATTCCTTCCTGCCGGTGGTCCAGGCGTACGCCTCGCAGGCGGGTGTCACCGTGGAGACGCGTGACATCTCGCTGGCCGGCCGCATCATCGCGGTGTTCCCGGAGTACCTGACCGAGGACCAGCGCATCCCGGACGCCCTCACCGAGCTCGGCGAGCTCGCGAAGACGCCCGAGGCCAACATCATCAAGCTGCCGAACATCTCGGCGTCCATCCCGCAGCTCAAGGCGGCCATCGCCGAGCTGCAGGGCCAGGGCTACGCGCTGCCGAACTACCCGGACGACCCGAAGACCGACGAGGACCGGGAGATCCAGGCCCGCTACGACAAGATCAAGGGCTCCGCGGTCAACCCGGTCCTGCGTGAGGGCAACTCCGACCGTCGCGCCCCCGCCTCGGTCAAGAACTACGCCAAGACCCACCCGCACCGCATGGGCGCCTGGACCTCCGAGTCCAAGACGAACGTGGCGACCATGGCCGAGAACGACTTCGCCTCCACCGAGAAGTCCGTGGTGATCCCCGAGGCCACCACGCTCCGCTTCGAGCTGGTCGGCGAGGACGGCTCCACCACCGCCCTGCGTGAGCCGCTGAAGGTCATCGCCGGTGAGGTCGTCGACGCCGCCGTGCTCCGCGTCACCGCGCTGAACGAGTTCCTCGCCGCGCAGGTCGCCCGCGCCAAGGCGGAGGGCGTGCTGTTCTCCGTACACCTGAAGGCGACGATGATGAAGGTCTCCGACCCCATCATCTTCGGCCACGTGTTGCGCGCGTTCTTCCCGAAGACCTTCGAGCAGTACGGCGCGACGCTGGCCGCCGCCGGTCTGTCCCCGAACGACGGTCTGGGCGGCATCCTCAAGGGCCTGGAGTCACTGCCCGAGGGCGCAGCGATCAAGGCGTCCTTCGACGCGGAGCTGGCCGAGGGGCCGGCGCTGGCGATGGTCGACTCCGACCGTGGCATCACCAACCTGCACGTGCCGTCGGACGTGATCGTCGACGCCTCGATGCCGGCGATGATCCGCACCTCCGGCCACATGTGGGGCCCGGACGGCCAGGAGGCCGACACCCTCGCGGTCCTGCCCGACCACTCCTACTCCGGCGTCTACCAGGCCGTGATCGAGGACTGCCGGGCCAACGGCGCCTTCGACCCGGCCACCATGGGCTCGGTCCCGAACGTGGGTCTGATGGCGCAGAAGGCCGAGGAGTACGGCTCCCACGACAAGACCTTCGAGATCCCGGCCGACGGCACGGTCCGCCTGGTCGACGAGGCCGGCAACGTCGTCCTGGAGCAGGCCGTCGCCGCCGGTGACATCTTCCGCGCCTGCCAGACCAAGGACGCCCCGATCCGCGACTGGGTCAAGCTGGCCGTCACGCGGGCCCGCGCCACCGGCGACCCGGCGGTGTTCTGGCTGGACGAGAACCGCGGCCACGACGCCGTGATCATCGAGAAGGTCAAGCAGTACCTGCCGGAGCACGACACCGAGGGCCTGGACATCCGTATCCTCGCCCCGGTCGAGGCCACCAAGCTGTCGGTGGAGCGCATCCGCCGCGGCGAGAACACGATCTCGGTCACCGGTAACGTCCTGCGCGACTACCTCACCGACCTCTTCCCCATCCTGGAGCTGGGCACCAGCGCCAAGATGCTGTCGGTCGTCCCGCTGATGGCGGGCGGCGGCCTGTTCGAGACGGGCGCCGGCGGCTCCGCGCCGAAGCACGTCCAGCAGCTGGTCAAGGAGGACTACCTGCGCTGGGACTCCCTCGGTGAGTTCTTCGCGCTGGTGCCGTCCCTGGAGCAGTACGCGACCGCCACCGGCAACACCCGCGCCAAGGTCCTCGCCGACACCCTCGACCGCGCCACGGCGACCTTCCTCAACGAGGACAAGTCCCCGACCCGTCGCGTCGGCGGCATCGACAACCGCGGCAGCCACTTCTTCCTGTCCCTGTACTGGGCGCAGGAGCTGGCCCAGCAGACCGACGACGCGGACCTGGCCAAGGCGTTCGCCCCGCACGCCGAGACGCTCGCGGCGAACGAGCAGAAGATCGTCGACGAGCTGATCGCCGTCCAGGGCAAGCCGGCCGAGATCGGCGGCTACTACCAGCCCGACCCGGCCAAGGCCGCCGCGGTCATGCGCCCGTCGGCCACCTGGAACGAGGCGCTCGCGTCCCTGAGCTGACGCACCCCCGCTCCCAGGCTCCGCCCCGGCCGACACCACGTCTGCCGGGGCGCAGTCGTGTCCGCTCACTCAGGCGGGCAGCAAGAGCTCCACCTCCAGCCAGCGGGCCAGGTCCTCGAGCTCCGTGCGGATCTCCACGCTCATGGTCTTCGTGAACGGCACATCCTCATGGATGGCGTTCACCCGCAGCACCCCCGCCTTGCGGTCGGCGGTGGCGTCGAGCTTGCCCACCAGCCGGTCGCCGTACAGGATCGGCAGCGCGAAGTATCCCCAGCGGCGCTTGGCGACCGGCTTGTACATCTCCAACTGGTAGTCGAAGCCGAAGAGTTCGGTGGTCCGCTTGCGGTCATGGATCAGCCGGTCGAAGGGCGACAGCAGAGCCGCCCGCCCCGCGAACGGCTGCCCCAACCGGTCCGGATCGACACGCCACTCACCCCGCACGCCCTCGACGACGGCCGGCTCACCGGCCTCCCCCACGTCCGCCGGCTCGACCTGGCACTCCGGCCCTCGCGCGCGGGCGATACCCAACGCCCGCAGCCGCCGCTCGTCCCGGATGCGCAGCGCCTCCTCGACAGGTACCGCGGGGGCGTCGGGGTAGACCCGCTCGGCCAGGTCCCAAAGCCGATCCCCGCCGCGGCGTCCGGCCACGGCGACCTCCCCGCGCTGCACCATCAGCTCCAGGAGCTTGGTGACATTGCGATTGTTGGTCCACCCGCTCGACTTCCACGGCAGTTCGCAGGTGTCGGGCAACTCGCGGGAGGGCAGCGGCCCTGCGGCGCCGAGCCGGTCGAGTATGTCCCGGCGGCAGGCGTCGTTGGCCGCCACCCACTTACGGTGATACTCACGCCAGGAGGACGGCGTCCCCCGCTCGGGCCACTCGGCCATCTCGGCGCGGTACAGCGCGAGATCCTCACCGGGCCGGATCATCGCCTGCAACTCCAGCAGCGTCCGGTCGGCGAGGGCAGCAGTCAGGTCGGCCGGCGAGTAACCGGCGGACCCGAGCCGACTCCAAGCGACGAGATCGGCGTTGGGCGCGACAGCGGCGGTCGGGTCGACCTGCAGCAGGGTCAGCCGCCGTACGACATCGAGCAGCCCGGCCGGCCGGGAGCGGTCCAGCAGTTGGGCGCGCACGGCGATGCGGCGGGCGTCGGTACGGGAGAGTTCGTGGACGGTCATCCGCGTCACCAGTCCCGCGTGGCGATCAGTTCCTCATCGTCCGCGTCCGCGAATCCATAGGCATGGGCCACGAACCAGAAGTCCCCGGCTATCTCCTCGCGGGCCACGGTCTCGATGTCGAAGTCGTCGTCCTGCAGAGCGTTGAACTCGTCGGTGGCCGCCTGGGTCAGGACGTACAGCGCGGCCAGGTCTGCGGGCCGCTCCGCCTCGATGCGCTCGCACAGCCGCAGCAGGATCGCCTTGCCCCGGTCCACCACGTGGTCGGGGTAGTAGCCGTCCGCATACAGGGCTGTGAGGAACGGGTGCGCGGTCACCTGCTGGTTGCCGATGTTCATGCTGTGATGGTGCACCACGCCACTGACAACGCCCCGGGAGCAGCCGTCATGACCTCTGCCGTGCCGTCGTTCGAGTTGCTCCCCGGAGCCGACGCATCGCCGGTGATCCTGCATGTGCCGCACTCGGCGCGGGAGATACCGCCGCAGGTGCGCGCGGGGATCGTGCTGGACGACTTCGCGCTGGAGCGGGAGCTGGACCACATCGTGGACGCGCACACCGCTGAGCTCGCGGAAGAGGCGGCCGGGGCGTCGAGGGTGACCCCGTGGCGGTTCGTCAACCGGCTCTCGCGGCTGGTCGTCGACCCGGAGCGGTTCCCGGACGAGCGGGAGGAGATGCTGGCCGTGGGTATGGGTGCCGTCTATACGCGGACCACGCACAAGGCACCGTTGAGGCCTGCGGACGCCGACCCCGAACCCCTCATCGAGCGGTACTTCCGGCCGTACGCGAAGGCCATGTCGGACGCCGTGGCCGATCGCCTCGCCGTCACTGGGCGGGCCGTGATCATCGACATCCACTCCTATCCGACCGCCCGGCTCCCCTACGAGCTGCACGGTGAGGGCCCGCGGCCGCCGGTCTGCCTGGGCACCGACTCCTTCCACACGCCGCCCGAACTGCTCGCCGCGGCCCGGGAGGCGTTCGCCCCGTGCGGGGAGACAGGGCTCGACAGCCCGTTCGGCGGTACGTACGTCCCGTTGGAGTTCTACGGCACCGAGCCCCGGGTGGCCGCCCTGATGATCGAGATCCGCCGGGACACGTACATGGCGGAGCCGGGCGGTCCGGCCGGTCCCGGACTCACCCGGCTCACGCAGGCGCTGGCAGCACTGGTGGACGCCGCCTCCCGCTGACGCGGCGCGTCAGGCCCGCAGCCACTCCGTGACCACGACCTCCCCGCCGGTCCGCAGCCGCAGGGCGAAGGGGCCGCTCGGCGGTGCGTCGCTGCTGAAGCGGCCCATGGCGTCGGCCACGACCGGTGTGGCCGTCTGCGGGCCGCCGAGCACCTCGATCCGCGCCTGCTGCGGCGGCAGCACCTGCCCCATCAGCCCCTGCGCGCTCACCTCCACATCGACGGTCACCTCGCCGGCCCGGAAGGTCAGCATCCGCGGCACGTCCGTCGCCCCCCTGACCGGAATGGCGTCCACCACCGAGTCGAACGTCAACTCGGCGATACGGGCGTCGAGGTCGTGCAGGGCGAAGGCCGCGACGGCGCTCTGCCGCAGCTGGGCAGGGACGGGGTCCAGGATGGCGGCGGCCTGGCGGAGCTCCTCCTCCAGCAGCTCGACGTCGAAGCCGTCGTCGCCCAGGGACCGTTCGCCGAGGGGCTCTTCGTCCGTCACTTCGTCGTGCATGTCGTCGTTCACAGCGCTCCCCGTGCGTCGAGTCGGGCCCGAAGTCGGCGCAGACAGCGCTGGCGCAGCGGCCCGATGCTGCCCACGGCGATGCCCAGTGCGGCGGACACCTCCTGGTAGCTGGGCGGCGGCGAGGCCATCAGCACGCGCAGCAACTGGCGGCAGCGGTCGCCGAGTTCCTCGAACTCCTGCCACATCCAGCGGATGCGCTCACTCTCGGCGGCCGCCTCCTCAGAGTCCAGGATCGACTGTTCGGGCGTACGGTCCTCGCTGACCCGGTCGAGCAGCTGCGGATCGCTCGTCACCGTCAGCCGCCTTAAGCTCTTGAGCACCTTCAGGCATTCGTGCCGTGCGGTGCTCGCGAGCCACGATCCGGCCTTCTCGGGTTCACGGATGCGCCCGAGGTGCTGGGCGAAGCGGAACCAGACGGTCTGGTAGACCTCATGGGCGTCGGCGTCGCCCAGCCGATGCGCGCGCACGACGGACCACACCAGTGGGCTCAGCCCTTCCACGAGCGCCTTCCAGGCCGCCGCGTCACCGTCGACGGCGGACTGCACCAAGGCACCGACATCTGCACGGTCCACAGCCCCACCCCTCGTGTACGGCAAGTCATCGTACGCCGCGGAGGGGACGGTTCCGACCCTCATGAGCGAGGAGCCGGTGGCACTACGGGGGCAGGGCGCCAGGTCGAGGGGCGGAGTGCCGGAACGTGCGCCCCCCGCACCTCCGCGAACCCGGAGTTCGCCGCGAGCATCTTGTACCGGGCGACCCGCGGGTCGCGCTCCTGCTGCGCGGTCATGTGGGCGGCGATCATGCCGGCGACCAGGGGCGTGGCGAACGAGGTGCCGCTCCAGTGTGCGAGCCCCTCGAACATCACCTGGTCCGGCTTGACGCTGCGGCCCTGCTCGCTCAACACGCCGGTGTGGCGCGGGGACTGGCAGGTGCAGGAGTAGCCGAAGCCGTACCGGCAGGCGTCGTAGGTGGAGTGCTGGTAGACGTACGGCACGGGCTCGTCGAAGCCGGTGAGGGCGCTGGTGAGCCGCTCGCCGGGCGCGTACACCTTCACCCAGCCGCCGTGGTTGCTGAAGCAGGCTCCGAACTCGCCGTCCTCGCGCAGCGCTCCGACCGACAGCACGACGTCCTGGTAGTCGGGTACGTCGGCGTAGGCGGCGGGCCAGAAGGGCGTGGCGCTGCCGTTGTTGCCGGCCGCCGCGACGAGCAGGGTGCGCCGGCCGCGCAGTTCCTGCATGAATGCCTCGACGCCGAGCAGCGCGTCGGTGCGGCCGTTGGAGGTGCCGGCGGAGAGGCTGAGGATGTCGGGCCAGCCACCCGCGTCGACGGCCTCGAAGAGCTTCTCGCCGAACTCGGACTCCAGGAGGGCGCCCGCGTCGTTGAGGGAGTTGCGGACGGTGATGTCCGTGTTGGGCGCGACGGCGGCGACGAGCCCGGCGATGAAGGTCCCGTGGCCGACGTACTCCTGGAGAATGCCGTCGTCGTCGCACTCCTTGACCTGGGCGTCGCCCTCGGTGTGGGCCAGCAGCGGGAAGGAGCGGTAGTCGTTCATGAGGCCGGTGTCGATGACGAGGACGCCGACGGCGGTGTCCGGGTCGTGGACGCCCTCGGCCGCCGCGGGATTGATCCCACGCTTGAGCAGGGCGGGCACGGGTTCGTCGCCGGGACAGGAGTTGACCCCGCCCGCGATCGCGACGAGGTGGTTGCGGCTGACGAGGCGCCGTCCGGCCCGGCCCTCCGTCTCCCGCAGGGCGCGCAGGGCGTGCGCGACGGTGCGGTCGCCGCTGCGGTCGCCCTCCCCGGGGTCGCCGACCTGGATGCGGGTGATGCCCGAGCGGTTGCTCTGCGGGCTCGCGCGGCGCACGTGGTCCTGCACCAGGTCGGGTTCGGCGGTGAAGTGCGCCCGCACGGTCTCCTCGACGACGCGGGCGTCCTCGCCGTCACGGACCAGTATGTAGCCCTTCTCGTAGATGAACTCGCCGGAGTCGTCCGGTCCCATCGCGAGGGGGACGTCGGGCATGGTGCGCTGGATCTGCTCGAACTGCTCGTGGAATCGCTGTGGTGCCATGGCGTGTCCTCCCGCTGAGGCGACGGTCGTCAGTCAGAGCCGTACGGTCGCTGATTGATACAGCGCCAAACCTGTGTGGCACGGTTCCGAGGCAACTACCATCCGTGGAGTGACAGCGGGAAGCGACTCGGTTCTCGAACTGCTGCCGATGGTGTTCGCCGCCCCGAACGACGCGCTGGCGAGGGCGGAAGGAGTGCTCGACGCCGATCCGTCGCCGTGGCACGCCTCCGTCGCCCACCAGGTGATCGGCATCTGGCAGCGGGACTGGGGCGACATGCGCATCGCCCTGCATCACCTGCGGCGTGCCCGGGATCTCGCGGCACGCGCGGAGTCGGCCGACCGGGAGGCGGACGCCCTGGCCGCGCTCGGGGTCGCGTTGGTGCACGCGGGGCGCACTCAGCAGGGGCTGGCCGCGCTGGAGCGCGGGATCGAGCGCGGGAGCGGACACACGCGCGCGCGGGTGCTGTACCGGCGGGCCTACGCCCGCTGGGTCCTGGGCCACCACCGGGAGGCGCTGGAGGACGTACGCAGGGCGATACCCGTGCTGCGGCAGGTGGACGATGTGATCTGGACGGCGCGGGCGCTCACTTTGCGCGCGACCGTGCATCTGGCGCTCGGCGCGATGGACCGTGCGGATGCCGACTTCACGGCGGCCGAGGCGCTGTGGGACACCACCGGCCAGGAGCACGACAAGGCCGACGCGGTGGAGAGCCGGGGGCTCGCGGCGTTCCGGTCGGGCGACATCCCGGCGGCGCTGCGGCTGCTCGACGACGCCGAGGAGCGCTACGCCAAGCTCGGCACGCCGACGTTCATGCTGAACATCCGCCGCTGCGAGGTGCTGATGGCCGCCGGGCTGGCCCCGGAGGCGCTGGCCGAGGCGGACGCGGCGATCTCCGTGCTCGACGGCATCGGCGGCCAGTCCACCCGCAAGGCCGAACTGCTGCTGGCCGCCGCGCGTGCCGCCCGGCTGGCGGGCGACGCGCACACGGCGATCGCGCGCGCCGACATGGCCGTACGGCTGTTCGCCGGGCAGCGGCGCATGTGGTGGGAGACGCATGCCCGGCTGGTGCTGATCGAGGCGCGGGTCGCCGCCGGGCGCAGTTCGGGCCGGCTGGTGGCCGACACGGCGGCGGTCGCCGAACGGCTGGCCTCCTTCGGCGCGCCCGCCGCGCCGGAGGCCTCGCTGCTCGCGGGCCGGATGGCGCTCGCGCTGGGCTGGCAGGCCGACGCCGAGCAGCATCTGGCCGTCGCCGCCCGCAGCAGGCGCAGCGGGCCGCCGCTGGCGCGGATGACGGGCTGGGCGGCACAGGCGCTGCGGGCGCAGGCGGCCGGGTCGGGGCGCGGCGTCCTGGAGGCCTGCCGGCGCGGCCTGGACGTCCTCGACGCGCACCGGATGACGCTGGGCGCCTCGGAGTTGCGCGCCCGCGCCAGCGCGCAGGGCGCCGAGCTCGCCGCGCTGGCCCAGCAGGCCAGCCTCGACTCCGGCAGCCCGCGCCGGCTGCTGGTGTGGAGCGAGCGCTGGCGGGCCACCGCGCTGTCGACGCCGCCGACCCGGCCGCCGGCCGATCCGGAGCTCCAGAGCGACCTGACGGCGTTCCGGGAGATCGCGGCGCGCGCCGAGGAGGCCCGCAGCGAGGCCCGCCCGGTTCCGGCGCTGGAGCGTGAACAGCGGCGCCTGGAGCGGGAGATACGCTCCCGGACCCTGCACCTGCGCGGCGACACGCCGGGCGACGGCCACCGCTTCGACCCGGCCAGGCTGCTTCAGCGGCTGGGCGACGACGTACGGCTGGCCGAACTCGCCGTGCTGGACGGGCGGGTTCAGGTGCTGTTGTGCGGGCAGGGGCGGGTGCGGCGGTTCGAGGCCGGGCTGCTGGCGGAGGCGGAGACCGAGGCCGAGCACGTCCAGGCCGGGCTGCGGCGGCTGGCGCACCCGGGTGCGGAGGGGCGGCTGCCGGTGGTGGAGGCGGCGGGGCGGCGCCTGGAGGAGCTGCTGCTCGGTCCGGCGGCGGCGCATCTGGGCGACGGCCCCGTGGTGGTCGTACCGCCGGCCCGGCTGCACCGTGTGCCGTGGGCGCTGCTGCCGTCGCTGCGGGACCGTGTGCTCAGCGTGTCGCCCTCGGCGAGCAGTTGGCTGCGCGCCCGGGAGACCGAGCCGCCGCCGGGCGGGCGCCCTGTGCTGGTGCGCGGGCCGGGTCTGGCGACCGGCGGCGCGGAGGTGCCCCACCTGGCCGGACGGTACGGCGGTGCGGTCGTCCTGGAGCACGCCGACGCGCGCGTGCCGCGCGTACTGGAGGAGCTCGACGGCGCCGCGCTCGCCCATATCGCCGCCCATGGCACGTTCCGCGCGGACAGCCCCCTGTTCTCGTCGCTGCGGATGGCCGACGGGCCACTCATCGTCCACGACTTCGAACGCCTGGACCGCAGCCCTTACCGGATCATCCTCTCCTGCTGCGACACCGCCCGGTTCGCCTCCGTCGGCGCCGACGAACTGCTCGGCCTGGTCACCGCGCTGCTGCCGCTGGGCACGGCTGGGGTGGTGGCGTGCACGGCACCCGTCAACGACGCCGCGGTGGTGCCGCTGATGCTCGCGCTGCACAAGGGGCTCAGCGAGGGGCTCTCCTTGGCGGAGGCGCTGCGCGACGCCCGGGCGGCGCTGCCGGGCGACGCGCTGCACCAGGCGACGGGGTGGGCGTTCTCGGCGTTCGGTGCGGCCTGACGCGGCGCTGGGCGTCCCTCGAGGACGGCTTACGCCGGTTGCGCGTCCGGTAGTTCCACCAGCCACGGCAGTGCGCCGCGGTCGCTGGCGCCGAGGCGGGCGTAGGCGCTGTAGAGGTGGTTGCCGACCGTGCGGACGGACAGGGTGAGCTTCTCGGCGATCTGCCGGTTGCTCAGCCCCGTGGCCGCGAGGGTGACGATCTGCCGTTGCCGGGCGGTCAGTTCGCCCAGCACCAGGCCGGACAGCGCCGGGGTGCGGGCGCCCTGGCAGCGGCGGGCCAGGGCGACGGCACGCGTGCGTGCGGTGCGGGCGGCGCGCGGGTCGCGGTGGGCCCGTACGGCCTGGGCGTGCGCCTCGGCCGCGAACAGCAGGAAGCCGCGCTCCTCCAGCTCTTCGGCCACCTGGTCGAGCGCGGGGCCGTCGCCGCGGGCGAGCGCGTCGGCGTGCGCGGCGAAGATGCCGGTCAGGCGGCCCGCGGCAGGCTCGGGGGCGCCGAGGCGGACCGCGTCGTACGCATCGCCGGTGAGCGCCTCGACGTCCCCGTCGGCATCGCCGCGGGCCGTTGCCAGCCGGGTGACCGCCCCACCCCCGTGGGGGCGGCCACCCAGGATCTTGTGCGCGGTCGGCATGTCGCCCGACTGCGCTGCGGCGAGGGCGAGTTCGAGTCGGCAGGTCGGATCGTCACCGCCGTCACCCAGCCCCTCCCGCGCCCACGCCGCCGCCTCCCGCAGCTCGCCGCGCAGCCGCGCGAACCGGGCGCGTACGGCCGCGTACCCGGTCGGCACCGGCGCGCCCTCCGCGACCAGCCACTCCCCCACCGGCGTCGGCATCGCCCGTACGTCCGCCCGCTCGATCCGGCCGGCCAGCGCGGCCCGCTCGGCGTCGAGGGCGGGCCCGCACTGCTCGGGCGTCCGGGACAGCCGCCTCGCCCGCAGCCTGCCGGCCACGGCCCGCAGCACCGGGCCGTGCAGGGGGTGGGCGAGGCGGACGGCGCCCTGGTCGTCGACGTGGACCAGGGAGTCGGCCTCGAGGTGTTCCAGGGCACGAAGGTGGAGTTCGTCCAGGTCCAGGGGCAACGGCTCGGCGAAGGCGAGGCGTTCGAGGGTCTCGCGCTCTTCGGGGCAGGTGCGGTCGAGGACGTGGGCCGTGCGTTCCCGTACCGTCGCGGTGACCGGCACCGGGCCGCGCCACGCCCACTCGTCCGAGTCGGGGACCCGGCCGAGCAGCCCGCGTTCGCGTACGGCGCCCACCAGGTCGCGCAGCAGCCGCAGGTCCCCCTGGCACAGGCGGTGCAGCCGGTTCACGGTGAGCGGCTCCAGGCCGCCCCCGGCTCCGCCCGCCAGCAGTTCGGCGGTCTCCTCGCGGGGCAGTGGCTCCAGGGTGAGGCGGGGCAGGAGTTCGCCGGTCCACAGCCGGGAGATCGCGCCCGGGGCCGGGGCACCGTCGGTGGTGACGACCAGGAGACGGGTGCGTCCGTGCACGGCCAGCTGGTGGACGAGGGCGGCCGAGGCGTCGTCGAGCAGGTGCGCGTCGTCGACCAGGAGCAGTCGTACGCCGGACAGGTGCTGGAACGCGCCGTGCAGGGAGGCCGTCTCGGGCACGAGGTGCGCGAACGCGGCGAAGCGGATCCGGCGGGTCTCGGGGGTGCCGGCCACCCTGGCCCAGCCGGTGCCGCGGACGGCCTCGGTGACGAGCCGGGTCTTGCCGCAGCCCGCCGGTCCCGTGATCACGATGCCGTGCCGACCGGCGGTCAAAGACCCACGGACCAGTTCGAGTTCGTTCTCCCGGCCGGTGAACGGCCAGGGCAGTTCCAGGGTCTTCGCGTCCCGTTCGAAAGTCATCACGGCAATAGGAGCGCGGTGACTCACACTTGATACACGGGGACTTGAGTAGCCCTCGACTCAGGCGCCCGTGGCGGGCCGACGGCAACCTGTTCGGCATGACCGCCCGCTACTGCTCCCTCGCGCAGCAGTCGGCGCCCGCCTTCGCACCGGGGCTGGCCGCCGAGCGGCTCAGTGCGCTCATCAGCGGGCGTCGGATGTGGGTCAACGGCACCGTGCTGCACTACTACTTCTTCGACCGGGACTCCGACGGATCCGTGATCCCCGATCCGGAGACCGGCCGGGCCCGGCGCGTGTCGTGGGTCGGCGGCAAGGAACAGCAGGACGTCGTGCGCGAGTGCTTCCAGGAGTGGCAGGGCCTCGGCATCGGGCTGTCGTTCGTGGAGGTGCGCGACCGGTCGGAGGCCGAGCTGCGCATCGGGTTCCAGCTGGGCGACGGCTCCTGGTCGAACGTGGGCAAGGACTCGCTCCGGGTGGGCCTCAACGATCGCACGATGAACTTCGGCTGGGACCTGACCGTGCCCGGGGAGCGCGCGACGGCCCTGCACGAGATCGGGCACGCGCTCGGCATGCTGCACGAGCACCAGAGCCCGTTCGCCAGCATCCACTGGGACGACGAGGCCGTGTTCGCCGATCTGGCGGGCCCGCCGAACTTCTGGAGCCGGGACAAGACGTTCTTCAACATCCTGCGCAAGCTCGATCCGGACGAGGTCAACGGCTCCGTCTGGGACCCGCACTCGATCATGGAGTACCCCTTCTCGGGCGGGCTGATCCTGGAGCCGGAGCAGTTCCGCGCGGGCCTGAACCCGCCGGGCGTGCTCTCCGACGCCGACAAGGAGTTCGTCCTGCGCTGGTACCCGCCGGCCGAGACGCCCGGGCCGCGGGAACTGGTGCCGTTCCGCTCGGTACCGCTGCGGCTCGGCCCGGCCGAGCAGGCCGACTTCGTCGTCGAGCCGCCGGAGACCCGCGAGTACACCTTCGGCACCTTCGGCGACAGCGACACCGTCGTCGTGCTCTTCGAGGAACGGGACGGCGAGCCCCGTTACCTCACCGCCGAGGACGACGGCGGCACACCGCACAACGCCCTCGTCAAGGCCCGCCTCGTCAAGGGCCGCCGCTATTTCGTCCGAGTGCGTCTGTATGCCAACTGGGGTTCCGGGGAGACCGCGGTCATGTGCTGGTGACAGCACGGCTTTGCTGACGCGCACGGACGCGACAAGTCCACAGTCCGGCGCCGGGGGAAGTGGCCGGAGACGCCGCCTTCGGGGGAGGGCGACGTCTTCGGCCACGCCGGCGTGTCCGGCCACGCGCCGGCTACAGCTCCCGGGTGAAGACCACCATCGGCCGACCGGGACCGTCGTAGTCCTCCTCCACGCGCGCGTCGAAGCCGAGGCTGCGGTGGAAGGCGATGGAGCCCTTGTTGCCGACCGAGGTGATCGCCTTGAGGCGGACCGCTCCCTGGCCTCGGGCCGCATCGGTGAACTCCGTGTAGAGGCGGCGCCCCAGGCCGGTGCCGCGGGTGTCGTCCCGGGTGGCGATGAGGTGGACGTATCCGGTGTGGTCGGGGGTGACGAAGCCGATGACATATCCGCGGATGCCGTCCTCGGCACGTGCGATGAGACAGGTGGCGCCGAACTCCCGCACCAGCACCGGCTGATGGAGCGCGCGCAGGTCGCGCTCGCCCCAGTAACGGGCGTGGTTCTCCAGCACCTGATGGAGGTCCGAGACATCGGCGGGGACGATCTCAAGCGGCATGGTCCTGATCATGACACGGGTGGGACGGGTGGGCGGTGACGGGGAGTTGGTCCAGGCTCGCCTCGTCGATGTGGACGCACCGGGGCCGCCGCTGGCCACGACCGGCACGCCGGCGGCGGCGAGCGCCTTCAGGTCCGGTAGACGGTCCGGACCGACACCTCCAGCTCGTCGGCGAGTTGACGTGCCGTCATCTGCCCACGCGCAGTCATACGGTCGTAGCGTCTCCCGCAGGCATCCCCACGACCTCAAGGGAGACAGCAAGTGATCACCGGATACCTCATCGGCGAGAGCCTTCGCCCCGGCGCCGAGTTCCAGTCGCGGGGCCTCAGGCTGCGCAAGGTCAGCCGGGTCGACGTCTCGGCGAGTGCGGCCGAGGGCCAGCCCGGACTGTGGACGTTCGTCGAGTGGGAGAGCGACGGCGAGGACGTCACGGCGCTCGCGGAGGCGTTCGCGGCGGCGCTCGAGCCCGAGAACGGCTGGTACGTCGACTTCGTCGCCGGGGACGATCGTGTGGTCGTCTTCGCCGGGAAGGTGTTCCGCTACCGGCGCGGTGACGGGGCGGGCCGTGCCGAGGTGGTCGCGTACGGGACGTCGGTGGGGACGCCCGCGCATCAGCTGGACTGGAAGGAGTGAGCCGCCCGCGGGTCGGGCAGCGACTGACCCTTCGTACAATTTGAACCCGAACGACACCGCTGTTCGACTCGCCCGCGGCGAAGGAGTGTGCCATGCCCGGCCAACGATCGATCACCGAAGCCGAGAAGCTGGCCGAGGCCAAGCTCGGTGGTATCCCGCTGCACCGGGAGCAGATGGCCGTGGTCGCCAACATCTACCGCGCGGCCTCGACCGTCCGCCAGCACCTGGAGAACTCCGTGTTGCGCGGGGCCGATCTGACCTGGACGGCGTTCGTGGTGCTCTGGGTGGTCTGGGTGTGGGGCGAGTCGGAGACCCGGCATGTCGCGGAGGAGGCCGGGATCTCCAAGGGGACGCTCACCGGCGTGTCGCGGACGCTGGAGGGGCGGGGGCTGATGAAGCGGGCCGGGCACCCGACCGACGGCAGGCTGGTGCTGCTCAGCCTGACCGAGGAAGGGGAGGCGCTGATGCGGCGCCTGTTCCCGGCCTTCAACGACGAGGAGGCCTTCGTCGCCGGGCGGCTCAGCGACCAGGAGTGCCGGAGCGTCGCGGAGGGGCTGCGCCGGGTGGTGCTCCAGGTCGAGGAGCAGGGCGAGGAGCGCCGGCTCGCCCTTCTCGACGGGGCCGAGCCGGCACCGCGGCGCAGCGGACGCCGACCGAAGGCCTGAGCCACGCCCGCCTGTTCAGCGACGCTCGCGTGCGGCCCGCACCAGGGCGTCGAAGAGGCCCTGCTCTGCCGGATCCCGGTGCGCGGTGTCCTCGGGGTGCCACTGCACGGCCGTGAACCACCCTTCCGCGCCCGGGAGTTCGACCCCTTCCACCGTCCCGTCGGCGGCGCGCGCGGTGACCGTGAGTCCTGTGCCGAGGCGGTCGACGCGCTGGTGGTGGTAGCAGGAGGCCTCCGCCTTCTCGGCGCCGGTGGCCTGTTCCAGCAGGGTGCCGGGCCGGATCGGCACCGGGTGCACTAGGTGCCGGTGTTCGCGCTCGGGGCCGCCCATGTCCTGTTCCAGGGTGCCGCCGAGGGCTACGTTCACGACCTGCAGGCCCCGGCAGATCGCCAGCAGGGGGATGCCCAGATCCAGAGTCCGCCGGGCGACTTCGAGGTCGGAGGCGTCCTGGAGGTCGTCGACGTCGTAGACGGTGTCGTGGATGCCGTCAGCGCCGTAGCGGTGCGGGGCGAGGTCGCCGCCGCCGGGGAGCAGGACGCCGTCGAAGCGGGCGAGCCGCTCCGCCACGTCGGCGTCGGCAGGGTCGGCCGGGTGGATGCTCGCCGGTTCGCCGCCCGCTCGCCACACCGCCTCGATCAGCGCGCGGGCGTTGACCTCGGCCGCGTACCGGAGGGCGGAGGTGGTGGCGCAGAAGCGGGCGGGAACGGCGATCAGCGGGCGGGTCACAGCTGGATCCAGGTGGTCTTGAGCTCGGTGTACTTCTCCAGGGCGTGGGCGGACTTGTCGCGGCCGTTCCCGGACTGCTTCATGCCGCCGAAGGGGACGGTCAGGTCGCCCTCCTCGTAGCAGTTGACCCAGACCGTGCCGGCTTTCAGAGCGCGGGAGACGCGGTGGGCGGTGGAGAGGTCGGAGGTCCACAGGCCGGCGGCGAGACCGTACTCGGTCGCGTTGGCCAGTCGTACCGCCTCGTCGAGGTCGTCGAAGGCGAGGACGGACAGGACGGGGCCGAAGATCTCCTCGCGGGCGAGCCGCATCCCAGGGTCCACGTGAGCGAAGACGGTCGGCTGCAGGAAGCTGCCGCCGGTCTCGGTGAGGGTGCGGGAGCCGCCCGTGAGCAGGCGGGCGCCCTCGGCCAGGCCCGTGGCGATGTGGTCCTGCACCCGCCCCAGGTGGTCCTCGCCGACCAGGGCGCCCATCTCGGTGGCCGGATCGAGGGGGTCACCGACCCGCAGCTCCTGGGCCCGCCGGACGATCGCCTCGGTGACCTGGTCGGCGATCGAGGAGTGCACCAGCAGCCGGGAGGGGGCCGTGCACATCTCGCCCTGGTTGAAGAAGATGCCCCATGCGGCGGTGGCGGCGGCCTGCTCCAGGTCGGGGGCGTCCGGCAGGATGATGTTGGGCGATTTGCCGCCCAGCTCCAGCCAGACGCGCTTGAGGTTGGAGTCGGCCGCATAGTGCAGGAAGTGGCGGCCCACGGCGGTGGACCCGGTGAAGGCCAGGACGTCGACGTCGGGGTGGAGTCCGAGGGCCCGCCCGGCGACGGGACCGTTGCCGTTCACGACGTTGAGCACCCCGGGTGGCAGCCCCGCCTCGGTGGCCAGGCGGCCGAGCAGAAGGGCGGACAGGGGGGAGCTCTCGGACGGCTTCAGTACGACCGTGCAGCCGGCCGCGAGCGCCGGGGCGACCTTCCAACCCGCCAGCGTCAGGGGGAAGTTCCAGGGCACGACGGCGCCGACGACACCGGCCGGTTCGCGGGTGACGAGGGCCAGGGCGTCGGGGGCGGTGTGCGGGGACTCGTCGGTGAGCTTGTCGGCGAGCTGGCCGTACCAGCGGAAGGTGGTGATGGCGGCGCGCAGTTCGATGTCGTACGCGTCCGTGATCGGTTTGCCCATCTCCAGGCTGATGGTCAGCGCCAGTTCGGCGCGCTGCTCCTGAAGCAGGTCGGCGATCCGCAACAGCACCCGGCCGCGCTCGGCGGGCGCGAGGCGCGGCCACGGCCCGGCGTCGAAGGCGCGGCGGGCGGCCGCGACCGCCGCGTCCACCTCGGCGGCGCCCCCGTCGGCGACCTGCGCCAGCACTTGGCCGTCCCGGGGCGAGACGGCCGTGAAGGCCCCTCCCCCGCCCGGCTCGTCGGCGCCGTCGATGTGATGGGCGCCGGACAATTCCAGGGACTTGGCGCGACGCAGCCACTCCTCTTGGGCGACGTCCAGCATGCGGGACCTCCGAGAGAACGTTTAATTTCAAACCAAATTGATTTCAAACCAAATGGGCCGGGTTCGGCCCGTTGCCGGGCGCCACCCGGCCGGCGGTTGCCCGGCCGGGTGGCGTGAGGGACTACGCGCGGGCAGAGCGCGTCAGCCGGCCGGCGAGGACGCCCAGCACCAGGACGGCCGGAACCGCCATCTGAAGCCACACGGCGGTGGTCCGGTCCCCGCCGATGAGGGTCGTGAAGTTCTCGACGATCAGCCAGATGGCCCCGGCGATTCCCAGCGCCCCCAGCACGGGGGCGATCAGCGTGTTCCACGGCCGGGTGTCGAGGCGCTCGCGCCGGAAGAAGGCGACGACCGAGGCCGAGGTCAGGAAGTACAGGAGCATGATCGCCAGCACGGCGATCCCGCTCCCCCACGAGAACAGGGTGACCACCGGGTCCTTGCCGGCCAGCGCGAACGGGATCACCAGGAGTACGGCGATGGCCGTTTGCACGAAGCCCGCCGTGCCGGGCGAGTGCCGGCGGTTGACCGCCGACAGCCTGCGCGGCAGGAGGCCCTCGCGACTGAGCGAGAACAGGTAGCGGTTGGCCGAGTTGTGGAAGGCGAGGATGCCGGCGAAGAGCGAGGTGGCCAGCAGGATCGGCAGCACGTCGTTGGCCCAGCCGCCGAACTGGGCGGCGATCGGACCGAAGACGAACACCGTCGAGTCACCGCTCTCCAGCGCCTGCCCGGCGGCCGCCGTCGCCTTCGAGGCGCCGTAGGAGGAGATCACCATCCAGGAGGCGAAGGCGAAGAAGCCGGTGACGAGGACGACAGCGAGATAGGTGGCCCGGGGCACCGTTCTGCGGGGCTCGCGGGCCTCCTCGCCGTAGATCGCGGTGGCCTCGAAGCCGATCATCGACGCCACGGCGAACATCAACGCCACACCCGGAGCCCCGTCCAGGGCCGCGCCCGGCGAGAACGTGTCCGCGAGCCCGAGCCCCTCGGGCCCGCCACCCTTGACGAGGGTGACGACCGCGAAGGCGCCCAGGATGCTGAACTCGGCCAGCACGAACACGGCCAGCACCTTCGCGCCCATCTCGATGCCGAGGGCGCCGAGGACCTGCACGATCGCCATGGTGACCAGGGCACACGCCCACCAGGGCACGTCCGCCCCGGCGTAGTGCGCCAGCAGGCCGCTGAGGGTCGCCCCGTACAGGCCGTACATGGCGGCCTGCACCGCGCAGTACGCGAAGAGGGCGATCCCCGCACTGCCGTTGCCGAGGTCTTTGCCGAGCCCCTTGCCGATGTACCGGTAGAAGGCCCCGGCGTCCACGACATGCCGGCCCATGGCGACGAAGCCGACCGAGAACAGCAGGATGATCAGGCCGGCCGCGAGATAGGCGGCCGGGGCGGCGGCCCCGTTCCCGATGGCTACGGCGATGGGGGCGGCGCCCGCGACGCCGGTCAGCGGCGCCTGGGCGGAGAGGACGAAGAAGAGGATGCCCAGCACGCCGAGGGAGTTGGGCTTGAGCTTGCCTGCGGTGGAGGCGTCGGGCGCGGTCTGGTTCCGGACCGCCGTCTGACTGTCCACTCGGATCACCTGCCTGGGGAAGAGGACTTCGTTTCAGGCCAAACGAGTTGCCTCATGGTGGGCTGGAACTATCCGTTTGGCAAGGGGGTGAGGGCAAGATTTGGTACGGCGGTGCCGAGATTTGATACGGCAACGAGAACAGACCCCGGGCCACAGGTGCCCGGGGTCCCGGAAAACGCAGGTCAGCTGCCGTTCTCCGGCAGGTCGACGCCGTCGTTCTCCGGTGCCTGGTCACCGTCGGCCGCCAGCAGTCGGAGCAGGCCCCGCAGCTCCTCGATCGCGGCGTCGGTGGTCCGGGGCTCGCCGAAGACGAGCTGGTGCAGTACGAGCCCGTCCAGGGCGGCGAAGACCAGCCGGGTCAGCGGGCGGCCGGCGCCGTCGGGCAGCATGCGGAACAGCTCGCGCTCGGTGGCGTCGAAGTAGTCGTCGTACAGGGCGCGGATCTGCGGCAGCAGCTCCGGTCGGCGCCGGGCTTCCAGCAGGAGCTCGTACTGGAAGGCCTGGATGTCCGGGTCGGCCGTGACCATGTCCGAGACCCCGACCGAGAAGTCGGCGACCTTGCCGGTGCCGGGTTCGAGCGCGCTGGTGCTGAGCGAGGTGCGGATCGCGTGGGCGAGGGCCTCCTCGATCAGCGCGTCGCGCGAGCCGAAGTGGTGGACGACCAGTCCGTGCGTGGTGCCCGCCTCCTGCGCGACCGCCCGGTAGGTGAGCTTGCGCAGCCCGCCCCGCGCCACGACCCGCACCGCGGCGTTCAGCAGCGCCTCCCGGCCCTCGCCGTAGTTCATGCGCCGGCGCGGCTTGCGGCCCTCGGGGCTCTCGGGACCCTCGGCGGATGCGGTCATGTTCGTGACCTTACCCGCCGGGTCGGACACCGCCGCCTGCGTGGTCAACGCTTGGGCGGGCGGACGCCGCGGAACTCCCAGTCGCCGCCGAGCGCGGTCGACAGCACCTCCTCGGACTCGGTGGGCTGGGCGCCGACGTCGGTGCGGATCGGGGTCGGTCCGGTGACGATGTGGTTGGTGAGCCGGCCGAGACCCTCGACCTCGACCTCGACGACGTCTCCGGGCTGCACGGGCCGGGAGTTGGCCGGCGTACCGGACAGGAGCACGTCGCCCGGGTACAGGGTGATGGTGCGGGCGATGTCGGCGACGAGGTAGTGCATGTCCCACTTCATCTCGTCCGTCGAACCGTCCTGGACGACCTCGCCGTTGACGTACGTCCGCAGCCGCTTGCCGTGGAAGTCCCAGTCGGTCACCAGGCCCGGCCCAAGGGGGCAGAGAGTGTCCGAGCCCTTCACTCGCAGCATCGACCCGGCGTCGGTGTCGCGGAAGTCGTGCAGCCCGTAGTCGTTGGCGACGGTGTAGCCGGCGATGTACTCCCCCGCCTCGGCCGGGGAGATGTTCCGCGCGGTCTTCCCGATCACGATGGCGACCTCGCCCTCGTAGTTGAGCCAATTGCAGCCCTCGGGGCGGACGATGGCGCCCTTGTGGGAGTTGAGGGAGGAGGTCGGCTTGTGGAAGTACGTAGGCGTCTGCGGGAGCTCGATCCGGAACTCGTCCACCCGGCTGCGGTGGTTGAGGTGGACGGCGATCACCTTGGAGGGGACCACCGGGGGCAGGTGCCGGGCGTCCTCGATCTTGACGCGGCGGCCGTCCCCGGCGACGAGTTCGTCGCCGTCGACGGTGACCTGGACGGCGGCGCCCTCGAGGAGGATGCGGCGATACTCAGAAAATGCAGCCATGTCTCAGACCTCCTGGGGGCGGCTGTGCGGGGTGCGCTGATACGACGGTGAGGGCTGACCGGTGCCGGTCCAGCCGTCGGCGGGCCGGTCGAACCACAGATGGACCTGACCCGTGCCGATGGAGTTCTCGTACTCGCCGTACTGCCGGCCCTTGGCGACGCAGGCCTGCTCGCCGAGGGAGCCGGCCATCATCAGATAGTGGAAGAACTTCGCCTCGGGCTTGTACTTCCAGAACTCGTCCATGGTGTCGAGGACCTTGTCGTGGCGGCCCTCCTTGAACCATCCGATGCGCTCGTGGTCGGCCGCCCGGGCCTCGGGCGTGAAGATGTGCGCCGGGTCGCCGGCCTCGTGGTCGCGCAGCTCACGCAGCGGCCAGAAGGTGTGCGACAGGGCGCCCGAGGCGATGAGCAGGACCCGTCGCCCCGGTGTGGCGGCGATCCCGTCGGCCAGCGCCCGCCCGAGCCGCAGGTGATCCTCCATGTCCCCGGTCTGGCAGACCCCGATGGTCACCCACCGCTTGTCCGGCAGCCCCTCCCCCAGGAACTTCCAGAGGTTGATGGTGGCGTAGTAGATCGGCAGGTAGTCGTCGTCGATGGCGGTGATCCAGGTGCCGTGCTTGTCCGCGAACTTCTCGACGTTACGGGCGAGTTCGGGGTCGCCCGGGAAGTCGTACGGCATCCGGCACATCCCGCGCGGCAGCTCCTCGGAGGTGAACAGACCGGCGCGGCGCGCTTGCGCGGTGACGACGAACTCGACGGTGGTCGCCCAGTGGGAGTCGAGAACGACGACGGTGTCGTAGTCGTCCCGCTCGAAGACGTCCCTGCGCAGCTGCTCGAGCCCGGTGACGAGGGTGATCTCCTTGCCCTCGTTGAGCTCCAGCCGGTCGGCCTGCGGGAGCACGATGGTGGGGACGTGGGCGAGCAGCCCGGCCCCGACGATCTCACCCATGGTCCTGGTTCCATCCCTTCGGAGCGGTCACGGTGTTCTTCAGGTCGCAGTAGAAGTCGAAGCTCCAGGTGCCGCCCTCGCGTCCGACGCCGGACTGGCGTGAGCCGCCGAAGGGGGCCAGCAGGTCGCGGACGAAGAAGCAGTTGACCCAGACGGTGCCGGCGACGAGCTGGGCGGTGACGCGTTCGGCGCGCCGGGTGTCGCCGGTGGCGACGGTGGCGGCGAGGCCGAAGCGGGTGTCGTTGGCGAGCCGTACGGCTTCGTCCTCGTCGGCGAAGGTCTGCAGGGTCAGGACCGGCCCGAAGACCTCCTCCTGCACGATCTCCGAGTCCTGGGCGACATCGGCGAGCAAGGTCGGCGCGTAGTACTGCCCGTCCCCCCGGTGCCCGCCGACGATCGCACGCGCCCCGGCCGCGATCGCCCGCTGGACGAAGCCGTCGATCTTCTCCAGCTGGCGCGGGTGGATGTTCGGCCCGATGTCGCTGGCCTCGTCACGCGGGTCGCCCTGCGTGAGCGTCGCGGCCTTCTCCAGGAACCGGCGCGTGAACTCCGCGGCGACCGTCTCCTCGACGAGGATGCGCGTCGCGGCCAGGCAGACCTGCCCGGCGTTGTCGTACTGCTCCACGGCAAGGTCGACCGCGAGGTCCAGGTCGGCGTCGGCGAACACCAACAGGGGTGACTTGCCGCCGAGTTCCAGGCTGAGAGGCGTCAGGTTGGCGGCGGCCGAGGCGGCGATCCGCCGGGCGGTCGGCACCGAGCCGGTGAAGCTGATCCGGCGCACGTCCGGGTGGGAGGTGAGCGCATCGCCGATCTCGGCACCGTAGCCCTGGACGACGTTGAGAACACCGGCGGGGAGCCCTGCCTCGGCCGCGATGTCGGCGAGGAGGGAGGCGGTCAGCGGGGACCACTCGGCGGGCTTCAGGACGACCGTGTTGCCCGCCGCGAGGGCCGGGGCGACCTTCCAGGTGGCCAGCATCAGGGGCGCGTTCCAGGGCGTGATCAGCACACAGGGGCCGGCGGGGTCCCAGCTGACGTGGTTCGTGTGTCCGCGCGTCTCGAAGTCCTCGTGGTCCAGCTTCAGCAGCCAGTCCGCGAAGAAGCGGAAGTTGTGGGCGACGCGGGGCATGACGCCGCGCCGGTGCGAGCGCAGGAGGGCGCCATTGTCGTTGGTCTCGACGATGGCCAGCTCTTCCAGCCGCTTCTCGACACCGTCGGCGATGGCGTGGAGGAGGCGGGCGCGTTCGGCGCGGGGGGTGGCAGCCCAGGCGGGGAAGGCGTCGCGAGCGGCGACGACGGCGGCCTGGGCTTCGGCGGGACCGCCACGGGCGATCTCACCGAGAACGCTTCCGTCGATGGGCGAGGCATCGGTGAAGGTGTCGCCGGAGGCGACACGCCGGCCACCGATCCAGTGCCGGGTGTCGACGGAAACACCGGCGACGACGATTTTGTCAGGCATGAGAAGGGCTCCAATGGAACGAAGGGAAGTGGAGATACTCAGGGGCGCGGGGCTGTATCGATATGCGGCTCCGCCGTGTGGGCGCGACCAGCCACGACGAAACGCGCACCCAGCCACCGACATCACTCGGCAGATGCTTCCGACGTACCGACCTCCAGCAGCCGCCCCCCATCCCAAACCACCCCGACCTGCCGGTAATACGCGGCGATCGGCTCCCGGATCTCCAGCCGCGCAAGCTCCTCCGTAGGCGCCTCGAACAGCTCCAACTCGGCGTCACCCACCCACGGTTGACCACCCTCGAAGGAAGCCGCACCAGACTCGATCAGCTCATCGAGAGCCAATCCCTTGCCCTTCTCGATCGAAGGCAGCCAGCGGTGGTGGGCCATCGGATGCCCATTGACGAACCCGTTCGTCTCCGACGGCTCCCGCAGCGTCACCACGGCCTGCGCCAACCGCCGGTCGGCAGCGGCAAGAGTCGCACCGAAGCGGGCGCCGGCCTCGATCCGCGGAGCGGGCCCGTACGGATGGGGCCGCGTCTGATGAATGGACCCGAGCTTCTTCGGATACCCCTGGTGCAGTCCACGGGCGATCGCGAAGTCCTTGTCGACCCAGATGTAGACGCAGCGCGAATACGTCCGCCCCCGGTACTTGCAGCGGACGACCGCGAAGGCCTCCTTGTACTGGGCGAGCACGGGGTCCAGCAGCTCGCCGCCGGAGGCGGAGCAGGACTGCCAGTCGGCCCAGATCAGCGCGACCGCGCCGGGCTCCTCGTCGGCCAACTCCAGGGGATCGGGGAGCAGTTCACGCACGCGGGCGGGATCGGTGCGGTACTCGACGGTCAGCAGGTCGCCGGAGTAACGCCATGGCGGGGAAGGGATCAGCGACGAGCTGCCGGTCGCCGTCTTGGGGTGGAAGTAGCCACGGACACTGGACATTTGCGGGGTTCCTTACGCGGTGAGGGCGGGCTGCTTCAGCAGCTGGGCGCGGTAGCGGGCGGCGCCCATGGCGGCGGCCTGGCCACCGAGCGCGACGACGCCGACCAGCTGACCGCCGGAGTGGTAGCCGACCAGGACATCGCCCTCCGCGTCGCCGTCCAGGACGCGAACGTCACCGAGGCCGAGCACGGGGGCGCCGAAGGACTGCAACCGGAACTCGTGCTGGTCGCTCCAGAACGTGGGCAGCGGCGCGAACGGCGGCAACGCCGCGCCGGTCAGGACTTTCGCGGCATGTTTCGCGGTGTCGGTCGGGATGGACCAGTGCTCGACACGGCGGGGCACGCCGTCGTAGCGGGCATTGGGAAAGCGGGCCACGTCTCCCACCGCCACGACCTCCGGACGCCCGCCGACCCGCAGCTGCCCGTCGGTGAGGACCCCATCGGCCAGGTCGAGGCCGTTGCCCTCCAACCACTCGACGTTGGCGACGGAACCGACGGACTCGACCACCGCGTCCGCGGGCAGCACCGTGCCGTCACCCAGCACGACGCCGGTGACCCGTTCGTCGCCCTCGAACCCGGTGACCCCGGCGCCCAGCACGAAGCGCACCCCGCGTTCCTCGTGCCGCTTCAGCAGCGCGCGGCCGAGCAGTTCGCCGAGCGGCCCGACCATGGGCAGGGGCAGCGGGTCGACGACGGTCACCTCGCGGACCCCGAGTCCTACGGCGGTGGCGGCGACCTCGCAGCCGATGAACCCGGCGCCGACGACGACCACGCGCACGCCCGGCCGGGTCAGTTCGTCCCGCAGGCCCTGGGCGTCGGCCGGCGTACGGACCGTGTGGCGACCGGTGAGCGGGCCGGGGCACGCCAGCCGCCGGGGTCGCGTGCCGGTGGCGACGACCAGACCGTCGTACGACAACGCCTCGCCGCCGTCGAGTTCGACGGTCCGCTCGGCCAGCCGCGCCTCGACGACCTTCGCACCCAGCCGCCACTCCACATCGGCGGCGGCCGCCTTCGGGGTGAAGGCCAGCGACTCGAAGGGCGCCTTGCCCGCGAGGACCCCCTTGGACAGCGGAGGCCGGTTGTACGGCATGTGCGGCTCGTCGCCGATGACCGTGATCGCGCCGGTCCAGCCGGCCGCGCGCAGCTGCTCCGCCGCACGCAGGCCGCCCATCGAGGCGCCGACGACAACTATGCGTCCGGTCATGGGGCTCAGTCCTCGACCCGGATGGCCTGCAGCGGGCAGACATCGGCGGCTTCCTCGACCTCGTCGCGGAGGGCCTCGTCGGGGCCGGAGACGTACACCAGGTGTCCGTCGTCGTCCATCGAGAAGACGTCAGGAGCCGCGAAGACGCACTGGCCGTGGTCCTGGCACTTGTTCATGTCGACTACGACCTTCATGGCCGGTCCTCCTGGAAGTGAGGGCGTCGGAGCGGGGAGCGAAGGGGATGGTCGGGGCCCGGCCTGCCTGTCGGCCGGGCCCCTGGGCCAAAGGGGCGCGAGATCCGCACCCCCTACTCGTTTGGCTTCAAACAACATAGGAAGCAGCGGGATCCTGGTCAATACCTGTCCAGGTGGATAAATTTTTGGGGCAGCCCTCTTGCGGGACGGCGAATCCTGTCCATACCGTTCGGGTTCAAACGACGACTCCCGGGGTGGCGCCTCCCCACCCCGCACCCTCTGCTCAGGTCGTCCTCACGCCACCTTCCCCATCGCCCGAGGAGACATCGGTGAGCGCTCACGACATTCCAGATATCCGCCGGCACATGGAGCGGCTCACCGCCGAGGGCGTGGACGTGGTCCGGGTGATCTATCCCGACCTCATCGGCACCGACCGGGCCCGTGACGTCCTGGTGGACCATCTGCCGTCGGCCTGCGAACACGGTCTGGCCTTCTGCCGGGCCGTCTACCACACCAGCCCGCAGGGCGACGTGGTCCCCGTCGCGGGCGGCCTCGACGCCGGCCTGCCCGACGTCACCGTGCGCCCCGACCTGTCCACCCTGGCCCCGCTGCCCTGGGAGCCCGGCGTCGCCACCTGCCTCGGCGAGGTCACCGACCCGGCGACCGGCGCCCCCGCCCCCGAGTCACCGCGCGACCTGCTGCGCACCGTGCTGACCCGCTGCGCCGAACAGGGGCTGCGTCCCGTCGTCGGCCCGGAGCTGGAGTACTTCCTGCTGGAGCCCGCCCCCGGCACCCCCACCGGATGGCGCCGCGCCCCGGAGACCACCGGCGCCGTCTACACGGCCGGCCTGCGCGCCGACCCCGACAACCATCTGCTGCGCACCCTGCGCCACCTGCGTGACCTCGGGATCGGTGTGATCACCGGCAACCACGAGTTCGACGGCGGCCAGTACGAGATCAATCTGACCCACTCCGACGCGCTGGACGCGGCCGACCGCTCGTTCCGCTTCAAGGCCGCGGTGAAGGAGCTGGCCCGCAAGGAGGGCCGGCTGGCCACCTTCATGGCCAAGCCGTTCGGGGACGCGGGCGGATCGGGCTTCCATCTGCATCTGTCCTGCGACGACTCCGACGAGCACGGCGACGAGAAGGGGGTCCGCAACGCCTTCGACGACCCCGCGGGCGCCTACGGCCTCTCGGCCACCGCCCGGCACGCCGTCGCCGGAGTCGTCGCCCACGCTCCCGCGCTCGCCGCGCTGGCCAACCCGACCGTCAACTCGTACAAACGCTTCGGCCCCGACACCCTCGCGCCCTGGCTGATCGACTGGGGGCTGGACAACCGCAGCGCCATGGTCCGCATCCCGCCGGAGCGCGGCTCGGGGGCCCGACTCGAACTGCGCCTCGGGGACGCCGGCGCCAACCCCTACCTCCTCGTCGCCGGCACGATCGCCGCCGCGCTGCTCGGCATTCAGGCCGGTGAGGAGCCGCCGGCCCCGCTGGAGGGCTACGGCTACGACACGTCCAGGTCGGCCGTGCTGCCCACGGACCTGTCCGCCGCGCTGGACGCGCTGGAGGCGGACACCGCCCTGACCGATCTGCTCGGCAAGGGCTTCGTCTCATCCTTCCTGACCTACAAGCGCAACGAGGTCGAACGCTTCCAACGGCATGTCACCGACTGGGAGTTCACCGAGTACGCCTACCACCTGTGACGCCTGGAGCCATTGATGACCGAGACGCAGATCCAGCCCCAGCCCTCCGCCGCCGCTGCTGCCGCCGCGACCGCCGTGAACGAACCGATGCCGCTGGCGGACGTCGACCTCGCCGACCTGGACAACTTCACCGACGGGGTCACCCCGTGGCGGATGTTCCACACCCTGCGCCATGAGGACCCCGTGCACTGGCAGCCGGAGGAGGCCCCCAACTCCGGCTTCTGGGCGGTGACCCGGCACGCGGACATCGCCCGCGTCGACCGCGACCCCGAGACCTTCACCTCCACGAAGTTCGTGAACCTGGAAGAGGTCGACGAGGACCAGATCAAGAAACGCGCCTCCATCCTGGAGATGGACGGCGTCCGCCACCGAGCGCTGCGCAGCGTGATCCAGCGGCAGTTCGGCGCGAGCGTCATCAACAGCTACGCCGACTTCCTGCGCGGCCTGACCGCGACGACCCTGGACGCCGCCCTCGCCAAGGGCACGTTCGACTTCGTCGCCGACGTCTCCGCGGACTTCCCGATCAACGTCCTGGCGCGGCTGCTCGACGTGCCGCCGGAGGACAACCAGCAGCTCATCGACTGGGGCAACCGCATCATCGGCAACACCGACCCCGACTACGCGGACGTGTTGCTGCACGGCGAGGAGAGCGAGAAGTACCGCGACCTGCCGTTCCGCTCGCCCGCGTCCATCGAAGTCTTCGAGTACGGGCGGGAGTTGGCCAGGCAGCGGCGCGGCGGCGACGGCACGGACCTGATCTCGCGGCTGGTCAACACGACCCCGCGCGACGGTGTCCCGCTCTCCCCGCAGGACTTCGACAACTACTTCCTGCTGCTGGTGGTGGCCGGCAACGAGACCACCCGCCACACCATCTCCCACTCCATGCTGGCCCTCCTCCAGCACCCCGAGCAGTTGGCCCGCCTGAAGGAGGATCCCTCCCTGATCCCCACGGCGGTCGAGGAGTTCCTGCGCTGGGCCTCCCCCGTGTACCACTTCCGCCGTACCGCCACGCGCGATGTCGAGCTCGGCGGCAAGCAGGTCAAGGAGGGCGACAAGGTCGTCATGTGGTTCGCGTCCGGCAACCGTGACGAGGAGGTCTTCGGCAACCCGTACGACTTCGACGTCACCCGCACGGACAACGACCACGTCACCTTCGGCAAGGGCAGCCCGCACCTGTGCCTGGGCAACCTGCTGGCCCGCACCGAGATCCGCATCATGTTCGAGGAGCTGATCCCGCGCCTGGCCGACATCCGCCTGGCCGGAGACGTGCCGCGGGTCCGCTCCAACTTCGTCAACGGCATCAAGAAGCTGCCGGTCGAGGTCACCCTCGCCTGAGGGCCGGGCGCACCGACAGGGCATGGTGGAAGACGTCACGGGGGTCCCACTTCGCCTTGATGCGCTGGAGCCGGCGGTAGTTCTCGCCGAAGTACAGGGTGTGCCACGGGGCGCCCGTGTTCCAGGCGGGGTCCGCCAGGTCGGTGTCGGGGTAGTTGATGAACGCGCCGTCGGCAGCCGCGGGGACACCGCCGGTGTCGGCGTACAGGTCCCGGTACAACTCGCGCAGCCAGGCGATGTGCCGGGCGTCGTCGCGGGGGTCCTCCCATCCGTTGACGTAGAACATCTTGATGCTCGCGTCGCGGTGGGAGGTCGCGGTCGCGTCCCCCGCCACGGTGTTGACCTTGCCGCCGTGGGTGTAGAGGCTCACGCTGCCGCCGGGGTGGTCGTAGTCGGAGCGGGTGAGGTGGTGGTGCAGGGTGTCGATCTGCCGGTCGGTGAAACGTCGGCGCAGGTAGCCCGACTTGACCTTCAGCCGGTAGACGGGGCCGGGGTCGCCGGGTGAGCCGGCCAGGGCCGCGGCCAGCCAGGAGTGGTTCCTCACCGTGCGGACCGGCTGGACCGGAACGCCCCGGTTGATCGCGGCGAGGTGCTCGTCCAGCATTCGTTCGGCGCCGGAGTCCGCTGCCACCTGGCCGATCATGAGGACCGTCCCCGACGGGCGGCGGGTGAGCGCGAGTTCGCTGTAGAGGGCGAGGTACGGGGAGTGGGGGGCGCTGTGCCGTTCGGCCCAGGCGCAGTGGTTGCGGACCAGCCGGGCGAACGACGTCCTGTCGAGCTTCTGCCAGTCCCAGGTGACCGAGAAGCTCAGCACACCGGACGGCGGGGCGGGCAGGAGGGCGGAAGGGTCGTCGCCGTCGGCGCCTGGTGTGCGGAACCAGTAGCGGGTGACGATGCCGAAGCTGCCGCCTCCGCCACCGGTGTGCGCCCACCACAAGTCCCGGTTCGGATCGGAGGGTTCGCGTGTGGCCACCACTCTGCGCGCCTTGCCCGCCCGGTCCACGACGACCACCTCGACCGCGTACAGATGGTCCACGGACAGGCCCATCAGCCGGGACAGCGGACCGAAGCCGCCGCCCAGGACATGCCCGCCGATGCCGACGTCGGCACACCAGCCGGCCGGGATCGTCACTCCCCAGCCCAGGTACAGCCTCCGGTACACCTCGCCCAGCAGGGCACCGGCCTCCACAGCGAAGGCGCGGCGGTCAGGGTCGTACGACACCGCCGTCATGGCGGACATGTCGACGACCACCTCCACGGCCGGGTCGGCGACGAAGTTCTCGAAGCCGTGGCCGCCGCTGCGGACCGTGATGCGCCGTCCGCTGTCCACCGCCTGCTGTACGGCCCGTACGACGTGCGCGGTCGTGCCGACCACCCAGACGTGCTCCGGCCCGCCCACGAACCGGCGGTTGTAGCCCCGGGACGCCAGGGACCGGTACCGCGGATCGCCGCGCCCGACCATGGCCGGTCCGGGTGCCGGCGGGCAGGACGCCTCGTCCGCCGCCGCGACCACGCCCGCGCCCGCGCCCAGTCCGGGCACCACGACCCCCGCCGTCGTGGCGACCAGACCGCCGCGCACCACATTCCTCCTGCTTAAAGCACTCATGACGTCTCCTCGGACTGCCTTGGAGCTGCTGGCTTCCTGACGTATCGAAGCTAGGTGGAGACGCTGCCGAGGGCAGTCGTCCCAGCCCCCCGCTTGGCGGTGGTGCCAGCACCCCGATCGGCCGCCCGTGGAAAATCACGTGCCCCGGCGCGGCAGCCGGCAGTATCGTCCCGGCGTGATCGAAGACGACGGCTACTTCGGAGAGAACATCGCGGCCACCTACGACACCTCGGCGGCGGACATGTTCCGCCCCGACGTGGTCGACCCGGCGGTCGCCCTGCTGGCCGAACTCGCCGGCGACGGCCCGGCGCTCGAACTCGGCATCGGCACCGGCCGGATCGCGCTACCGCTGGCCGGCCGCGGTGTCCCGGTGCACGGCATCGATATGTCCCGCGCCATGGTGGACCGGCTGCGCGCCAAGCCCGGCGGCAGCGCGATCGACGTGACGATCGGCGACTTCGCGACGGCGCGGGTGGAGAAGACCTTCTCGGTCGCCTACCTGGTCTTCAACACGCTCATGAATCTGACGACCCAGGACGACCAGGTCGACTGCTTCCGCAACGTCGCCGCACACCTGGCGCCCGGCGGCTGCTTCGTCGTCGAGGTCATGGTCCCCGAACTGCGCAAGCTCCCCGCCGGGCAGAGCGCCGTACCGTTCCACATCAGCGATACGCGTTGGGCGTTCGACACCTACGACCTCGCCACCCAGGCCATGAGCTCCAACTACGTCACCATTGCCGACGGCCGCGCCGAGCACTGGTCCATCCCGTTCCGGTACGTCTGGCCGGCCGAGCTGGACCTGATGGCCCGTCTCGCCGGCCTACGGCTGCGCGACCGGTGGGAGAACTGGACGCGCGAGCCGTTCACGAGCGAGAGCGGCAAGCACGTGTCGGTGTGGGAGAAACCGTTCGACTGACATCGCGTCCGTACGCCGCCCAGTCCGCCGAGCAGGTACTCCTGGGAGGCCGGCTGCCGCTCCAGTGTGTGCAGCAGGGTGGTGAGGGCGGTGTCGCGTGCCGCCGAGTCGTCGTCCGGCTGTCCGGCGCGCTGCGCGGCCGCGGTGATGCCCTGCTCGCAGAGGCGGCCGATGCTCTCTACGGCCTCCTCGGCGCCGTACGGGAAGAGGTCCGGGCCGCGGCCGCCGAACCGTCGGGCCAGGTCCCGCAGGATGTCCGGGGCGTGCGTGCTCACGGTCGTGCCGGTCCAGGCGTCGCTGAGCACCGGCGCCGCGGCCGGGCCGGGGTGCTGGTGCGAGCTGGCCTCGTACAGCGGACGCAGCTCCGGGTGCCCCCCGTCCGGGGCGTCGGACACGGCGGGCAGCAAGGTCACCGGGAGGACGTCGTCGAGGCCGAGCAGGCTGTGCGTGACGGCGATCCGCAGACAGAGCGGACACGTGACGCCCTCACCGTGCGGGGAACTTGCCTCGCTGCACACCCGCACGAGGTCGATGTGGCGCAGCGGTCCATGTTTCCCTACTAATTCACTAGGATTCCCGTACTGGAGTGTCGGGCCGCATCCCAGCCGCGTCAAAAGGGGCCGCCGGGCAGTGAGACGCCGGTCAGGGATTCGTCCAGGCCTCGGGGTCGTCCGCGAGGCTCAGGACGTCGTCGGGCAGCTTGGCCGCGGCGACGTGGGCGAGGGTGACCTCGCCGAGGATCTTGCGGACGTTGGCGCGTACGGCGATCCACAGCGGGAGCAGGGACTCCGCGGGGCCGATGTAGGAGAGGTCGGGCGGGCGTACGCCGCGCACCGAGACCAGGGGGCCGTCCGCCACGCGGATCACGTCCGCGATGGGGATCGAGTCGGCCGGGCGGGCAAGTCGGTAGCCGCCCTTGCCGCCGCGCTGACTGACCACGAGGCCGCCCCGGCGCAGGTCGCCGAGGATGCCCTCCAGGAACTTGTGCGGGATGCCCTGCGCCTCGGCGATCGCTTCGGCCTTGAGCGAGGTGTCGTCACCGGCCGCGGCCAACTCCAACGCTGCCCGCACCGCATAGTCCGCTCTCGCCGAGATCCGCATGCTGAGATTATCCATCACCGCCGTGGCCGATCCTCGCCTCCCGGCCCCTCGATCAGGCGGGGAGGCTGAACGGGGGGTGTGCGCCGTTGAGGAAGTAGTCCCCGACCTCGCGCAGTCGGTGGGCGACCGGCTCGCGCAGGGTGTGCGTGCGGGTGTCGCGCCAGAAGCGGTCCAGGCCGCGCCGCGCGAAGGCGGCCGGCACACCGACGGCGTCCATGGCACCGGTGGTGATCTCCTGCGCGGCCCGGGAGGCGGCGGCCTCGGCCGCGCTCGCGAGGACGGCGATCTCCGCGCACTCCTCGTCGGCGAGGCCCTCGCCTCGCGCCAGGCCGTTCGTCAGGGCGGCCACCGCCTGGTCGGCGAGGGCGGCTGCGGCACGTGCGGCGACGGCGAGTTCGCCGTACGCGGTGAGCACGTACGGGTCCTGCGGCGGGCTGCCCGGCCAGGGCTGGGGTGAGAACGGCTGCCAGGCGGACTGCGCCGCCCGTCCGTGCTCGCGGACCTCACCGAGCAGCCCCTCGGCGACGCCGAGACAGAACTGAGCGGAGACCAGCCGGGCGGTCGGCGCGGCGAGGCCGGCGAAGGGCGACAGGGCGCCGTCGTCCGGGGAGAGGGAGCCGAGCACGTCGTCGGCGGCGACCGGCACGGAGTCGAAGCCCACGCCGCCCGCTGCCGCCAGCCGCTGCCCGAAGGTGTCGCCGCCGCTGCCGTTCACGAGGCCGGGGTGGGCGGGGTCCACGAGGACGGCGAGGGGCTCGCCGGTGCCGGGCACGGCGGCCCGGACCACCAACCGGTCGGCCACCCCGACTCCGGAGCCATACCTCTGATGGCCGTCCAGCACATAGCCGTTGGCCGTCGGGGTCAGCATCAGGGGCGGTTCCTGCGAGGCGATGCCGCCTCCCCAGTACCACTGCCCCGCCGTGAACGCCCGCTCCACGCGTGCGGCACGGTCGGGGCCGGCGAAGAACCGGGCGCAGTAGGACAGGAAGTAGTGGCTGCCCAGCAGGTGGCCGACGGATCCGTCGGCCGCGGAGAGGGTCCGTACGACCGTGTAGGCGGTGCGCCAGTCCGCGCCCCCTCCGCCGTACGCGACCGGCACCAGCAGCGTCAGCAGCCCCGATTCGCGCAGCCGCGCGACCTCGTCGAGCGGTGGCTTGCCGGCCTGCTCGCGCTCGACCGCGTCCGTGGCCAGATCGTCCGCCAGCTCACGGGCTGTGTGCAGCCAGTCGGCCGGGGGTGCGCTTGTCATGGCGGACTTCCTTCAAGGCAGAAAGGCAGAAAGGCAGAAGATCTGAGCCGCGAGCTGTGCGGCCGTCGCGCTGCGGAACGGGTGGCTCCCCAACCCCCGCGCCTCCAGCCGCGGCAGGACGCCCTCGCCGAACCAGTACGCCTCCTCCAGGTGCGGGTAGCCGGAGAGCACGAACTCGTCGATGCCCAGCCGGTGGTACTCGGCGATCCGCTCGGCGACCTCGTCGTGACTGCCGACCAGCGCGGTGCCCGCGCCACCCCGCACCAGCCCGATGCCGGCCCAGAGGTTCGGGTGGATCTCCAGGTCGTCGCGGCCGCCGCCGTGCAGGGCGAGCATCCGCTGCTGCCCCTCGGACTCGCTGCGGGCGAGCCCGGCCTGTACGGCCCGTACGGTCTCCGCGTCGAAGCCGTCCAGCAGCCGCCGGGCCTCCGCCCACGCCTGCTCGGCGGTGTCCCGGGTGATGACGTGCAGGCGGATGCCGAAGCTGATGCTCCGGCCCTCCTTCTCGGCCAGCGCCGGGATCCAGGCGATCTTCTCGGCGACAGCGGACGGCGGCTCGCCCCAGGTGAGGTAGACGTCGACGTGCCGGGCGGCGATCTCTCCGGCGATAGGCGAGGAGCCGCCGAACGGCCTCGGCGCCTCCGGCGGCGTACACGGCGGCACTCGCGGGTGCGGGCGTAGCGCTCGTCCTTGGTGAGGGTGTCGCCCTCACGGCCCTGTTCGTGGTTGTTGCCGCCGGTGATGAAGTGCACGCGAGCAGGATCTGGAGGCGGTCCAGCCGGCTCGCGATGTACGCGGCGGCCGGGGCAAGGTCCGGTGATCCGGAGCCGTAGGCGAACAGCACCCGGTCCCAGCCGTGGTCCTCGTGCGCCCGGGCGAGCCGGAGTGTGTACTCCTTGTCGAACGCGGCGCCGGAGCGCGGCGTGGTTTCGGAGCCGTCGTCGGTGGCGGCGATGCCGAGGAACTCCACGGGCATGGACGTGACCTTTCGGGAATGCGGCGCCCGGTCAGGAAGGCAAGGCATGGCTGAACTGCCTTGCGCACAGGCATGAGTGATGACTCGTCAGACAACAACGGCTGACCGTTTCGGTACGGGCGTGACGACGCCGGGCGTCGGTGAAGACGGGAAGGCAATGCACCGGCAGGGTGCGCGAAGAGGGAGCTCGGCCCGCGACGGGGTCACCGAGGGAGGGAAGGGCCGGTCAGACGGCCCGCTGCCGAGTCAGGCGCAACACGCCGCGGACCACACCCGACCGAAGTCGATGTGATCGCGCGAGACCAAGCGCTGCTGGGCATTCATGCGACCCATTGAGCAGTACATCGTGCTCGCCGTCAAGCAGGACCCGGATACCGGACCGCCTCGACCGGCGCATCCCGGGGCGCAGTTGACACATCGACTTCGTGGGCGCCGGCGCCCGGATCGGCACCGACGAGACCACCGGCACCTTCACCGCGACCAGCCCCACCGTCCCCGGCCACACCGTCCACGCCACCGCGCTGATCGAGGCGGCCCGTGCGCTGCTGCGCGCTCTGGACTCCGAGGCTTCCATCTCGGAAAGCGAGATAGCTGAGTCCATCATATGAACATCCCCTTGGTGCCGACGCCGGCTTCTGCCACGATCCCCATCAACCAGGTAGGAAAACTAGGAAACTATGGGGGTGGGGTGGCCATGCGCATGCGCAACCAGACAGACCTTTTGCTCCCCCTCCTGACCTCGCGTCGCCACATCGACTTCGGCCGTACGTCCAGCGCCATCTGTCAGTCCGCCTGAGACCCGCCGCAGTACCGGCCGCACCACCGCTACGCCGCTGCGCGCTCCAGCAGGCTCATCCGCCTCGGCGCCGAACTGCCTGCCTCGCCGTACCTCTTGCCGTACCTCCCTGATCAACCACGTCTGAGAGGACACTTCTGTGTCTGCCGCAAGACCGCTCACCGCCCTGCGCACCCTCGCCGTCGTGACGGTGCTCCCCCTGCTGCTGACCGCCTGCGGCTACGGCGCCGAGTCCACCGACAGCGACAAGCAGGCCGAGGTCGCGGCGGACGCCAAGAAGCTCTCCGTCGACGAAGTGAACATCGGCTACTTCCCGAACCTGACGCACGCCACCGCGCTGGTGGGTATCCAGGAGGGCCTGCTCCAGAAGGAGCTCGGCGGCACCAGGATCAAGCCGTCGACGTTCAACGCCGGTCCCTCGGAGATCGAGGCGCTGAACTCCGGTGACCTCGACATCGGCTGGATCGGTCCCTCCCCCGCCATCAACGGCTACATCAAGGCGGCGGGCAAGAACCTGCGCATCATCTCCGGTTCCGCCTCCGGCGGTGTGAAGCTCGTCGTCAACCCGGAGAAGATCAAGTCCCTGAAGGACGTCAAGGGCAAGAAGATCGCCACGCCGCAGCTCGGCAACACCCAGGACGTCGCGCTGCTCAACTGGATCTCCGAGCAGGGCTGGAAGGTCGACGCGCAGAGCGGCAAGGGTGACGTCTCCGTCGTCCGCACCGACAACAAGATCACGCCGGACGCCTACAAGTCCGGCTCGATCGACGGCGCGTGGGTTCCTGAGCCGACCGCGTCCAAGCTGGTCGCCGAGGGCGGCAAGGTGCTCCTCGACGAGGGCGACCTGTGGCCCGACAAGAAGTTCGTGATCACGAACATCATCGTCCGGCAGGACTTCCTGAAGGAGCACCCGGACGTCGTCGAGGCCGTGCTGCGCGGTTCGGTGAAGACCAACGCCTGGATCAACGCCAACCCGGACAAGGCCAAGGCCTCGGCCAACGAAGCGCTGAAGGCGGAGTCCGGCAAGGCCCTGCCCGCCGAGGTCGTCGACCCGGCCTGGAAGTCGATCACCTTCCTCGACGACCCGCTGGCCGCCACCCTCGGCACCGAGGCGGAGCACGCGGTGAAGGCCGGCCTGCTGGAGAAGCCCGACCTGAAGGGCATCTACGACCTCACCCCGCTCAACAAGGTCCTCAAGGCCGAGGGCAAGGACGAGGTCGACGACGCCGGTCTCGGCGTCAAGTAACCACCGCATTCGATGAGTTCCCAGGAGGTGACGACCATGGCCACTCTCACGGCCACGACCGCCGAGGTCGCCCAGGACGCCACGGCGGTGACGTACGCCGCCCGTATCGAGCACGTCTCGAAGTCCTTCCCGGTGCCGGGCACACGCGGCGGGCAACAGCTCGTGCTGGACGACATCACGCTCGATGTCGCACCCGGCGAGTTCGTCACCCTCCTGGGGGCCTCCGGCTGCGGCAAGTCCACGCTGCTCAACCTGGTCGCGGGGCTGGACCGGCCGTCCGCCGGCACGATCGGCACGGACGGCCGGCCCGCCCTGATGTTCCAGGAGCACGCCCTGTTCCCGTGGCTGACCGCGGGCAAGAACATCGAACTCGCGCTGAAGCTGCGCGGGGTCGCGAAGGTGGAGCGCCGGCCGGAGGCGGAACGGCTGCTCGAACTCGTACGGCTGCAGGGCGCGTACGGCAAGCGGGTGCACGAGCTGTCGGGCGGGATGCGCCAGCGCGTCGCCCTGGCCCGTGCGCTCGCCCAGGACAGCAAGCTGCTGCTGATGGACGAGC
>NZ_LLZG01000402.1:0-15457 GCF_001509475.1 Streptomyces regalis
GGCCACCTGAGCGACGGGTCGTCTGAGCCGGCACGTTGTCTGGCCAGACGAGTCATCCGACCGTCCCATCCAAGAGACGCGGGCGGCACGGTGGCCGTCCGGGGTAGGTGCGGGCGGCACCTGATGGGGCGGCGGGGGCTGGCTGGGCGGGCCGCCTGAGCGACGGGTCGTCCGGCCAGGCGGGTCGTCCGACCGTCCCGTCCAAGGGGCGCGGGTGGCCTGGTGGCCGTCCGGGGTGGGTGCGGGCGGCCCTGACGGGCGGCCGGGAGTGGGAGCGAGCGGTGCCCCGAGCGGCGCCTGCAGGGCGAGTCGGTCGTAAAGCAGACACTTCCCTCGCCCGCGGCACCCGAGAAGCTGTGCTGCGCCCTGTGCGACGCGATGAGCAGATGCTGTGGCCCCCATCCGCTTGCGTACGGCCCCCCTCCCGCGGTCCGAGGGCGGGCCGGCAGCGTCTGAGCGGCGATTCGGGAGTGGGCAGGAACTGACCGGCGGTTCCAGGAGGGCGCGCCCTTGACCGGCGGTTCCAGGGGCGGGCGTGCCCCTGACCGGGGTTCATGGACGGTCACGTCGTCGGCCAGCGATTCCAGGGGCGGCCGCGCCCTGACCGGTGCATTCCGGGCAGGGCCTTGGCCTGACTTCAGGGGCAGTGGCCGCCGGGACGGCGCTCGTGGGGAGCGGTTGGGCGGGTCACCGGTCCGGTGGGGCGAACAGCTCGTCCTGCGCGGCTTCCCGCGCGGTGAGCAGCGCTCCGCGCAGCACGGCGGCGCCGCCCAGTCCGCTGGGGCGCACCACCGTCGCCAGCGGCGACATCCGCCGGATCCGCTCCTCCACTCGCCGGGCCAGCACGTCCCCGCCGGCCTGTCCGACCTCTCCGCCGAGGACCACACAACCGGGGTCGAGGATCGCGACGACGGAGGCGACGCCGATGGCGAGGCGGTCGGCGAGGGCGTCGAGGAAACGGCCGGCGGACGCCACGGTGCCGTGGGCGCGGGACGGTTCGGCGGACGCGACGGGCGTGTCGGTGTCGGGATGCCGGTCGGCTCGCGCCGACGGGTCGTCCAGGGGGCGCGCTGTGTCTGCGTCGTCCCCGCTGTCGGCCGTCCGCATCGCCGCTGCCTGCTCGCCGGCGGCCGAGGCAGGTCTCGCGACATCCGAGGCAGCCACCCCCGCGCCACCGTCCCCGGAAGCCAGCGCGACGGCTTCCCTGACGACCTCCACCGCGAGTGGCTCGTGCACGGCGTCGCCCTCGGGGCTCAGCCCGTACGAGCCCGCGAGTTCCACCACCGCCGCAGACCCCCCGAGCGAGTGGAATCCTCCCTCGCAGTCCACCGCCGACGGCAGCCCCGACGTCCCCGGCACCGGCAGGAAGCCGATCTCGCCGGTTCCGCCGGAGGCTCCGCGGCGCAGGGCGCCGTCGAGGACCACGGCCGCGCCGGTGCCGTGGCCCAGCCACAGCAGGACGAAGGTGTCCCGGTCCCGCGCCGCTCCGTCGCGCTGTTCCGCGAGGGCGGCGAGGTTGGTCTCGTTCTCGACGTTGACGCGGGCCTCGGGGAACCGGTCCTGGAGTGCTGCCACCAGGCGGCGGTGCCATTCGGGCAGGCCCGTGGAGTCGCGCAGCTCACCGCTGGCCGGGTCGATCAGGCCCGGGGCGCCGATGCCCACCGTATGGAGCCGGTCCGCCCCCGCCTCCTTCACGACCCGCTCCACCAGCGCCACCGCCTGTTCCACGGCAGGCCCGGTCCCCGTGTCGCCGTCGATCGGCACCGACGCCTCGGCTAGCACAGCCCCGACCAGGTCGGACACGACCACCGAGACGCCCTCGGTACGGATGTCCAGCGCTGCCAGATGGGCGCGGTCGGCGACGATGCCGTACAGCTTGGCGTTCGGCCCGCGCCGCTGTTCCCCCGCCTCCCCGACCACCGCGATCAGGCCGGCGGCGGTGAGGCGTTCGACGAGGTCGGCGACGGTCGGCCGGGACAGGCCGGTCAGCTGCTTCAACTGCCCTGCCGTCAACGGGCCCTCCTGCTGGAGCAGGCGCAGGGCGAGCCGGTCATTGATGGCCCGGGCGGTGCTCGGGGATGCGGGCATGCCGGGATCCTCCCACGGCTGGTTTATTCGCTATCTATCAGGCAGGGTCCCTGATAGTTTACGGCGGCGACCGCAGGCCCGGAACAGACCGGTGGGCCGAGGACCAGGGAGGGGCCGCAGAATGAGCGCAGTGGTTGACGAACAGCGCGAGGTGAAGCGCGCCCGGTACGCCGTGGCGGCCGTCTTCGCCGTGCACGGCGCTGTCACCGGCTCGTTCGCGACGCGTGTGCCGTGGATCCAGGAGCATGCCGAGGTCAGCGCCGGCCAGCTGGGACTCGCGCTCGCCTTCCCCGCACTCGGCGCCTCCGTCGCGATGCCGGTCGCGGGCAGCATCACCCAGCGCTTCGGCGCCCGGAACGCCCTGCGCGGCCTGATCGCCCTGTGGACCCTCGCCCTCGCCCTGCCCTCCTTCGCCCCCAACCTGCTGACCCTGTGCCTGGCCCTGTTCACCTTCGGCGCCACGGCGGGCATGGCGGACGTGGCGATGAACGCGCTCGGCGTCGAGGTCGAGAACCGCCTGGACCGGTCGATCATGTCCGGGCTGCACGGCATGTGGAGCGCGGGCGCCCTGATCGGCTCGGCGGCCGGCACGCTCGCGGCGCACCTGGGCACGGACGCCCGGCTGCACCACGCGCTCGCCGCGGCCACCCTCACCTTCCTCGGCGTCCTGGCCTGCCAGTGGGTGCTCGACCTTCAGCCCGCCGAGGACGAGGAGCCGCCGCCCCGGTTCGCGCTGCCGCCCCGCTCGGCGCTGCTCATCGGCGCGGTCGGGTTCTGCGCGGTGTTCGCGGAGGGCGCGAGTCTGGACTGGTCGGCGGTCTATCTGCGGGACCAGCTGGACACCTCGGCCGGTCTCGCGGCGGCGTGCACGACCGGCTTCACGCTCACCATGGCGCTCGCCCGGATCGCCGGCGACAAGGTGGTGGACCGCTACGGAGCCGTGCGCACGGTCCGGTTCGGCGGCGTCCTCGCCACGCTCGGCGGGCTGCTCATCGTCGTGTCGGCCCATCCGGCCGTGGCGATGGCCGGGTTCGCACTGCTGGGCCTGGGCATCGCGGTGGTCGTCCCGCTGTGCTTCGCCGCGGCGGGCCGCAGCGGCCCCAACCCCAGTCAGGCCATCGCGGGCGTCGCGACGATCACGTACACCTCGGGTCTCGTCGCCCCCGGCGCGATCGGCGGGCTCGCCCAGGCGACCAGTCTGATGGTGTCGTTCTGCGTGGTCACCGTGCTGTCCTGCGGTCTCGTCGTGTTCGCGGGCGTCCTGCGCACCGGCGACCGCGACCGCCGGAAGGTCAGCCGCCCGGACGCAGCGGTTCCCGAACCGCGCTCCTGAGGGCCGGCCGCGACTGCGGACGCCTGATCGGACGCCTGATGTCGAATGCGCCGGTTCCCGATCGACGTGAGGGTGAAGGCAGCCCATCCCAGGACTTCAGGAGCACCCCATCGTGACCGTAACCGCGGATATGGCCATCTCCCTCGACGGCTACGTCGCCGGCACCGACGTCACCATCGACAACCCGGGAGGCCACGGCGCCGAGCCTCTCTTCGAGTGGATCCACAACCTGGCGAGCTGGCGGGAGCGCCAGGGCATGACCGGCGGGGAGGAGAACCGCGACTCCGAGCTGATGCGCGAGTGGTTCGACGCCACCGGGGCGGTGGTCATGGGCCGGATGATGTACGACACGGGCGAGGAGTTCTGGGGCGACAACCCGCCGTTCCGGACCCCGGTCTTCGTACTCACCCACCGCCCGCGGCCGACCCTGGTCAAGGAGGGCGGCACCACCTTCACCTTCGTCACCGACGGCATCCACAGCGCCCTCGACCAGGCCAAGGCCGCCGCCGGGGGCCGGAACGTCGACATCGCGGGCGGGGCGAGCACCGTGCAGCAGTACCTCGGGGAGGGGCTCATCGACGAGTTGCAGCTCCACGTGGTGCCCGCGCTCCTCGGAGAGGGACTGCGGCTCTTCGAGGGACTGGGCGCGGCGCGGCGCAGCCTCGAGCCGGTCAGGGTGGTCGACACGCTACTCGCCACCCATCTGAAGTACCGCTTCGTGAAGTGACCTGGACCGACTACAGCCGGACGAGCTGACCGTCGGCGCGCGAAGCGGTGCGCTGCGCCGGTTTCTCCTCGCGGCTGCCGGGGCGTACGTGACCGGGGCGGGCGGCGAGCAGTCCTGCTACCGCCTCCGGCACCACCAGAGCGATCAGGGCGACAAGCGGCACCCGCCAGCCGTCGGTGGCGTCGTGGAGCATCCCTGTGGCCAGCGGGCCGAGGCCGGCCAGCAGGTAGCCGATGGTCTGCGCCATACCCGAGAGGTCGGCTGCGGCCCGCGGGCCGTCCGTGCGCAGCCCGAGCAGTGTGATGGCCAGGGGGAAGGCGCCGCCGGTCGCCGCGCCGAGCAGACACACCCACACCCAGCCGTGGGCGGGGGCCAGCAACAGACCTGCGAGGGAGATCAGTTTCGCCACGATCACAGCCCCCACGAGGGGTCGCTGGCTGCGCATTCGGGCGGCGACAAGGGGGACGACGAATCCCAGCGGGATACCGATGGCCAGCATCACCGCCATCATCAGGCCGGCCTCGCCGGGTGTGTAGCCGCTCGCGTGCATGATCTGCGGCAGCCACGCCACCAGCAGGTAGAACATCAGCGACACCAGCCCGAGGAACGCCGACACCCACCAGGCGAGCGCGCATCGCAGTAGTGATCCACCCGATCCGCCAGGTCCGCCAGATCCCCCTGCCGTCCTCGGCGCCGACGGCGGCCGCATCTGCGGCTGCGGCTGCGACCTGCGATGCCTGCCGCGCGCTCCGGGGACGGCAAGCAGCCACCACACCGCCGCTGCCGGCACAGCGGGCACCGCCGACACCGCAAGCGCCGGCTGCCATCCGATGGCGGTACACAGCGGCACCGCGACTCCGGCTGCGAAGGCACCGGAGACGGCCATGAGAGTCATGGCGAGGCCGGTGAACAGTCCGATCCGCTGGGCGAAGTGGTCCTTGATGAGCGCGGGCATCAGTACGTTCCCGACGGCGATACCGGCCCCGGACAGCACCGTTCCGGCGAAGAGCGCCGCCGGCCACGGAACCGCCCGCACGGCGGCGCCGAGCGCCACAACCCCGAGGGCGGCGCACACGGCGGCGTGCGTTCCGAACCGGTGGGCGAGGCGGGGTGCGAGCCAGGCGAAGAGGCCCAGGCACAGGACCGGCAATGTCGCCAGCACGCTGACCTGGGCGTCGGAAAGGGTGAGTGCCTCCTGTACGTTCCCGATGAGCGGCGTCATCCCGGTGATCGCCGCGCGGAGATTGATGGTCAGCAGAATCAGGCCGGCGATGAGCCACAGCCTGGTTTTCACGTGTGTTCCCCCCATGCACGTGCGTTCCCCCATGGACGAGACGGCGGCCCTCTCCTCGGTCCCGGAAGAGGGCCGCCGGGCTCGCGAAATGCGTTCCGGTCAGACACTCACGCTGTGATTGACCGGACACTTCGCCCTGCCCGCGCTGCGGAACGCGGCACCGGAGACGGGCGTGCCGAGTTCCTTCAGGATCTCGTCGGACAGCAGGTCCTCCTTGCCCTTCAGGGCGTCGGCGACCTTTGTGTCGGAGACGAACACCAGCTCCGCGGCGATGTTGTCCTGAACGATCCGCGCCAGGTTGTCCAGGGCCACCCCGATCGGGTCCGACGGCAGCTGCGCCGTGGGGATGTCGATCAGGTGGGTGTTCACCTTCTGCTGGTTCATCATCGGCTTGATGATGATCTCCGCCTGGTTCAGAACCGATGTCGTCCAGATCGACAGCACCACCGTGTACAGGTCGGCCCAGGCGCTCTCACCGATCTGTGCCCGCCACTTCCTGCACAGGCTCTGCACGCCGGAGATCTGCGCCGCGGCGGCGTGCTCCATGTTGACCCGGATCGACGGGTAGACGCGCCCCGCGAAGACCTGGAACGAGGCGATGTCGAAGGCGCGGGCGCGGAGGGAGTCGGCGATGAAGGTCAGCGCCTCGTCGAGGATCTTGGCGCAGGAGCCGTGCAGTTCCTGCGGCAGGTTCGCCGCGGCGAGGTTGTTCTTCGCGGTGGTCAGCTTGTCCGCGAACGCCTGCAGCGGCGTCGTCCAGGCGTCGGTGGCGGGGCCCTTCATCGCCACCATGTCGAGGTCGTGGGCGTCGATCCGGTCGGCGTTGGAGACGTTGGGGACCTTGCCCGACAGATACTCCGCGAGCGTGGAGTAGATGCCCAGCGGGACGTGGGCGATGGACTTCGCCAGCTCGAACTCCTCCGCCACCGGGTGCTCGACGTACTGCTTGCCCTTGTGGATGAGGGTGAACGTGCCGCCCTTGGCGTCGTTCTGCACCACGATGACGGGCCCGAGATTCTTGACCAGGTCGGCCTTCAGCGCCGCGTAGTTGGTGCGCATCGCCGCGTTCACCGCGCGGATGGAATCCCGGGCGGCGGTCTGGGTGGCCGCCGCTTCCGCGGCGGGGGCGGCGTCGAGGACGGATGATGCTGCGTTCGGCTGCGCAGCCGTATAGCCCAGGAAGGCCGCGGCGCCGATGCCGCCCGCGCCGCCGATGAATGTCCTTCGTGTTGCCATGACTTGCTCTCCGTAACGAATCGGTCGTCAGGTGTTCCCGCCGTGGGGAGCGGTGCCGTGGGGGGAACTGACCCGCCGGGAGCCGCGAAGGGCCGGGACGCGGGGAGCAACGCAAGGAAAGGAATGGAAAGGAAAAGGAGGGAAGTTCCCTCTCCGACAGCGTGGGGCTGTGGGGCGCCGGAGAGGGCGAACTGCGGGGTGTTACGTCAGCGCGGTGTGGGAGGGAACGACGACGGCGTACGCGTCGGCGATGGCCGCCAGCGCGCTGCGGTGCAGCTCGTCGGCGGACACGTCCACGATCGACCGGGTGGCGCACGCGTCCGCAGGCACGGTGGGCTTGTTGCCGCGCAGCGCCGCCGACGCCGACGTGTACGCGATGCACATGTGCGTCATGAACCCGGCGACGATCACGGTCTCGTTCCCGGCCTCGTCCACGAGCTTGCCGAGTTCGGTCCCGTGGAAGGCGTCCGGTGCCTGCTTGACGACCACGGACTCGCCGTCGATCGGCGCCACGCCCGGGTGGATCGCGCCGATCTCCGCGCGGATGTCGTAGGGCGAACCCTCGCCTCCGTCGTGCTGGATGTGGATGACCGCGGCTCCGGCCCGGCGGGCCCGGGACAGCAGATCCGACGCCGCTTCCAGGGCGGGCTTCCAGCCGTCGAGTTCCATCGCACCGCGGGTGTAGGTGTTCTGGTAGTCGACGAGGATGAGCGTCGAGGACGCGAGGGCCGCAGGGGTGGTGTCGGCGCCACCGAGTTCGCGCAGCGTCTTGCTTGCCACAGCTCTTCTCCAGGGTTTTCCGGGGACTTGAGTAAGTTGTTCAACAGACTGTTGAACACGCATGCGACGCTATGGCGTGAACCGGGGTTGCGGCAATGACGCACTATTTGCAGAAACCGACGCCCGTGTCCGTGAGTTGAGCGAAACGGGGGCTGCAGGGTGGGGACCGTGAACCGGTTGATCGTGATCGTGCTGTTCGAAGGCGTCGACCTCCTCGATGTCACCGGCCCACCGGAGGTGTTCTCCCTCGTCCCGCGCGAAACCACGGAGCTCGTCGGCTACGAGGTCGTGCTGGCCGCCGAGACACCGGATCCGGTGACGACGGCGGCGGGTGTGCGGATCCTGCCCGACGCCACGTTCGACGAAGTCGGCGCACGGGCGATCGACACCCTGCTGGTGCCCGGCTCGGTCGAGGTCGACGGCGAGCGCCGCATCCACCCCGTCATCGAGCCCGGCACGGTGGCCCGGGTGAAGGCGTTGGCGACCCGCAGTCGGCGCGTGGCCTCGGTGTGCGTCGGTGCGCACATCCTCGCCGCCGCCGGGCTCCTCGACGGCAAGCGCGCCACCACGCACTGGTCGACCGCGCAGCGGCTCGCCGCCGACCATCCGGCGGTGCGGGTCGACCCGGATCCGATCTTCATCCGCGAGGAGGGCGAGGTGTGGACCAGCGCGGGCATCAGCGCCTGCCTGGACCTGTCCCTCGCGCTGGTCGCGGAGGACTTCGGCGAGCCCGTCGCGCTGCGCGTCGCCCGTCAGCTCGTGATGTACCTGAAGCGGCCCGGCGGGCAGTCCCAGTTCAGCGTGCCGTTGGAGCAGGTGTCCACGACGCGGCGCGTCGAAGACCTCCGGCACCACATCCTGAACAACATCGACCGGCGCCTGACCGTCCCGGACCTGGCCGCGTACGCGCATGTCAGCGACCGGCAGCTCACCCGGATCTTCAAGACCGAACTCGGCACGACCCCGCACGCCTACATCGAGTCGGCCCGGGTCGAGCTGGCCGGCAACCTGCTGGAGACCACCGACGACACGCTCGAACGGGTCGCCTCCCGCTGCGGGTTCGGCACCGTTGACACCCTCATCCGGGCCTTCCGCCGCCGCCTCGCCACGACGCCGAGCGAGTACCGGGCCCGGTTCCGCGTCACCCCGGTCCGCCCGATCCGTCCGATCCGCCCGGTCCGCCCGGTCCGGCGGACGACGTAGATCGCGTTCTCTCAGCGCGCCAATTCGTAGGCGTACGACGCCGTGAAGGTCCCCGGGCTCCCCTTGCACCCGTCCGACTCCCCCGGCAGCTTCACCCACAGGTAGGCGTCGATCCGCGCCTCGCCGGTGCTGAGCGTCGGCGTCCGGCCGAGCTTGCGGCCCGCCGGATCGCACCACTCCCCGTCGGCCGGAGCCCCGGCGCCGTTGCGGCTGGTGTCGATGACGGCGCCCAGGCTCGCCGGGCCGCCGAGGGCGTCGAGGACCCGTCGGTCGTAGGCGATCTCGTCGGTCGTGGCGTGGAAGTTGGAGACGTTGCTGAAGATGCCGTCGGAGGACGCGGCCGAGGCGGCGCCGGCCTGCCTCAGCCAGCCCGCCTGTTTCGCGGGCGGGTGCCAGCCGGAGTGCCCGGCGTCGTAATAGACGCGCGCCTTCGGGTTCGCGGCCTTGAAGGCGCGGCCCGCGCGGGCCAACGAGGCGAAGCGGTCGGCGCGTTCCCCGGCGGAGAGGCACTCGGACTGGGCGATGGAGTCGGGCTCCAGGATCACGATCACGTCGCCGGAGCCCAGCCCCGCGGCGAACCTGTCGATCCAGGCGTCGTAGGCGTCGAGGTCGGGCGCCCCGCCCTCGGAGTGCCCGCCGCAGTCGCGGTCCGGTATCGCGTACGGCACGACCACCGGCACCCGCCCCAGCGTCGACCCGCCCGAAGTGACCGCGCGGACCCGGGCGGTGACGGCGTCCGGCGTGAAGTCGGCGAACCACACCGCGGCCGGCTGGGCGGCGATGCGGGACTCTATGACGGCGTGGCGCGGGTCGCCGGCGTTGGCGCTGACCCACTCGAGGACCTGGGAGTCGGGGTGGCGGTAGAGGCGGGCGGACACCACGGCCGGCTGCTGCTGCTTCCTCTCGGTCCTGGTCGGCGAAGGCGTAGGGCTCGTAGGACCGGCCTTCTTCTTCGGCGTCGGTGAAGCAGGCGTCGGCGAAGGGGACTTGGTGACCGACGGGGAGGCCGAGGGCACGAGCGGCAGGGACTCAAGGCTCGGCGAGCGCGTCGTCTCGGGCGGCCTGGCCTGATCGGAGCCCCGGCTGCCGTCGAGCGCGGAGATCATGCCGGTCGCGGTGCCGACGGCGACCACGACGGAGGCAGCCACGGCCATGGCATGGCGCCGGACCGCCCTTCTGCGCTCGGACCTGCGTGCGGCCAGTCGCTGGGCACGTAAGCCTGGCACCGTCCTACTCCCCTCCCCCACAGCGAGCGGCGTTCCCCCGTTCTGGGGAAGCGCCGGGCCCGCCGACACTTCCGCCAGCCTAAAGCTGGGACTCTGCCCCCATGGCGCAATGCGAACAATTCACCACAGCCGTGGACGCGGTCATCTCCCGTATGCGCGCCCTCGATGCGGGCCTGCCCCAAGCCGACGGAGTGGCGGTCTTCAACCGCGTCTACCTCACCGTCACGGAGGCGGTCGACCGGCACATCGACGGCGGCCGGTTCACGGACGCGCGGGCCGCGATCACGCTGGACGTGCGGTTCGCGGAGCGGTATCTCGCGGCGGTGAGAACGGCTCAGGACGAGGGGCGCCCGCCCGCCTGCTGGCGGCCCCTGTTCCAGATGCGCCGCCATCCCGGCGTACGACCGCTGCAGTTCGCGCTCGCGGGCATCAATGCGCACATCGGGCACGATCTGGCGCTCGCCGTGGTGGACGCCTGTCTTAGCCTCGACTGCGCACCGGCCGATCTGGAGGACGAGTTCGATCGCGTGGGTGATCTCCTCGTCTCGCTGGAGGAGCGCATCCGCGAAGATCTGATGCCGGGTCCCGACCTGCTCCAGATCGCCGACCCGCTCACCCATCTGCTCGGCTCCTGGAGCCTGGAGCGGGCCCGGGACGCCACCTGGTCGGCGGCCCGTACCCTGTGGGCGCTGCGCCGACTGCCCGACGTCGCCGAGGAGTTCACCGAGCGGCTGGACGGGGCGGTGGGGTTCGCGGGACGGATGTTGCTCACGCCGCTGCCGGAATGATCGCGTCAATCTTCGTGGCGCACCCCCGCCGGCCCTCCCCTCCGGGGTTACGTTGAAGGTTGAACCGTCCGTGAGGAACCGACGCGAAGGAGCGTAGGGATGGCCATTCGGCTGGGGCTCAGCCTCCCCCAAGCGCAGCAGTACGACATCGGACGCGACGTCCCGGACGTGGCGCGCACCGCCGAGCGGATCGGATACGAGAGCCTGTGGGTCTACGAGCGGGCCCTCTTCCCGGAACCCCAGACACAGGGCCTGTACGGCATCGAGGGACTGCCCTGGCCGGACGAGTACCGCGGCGTCCCCGAGCCGCTGGTCACGCTGACCCTCGCGGTCACCGCGACCGAACGGGCCGAGCTGGGCACGAGCGTCCTGGTGGCGCCGCTGCACGGTCCGTTCCAGCTGGCCAAGGCGCTCGGCACGTTGGACGCGGCGAGCGGCGGCCGGGTCGTGGCGGGCCTCGGGACGGGCTGGTCGCTCGACGAGTACGCGGCTGCGGGCGAGGCCTCCTTCGAGGAACGCGGCCGCGTGCTCGACGAGGTCATCGACGTCTGCCGGGCGGTGTGGGGCCCGGATCCGGTGACCTACGAGGGCCGCCTTGCCAAGATCGCCTCGGCCGTGGTCGCGCCCAAGCCCGCCCGGCCGATCCCCATCCTGCTCCCCGGCAACAGCAAGAAGGCGATGACCCGGCTCGTGGACCGCGCTGAAGGCTGGATGCCGATCGCCATGGGGGTCGAGCAACTCGACACACAGTGGCGGCAGTTGCAGGACCTCGCGGCCGAGCGCGGCCGGGCGACGCCGATCCGGACGGTGGTGCGGGTGAACGCGCGGTACACCCCCAAGGCGTACGACGGCGCGGACCGCTCGCCGTTCCAGGGCAACGTCGCCCAGATCGTCGAGGATCTGGCCGCCCACGCCGCGATCGGACTCGACGAGTTCTTCTTCGAGCTCCAGGGCCACGCACGGGACGCCCAGGAGCTGAAGGACGTCGCCGCCGAGGTGTACGAGGCGGTGCGGGCCGCCGGGATCTGACGGCCCTGCGCGGTCTCAGTCCTCCGGCAGCTCGACCGGCGCGATCTCGTCGTACACGTCGCCCGGCCCCGGGTTGGTCGGGTCGGTCTCCCCGCCGAAGTGGTGCATGACGCCCCAGACCGCGTTCAGCGCGGTCTGGATGGCGCCCTCGGCCCAGCCGGCCGTCCAGGAGATGTCGTCACCGGCGAGGAAGATGCCCCGCTTGTCCTCGGCCAGCCGGTCCTGCATGAAGTGCGTGAACAGGCGCCGCTGGTAGCGGTAGTGGCCCGGCAGGTTGGCCTTGAACGCGCCCATGAAGTACGGCTCGTTCTCCCACGACACCGTCACCGGGTTGCCGATGATGTGCTTGCGGATGTCGACCTTCGGATAGATCTCGCCGAGCGACTTCAGCATGACCTCCATCCGCTCGTTCGCGGACAGCGGCAGCCACTTCAGGCTGTCGTCGCACCAGGTGTACGACAGGCAGATGACGGCCGGCTTGTCCGGACCGTCGTCCAGCAGGTAGGTCCCGCGGGTCATACGGTCGGTGAGCGTCATCGACATGACGTCCCGCCCGGTGTCCTCGTCCTTGTCGAGCCAGAAGGGCCGGTCGACGGGCACGAAGAGCTTCGAGGACTCCATGTAGTGGGTGCGCTCGATGGCCGTCCAGTGGTCGATCGGGAAGAGCGAGTCGTCGCAGGCGATCTTCGACAGCAGCATCCAGGACTGAGCGGTGAAGATCGCCGCCTGGTAGGTGCGGATGTCACCGTTCGCGTCGGTCACGGTGATCCGGTTGCCCGCGGTCCGGTGCAGCCGGATCACGGCCGGGCGGGGCTCGCCGTTCTCGTGCAGGCTCGCGAGCGAGGTGCCGTGGGCCCAGTGGACGATCTTCTCCGGCTCGCGCTCCCAGAGCCTGAGCGGCAGCTGCTGGGAGCCGCCGACGATGCCGCGGTGGTGGTCGTCGGCCTCGGTGTAGACGACGCGCAGGATCTCCAGGATGGAGTTCGGGAAGTCGGTGTCCCAGCCGCCGGTGCCGAACCCGACCTGGCCGAAGATCTCGCGGTGCCGGAAGGACTTGAAGGCCTCGGAGTCGCAGAGGAAGCCGTAGAAGGTCTGGTTGTCGAGCTTCTCGACGAGCTTCGCCCAGATCTCGCGGATGCGCGGCACGTCGCGCTCGCGCATGGCCTGGTTCATGTCGGAGAAGTCGGCGCCCTCTTCGAGGCACTTGTTCCAGGCGTCGGCGACGTCCCGGTAGACCTGCGGGAGGTCGTCGATCGTCTCGGCGTAGTGGGACTCGCCCTTGAGGTCGACGACGGTCGAAGGCGTCGCCTCGGCAAGGGGGTTGGGGAAGGGCCGGGTCTCGAGCCCCACCAGGTCGATGTAGTGCTGGAGGGCCGTGGAGGACGGCGGGAAGCGCATCGCGCCCATCTCCGCGGTCAGATCCTCGGTGCCCGGGCCGTCGAAGCCGACGGTCCGCAGGCGCCCGCCGATCTGGTCGGCCTCGTACACGACCGGCTTGAGGCCCATCTTCATCAGCTCGTACGCGGCCACGATGCCGGAGAGCCCGCCGCCGATGACCGCGACCTCGGTGCCGTGCTCGGTCGCGGGTATCTGGCCGAGCCCCGCAGGGTGGGCGAGGAAGTCGTCGTACGCGTACGGGAAGTCCGGGCCGAACATGGTGATCGGCGGCTGCTGCTCGTCGGCGTGCTGGACGGCGTTGGGCACCGTGGACGTCATGGGACCGAATTCCTCGCTGATTTCAGTGTTCGTCGGTATCTGTCGGGTAGGGCCAGTAGAGTCGGGCTGGTCGCCGGGAGTGGCTCGGAGACTGAAAACATCACGTGGAGCCGGTGTAAGACCCGGGAGTTGTCCAGGCTGTCGACGGAGAAGCGTGAACCGTAATCTCTGCTCGCCGAGCAGAGAACGGACCATCCGGACAGAGATGTTCGGATTGCTGAGAGCCATCGAGGCTCTGAGCAACGGTACGGACTCCTTGCACAAGCGAAGAGCGAGTCCGAAAGCAGCGGGACTCAAACGAGGGTCCCGTAGAGTCCGGGGCGGCGATCCTTCAAGTACGGATTTGCCTCGCGGGAGGCGGCGAGGAAGGCGGGGTCGGCATCGGCCACCACCAACTCCTCGCCGCGTCCGGCACGGGTGTGCGCGATGCCGTCGGGACCGGCCAGCGTGGACAGCCCGACGAACTCGAACTCCCCTTCCTGGCCGACCCGGTTGACGTACGCGACGTACATCTGGTTCTCGAAGGCCCGCACCGGGATCATCGACTCGGCGACGAACTGGAACGGGTGCATCTGCGCGGTCGGGACGATCAGGAGGTCGGTGCCGGCGAGGGCGTGGGCGCGGACGTTCTCCGAGAACTCGACGTCGTAGCAGATCAGGATGCCGACGCGCAGGCCGTCGAGCTCGGCCTGGACGACCTGCTGGTCCCCCGGCGTGAAGTGGTCGCGCTCGAAGCAGCCGAAGAGGTGGGTCTTGCGGTAGTTGGCGAGACGGGTGCCGTCGGAGGAGATCAGCTGGGCGGAGTTGAAGACCGTGTCGCCGGCCCGCTCGGGGTAGCCGTACGCGATCGCGAGGCCGTGCCGGGCGGCGATGTCGGCGATCGCGTCCGCGCAGTCCCCGTCGGCGGGCTCGGCGAGGCGGGCGATGTCGTCGCCGATCGCGTACCCGGTCAGGAACATCTCCGGCGTCACCAGCAGCCCGGCGCCCGCGGCGGCGGCCCGGCCCGCGGCCTCGTCGAGGACCTTGAGGTTCTCGACGGTCGAGCCGGGGCGGCCGGAGCTCTGGAGCAGGGCGGTGCGCATGCGTGATCCTCACCGGGCGGAAGTGGTTGGGGGAGCCATGTAGAAGGTACGGGCGGCTGACCAGGCCGGACAAGAAGGAGCCGTTGCGCGCCGGTGAGCGGTTTGTTGCGTCGGTCGTGGGTCCGGCGGCGATTCGTTGCGCGCCCTCGGACGGAGGTCCTGTCCTCCTCGGAGTGGAGGGGTGCTCGGGTGTCCCCGCCGTACGGCGGAGGCGGGGGCCCGTCCTCGGCGCGATGTGGCCGGGGCGCGCCGCCGAGACAGTGGTGACTGTCCGGTTGACCTGCAGAAAGGACCACCATGAACCGCCGTACCAGGACCGTCGTGCTCTGCTGTGCGCTGCTGCTGCTCACCGCCGGAACGATCGGTCCCGCAGCCACCGCAACGGACGCACCGCAGCAGCGCGAGGCCGCCGCGGTCACCGGCACGGCCAAGCTGTACCGCTCGGCCGGGGACGACATCACGGTCTCGTTCGACGCGCATCTGGCGGCGAAGGACACCGACGATCCGACGAAGGCCACCGGCACTTTCGAATTCAGCCACTACCGGAACGACTTCGGCGCCTGGGCCAAGGCCGAGGTCGACTGCCTGATCACGGGCGGCAAGGTGGCCGTCGTCTCCGGAGTCATCACCGACTCCGACCTGCCGGGCGCCAAGGGCAAGCGGGTCGGGGTCACCGTCCACGACCTCGGCCGCCATGACCGGCTCGGCTACAGCTGGGCCGCGACGGGCCTCCCCGGCGCGGGGCAGGAGCCGCCCAAGTGCGTGGGCTCCGCCCCCTTCGAGAAGGTCAAGAAGGGGACGGGCGACTTCACGGTCGCGCCGTGGCAGCCGGAGCTCTAGGGCCTGTCCGGCGGATCATGCCGGCGTCGCGGGGCCTGGCACGCCCTCCCCCAGAGGGGGTACCCCCAGCGGCGTTGTCGTCGGTTGCCGACTCCCCCACTCTCGACTTCGCTCG
>NZ_LLZG01000402.1:15463-56898 GCF_001509475.1 Streptomyces regalis
CGCCGCGGTAGCGGCTGATCGACACGGCTCCTCCGCCTTGCAGCTGGACGCACCAGGCCCCGCTCACCTGCGTTGATGAGGTGCCGTCCCTTGCAGCCGGCCTGATCCGCCGGACAGGCCCTGGTCAGCACCAGCCCGGTCACCAGGTAGGGCACCGCGAGCAGCGCGAACACGGTGCCGTGCGTGGCCGCCCCGCCGAGGACGGCGTACGCGCCGTAGACGGCCACCGTGACCAGCTCGGTGCCCAGGCCCGCGACCGAGGTCAGCGTGGCCCGGCCGGTGCCCTCGATACGGTGCTGGAGCCGGGCGTCGGCGAGGACGGTCGCCAGCTGGAAGCCGCCGAAGGCGAGGGCGACCAGGCCGAGGCCGAGCGGGCTGCCGGACAGTGCGCCCACGGCCAGGGCGAGCGCGGCGGCCATGAGCAGCCGCGCCAGTCCGCCTGTGCCGAGCCGTTCGGCCGGACCGGCCAGCAGGCCGCCGACCGTGGCCCCTGTCCAGATCAGCAGAAGCAGATAGGGCACCAGCTCGTCGGCCACGCCGGTCTCCCGCACCAGCAGCGGCGTGTACTCGTCGAGCGCGCCCCATACGGCGCCAACGGCCGGCACGAGCAGGACGGCTCCCCTCAGGGTGCGGTCACCGCGGGCGGCGGCGAGTCCGGACCGCAGGGTCGCGGCCCAGCCCTCGCCGTCCTCGGTCTTGCCCCGGTTCTCCGGGAACCGGGTCGCCGTCGCCGCCGTCAGCAGGCAGGCCAGCACGCTCGCCGTGCCCACGGCCGGGTAGCCGCCGAGCGTGAACACCGGTCCGGCGGCGGCCATCGCCGCCATGACGCCGACCAGGCCCGCCGCCCGGGCCCGCCCCATGACACGCGCGTACTGCCCGGCCGCACCGAGCCGGTCCAGCTCGTCGTGGACGAGGGCCTCCAGCGCACCGGAGCCGAGCGCTCCGCGCGCACCCCACAGGACGAAGCCGAGTGCGAAGGCCCAGTACGACGGCACCAGCACCCACAGGGCGAAGCCGACGGCGGTGAGCAGCGGGCCGAGCCACAGCAGCAGCCGGCGCGAGACGGCGTCGGCCCAGGCGCCGGACGGGACCTCCAGCAGGACGCCGGTGATCGACCACAGGGCGAACAGGGAGGAGATCTGCCAGAGCGACAGACCGGTGTCGACGAAGAGCAGCGCGTACACCGGGTAGAGCAGGACGAAGTCGTCCAGGAACATGTAGCCGTACAGCGTGACCGCGAGACGCCGGACGCCGGGGGCGGGCGCACCGGGCACGCGTGCAGGTGAGAGTGTCATGAGGCCTTCCCGTAGGGGCGATTCGGATGCCGGGGGTACGGCGTCCGAGGCGGCCCTCGGGAGGCACGGCTGGTGGATCAATGTCGCCAGGTCATGGCACCGATGGTAGGCGGACCGGGTTCATGAGCCCAGCGAAAATGTGGTGATCACCGCCGCATGGTCGGACGGCCAGTCGTTGTCCTCGACGTCCGGCCAGGGGCGGGGGCGGCCGCTGACGTACGTCCGCGAGTCGAGCACCCTGAGCCCCCGGTGGAGAACGAAGTCGATCCGGTCCTGCGGCTCCGGGCGGCCGCTGCCGTCCTCGTGCTCGTCATGGACCGGGGACCAGGTGTGGCCGGGGTCCCGTACCGGGTCGGGGTGGGCCTCGCGGTAGGAGTCGCGCAGGCCGGCCTCCTCCGCGGCCTTCGTCACCGGCCACTCGACGTCGGGCCGGTCCAGGTGGGAGGGGCTGTTGAAGTCGCCGACGAGGACGACGGGGACGGAGGCGTCGCAGGCGTCGTCGATCCGGCGCAGGGTGTCCCGCATCTGCGCGAGCCGCACCTCCTCGTGGGCGATCAGCTCGTCCGCCCCGAGCCCGTCGAAGGCGGACTCGTAGGGCCCGTACGGCGTGTAGTCCAGGTGGGCCGTCCAGATGTCGACCTCGTGGTCGCCCACCTCGATCCGGACCCCGGCCGCCCCGTAGAAGCCGACGTCGGGGTCGCCGAAGCGGGCCGTGATGGGGTGGCGGCTGATGACGCCGAGGTTCTCCCCGGCACGGTGGTGGTGCCAGCCGAGGGCGCCGGCGAGTTCCTCGGCGGCGCTGCCGTACGTCTCCTGCAGGCCGACCACGTCCACCTCGGTCTCGGTGATGATCTTGAGCTGTTTGGCCCGGTGCTCGCGGACCTTGGTGCCGCCGTACCAGAGGTTCCAGGTCATGACGCGGAGGCGGTACGGCAGCAGGGCGCGCAGGCGCCGCGGGGTGACGCCCTCCAGGCTGTCCAGCACGGTCCGTCCGGGTGCCGCCTCGATCGGGGCGAGCGACGGCACCGCGAGCACCGTGCAGCCTGCCGCCTCGGCGGAGCTGACGCCGGTCTGTGTGTCCTCGACGGCCACGCAGCGGGCGGGGTCGACGCCGAGGGCGCGGCAGGCGGCCAGGTACGGGTCGGGGGCGGGCTTGGTGTGGTCGGTGTCGTCGGCGGTGACGGAGACCGCGAAGCGGCTCGCGCCGAGTGCTTCGAGGACGGTGTCGGCGACGGCCCGGGGGGATGCGGTGACCAGGGCCGTGGGGATGTCCTCGCGGGCCAGGGCGTCGAGCAGGGCGAGGGCGCCGGGGCGGGGCACGATGCCGGTACGGACGCGGTCTGCGAACTCGTGGTGGAGCGCGTCGGCGAGGCCGGCGGCCGAGGTGCCCGTGGCCTCGGCCAGCCAGTGGGCGGTGTACTCGACCGGACGGCCGAGCACATGCGGCTCGTCCGCCACGGCGAGGGCCCGGCCGGCCACACGCTCCACCGCCTCCCACCACAGCCGCTCGGTGTCGACGAGCGTGCCGTCCATGTCGAACAGGACGGCCTGGAGCGGGAGTCGGGGGTGGGGGGTCACGTCTCTCTCTTTCGTCACGGGGCGGTTCGTTCCGCCACCAGCACCGGCCGCTCCGGCAGGGACACGCTCACCGAGGAGCCGGTGCCCAGTCCGGCGGCTTCGTGCACGGGCAGGTCGGCCTTCACCTCGGTGCCGTCGCCGAGCCGGACGGTGACGCGGACGACCGCGCCGAGGAACGCCGTGGCCACGACCCGCGCGTCGCCCGTCTCGTCGGACCGCACCTGTACGGCCTCCGGCCGCACCAGGACGTCCACCTCGCTGCCGGACGGCGCCTGGCCGTCGACCGGCAACCGCCGCCCGAGCACCTCTACCTCGGTCCCCTTCAGCGTTCCGGGAATCCGGCTCATCGTGCCCACGAACTCGGCGACGAAGGCGGTGGCCGGCCGCCCGTACAGCTCGGCGGGCACGGCGCACTGTTCGAGCCGTCCGGCGTGCATCACGGCCACCCGGTCGGCCATCGACAGCGCCTCCTCCTGGTCGTGGGTGACGAACAGGGTGGTGATGCCGAGCTCCTGCTGGAGCCGTCGGATCTCCTCGCGGAGCGTGAGGCGCACCTTGGCATCCAGCGCCGACAGCGGTTCGTCGAGCAGCAGTACGCGCGGGCGCAGGGCGAGGGCCCGGGCCAGGGCGATGCGCTGCTGCTGGCCGCCGGAGAGCTGGTGCGGGAAGCTTTGCCCCTTGTCGGCGAGCCCGACGAGCTCCAGCAACTCGGCGGCCCGCGCCCGCCGTTGTGCAGTGCGCACCTTCCTCATCCGCAGCCCGAAGGCCACGTTGTCGAGCGCGCTCAGATGCGGGAAGAGGCTGTACGACTGGAAGACCATCCCGGCGTCGCGGCGGTGGGCCGGGACGCGGGTGACGTCCTCGCCGTCCACCAGCACCTCGCCGGCATCCGGGTGTTCGAACCCGGCGAGCATCCGCAGCGCGGTGGTCTTGCCGCAGCCGGAGGGGCCGAGCAGGGCGAGCAGTTCACCGGGCTGGACGGTGAGGTCGAGGCCGTCGAGGGCGACGGTCGCCCCGAACTCCCGGCGCAGTCCGCGGAATTCGACGGTGGCGGCCTTCTCGGTGGTCGTCTTCTCGAGCGTGGTGAGGGTCATGGTCATCCCCGGGAGGTGGTACGGGTGCGTCCGCCGAAGCCGGCGAGGACGAGGAGCAGCGCCCAGGTCACGAGCAGGCTGAGCACGGACACGGCGACGGACAGCTGGGCCTGGGCGCCGCTGACGCTCACGATCCACACGGCGAACGGCCTGAAGCCGAGCAACTGGGCGACCGTGAACTCGCCGAGCACCAGCGCCAGCGTGAGGAAGGAGGCGTTGAGCAGCGCGGCGCGCAGATTGGGCAGCACGGCTCCGAACAGCGCCTGCGGCCAGCCGGCCCCGCAGCTGCGGGCGGCCTCGACGAGGGTGCGTACGTCGATGGCGCTCAGGCCCGCGTCCAGCGCCCGGTACACGAACGGCAGCGCCATCACGACGTACGCCAGCACGAGCACGACGGGAAAGTCGGGGTTCTGGATGGCCACGAACGTCTGGAACAGCGGCGTGCGCGAGAGGTGTTCGGGCCCCCACTTCAGCACGGTGACGATCCCGGCGACGAACGCGATCGGCGGCAGGACCAGCGGCAGCGAGCACACCACCTCGACGACCGGCCGCAGCCTGGACGCGCCGAGCCGCAGCGCGACCGTGGCGGGCACCATCAGCAGCAGGACGACGGCGATGGTGGCGGCGGCCAGCTCCAGCGAGAGCAGCAGGCTGGAGGTGAAGCCGTCGGCGGAGAAGATCTGCGTGTAGGCGTCGAAGGTGACGCCCTGCCCCGGCACGTCGACTGTGAAGATCACGGACGCGGCCAGCGGCACCAGGAAGTACAGTCCGGCGAGGCCGAGGACGCCCCACCGCCACAGGTTCAGGCGAGCCATCGTGCGCTCCGTCGTTGCAGGGGCAGGTACACCGCCATGACCAGGGCCGCGACCAGGACCATGTCGAGGCTGAGGGCGAGTGCCACGTTCTCCTGGCCGACCAGCACGTTGCCGGAGAGGGCGTCGGCGATCTGCAGGGTGACCAGCGGGATCGAACTGCCGACCATGGCCGCGGCGGTGGCGTACGCGGCGAAGGCGCTGCCGAAGAGGAGCACCAGCCCGCCGAGCAGCGAGGGCAGCAGCACGGGCAGGGCGACATGCCGCCAGTACTGCACCGTCGTCGCCCCGTTGTTCTGCGCGGCCTCGCGCCACTGGGAGCGCAGGCCGTCCAGGGCCGGGGTGATGGTGAGGACCATCAGCGGGATCAGGAAGTACAGGTAGACGATCACCAGGCCCCAGAAGCTGTAGAGATCCCAGCCCTTGTCCGTCAGGCCGAGATGCCGGGTCAGCACGCCGGCGTTGCCGAGCGTGGCGACGAAGGCGAAGGCCAGCGGGACACCACCGAAGTTGGCGAGCACCCCGGACGCGGTGAGCACGGCCTCGCGCAGCGCCCGGAACCGGGACGTCACCACGGCCTGCGCGAGTGGCAGGCCGAACACGACAGCCAGGGCGGCGGAGACGGCGGACAGCTTGACGCTGCCGAGGAGAGCCGTGAGATACGCCCCCTTGAGGGAGGTGCTCAGGTTCTCGACGGTGTACGAACCGGCGCCCGTGGCCGGGTCCTTGACCGTGAAGGCGCCGTCGAGCATGGCCAGGGCGGGCAGCCCGAAGGCGATCGCGGTGAAGACGAGCAGCGGGGCGACGGCGAGCCAGCCGAGCGACCGGCGCCGCCGCTTCACCGGAGCGGCGGTCGCCGTGTCGACCCGCGTGAGGGTGGCCGTCATCCGGAGACGGCCTTCGCCCAACCCTGCCCGAGCACTGTCTTGGCCTTGTTCTGCTGCTCCTCGGTCGGGAAGGAGGGCGTCCCGGCGACCTCGGGCAGCTTGGCCGCGGCCGTCTTGTCGAGCGTGCCGGCCTTCTCCATGGCGGGCATCAGGGCGGGTCGGGCGTACCCCTTGAGCCACAGGTTCTGGCCCTCGGCGCTGTAGAGGTACTCCTCCCACAGGCGGGCGGCCGCCGGGTGCGGGGCGTCCTTGTTGATGGCCTGCGAGTAGTACTGGGAGAACTTGCCGTCGGTGGGCACCGCCACCTTCCAGTCGACGCCCTTGGACTTGAACTCGTCGGCGTAGCCGGCGTTGAGGTAGTCCCAGTCGATGCTGATCGGCGTCTCGCCCTTCTCGACGGTGGCCGGGGTCGACTCGACGGGCGTGTAGTTGCCGTTCTTCTTCAGCTTGGCGAAGAAGTCGAGGCCGGGCTGGATGTCGTCGAAGGAGCCGCCGCTCGCGAGGGAGGCCGCCCAGACGCCGCCGAAGGCCGAGCCGGACTTGGTCGGGTTGCCGTTGAGGGCGACCTGGCCCTTGTACTGCGGCTTGAGCAGGTCGGCGAAGGTCTCGGGGCACTCCTTGACCCGCTTGGCGTCACAGCCGATGGAGATGTAGCCGCCGTAGTCGTTGTACCAACGGCCCTGGGCGTCCTTCTGGCCCTCGGGGATGTCGGCGAAGGCCTGCACCTTGTACGGCGCGAGCAGCCCCTGCTGGGCCGCGCTCAGCGCGAACGAGCTGCCCAGGTCGAGGACGTCGGGGGCGCGGTCCTGGCCCTTCCTCGACGTCACGGCGTTGATCTCGTCCTGGCTGGCGCCGTCCGGGTTCTCCACCTCGATCTTGATGCCGTACTTCTTCTGGAAGCCGTCGATGAGGGCGCCGTAGTTGGCCCAGTCGCGGGGCAGCGCGATGGCGTGCAGCGTGCCCTCCTTCTTGGCCGCCTTCACCAGCGCGTCCATGCCGCCGAAGTCGGCGGCGGAGGTGGCGGTGGCGGCGCTCTTGCCGTCGGCGGTGGTCGACGCGTTGTCGGGGGCGGCACCGCAGGCGCTCAGGGCGAGCGCGGCGACGACGGTCAGGGCGCCGATCGGGACGGCGGTTCTCGGCAAGGACACGGTCACGGCTTTCTCCAGGGGGACGCGCGATGGTGCGGAAGGATCTTGCCCACGTGCTGCGGCTAACTTGTCTGAACAAGTTGGCCTCAGTACGCCGGGCGATGGTTGCACGTCCGTAAACTCTGGCGAAACCCTGAGCCCTGAATTTGTGCATAATCCCGGCTGACACGGATCACCGCCGGGTCTCGATTAGGCTGGTCACGCTGTGCACAGCAACCGACTCAGAGGGGAAGCATGGCGGCGCGACACGAGGAGATCGCCGACGAACTGCGCCGGGCGATCGACCGCGAGGAGTACACGGTCGGCAGCCTGCTGCCCGCCGAGACCGACCTCGCGGCCCGGTACGGCGTCTCACGCGGCACGGTCCGCCAGGCCGTCGCGGCGCTCACCACCGAGGGCCTCATCGGCTCACGCCAGGGCGCCCGCCGCGTCGTACTGGCCGGCCGCCGCAGCCAGAGCTTCGCCGAACTGCGCAGCTTCGCGCAGTGGGCGCGGGCGATGGGGCGGGCGGCGACGGGCCGTGTGGTCGCGCAGGAGTACCGCGCGGCGACACAGGAGGACGCGGTACGCCTCCAACTGCGCGCCGGCACTCCGGTGCTGCACGTCCTGCGGGTACGCGGCCTGGACGGTGAACCGGTGCTGCTGGAACGGACCGTATACGCCGACTGGATCTCGCCGGCCGTCGAATCGATCGAACCTGACTGCCCATCGGTGACCCAACGGCTGTACGAGGACACGGGGTTGGTCTTCGCCTACGGCGAGCACGTCATCGACGCGGTGGCGGCGGGCGCGCAGGACGCCGAGCTGCTGGGCGTCCGCCGGACCAGCCCGCTGCTGCGGGTGCGCCGGGTGACCACGACGCGGGAGGGGCGTCCGGTGGAGTGGTCGGACGACCGGTATCGCTCGGACGCGGTGAGCTTCAGTGTGTACAACTCGATCGGCAACAACGCGTTGGCTCGGAAGACCGCGGAGTAGTTGGGGCGCACTGTTGCGCTCTCCGCCGAACGGCTATGCACGTCAGTCCTGCGGAGGAGGCCGTCGCCCGCAGCGGCGCGCAAGACTTCCGGTCATGGACACCATCGACATCCCCGCCCTGCCGTACGTCGACGAGCACACGACGGTCGTCGCAGCAGACGCCGACACTGTCTGGCACGAGCTGCGACACGTGCTGGACGGCATCTTCTCGCGAGGCCGATCGGTGGGCATCGTTGCTCTGCTCGGCTGCGCCGACCGCACGCCCTCCGGGCCCCGCCCCCTGACCGAGAGCTCGACCCTGCGCGGCTTCCGGGTCGCAGTGGCGGCCCCGGGCCGAGAGCTGGCCCTCGTCGGGCGGCACCGCTTCTCGTCGTACGCCCTGGTCTTCCACCTCGAAGAGGCAGGTCCGGGTCGTACCCAGGTGAGGGCCGAGACCCGGGCCGGCTTCCCCGGCCCGGCAGGAGCCATCTACCGACGGCTGGTCATCGGCACAGGCGGCCACGCCTTCCTCGTACGGCGCATGCTGACAACGGTACGCAAACGCGCCCTATAGGGGCGCGGGGAACTGCGCGATCAACCCCCACCAAGCCGCAGATGACCGACTACGTGGGCGACCCGGAAGAAAACCGCCGCAGCAACGGCGACAACACCAGCACCGACTTGGTCCGCTCCACGAACGGCTCCCCGGCAATCCGCTCCAGCACCCGCTCGAAATGCCGCATGTCAGAGGCGAAGACCTGCACCACCGCATCCGCGTCCCCGGTGACGGTCGACGCGGCCACGACCTCCTGATAGCGCTCCAGCCCCCGCCGGATGGTCTCCGGCGAGGTGTTGTGCCGGCAGTAGATCTCGACGAACCCCTCGGTCTCCCAGCCGAGGGCCGACGGGTCCACCCGTACGGTGAAGCCGGTGATGGCCCCGGTGGCGCGCAGCCGGTCCACGCGCCGTTTCACAGCGGGCGCGGACAGGCCGACGAGTTGCCCGATGTCCGCGTAGGAGCGGCGGGCGTCCTCGGCGAGGGCGTGCACGATGCGTTCGTCGAGATCGTTCAGCACTGCGGGTGGTTCACTTCACTTCTGACATGGCAAGACGGGACCGGCGATAGCCGTACAGGAAGTAGAACACGAGACCGGCGGCCATCCAGAACCCGAAGACGACCCAGGTGACGGTGTCGAGGCTGAACATGTTGTACGCGCAGAACAGGAAGCCCAGCACCGGCAGCACCGGCCCGAACGGCACCCTGAACGTGCGCTCGAGCTCCGGCCGCTTGTAACGCAGCACGATGACGGCGATGTTGACCAGCGCGAAGGCGAACAACGTGCCGATGCTGGTGGCGTCGACGAGCTTGCCCAGCGGGATGAGGGCGGCGAGGGCGGCGCAGAAGAGGGACACGATGACCGTGTTGAGGCGGGGCGCGCCGGTCTTCGGGTGGACCTTGCCGAGCGCCTTCGGCACCAGGCCGTCGCGGGACATCGCGAAGAGGATGCGGGTCTGGCCGTAGAGCACGGTGAGGACGACGCTCGCGATGGAGATGACCGCGCCGAGCGCGAGCAGCGTGCCCCAGAAGGTCTGGCCGCTGACGTCGTTCATGATCGCGGCGAGGGAGGCCTCCGAGCCGTCGAACTTCTTCCAGTTCCAGGCGCCGACGGCGACGCCCGCGACGAGCACGTACAGCGCGGTCACGATGATCAGCGACAGCATGATCGCCCGCGGCAGGTCCCGCTTGGGGTCCTTCGCCTCCTCACCGGCGGTGGAGGCGGCGTCGAAGCCGATGTAGGAGAAGAAGAGCGTGGCACCAGCGGCGCTCACGCCCGCCATGCCGAGCGGCATGAAGTCGGCGTAGTTGCCGGACTTGAAGCCCATGAAGCCGACCGTGCAGAAGAGCACGAGGGCGAGGATCTTCACCGCGACCATGATCGTGTTGGCCCGGGCGGACTCCCGGACACCGCCGAGCAGGAACACCATCGCCAGCAGGACGACGATCAGCGCGGGCAGGTTGATGATGCCGCCCTCACCGGGCGCCGAGGACAGCACGGCCGGGATGGTGACGCCTATGGTCCCGTCCAGCAGCTCGTTGAGGTACTCGCCCCAGCCGACGGCGACGGCGGCCACCGACACGCCGTACTCCAGCACCAGGCACCAGCCGCAGACCCAGGCGACCAGCTCGCCCATCGTTGCGTACGCATACGAGTACGAGGAGCCCGCGACCGGGATGCTGCCCGCCAGCTCGGCGTACGACAGGGCCGAGAACAGCGCCGTGAGACCGGCGATCACGAAGGCCAGGGTGACCGCGGGGCCGGCCTCCGGGACGGCGTCGCCGAGGACCACGAAGATGCCGGTGCCGAGGGTGGCACCGATGCTGATCATGGTGAGCTGCCACAGGCCCAGGGAGCGCCGCAGGGACCCTCCCTCGCCCTGGCCACCCTCTGCGACCAGGTGTTCCACGGGCTTGCGACGCATCAGCCGCGCGCCGACACCCGGGGACGGTGGGCCTGACTGGGGGCTGTTCTGCGGGGGTGCGCCTTGATCGAGCACGCGCTGACTCCTTCGTCGCTGCCTCTGAGGGCGGCGGGGACCGGCGGCACCCTGCGACAGCAGGACCCCACCGAGCGGGGTCCCTGCCACGCCACGTACGAGGCGACAGCCTATGAGGAGCGGCGTTGCCGTTGTAATGCAGCAACCTTGCGCGTACCCGCAAGATCATTGCGTTCCTGGGGGTTGGGTGGGTGTTCGTTGCGCGGTGGCTTTCGACCGTTGCACGGGGCTCCCTCAGAGGGCCTTGACCAGCCAGCGGCCGATGCCCTCGGAGCGCAGCGAGGCGGGCCATGCGAAGGCGCCTGCGGATGAGTGGGGGCCGTTCGCTCCCACGCGACGGATGTCCCTCCAGGGGCGCGGGGAACTGCGCGACAAGCCACCGGCTACCCGCAGTCGCCCCCATACAGCCGAACCCAAGCTGTCAGGCGAAAGTCCGGCACGCGAAACAGCCCCCGATGCCCCGAGCAGGCGGGTCAACGGGGGCCGTACGAAAGGGCGTTGGGGCATCAGCTCCAGCTGGCGTGCAGCGGCTTGCCCTCCGCGTAGCCGGCGGCGCTCTGGATGCCGACGACGGCCTTCTCAGCGAACTCCTCCAGGGAGGCCGCGCCGGCGTAGGTGCAGGACGACCGCACGCCCGCGATGATCGAGTCGATCAGGTCCTCCACGCCCGGGCGGGCCGGGTCGAGGAACATGCGGGAGGTGGAGATGCCCTCCTCGAACAGGGCCTTGCGGGCGCGGTCGTACGCCGACTCCTCCGACGTACGGTTGGCCACGGCGCGCGCGGAGGCCATGCCGAACGACTCCTTGTACAGCCGCCCGCTGGAGTCCTGCTGGAGGTCGCCCGGCGACTCGTAGGTGCCCGCGAACCACGAGCCGACCATCACGTTGGACGCACCGGCGGCGAGCGCCATGGCGACGTCGCGCGGGTGCCGGACACCACCGTCGGCCCACACGTGCTTGCCGTACTTCTTCGCCTCGGCGGCGCACTCCAGCACGGCCGAGAACTGCGGCCGGCCGACGCCGGTCATCATGCGGGTCGTGCACATCGCGCCCGGGCCGACACCGACCTTGATGATGTCGGCACCGGCGTCGATGAGGTCCTTGACACCCTCCGCGGCGACGATGTTGCCCGCGACGATCGGCACCTGCGGGTCGAGCGCCCGCACGGTCCTGATCGCGGCGATCATCGACTCCTGGTGGCCGTGCGCCGTGTCGATGACGAGGGTGTCGACGCCCGCGTCGAGCAGCTGCTTGGCCTTGCCCGCCACGTCGCCGTTGATGCCGACGGCGGCCGCGATGCGCAGCTTGCCGTTCGCGTCGGTGGCCGGCGAGTACAGCGTGGCGCGCAGGGCGCCCTTGCGGGTGAGGATGCCGGCGAGGCGGCCGCCTGCGTCGACGGCGGGGGCGTAGCGCCGGTTGTGGTGGTCCAGGGTGTTGAAGGCCTCGCGCGGGTCCTGGTCCGCGTCGAGGAGCAGCAGGTCCCGGGACATGACCACTTCGAGCTGCGTGAAGCGGTCCACGCCGGACAGGTCGGAGTCGGTGACCACGCCGATCGGCTTGAAGTCGTCGTCGACGACCACACCGGCGTTGTGCGCGCGCTTGGGCAGCAGGGCCAGCGCGTCGGCGACGGTCTGGTGCGGGGCCAGCACGATCGGGGTGTCGAGGACGTGGTGGCGGCTCTTCACCCAGGAGACGACCTCGGTGACGACCTCGATCGGGATGTCCTGCGGGATGACCACGAGGCCGCCGCGCCGCGCCACGGTCTCGGCCATACGGCGGCCGGCGATGGCGGTCATGTTGGCGACGACCAGCGGGATCGTGGTGCCCGTGCCGTCCGGGGAGCTGAGGTCCACGCCCTGCCGCGAGCCGACCGCACTGCGGCTCGGGACCATGAAGACGTCGTCGTACGTCAGGTCGTACGCGGGCTGGATGTCATTGAGGAAACGCACGTGCTGCACATCCCAGTCGATCAGAGGTGGCCCCCGGACAGGTCAGCCAGGGGGAAGAGCACGTACTTCATTGTCCCATGCTGACCGGAACGTGATGCACGGTCGCTTCATACGAGCAGGTCAGATGGGTCTTAGGAGGATCCTCCGAGAGCGAGCATCACGCTGAGCGACGGTGCCCGGTTCACGGCCGCGGAGAACACCTCCTGGGCGATCTCCCACTCCTCGGGCCGCGCCTTCGCGTACGGCTGCCAGTTCCGTACGACGACCAGGAACCCGTCCGCGGCCTCCGTGGGCCACACGGAGGGATCGGAGAGGCTGTCGGCGAGGGCGTCCCAGTTGCGGCCGAACCAGTCGGGCAACTCCAGGGTCAGGGCACAGCGGTCCATGAGGCCCGCCTTGTCCGTGACCCCGTCGAGGTCCAGCGTGACCACGAGCTCCGTCATTTCAGTACCGCCAAGGTCATAGTGATCGTCGATGAAGGAAGTCGATGAACGAAGGGGACGGCCCCCGGCGGACCGCCCCCTTTCTGACGCCCCGTCAGTGCCCGTCGGGATCCGCCCGGTTGAGCGCGGGCTTCGGCGTCTGCCCCGCCGTCATCAGCACGTCCGCCGCCGCTGTGTCCGTCACCAGGCTGGTGACGAGCCCCGACCGCAGCACCGCGTCGATCGCGGACGCCTTGCGCTGCCCGCCCGCGATCGCGACGACCTCGGGGATGCGGCGGAGCTGGTCGGCCTTGACCGTGATGCACCGCTCCCCCAGGTCCCGTCCGACCCGGCGTCCCTCCGCGTCGAAGAGGTGCGCGGACATCTCGGCGGCAACGCCGAGGGAGGCGTAGTGCGCCCGCTCCTCGTCGCTGAGCATGTCGTGCACCGTCGAAATGCCGGGCTCCCAGGAGCCGATGGAGACGCAGGCGACGGTGACCTTGTCGAAGTACTCGAAGGCCCGGGCGATCCCGGTCTGGTGGCGCAACGCCGCCGCGGTGGCCGCGTCCGGCAGCAGCATCGGCGCGTAGATGGGGTGCGCGTCGCCGCCCGACACCTGCGCGGCACGGCGCACCGCCTCGACCGAACCGCGCTCGGCGGTCCCGGCGTCGTACACACCGGTCAACTGCACCACCGTGCAGGGCGGCAGCCGGTCGAGGGCGGCCGCCATGTGGATGGTGGACCGGCCCCAGGCCAGGCCGAGCACATCCCCCTCGTTCACCAGCTCGCCGAGCAGGTCGGCGGCCACCTCCCCCAGGTTCTCAGGGTCGGGCGACTCCTCGGCCTCGGCCGGGGACTCGACCACGACGGCATGCCTGAGGCCGTACCGGGCGCGCAGCGCGTCCGAGCGCTCCGCATCCAGCTCGGCCGGCACACGGATCTCGATGCGCACCAGATCCCGTTCGAGAGCGGTCTCCAGGACCCGGGCCACCTTGAAGCGGCTGACGCCGAACTCCTCCGCGATCTGGATCTTGGACTTGCCCTCGAGGTAGAAGCGGCGGGCCATGGCCGCCGCCTGCACCAGCTCAGCGGGTCCCATCCGCATGGCTGACCGGCCCGCCGACATACCCGACACGGCGATCTCCTCACTGCTGTTCACACTCTGGATTCGCCGTTCATCCTTGCAGATCCGGCGCTCTTGATCCGCCCTGATGGGCGCCGTTCACGTTCCCTTGGTTCAGTGGTCGCATGCCCAGGCTGCGGTCTTCGTGACCGCCTCCGCCTGTGCACGCAGGGCACGGACCGCTTCGACCGGGTCCTCGGCCCCGTACACCGCGGAACCGGCGACGAAGACATCGGCGCCGGCCTCGGCGCACCGCTCGATGGTCGAGGCGGAGACTCCGCCGTCCACCTGGAGCCACAGCTCAAGGCCGTGCTTGCTGATCAACTCGCGGGTGCGGCGAATCTTCGGAAGCATGATGTCGAGAAACGCCTGACCACCGAAGCCCGGCTCGACCGTCATGATCAGCAGCATGTCGAGCTCGGGCAGCAGATCCTCGTACGGCTCGATGGGCGTCGCGGGCTTGAGCGCCATGGAGGCACGCGCGCCCTTGGCCCGGATCTCCCGGGCCAGCCTCACAGGGGCCGCGGCGGCCTCGACATGGAAGGTGACGGAGGAGGCCCCCGCTTCCACGTACTGGGGCGCCCACCGATCGGGGGCCTCGATCATCAGATGGCAGTCCAGCGGGGTGTCCGTCGCCCGGGCCAGGGACTCTACGACCGGCACGCCGAGCGTGAGGTTCGGGACGAAATGGTTGTCCATGACGTCGACGTGGAGCCAGTCGGCGCCTTCGACCGCCTTGGCCTCGTCCGCGAGGCGGGCGAAGTCGGCGGACAGGATGCTGGGGTTGATCTGCGGGGCCATGACCCAAGACTGCCATGCCGGAGCACGAATGTTCGCGCCGGTACAGTCCTGAGACGTTCATCGGATGTTGTGTCCGGTTCGCGCATGCCATGCTGGGCGGCCGACCGGCTCCACATACGGCTGCACATACGGCTGCGGGGGTGGCCATGACGGGGACCCAGGAGAACCAGGAGAACCAGGAGAACCAGCGGACGCCGTCGGGACAGCGGGGCGTCGCGCACCTGGTCTGCGGGCGACGCGCCAAGTGGGTGGTGCTTCTCCTGTGGCTGGCGGTGCTGTTCCTGACGGCGCCGTTCGCCCAGAAGCTGACCGACGCGCAGGACAACGACGCGGCCTCCTGGCTGCCGGGGTCGGCGGAGTCCACTCAAGTCCTGGAAATCTCCGAGAACTTCAGGCCGGAGCAGATCCCAGCGGTCGTGATCTACGCCCGTGACGGCGGCCTGACGGCCCAGGACCGGGCTGCGATCACCGAGGACGTGGCCGAGCTCAAGCAGCTGACCGACCACGGCATACGGGGCGCCGGGACGCGGGGGCCGGTCTTCGACCGCGAGGTGGATCCGCGCGCGGCCCAGGTCCAGGTCCCGATCACCATGGACGAGAAGGGCTGGGAGCGCATCGCGCCCGCCGTCGATTCCATCCGGGACGTCGTCGGCGAGGGCGGCGGCGGGCTGGCCGTGCACATCACGGGGCCGGGCGGCACGTCCGCGGACTTCGCCGAGGCCTTCGAGGGCATCGACTCCACCCTGCTGCTCTCGGCGATGACGGTGGTCATCGTCATGCTCCTGCTGACCTACCGCAGCCCGACCCTGCTCCTGATCCCCCTCCTCGCCGTGATCGTCGCCCTGTTCACCGCGCAGGCCTTCATCTACCTCCTGGCGGAGCACGGCGGCCTGACCGTCAACGGCCAGAGCGCCGGCATCCTCACGGTCCTGGTCTTCGGCGCGGGCACGGACTACGCACTCCTGCTCGTCGCCCGTTACCGGGAGGAACTGCGCCGCCACGATGACCGCCACGAGGCGATGGCCCTGGCCCTGCACCGGGCGGGCCCGGCAGTACTAGCCTCCGGCGCGACCGTCGTCCTGAGCATGCTGGTGCTGCTGGCGGCGGAGATGAACTCGACGAGGGGCCTCGGCCCGGTAGCCGCGATCGGCGTAGCGGTGGGCCTCCTGGCCATGCTCACCCTCTTCCCCGCCCTCCTCGTCATCTGCGGCCGCTGGATCTTCTGGCCGGTGATCCCGCACATGGGTACGGAGAACCCGGAGAAGCGAGGCGTCTGGGCCCGCATGGGCCGCCGTATCGCCCACCGCCCACGCATGGTCTGGGCCGTCACTGCCATAGCCCTGGCCGTCTGCTCCCTCGGCCTGATCCAACTGCGCGCCGAGGGGCTGAGCAACGCCGACGCGTTCACCGACAAGCCCGACTCGATCACCGGCCAGGAGGTCTCCGCCCGGTACTTCCCGGCCGGCAGCGGCGACCCGCTGGTCATCGTCAGCAACCAGGCACAGGCCGTGCAGGTGGGCCGCGCCGTAGCCGACACACAAGGCGTCGTCCCCGACTCGCTGGGCCTCCCCCCGGGCACGAAACCGTCGTACGACGGCAAGGTGCTCTTCGAGGCGACCATGACGCCCCCCGCCGACAGCGAGGCCGCGAAACAGACCGTCGAACGGGTCCGCGACGCCGTCCACGACGTGCCGGACGCGGACGCCCAGGTGGGCGGCGGTACGGCAGCCCTCCTGGACATGGACAAGGCGACAACCCACGACAACATACTGATCATCCCGCTGGTCCTGGTCGTGGTCCTGCTGATCCTCTGCGCCCTGCTCCGCGCCCTGATCGCCCCACTCCTGCTGGTCGGCACGGTGATCCTGTCGTTCGCCGCCGCGCTGGGCATCAGCGCACTGGCCTTCCGCCACCTCTTCGACTACGCGGGCGAAACGACCGACTTCCCGCTGTTCGTCTTCGTCTTCCTGGTGGCGCTGGGCATCGACTACAACATCTTCCTCACGACCCGCATCCGCGAGGAGGCAACCCACCAGGGCACCCGCGCCGGCGTCGTCACCGGTCTCGCCGCCACCGGCGCCGTCATCACCTCGGCCGGCCTGGTCCTCGCCGGCACCTTCGCCGCCCTGGGCACCCTCCCCATGGTCGCCTTCGCCGAAATCGGCTTCGCGGTCGCACTGGGGGTACTCCTGGACACGTTCATCGTGCGCTCGGTCCTGGTGACGGCGCTGTTCCTGGACGTGGGCCCGAGGGTGTGGTGGCCGCATCGGCTGGCGCGGGAGGACGGGGGCGGGGTGTCAGGATCATTCAGCCCGTCCGGCGTTTGAGGACGAGGCCCGTTCAGGGCCGAAGCGGGGGACGGGTAGGGGCGGCGGGGGCGAAAACAGCCAAGGCCCGCCTCAGCCCACCTCACCCACCTTCCGAATCAGCGCCACATACATCGCATCCGTCCCATGCAGATGAGGCCACAACTGCACATCAGGCCCCTCCCCCAACTCCGGGACCCCGGGGAACAACGCCCGAGCATCGATCAGCTCACCATCAGCCCGCTGCTTCAACACGTCCTCGACAACCGCCCGCGTCTCGGCAAGATGCGGCGAACACGTGGCGTACCCGACGACCCCACCCACCCGCACAGAATCAAGAGCCGCCCGCAACAAGTCCCGCTGCAGAGGCGCAAACCCCTCCAGATCCTCCGGCCGCCGCCGCCACCGCGCCTCCGGCCGCCGCCGCAAAGCCCCCAGCCCGGTGCACGGAACATCCATCAGCACCCGGTCGAAACTCCCGGCCCGCCAAGCCGGCCGCGTCCCATCCGCAGCGATGACCTGATACGGCCCCGGGTTGCCCTCCAGGGCCTTCGCCACGAGCCCCGCCCGATGCGGCTGCTTCTCGGAGGCAAGCAGCCTGGCCCCCCGCTCGGCGGCCAACGCCCCGAGCAGCGCCGCCTTGCCCCCAGGCCCGGCACACCCGTCAAGCCACTTCTCGTCGGTTCCCTCCAGCGGCGCGTTGGCAAGCGCAAGGGCAACCAGCTGACTCCCCTCGTCCTGCACCCCCGCACGCCCTTCCCGTACGGCCTCGATCGCACCGGGCTCCCCGCCCTCGGTCAGCCGCACGGCATACGGTGACCAACGCCCCGGGACGGCGGCCTCCTCACCGAGCAGCTCCGCGGTCGTGGCCCGCCCCGGCCGTGCGACCAGCGTCACCTCGGGCCGCTCGTTGTCGGCCTCCAGCAACCGCTCGATGCCGGCCCGTCCACCACCGAGCGAGTCCCACAGCGCCGAGACGACCCACCGCGGATGCGAGTGCACGACGGAGAGATGTTCCTCGGGATCCTCGTCGTAGGGCGGAGCGACCCGCTGGATCCACCCGTCGAGATCGTCCTGGGCGACCTTCCTCAGCACGGCATTGACGAACTTGGCCCGCCCGTCACCGAGAACGACACGCGCGAGCTCCACGGACGCGGACACGGCGGCATGCGGCGGAATCCGCGTCCCGAGCAGCTGATGCACACCGAGGCTGAGCACATCGAGCACCGGCGGGTCGACCTCGCGCAGCGGCCGGTCCACACACGCGGAGATGACCGCGTCGTACGTCCCCTGCCGCCGCAGCGTCCCGTACACGAGCTCGGTCGCGAGCGCGGCGTCCCGCCCGTCGAAGTCGCCCTTCTCCCGCGCCTTGCGCAGCAGCGGCGGCAGCACGAGGTTGGCGTACGCGTCCCGCTCGTCCACGGCACGCAGCGCCTCGAAGGCGAGAACGCGGACGGGGTCCTTCTTGGGCCGTCGGTAGGGCTTGCCGGGTTTGCGGGGCCGACGGGAGGTGTCGCTCACGAAAAGGTGCTCCGGATTGCTGGATGAGATGTACGACCAGCCTACGTCGCACCCTCGGCCAGGCGTACGGCTGGTGACGCCCCGAGGCCGTCCCGGTCAGGCACCGTCAGTCAGGCACCGTCGGTCAGGCCCCGAGGCTCTCCCCGTCCCCGATCCGCACGCCCCGCGCCCAGTCCGCGGCCCGCATCGGCTTCTTGCCCTGCGCCTGCACCCACAGCAGCTCGACGGCGTACGACCCGGTTCCGACGTACACGTTGTTCTTCCCGACGGAGAGCGCACCGGGAGCGAGATCGTCCCGCCCGGGCACCGGCTGCACCTGGATGAGCTTGAGCCGCTCGCCACGGAAGACCGTCCAGGCACCCGGGGCAGGGGTGCAGCCGCGCACGACACGGTCGACGCGCAGGGAGGGAGCGCTCCAGTCGATGTGAGCGTCCTCGACGTTGACCTTGGGGGCGAGGGTGATCCCCTCGGACGGCTGCGGTACGGCCTTCAGCGTGCCGTCCTCGATCCCGTCCATGGTCGCCGCGAGCAGCCCGGCCCCCGCGAAGGCAAGGCGGGTCAGCAGGTCACCGCTGGTGTCGGTGGCCCGGACCTCCTCGGTGACGGTGCCGTAGACGGGCCCGGAGTCGAGCCCTTCCTCGATGAGGAAGGTGGAGGCTCCGGTGATCTCGTCGCCCGCCATGATGGCGTGCTGCACGGGCGCGGCCCCACGCCAGGCGGGCAGCAGCGAGAAGTGCAGGTTGACCCAGCCATGGGCCGGGATGTCGAGGGCGACGCGGGGCAGCAGGGCGCCGTAGGCCACGACGGGACAGCAGTCGGGCGCGATCTCCCTGAGCCGCTCGAGGAACTCGGGGTCACGCGGCTTGGCGGGCTTGAGCACCTCGATCCCGGCCTCCACGGCCCGCTCGGCCACCGGACTCGCCACCAGCCTGCGCCCACGGCCGGCCGGCGCGTCGGGCCGCGTGACGACGGCGGCCACCTCGTGCCGCCCGGAGGCGATCAGAGCGTCCAGAGCGGGAACGGCGACCTCGGGGGTACCGGCGAAGACAAGCTTCATGGGTGGGTACGGGCCTCTCGGGCGGGGTTGGTTGGGGCAACACACAAGTCTATGGGTGCAGGGCGCAGGGGCTCACGTCGGCAACGCCACGACCGAATGCGCCCCCTGAAAGCCCCGGTACGCCCCTGCCACGAACGGAAAGCCGCCGCCGGCGGGCAACTCCACAGGAGAGTCCAGCCTCTTGGCCGACTGGAAACCGGTGGTGCGAAGGCGGGGAAGCATCCAAGGCCGAAGGCCGAGGCGCGTACCCCCACCCAGGGGCGTAGGCATATGCCCACACGCCCCCACTGCGTGACCCGCGGAGCGCTCCCGCGTTGGTCAAGAAAGAGTTGACCACAACGGGCCGCATGCGCCGAATTCGCGGCCCTCTCCTTTTCACGCCGGTTCGAGAGGCTTGTTCATGGCCGACCACGCAACCCACGACGCCCAGGCTCGGGCCAGCCTGCACTTGCTGGTGCGGGACATCGAGCGGGTCCGCCGGCAGGTGGACGCACTGCGCACGCTCACCGCCCAACTGGGCAACGTCTACCGCCCGCGCCGCTCCGGTCCCTCCACGGGCTTCGTCGTCTACGGACGTGCCCCCGCCCCGACCGTCCGTCTCGCCCAGGAGCTGCGGGACAGCGTCGAAACCCTGGTCACGGCAGCCGTGGACTTCGACCGCTCGCTCGGCTTCTCCTGGGACGCGGTGGGTTCCGCCCTCGGCGTCACCAAGCAGGCGGTCCACCGCCGCTACGGTGCCCGCCGTGCCGCCGCCCAGTCGGCGGCGGAGAACGAGCGTGCGACCGAGACTTCGGGATCCCGGACGGTCACCACCGCCCTCCCCACGGTGCCGACGGTCCCCGCGGCCCGTTCCATGCCGACACAGCCGACGGCCGGCAGCCCCGCCCTCCGCGACGAGGCCCGGCCTACGGCGTTCCCCGGCCCGCGCAACGGCTGACGCCTCCTCACTCTGCCCTCCTGGAACGCAACCGGGAGGGCAGCGGCATGCCGGGCCGCGGAAAGCCGGCCTCACGGGCAGAGGACCGCAAACCGACAGGCGGCAAACGGCAACGGCAGGCTCACCCGATATCAGGCGGATCAATCCGAACCCGCACCGCAACCACATCCCCACCGCCCCGCGCCATCCGCGCCGCCTGAGCGGCCTTCAACGCGGAAGCCAACGCGGTCCCGCTCCCGGGCGGCACCCGGATCAGCGCCCGGTCCCAGTGCTCCCCGGGCGGCGGTGCCCCCGCGCGCCGGGGCCGCCCCACCGCAGTGACGGGCATCGGCACGGGCCCCAACACCTCGGCCTCCGGCGGCAGTTCGACCGTACGGAGAAACTCGGCGACCGCCTCCCCCGGCCCCGCCACGGAAGCCATCCGGGACACCGGCGGAAACCCCAGTTCGGCCCGCTCGGCAAGCTCCCGCACCGCGTGCCCGACGGGATCCCACCGCACCAGCGCCTGCACGGGCCGCAGCGTGGGCTCGGCGACGACGACCACCGTCCCGCCGGCAGTCTGCGGCCGCACGAGCGAGGCAGCACCGATCCACCGCCGCAGGGCGTCCTCCCCCGCTCGCAGATCGGGCCGCCCGAGCATGGCCCAGCCGTCCAGCAGCAGGGCCGCCGCATACCCGCCCTCCGCTACGGGCTCGGCCCCCGGCGTACTGACGACCAGCGAGGGCGTGCCCGGCACGGTGTCCAGCACATGCTCACGTCCGGAGGTCCGCACCGGAACGGCGGGAAAGGCACGCCCCAGCTCCTCGGCGGTCCGCCGCGCCCCCACCACCTGGGCCCGCAGCCGGAACCCACCGCACTCGGGACAGTGCCAGGCACCCTCCTCATGCCCGCACCACCCGCACCGCAGCTCGGCCCCGGAGCCCTGCGCCTCCAGGGGCCCGGAGCAGTGCCGGCACCGAGCGGGCGCCCGGCAGTTGGCACAGGCCATCCGCGGCACGTACCCCCGCCGAGGTACCTGCACGAGGACCGGGCCCTGCCGCAGCCCCTCCCTCACCACCTGCCAGGCGAGAGTGGGAAGCCGGGCGGCCCGAGCCGCCTCGTCCCGCGCAAGATCCGCATCCCCCACGGTCCGTACGAGCGGAGCCGCGCCCCGCACCCGTTCCCGCCCGGCGACCAGCGGCCGGGCCCAGCCGCTCTCCACAAGCTGGGCGGCCTCCACGGTGCAGCTCCAACTCCCCAGCAGAAACCCACACTTGTCCTGCGCGGCCCGCAGCAGCAGCACTTCACGCGCATGAGGCTGCGGGGCGTGCTGCTCGCTGTGGCTGTCGTCGCCGTCGTCCCACAGCGCGACCAGCCCGAGATCCTCCACCGGCGCGAACATGGCGGCCCGGGTCCCCACGACCGCCCGCACGGCACCCCGCCGCACCGCGAGCCACTCCCGATACCGCTTCTCGGGCCCGGCATCGGCGGTGAGCACCGCATGCCGCCCCGCCCCCATCAGCGCCGTCAGGGCGGCATCCACCCGCGCGACGGCCCGCCCGTCCGGCAGGACGACCAGCGCCCCACGCCCGGAAGCCAGCGTCGCCACGACGGCACGTGCCAGCTCCTCACTCCACTCGGGCCCGGGCAGCGCATTCCACACGGCCCGCGGCGCACCCCCGGAGGCCAGCGCCTCCAAGAAGACGGCCCCCCGCTCATACCGCCCCCAGGACCCCACCTCGGGCCTACCGGGAGCCGCAAGCGCCTCCGGCGAAGGCCGCTGCTCGGCCCGCGCACTACGCGGCGGCACGGCCAGCTGCAACACATCGGCAAGCCCCCCGGCATACCGATCGGCAACGGCCCGCGCGAGCCCCAACAGCTCCTCGCTCAACACCCGCTCAGGCGAAACGACCTGCGCGAGCGCCGCAAGGGGCCCGGAGTAGTCGGACTCGGCAACCCGCTCGACCAGGAACCCGTCGATGAGGCCCCCGCCCTCACGCCGCCCGTCCCGCACCCGATGCCGCCCGGCCCCGAACCGCACTCGCACCCGCACCCCGGGCTGCGCGTCGGCATCGAGCTCCTCCGGCACGGCATAGTCGAAGTACCGATCAAGGTGCAGCACACCCTTGTCGACCAGCACCCGCGCCACGGGCAACTCCTTGGCCAGCGCGGCCCCCCGCCAGGTCCGCGGCTTGGCCTTGGGCACCTTGGCCTTCCGCACACTCTCCCGAATGAGTGCAAGCTGCTCGGGCGGCGCCCCCTCGGCCCCGCCACCGCCGTTCGCGTTCTCGCTGCTCACGCTTGCATTCTTACCAAACGCCACTGACAACCGACGGTGCCCGAGTCCCCCACAGCGGCGGTACACACGCTCCCCCGGCCCACTCGCCCGCCTCGCACACCGCTCGCTGCTTTCCACGCGGGCATCGGGCAACACCGAGGCCCGGCGCCTCAAAAGGACGCCGGGCCTCGTACAAACCCGTGGAGTCAGGCCCTACAGCCCGACAGCCTTCCGCAGCGCCTCCACCCGATCCGTCCGCTCCCACGTGAACTCCGGCAGCTCACGGCCGAAGTGGCCGTAGGCCGCGGTCTGGGCGTAGATCGGGCGGAGCAGGTCGAGGTCGCGGATGATCGCGGCCGGGCGGAGGTCGAAGACCTCGTCGATGGCCTTCTCGATCTTCTCGGCGTCGATCTTGGCCGTGCCGAAGGTCTCCACGAACAGGCCGACCGGCTCGGCCTTGCCGATCGCGTACGCCACCTGCACCTCGCAGCGGGAGGCAAGGCCCGCGGCGACGACGTTCTTGGCGACCCAGCGCATGGCGTACGCCGCCGAGCGGTCCACCTTGGACGGGTCCTTGCCCGAGAAGGCGCCACCGCCGTGGCGGGCCATGCCGCCGTACGTGTCGATGATGATCTTCCGGCCGGTCAGGCCCGCGTCACCCATCGGACCGCCGATCTCGAAGCGGCCGGTGGGGTTGACCAGGAGGCGGTAGTTCTCGGTGTCGAGCTTGATGCCGTCGTCGAGGAGGGCCTTCAGCTCCGGCTCGACCACGAACTCCCGGATGTCGGGCGCGAGGAGCGAGTCCAGGTCGATGTCGCTCGCGTGCTGCGAGGAGACCACGACCGTGTCCAGGCGGACCGCCTTGTCGCCGTCGTACTCGATGGTGACCTGCGTCTTGCCGTCCGGGCGCAGGTAGGGGATGGTGCCGTTCTTGCGGACCTCGGAGAGGCGCTTGGACAGGCGGTGCGCCAGGAAGATCGGCAGCGGCATCAGCGTCGGCGTCTCGTCCGTCGCGTAGCCGAACATCAGGCCCTGGTCACCGGCGCCCTGGCGGTCCAGTTCGTCTTCGTCGCCCTCGACGCGGGTCTCGTACGCCGTGTCCACGCCCTGCGCGATGTCCGGCGACTGCGCGCCGATCGAGACGGAGACACCGCAGGAGGCGCCGTCGAAGCCCTTCTTCGAGGAGTCGTAGCCGATCTCGAGGATCTTGTTGCGGACCAGCGTCGCGATGTCCGCGTACGTCTTGGTCGTGACCTCTCCGGCCACGTGCACCAGACCGGTCGTGATCAGGGTCTCGACGGCGACCCGAGAGGTCGGGTCCTCGCGCAGAAGCGCGTCGAGAATGGTGTCGCTGATCTGGTCAGCGATCTTGTCGGGGTGACCCTCGGTCACGGACTCCGAGGTGAACAGGCGACGGGACACAACGCTCCCTGTGGTTGCAGCGGCTGCTGGCTGATCATTGGCGGACGGGACGGGGGCTGCGCCCGGCGTCGTCCGAGGACAGTTTATCTGTCGCGCTCGGCCACGGGGCCCCTGTCTCGCCTCTCGGGAGCGCTGTGACCTGCGGCACGGGCATTCTGCCCAATGCCAGGCGCCCTTGGCCAGGGGCGCCACACCCGAATCGAGCAAGGCTCGACCGAAGCCCGCAGCGCATCAAACATTCACCCCAGTCGCCGCGCCACCAGGTCCCACACAGTTTCGGCCAGGGCCTCCTTGGGCCCGTGCGGTACCGGGGTCTCGCTGCCGTCGGCGCCCAGGACGACCGCCTCGTTCTCCTCCGAGCCGAAGGTCTTGCGCTCGCCCACCTCGTTCACGACCAGGAGGTCGCAGCCCTTGCGCTCCAGCTTCTTACGGCCGTTGGCCATGACGTCGTCCGTCTCGGCGGCGAAGCCGACGATCACCTGGCCGGGGCGGGCGCGGGCGGTCGAGATCTCCGCGAGGATGTCCGGATTCCGCACCAGGACGATGGGGTCCGGGTCCTGGCCGTCCTTCTTCTTGATCTTTCCGGTGGCGTACGTCTCCGGGCGGAAGTCCGCGACGGCGGCCGCCATCACCACCGCGTCGGCGTCCGTGACCGCCTTGAGGACCGCTTCCCGCAACTGTACGGCCGTGCCGACCTGGACGACGTCGACGCCCGCCGGGTCGGGCAACCCGGTGTTCGCCGCGAGCAGCGTGACGCGGGCACCTCGGGCGGCGGCGGTGCGGGCGAGGGCGTAGCCCTGCTTGCCGGAGGAGCGGTTGCCGAGGAAGCGGACGGGGTCGAGGGGCTCGCGGGTGCCGCCGGCGCTCACGACGACGTGCCGGCCCTTGAGGTCCGGCTCGGTGACGCCCCGGGCCAGGACCCGGCGACAGACCTCGAAGATCTCCGCAGGCTCGGGCAGCCGGCCCTTGCCGGTGTCGACGCCGGTGAGGCGGCCGACGGCGGGCTCGATGACGACAGCGCCGCGGCGGCGCAGCGTCGCCACGTTCTCCTGCGTGGCCGGGTGCTCCCACATCTCGGTGTGCATGGCGGGCGCGAAGACGACCGGGCAGCGGGCGGTGAGCAGGGTGTTGGTCAGCAGGTCGTCGGCGAGGCCGTGTGCGGCCTTGGCGAGCGTGTCGGCCGTGGCCGGGGCGACGACCACCAGGTCGGCCTGCTGGCCGATGCGGACGTGCGGGACCTCGTGGACGTCGTCCCAGACCTCCGTGGAGACGGGATGGCCGGACAGGGCGGACCAGGTGGCGGCGCCGACGAAGTGCAGCGCGGAGGCGGTGGGCACGACCCGGACGTCATGCCCGGACTCCGTGAGTCTGCGCAGCAGCTCACAGGCCTTGTAAGCGGCGATGCCACCGCTGACCCCCAGAACGACCTTGGGCTTGTCCACCGGGCCTCCCACTCGTTGAACCGACCGTTGAACCGACGACTCCATGCTGCATCACAGCGGGGGCCGACCCCCGCACCCCCGAGCAGACCACAGGCCCGGCAGTGACACTGCCGGGCCTGTGGAAAAGCCAGCTCAAAGCTGAAAATACTACTTACTGCGCCGGGCCCTCGACGGCCTCGGACGTCAGCAGACCCGCGTTGATCTCGCGCAGGGCGATCGAGAGCGGCTTCTCGTGGACGTGGGTGTCGACGAGCGGACCGACGTACTCGAGGAGGCCCTCGCCGAGCTGCGAGTAGTACGCGTTGATCTGGCGGGCCCGCTTGGCCGCGTAGATCACGAGGCTGTACTTCGAGTCGGTGGCCTCGAGGAGCTCGTCGATCGGCGGGTTGATGATGCCCTCGGGCGCGGAGATGGAAGAGGACACGCTCTACCTTCCGATGGATGGGAAAGATTCAGGGTGAGTGATCAAGCCTGAGCGAAACGACCAAGCTTCAACGATCAGCCACGATCACACAACGTCCATCAAGGCTAGCAGCTCGCGGGCCACGTCCTCGACGGAGGTGTTGACCAAGGTCACGTCGAACTCCGGCTCGGCCGCCAGCTCGACCTTCGCCGCGTCCAGGCGGCGCTCGATCACCTCGGGCGGCTCGGTGCCACGTCCGGTGAGTCTGCGCACGAGCTCCTCCCAAGAGGGAGGAGCCAGGAACACCAGCTGGGCCTCGGCCATGGACTCGCGGACCTGCCGGGCGCCCTGGAGGTCGATCTCCAGGAGCACCGGCTCACCCGCCTCCAGCCGCTCCAGCACAGCCGCACGCGGCGTGCCGTAGCGGTTGCCGGCGAACTCGGCCCACTCCAGCAGCTCGCCGTTGGCGATCAGCTTGTCCATCTCGTCGTCCGTGACGAAGAAGTAGTGGACTCCGTGCCGCTCACCAGAACGGGGCTTGCGGGTCGTCGCCGACACCGAGAGCCAGACCTCGGGGTGTTCCTTGCGCATATGGGCGACGACCGTGCTCTTGCCGACCCCGGAGGGACCGGAGAGCACGGTCAGTCGCGGACGTTCACTCATGCAGCGATTATTCCAGCAATCCCGGAGTGCCCGGGACTCCCCGTCCGGAGTACCCCGGACTCAGGAGCCGGTGCTGCCGAACTCACGCTCCAGGGAAGCGATCTGATTCGAACCGAGGCCACGCACGCGGCGGCTCTCGGAGATGCCGAGTCGCTCCATGATCTGCTTGGCGCGGACCTTGCCCACGCCCGGCAGGGACTCGAGCAGGGCGGAGACCTTCATCTTGCCGATGACGTCATTCTCCTGGCCCTGCTTGATGACCTCGTGCAGGGAGGCGCCGGAGTGCTTGAGTCGATTCTTGACCTCGGCCCGCTCCCGGCGAGCCGCGGCGGCCTTTTCGAGCGCGGCTGCGCGCTGTTCAGGGGTAAGGGGCGGAAGAGCCACGCCTACGTCACCTCGGATGTTGAACTGTCGGATACGGACCGGTGAGGAACCTAGTCGCCCCACACCTGGGGAGCTACGAGCAACACGCTTGCCCGTTGGCTCTCGTCGGAGACTAGCGGCCAAGTCCGCCAGAGTCAGCGAGAACAGCGGAAAAGTCCTGGTCAGCCTCCGCCAGGCCGGACATTTAAGACATAATGCCCCGGATTTGAGGATGTATTCAGACTCAAGTCGCACGCGAGCCACTCATCGGAGGACTCCCGCGGCAACTCGAACGCCCTTGACGACGGTCAGTCGACCGACACAGCCGCCCGGATCTCGTCAGCGAAGCGTGACGCCGCGTCACGCAGCGCGACGACGTCGGGCCCGTGCCGCAGCACACCCCGGCTGACGTTCGGGACGACATTGCGCACCGCCGCACCGAAGACCCGGGGAAGATCGGCCGGCTTGGCTCCCTGCGCCCCGATGCCGGGCGCGAGGAGCGGGCCGTTGATGTCGAGGTCGTACGTCGACAGGTCACCGAGCGTGGCTCCGACGACGGCTCCGAAGGAGCCCAGGGGCCCCTCCCCCGAGTTCTCGACGGTCAGGTGCGCCAGCATCGTCGCGCCGATGGTACGGCCGTCCGCGCGGATCGCGTGCTGGACCTCGCCGCCCTCCGGGTTCGAGGTCAGCGCGAGCACGAACAGGCCGGTGCCGTTCTCGCGCGCCAGCGCGATCGCCGGCGACAGCGACCCGTAGCCGAGATACGGCGAGACCGTCAGCGCGTCCGAGAACAGCGGAGAGTCCGGCCGGAGGAAGGCCTCGGCGTACGCGGCCATGGTCGAGCCGATGTCGCCGCGCTTGGCGTCCATGACGACCAGCGCACCGGCCGCCCGCGCCTCCTCCACCGACTTCTCCAGCACCGCGACGCCGCGGGACCCGAAGCGCTCGAAGAACGCGCTCTGCGGCTTGAGCACGGCGACCCGGTCGGCCATCGCCTCGACGACCGTGCGGCTGAACCGCTCCAGGCCGGCCACGTCGTCGTCCAGGCCCCACTCGGCGAGCAGGGACGCGTGCGGGTCGATACCGACGCACAGCGGGCCACGCTCGTCCATCGCGCGGCGCAGGCGTGCACCGAAGGGTTCCAGAGCGGTCATGCGGCTTCCCTTGCCTTCCTGACGTCGGCGCCGACCGCGTCGGCGAGGGTGGCGTACGGGCTGGTGCGCAGGCGCGCTGCGAGGCCCTTGTGGATGGCGCGGCCCCAGAACGGACCCTCGTAGATGAAGGCGCTGTATCCCTGGACCAGCGTGGCACCCGCCAGGATCCGCTGCCAGGCGTCCTCGGCGTTCTCGATGCCGCCGACGCCCACGAGGGTGATCCGGTCGCCCACGCGCGCGTACAGGCGCCGCAGCACCTCCAGGGAGCGCGTCTTCAGGGGCGCTCCGGAGAGACCGCCGGTCTCCTTCACCAGCGAGGATTCGGATTTCAGACCGAGCCCCTCGCGCGCGATGGTGGTGTTCGTGGCGATGATCCCGTCCAGACCCAGCTCGACGGCCAGGTCGGCGACCGCGTCGACGTCCTCGTCGGCGAGGTCGGGCGCGATCTTCACCAGGAGCGGGACGCGGCGGCTCGCGACCGTACGGTCGGCGGCCTCGCGGACGGCGGTCAGAAGCGGGCGCAGCGCCTCGGTGGCCTGCAGGTTGCGCAGGCCGGGCGTGTTCGGCGAGGAGACATTGACCACCAGGTAGTCGGCGTACGGTGCCAGCCGCTCCGTCGACTTCACGTAGTCGCCGACGGCCTCCGCCTCCGGGACGACCTTGGTCTTGCCGATGTTGACACCCACGACGGTCTTGAAGACGGGCCTGCGCGAGGCCAGACGGGCGGCGACGGCCAGCGAACCCTCGTTGTTGAAGCCCATGCGGTTGATCAGTGCCCGGTCCTTCACGAGCCGGAACAGCCGCTGCTTGGGGTTGCCCGGCTGCGCCTCCCCCGTCACCGTGCCGATCTCGACGTGGTCGAAGCCCAGCATCGACATCCCGTCGACGGCGACGGCGTTCTTGTCGAAGCCGGCGGCGAGCCCGAAGGGGCCGTGCATGCGCAGCCCGAAGGCCTCGGTCCGCAGTTCCTTGTAGCGGGGCGCGAGCGCGGCCGCGACGAAGGTACGCAGCACCGGGATCCTGACGGCGAGTCGGATCCAGCGGAAGGCCAGGTAGTGGGCCTGCTCCGGGTCCATCCGTTTGAAAACCAGACGGAAGAAAAGCTTGTACATCTCAGGAGTCCTCAGGGTCCTCATGAAGACGGTGTCCTCATGAAGAGGGGGACACCGTTTCCGGTGTCCCCCTCAGGGCTGCTAGTCGCGGGCCGCGGTCAGGTGTTCCGCGTGTTCCTGGAGCGAACGGACGCCCACATCACCGTGGTTGAGGGCGTCGATGCCCTGGACGGCGGCGGCGAGTGCCTGAACCGTCGTCAGGCAGGGCACCGACCGCGCCACGGCCGCCGTACGGATGTCGTAGCCGTCGAGGCGGCCGCCGGTGCCGTACGGGGTGTTGACGATGAGGTCGACCTGGCCGTCGTGGATGAGCTGGACGATGGTCTTCTCACCGTTCGGGCCGGTTCCCTCGGACTGCTTGCGCACGACCGTGGCGTTGATGCCGTTGCGCTTGAGGACCTCGGCCGTGCCGGACGTGGCGAGCAACTCGAAGCCGTGGGCGACGAGTTCACGCGCCGGGAAGATCATCGAGCGCTTGTCGCGGTTGGCGACCGAGATGAAGGCGCGGCCCTTGGTCGGCAGCGGACCGTAGGCACCCGCCTGCGACTTGGCGTACGCCGTGCCGAAGACGGAGTCGATGCCCATGACCTCGCCGGTGGAGCGCATCTCCGGGCCGAGGACCGTGTCGACGCCGCGCCCATGGATGTCGCGGAAGCGCGACCACGGCATGACGGCCTCCTTGACGGAGATCGGCGCGTCGAGCGGCAGCTCGCCACCGTCGCCCTTCGCCGGGAGGAGCCCCTCGGCGCGCAGTTCGGCGATGGTCGCGCCCAGCGAGATGCGGGCGGCGGCCTTCGCCAGCGGCACCGCGGTCGCCTTCGAGGTGAAGGGGACGGTGCGGGACGCGCGCGGGTTGGCCTCCAGGACGTACAGGATGTCGCCCGCCATCGCGAACTGGATGTTGATGAGGCCGCGCACGCCGACGCCCTTGGCGATGGCCTCGGTCGAGGCGCGCAGGCGCTTGATGTCGAAGCCGCCCAGCGTGATCGGCGGGAGTGCGCACGCCGAGTCGCCGGAGTGGATGCCGGCCTCCTCGATGTGCTCCATGACGCCGCCGAGGTAGAGCTCCTCGCCGTCGTAGAGCGCGTCGACGTCGATCTCGATGGCGTCGTCCAGGAACCGGTCGACGAGCACCGGCCGCGAGGGGCTGATCTCGGTCGACTCGGCGATGTACGACTCCAGCCGGGCCTCGTCGTACACGATCTCCATGCCGCGCCCGCCGAGCACGTACGACGGCCGCACCAGGACCGGGTAGCCGATCTCGTCGGCGATGGCCTTGGCCCCGGCGAAGGTCGTGGCGGTGCCGTGCTTGGGGGCCGGCAGGCCCGCCTCGGCAAGGACGCGACCGAAGGCGCCGCGGTCCTCGGCGGCGTGGATGGCCTCCGGGGAGGTGCCGACGATCGGCACGCCGTTGTCCTTCAGCGCCTGCGCCAGGCCCAGCGGGGTCTGGCCACCGAGCTGCACGACGACCCCCGCGACCGGGCCGGCCTGCTGCTCCGCGTGGACGATCTCCAGCACGTCCTCGAGCGTCAGCGGCTCGAAGTACAGGCGGTCGGAGGTGTCGTAGTCCGTGGAGACGGTCTCCGGGTTGCAGTTGACCATCACGGTCTCGTACCCGGCGTCGCTCAGCGCGAAGGAGGCGTGCACGCAGGAGTAGTCGAACTCGATGCCCTGGCCGATGCGGTTGGGGCCGGAGCCCAGGATGATGACGGCCGGCTTCTCACGAGAAGCCACCTCCGTCTCCTCGTCGTAGGACGAGTAGAAGTACGGCGTCCTGGCGGCGAACTCGGCGGCGCAGGTGTCGACCGTCTTGTAGACCGGGCGGATGCCCAGCGCGTGCCGCACCTCGCGCACGACGTCCTCGCGCAGCCCGCGGATCTCGCCGATCTGCTGGTCGGAGAAGCCGTGCCGTTTGGCCTCGGCGAGCAGGTCGGGGGTCAGCTCGGCCGCCTCGGCGAGCTCGTCGGCGATTTCCTTGATGAGGAAGAGCTGGTCGACGAACCAGGGGTCGATCTTCGTGTACTCGAAGACCTCCTCGGGCGTGGCGCCCGCGCGGATGGCCTGCATGACGGCGTTGATCCGGCCGTCGGTGGGCCGCACGGCCTCGCGCAGCAGCTCGGTCTTGTCGCCGGGCTCGCCGACGAACGTGAACTGGCTGCCCTTCTTCTCCAGCGAGCGCAGCGCCTTCTGGAAGGCCTCGGTGAAGTTGCGGCCGATGGCCATGGCCTCGCCGACCGACTTCATGGTCGTCGTGAGTGTGGAATCGGCGCTCGGGAACTTCTCGAAGGCGAAGCGCGGCGCCTTCACGACCACGTAGTCGAGCGTCGGCTCGAAGGAGGCCGGGGTCTCCTGCGTGATGTCGTTCGGGATCTCGTCGAGGGTGTAGCCGACGGCCAGCTTGGCGGCGATCTTGGCGATCGGGAAGCCGGTCGCCTTGGAGGCGAGCGCCGAGGAACGCGACACGCGCGGGTTCATCTCGATGACGATCACGCGACCGTCCTCGGGGTTCACCGCGAACTGGATGTTGCAGCCGCCGGTGTCGACGCCCACCTCGCGGATGACCGCGATGCCGATGTCGCGCAGGGTCTGGTACTCGCGGTCGGTGAGCGTCATCGCGGGCGCGACGGTGATCGAGTCGCCGGTGTGCACGCCCATGGGGTCGAAGTTCTCGATGGAGCAGACGACCACGACGTTGTCGTGCTTGTCGCGCATCAGCTCCAGCTCGTACTCCTTCCAGCCGAGGATGGACTCCTCCAGGAGCACCTCGGTGGTGGGAGACAGGGTCAGGCCCTGGCCGGCGATGCGACGCAGCTCCTCCTCGTCGTGCGCGAAGCCGGAGCCGGCGCCGCCCATGGTGAAGGAGGGGCGGACGACGACCGGGTAGCCGCCGAGCGTCTCGACGCCCTGGAGGACGTCGTCCATGGAGTGGCAGATGACCGAGCGGGCGGACTCGCCGTGGCCGATCTTGCCGCGGACGGCCTCGACGACCTCCTTGAAGAGGTCGCGGTCCTCGCCCTTGTTGATGGCCTCGACGTTGGCGCCGATCAGCTCGACGCCGTACTTCTCGAGGGTGCCCGCCTCGTGCAGCGAGATGGCCGTGTTGAGGGCCGTCTGGCCGCCCAGGGTCGGCAGGAGCGCGTCCGGGCGCTCCTTGGCGATGATCTTCTCGACGAACTCCGGGGTGATCGGCTCGACGTAGGTGGCGTCGGCGATCTCCGGGTCGGTCATGATCGTCGCCGGGTTGGAGTTGACGAGGATGACCCGCAGGCCCTCGGCGCGCAGGATGCGGCACGCCTGGGTGCCGGAGTAGTCGAACTCGGCGGCCTGGCCGATGACGATCGGGCCGGAGCCGATGACCAGGACGGACTGGATATCGGTGCGCTTAGGCACGCTGGCCCTCCATCAGGGATACGAAACGGTCGAACAGGTAGGCGGCGTCGTGCGGACCCGCTGCCGCTTCGGGGTGGTACTGGACGCTGAAGGCCGGCCGGTCGAGGAGCTGGAGCCCCTCCACCACGTTGTCGTTGAGGCAGACGTGGGAGACCTCGGCGCGGCCGTAGGGGGTGTCGGAGACCTTGTCGGTCGGGGCGTCCACGGCGAAGCCGTGGTTGTGCGCGGTGACCTCGACCTTGCCGGTCGTACGGTCCTGCACCGGCTGGTTGATGCCGCGGTGGCCGTACTTCAGCTTGTAGGTGCCGAAGCCCAGCGCCCGTCCCAGGATCTGATTGCCGAAGCAGATGCCGAAGAGCGGCGTGCCGCGCTCCAGCACGGCCTGCATGACGGAGACCGGGTGGTCGGCGGTGGCCGGGTCGCCCGGGCCGTTGGAGAAGAACACGCCATCCGGGTTCACGGCGTACACGTCCTCGGCGGTCGCCGTGGCGGGCAGCACGTGCACCTCGATGCCGCGCTCGGCCATGCGGTGCGGGGTCATGCCCTTGATGCCGAGGTCGACGGCGGCGACGGTGAACTTCTTCGCGCCGATCGCCGGGACGACGTAGGGCTCCTTGGTGGCGACCTCGGCGGAGAGGTCGGCGCCCTTCATCTCGGGGGCCTGGCGGACCTCGGCGAGCATGGTGCCCGCGTCGGGCAGCGCGTTGCCGGAGAAGATGCCGACGCGCATGGCGCCGCGCTCGCGCAGATGGCGGGTGAGCGCGCGCGTGTCGATGCCGGAGATCCCGACGACGCCCTGGTGGCGCAGTTCCTCGTCCAGCGAGCGCTTGGCGCGCCAGTTGGACGGCACGCGCGCGGGGTCGCGCACGACGTAACCGGCCACCCAAATCTGCTGGGACTCGGGGTCCTCGTCGTTGACGCCGGTGTTGCCGACGTGCGGGGCGGTCATCACGACGACCTGGCGGTGGTACGACGGGTCGGTGAGGGTCTCCTGGTAGCCGGTCATGCCGGTGGAGAACACGGCCTCGCCGAAGGTCACCCCCACGGCCCCGTAGGCGCGGCCGCGGAAGGTACGGCCGTCCTCGAGGACGAGTACGGCGGGAACCTTGGCAGCTCCCCTTGTGGAGGTCGTCATCGTTCGGCGCCTTCCGTGCTGTTGGTGTTGATCATGGAGTTAATGACGTCGACCCACTCGTTGTGCTCCGCCGCGTGGTCGGAGCGGAACCCCGAGTCGATCAGCCGTTCGCCGTGCGCCCAGGTCACCACGAGCAGTCCGCCCTCGGTCAGGACCTTGCCGGCAATGCCCTTGTCGAGCCGGGCCTCACGCAGCTGTGCGGCCGGGACGAAGAAGTCGGCCGCCCCGGGGCGTACGACGTCCAGTCCCGCGTCCGTCAGCGTGAGCTCGACCCGGCTGCGGGTGCCCAGGCCGTGCGCCACGATGCGGTCCAGCCACTGACCGGCGGTGGTCGAGCCGTGGTAGCGGCCGCTCATGCTCAGTCTCGCCGGGCCGGGGTCGTCCGGCGCGCTGGGGAGCTCGGGCAGGTCGCCCTGGAGCGTGCCGCGCCACTTCCAGCCCTCGCGCATCAGCCAGTAGACGAGCGCGACGAAGAGGGCGAGTCCGACGACCCAGCCGACGCGGGCGGCCCAGTCGGTCACTTCGGCCGACTTCTGGTCGGCCGCGAGCCCGGTTCCGGCTGCGAGCAGTGTTGCAGGTGTCACGTGAGGTTCCCGTCGACGAGCGTGGCCTTGCCCCGGAGCCACGTGTGCGTGACACGGCCCGGCAGCTCACGCCCCTCGTACGGAGTGTTGCGGCTGCGCGAGGCGAAGCCCGCGGGGTCCACGGACCCACGGTATTCCGTGTCGACGAGCGTGAGGTTGGCGGGCTCACCAGCCGAGACGGGACGGCCGTGCCCCTTCGCCTGCCCGATCTGCGCGGGCTTGAAGGACATGCGCTCGGCGACCCCGGCCCAGGTGAGGAGCCCGGTGTCCACCATGGTCTCCTGCACCACTGACAACGCGGTCTCCAGGCCGACCATCCCCATGGCGGCCGCGGCCCACTCGCAGTCCTTGTCCTCGTGCGGGTGCGGGGCGTGGTCGGTGGCCACGATGTCGATCGTGCCGTCGGCGAGCGCCTCGCGCAGGGCGAGCACGTCACGCTCGGTGCGCAGCGGCGGGTTCACCTTGTAGACCGGGTTGTACGTGCGGACCAGCTCGTCGGTGAGGAGGAGGTGGTGCGGGGTGACCTCGGCGGTGACGTCGATGCCCCGGGACTTGGCCCAGCGCACGATCTCGACGGACCCGGCGGTCGACAGGTGGCAGATGTGGACGCGGGAGCCGACGTGCTCGGCGAGCAGGACATCCCGGGCGATGATCGATTCTTCGGCCACCGCCGGCCAGCCCCCGAGCCCCAGCTCGGCGGAGACGACGCCCTCGTTCATCTCGGCGCCCTCGGTCAGCCGCGGCTCCTGCGCGTGCTGGGCCACGACACCGCCGAAGGCCTTCACGTACTCCAGCGCCCGTCGCATGATCACGGCGTCGTGGACGCACTTGCCGTCGTCGGAGAAGACCGTGACGCCGGCCGCCGACTCGTGCATGGCGCCCAGCTCGGCGAGCTTCTTGCCCTCCAGGCCGACGGTCACGGCGCCGATCGGCTGCACATCGCAGTAACCGTGCTCCTGGCCGAGCCGGTAGACCTGCTCGACCACACCGGCGGTGTCGGCGACGGGGAAGGTGTTGGCCATGGCGAAGACGGCCGTGTAGCCGCCGGAGGCCGCCGCGCGCGTGCCGGTCAGCACGGTCTCGGAGTCCTCGCGGCCCGGCTCGCGCAGATGGGTGTGCAGGTCGACGAGGCCCGGGAGGAGCACCTTGCCGGCGGCCTCGACGACCTCGGCGCCCTCTTCGGAGAGCCCGGTGCCGACCGTTTCGATCACAGCACCGTTGATCAGAACGTCCTGCGGCTCGCCGCCGAGCACCTTCGCACCACGGATCAGGATCTTGCTCATGTCTCTTACTTCTCCTCGGTACGGGTGTGGCTGACGGCGGGCTCGTTTCCACCGAGCAGCAGGTACAGAACGGCCATCCGGATGGACACTCCGTTTGCGACCTGCTCGACGACGGTGCAGCGCTCGGAGTCGGCGACCTCGGCGGTGATCTCCATGCCGCGGACCATCGGGCCGGGGTGCATCACGATGGCGTGCTCGGGCATCCGCGCCATGCGGTCGCCGTCGAGCCCGTAGCGCCGCGAGTACTCGCGCTCAGTCGGGAAGAACGCGGCGTTCATGCGCTCGCGCTGCACGCGCAGCATCATCACCGCGTCGGTCTTCGCCAGCGTGCTGTCAAGGTCGTACGACACCTCGCAGGGCCAGGTCTCGACGCCGACCGGCACCAGGGTCGGCGGGGCGACGAGGGTGACCTCGGCGCCGAGGGTGTGCAGCAGGTCGACGTTGGAGCGGGCGACCCGGCTGTGCAGGACGTCGCCGACGATCGTGATGCGCTTGCCCGCGAGGTCCTGGCCGAGCCCGGCGTCCCGGCCGACCAGGCGGCGGCGCATGGTGAAGGCGTCCAACAGGGCCTGGGTGGGGTGCTGGTGGGTGCCGTCGCCGGCGTTGATCACGGCGGCGTCGATCCAGCCGGAGTTGGCCAGGCGGTACGGGGCTCCGGAGGCTCCGTGCCGGATGACGACGGCGTCCACGCCCATCGCCTCCAGGGTCTGGGCGGTGTCCTTCAGGGACTCGCCCTTGGACACGCTGGAGCCCTTGGCGGTGAAGTTGATGACGTCCGCCGAGAGGCGCTTCTCGGCGGCCTCGAAGGAGATACGCGTGCGCGTGGAGTCCTCGAAGAAGAGGTTGACGACGGTGCGGCCGCGCAGGGTCGGCAGTTTCTTGATCGGCCGGTCGGCGACCCGGGCCATCTCCTCGGCGGTGTCGAGGATCAGGACGGCGTCGTCGCGGGTGAGGTCGGCGGCCGAGATGAGATGACGCTGCATCTGTCAGGCTCCGTAAGGCAGTTAATTCAGGAGAATTCGGGGCAGACGGGTGCGCGCGTAGGCGCGCTGAGCGGGCGTACGACAGCGGCGTACGCCGTGGGCGCTACTGGGAGGTCTGCTTGTCGCCGAGCAGCACGGTGTCGCGACCGTCCTCCTCGGCGAGCTGGACCTTGACCGTCTCCCGCAGCGACGTGGGGAGGTTCTTGCCGACGTAGTCGGCGCGGATGGGCAGTTCGCGGTGGCCGCGGTCGACGAGGACCGCGAGCTGGACCGCGCGCGGCCGGCCGATGTCGTTCAGGGCGTCGAGGGCGGCGCGGATGGTGCGGCCGGAGAACAGGACGTCGTCGACGAGGACGACGAGGCGGCCGTCGATGCCGTCACCGGGGATCTCGGTGCGGGCCAGCGCACGCGGCGGGTGCATGCGCAGGTCGTCGCGGTACATGGTGATGTCGAGCGAGCCGACCGGGATCTTGCGCTCGGTGATCTGCTCGAGCTTGGCGGCGAGCCGCTGGGCGAGGAAGACGCCGCGGGTCGGAATGCCGAGGAGCACCACATCGTCGGCGCCCTTGGCGCGCTCGACGATCTCGTGTGCGATGCGGGTCAACACCCGCGCGATGTCAGGGCCTTCGAGGACGGGCCGCGCATCGGACGCTTGCGTGTCCTGCTGCTTGTCCATACGAAAAGGACCTCCTTCTCCGCCTCACGGGACGGACCTTAAAGGACGTCTGGTTTGCGCCATCCACCGTAGCAGGCCGGGGAGGCACCCCCGTTCACCCACTTGGCCCAATCGGCCACCGATAGCACGGAAGCGTCGGTGTGGACCATTCGGCTTGACGCGCCAGAGTAACGCTGCGTAACCTCACAGTGAGTTACCAACCGCGCGGCATGGAAGCCAAGCCAGTCGCGTCGACACAGTGTCCGGGGAGCTATATGTCCAGCGAATACGCCAAACAGCTCGGGGCCAAGCTCCGGGCCATCCGCACCCAGCAGGGCCTTTCCCTCCACGGTGTCGAGGAAAAGTCCCAGGGACGCTGGAAGGCCGTCGTGGTCGGCTCGTATGAGCGCGGCGACCGCGCCGTGACCGTGCAGCGCCTCGCGGAGCTGGCGGATTTCTACGGCGTTCCGGTGCAGGAGCTGCTGCCGGGCACGACCCCGGGCGGTGCCGCCGAGCCGCCGCCGAAGCTGGTCCTGGACCTGGAGCGTCTGGCCCACGTGCCGGCCGAGAAGGCAGGTCCCCTGCAGCGCTATGCGGCGACCATCCAGTCGCAGCGCGGTGACTACAACGGCAAGGTGCTCTCGATCCGCCAGGACGACCTGCGCACGCTCGCCGTCATTTACGACCAGTCCCCCTCGGTTCTCACCGAGCAGCTGATCAGCTGGGGTGTGCTGGACGCGGACGCGCGCCGCGCGGTCTCCCACGCCGAGGAGAGCTGAGCGCTCCACGGGTTCGGCCCATTCAGCAGAAACGTGCCGCCGGGGTGGCTGGAACTGTACGGTTCCGGCCACCCCGGCGGCGTTCTGAGGGCCTCGTGGGGCGTAGTCGTACAGGAACGCCGGAGGGCCCGCAGCGTCACCGCTGCGGGCCCTCCGGCGATTTCCCTGCTTACGCCTCGTCCCGGCGCAGTGAGGGCTTGAGGTCCTTGAGCCGGCCGAGGAGCCCGTTCACGAACGAGGGCGACTCGTCCGTGGAGAACTCCTTCGCCAGCTGCACCATCTCGTCGAGTACGACCGCGTCCGGGGTCTCGTCGACCCAGATCAGCTCGTACGCACCGAGGCGCAGGATGTTGCGGTCCACGACCGGCATCCGGTCGAGCGTCCAGCCGACCGAGTACTGCGCGATCAGCTCGTCGATGCGCGTCGCGTGCTGCGCATACCCCTCGACCAGCTGCATCGTGTACTCACTCACCGGCGGCTGCCGGGTGTCGGCCCGGGAGAGCCGGATCCAGTCCGCGAGGACTGTCAGGACGTCGGCCCCGCGCTGGTCGCCCTCGAAGAGGATCTGGAAGGCGCGCTTGCGGGCCGTGTTGCGGGCAGCCACGGTTAGCTGTTCACCCGGCCGAGGTAGTCGCTTGTGCGGGTGTCGACCTTGATCTTCTCACCGGTGGTGATGAAGAGCGGGACCTGGATCTGGTGGCCGGTCTCCAGCGTGGCGGGCTTGGTGCCGCCGGTGGAGCGGTCGCCCTGGACGCCCGGCTCGGTCTCCTGGATGACGAGCTCGACGGCGGCCGGCAGCTCGACGAAGAGCACCTCGCCCTCGTGCTGCGCGACGGTGGCGGTGAAGCCCTCGATCAGGAAGTTGGCGGCGTCGCCGACGGCCTTGCGGTCGACCATGAGCTGGTCGTAGGTCTCCATGTCCATGAAGACGAAGTACTCGCCGTCCATGTAGGAGAACTGCATGTCGCGCTTGTCGACGGTGGCCGTCTCGACCTTCACGCCGGCGTTGAAGGTCTTGTCGACGACCTTCCCGGAGAGCACGTTCTTGAGCTTGGTGCGCACGAAGGCCGGGCCCTTGCCGGGCTTGACGTGCTGGAACTCGACGACGGACCACAGCTGGCCGCCATCGAGCTTGAGCACCATGCCGTTCTTGAGGTCGTTCGTGGAAGCCACGGTTGCGGAATCTCCTGGACTGACGTGGACGACCCCGGCGCACGCACTCCTACAGCGCGAGCAGCTCCTTGGTCGTGATGGTGAGTAGCTCGGGTCCGCCGTCCGCCTCAGGGCGGACGACGAGCGTGTCATCGATCCGGACGCCGCCCCGGCCCGGGAGGTGGACCCCCGGTTCGACGGTGACCGGCACGCAAGCGTCCAGTTTACCCATGGCTGCGGGAGCCAACTGCGGGTCCTCGTCGATTTCGAGTCCCACGCCGTGCCCCATGAGGGCCGGAAGGCCCTGAGCGTACCCCGCCGAGTCCAGCACCTGACGTGCGGCGCGGTCGACATCGCGGTACGCGGCGCCGGGCGCCAGCGACTCCCGTCCGGCTCGCTGGGCGGCGAAGACGAGGTCGTACAACTCGATCTGCCAGTCGGCGGGAGACGTACCGATGACGAATGTACGGCCGATCTCGCACCGGTAGCCGCGGTACGTGGCCCCCAGGCAGACGGAGAGGAAGTCACCCTCCTCGACGCGGCGGTCGGTGGGCCGATGGGCTCGTCGGCCGGCGTTCGGGCCGGTGGCGACGGAGGTCGGGAAGGCGGGGCCGTCGGCGCCGTGATCGACCAGGCGCCGTTCGAGTTCCAGGGCGAGATGGCGTTCGGTGCGGCCGACGAGGATGGATTCGAGGAGCTCCCCGAGTGCCTGGTCGGCGATCTCGGCCCCGATCCTCAGGCACGAGATCTCCTCCTCGTCCTTGACCACCCGGAGCTGCTCCACGGCTCCGCCGAGGTCGGCGAGGCGTAGTCGCGGGACGACCGAGCGGATGGCCCTGTGGCGGGCCACGGTGAGGTGGTGTTCCTCCACGGCGAGGCAGACCCCGCCCTGCGCTGCCGCGAGGTCGGCCGCGGCGACGGCGGGGTCGCCTCCGGCGCCGGAGAGGCTGTGGATCCGCAGTGCCTCATCAGGGCGGCCCTCGGTGGGGCGGTCGTCGAGCGGTTCGGCGCACACGAGCAGGTCTTCGGTCTTGCCGAGGAGCAGCACGGAGCCATGCGGGGCGGCGCCCGCAAGGTAGCGGACGTTGGCGGGGCGGGAAATCAGCGCGGTGGCGCTGCCGCTGGCCTGGCAGCGGTCCCTCAGCCGGGATCGGCGGGTGGCGTACACCTCTGACATGCCCCGAGCGTAAGAGCTCCGCTCGGTTGGCGCCGGTTGAGGGCGTCTGAGTGGGCGGTCGCTGGATTGTGCGGGTGTGGGAGGTGCCGTTCGGGAGACGGGGTGCCACGCGAGGTTGTGTGCCGTCTGCAGGTGCGTGGGGGCCGATCGCGCCCACGCGGCGGAGCCGCATGTCGATACAGCCCCGCGCCCCTCAGGTCAGTCCAGTCGCGTCGGCTACCAGTTCGGGGGGCTGGCGATGGAGCGGGCCAGTACGTCGTCCAGGACCTGGGCCGTCTGTGGGACGTCGAGCTGGGAGTTGTCGATGATCGGCAGGCCCGAGCCGTACCAGCCCGCCATGCGGCCGTGGATGCGGGCGACCTCCTCGTCGGTGAGGCGGCGGTTGCCCATGCGCTCGGCGTTGCGCTCCAGGACGATCTCCAGGCCCGGCAACAGAACCACCGGCAGCAGCCCCGGGCCGACATGGCGCTTCCAGCCTCCCAGGCCCACCACCGGGCGGTCGGGGAAGACCGCGTCGTCGAGGATGCACGAGATGCCGTTGGCCAGGAAGTTGCGCGCGGCGAAGCCGCAAGTGCGGCGGGCGAGGCGGTACTGGGCCTCGGAATTGTCGTTCCAACCGGACTGGGGGTCGGCGAAGCCCGAGCGGACCCATTCGCGTACGTCATCGAGGCTGATGTGGGCCGTGGGGACCCGGCGGTGATCTGCCCAGTACTTGGCCACGCTCGTCTTGCCTGCTCCCGCCGGCCCGATGAGCAGCACCGCGAGAGTCGTGGCCGTCGGGTCGGGTGCCGCCGTGGCGGGCGGCGTGCTCGGCATGGCGACGGGGCCGCCGGGCGGCAGCGGTACGTGACCCGTGGTCTCGGGCGTCGGCGGGGCCTGGACGTGCTGTGGCGCGGGTGGGACCGGTCCGGGGGACGCGAAGCCCGGTGCCGGGTTATTGGAGCGTTTACCGTTCCCCGGCCGCTGCCGGCTGAGTCAGTGCTCCCAGCTCAGCGGCATCGCCCGCCCATTGATTTCGCGCCCCGCCAACGTCCGCTACCT
>NZ_LLZG01000403.1 GCF_001509475.1 Streptomyces regalis
GGCAGCAGGCGTCTGCGCTGCTCGCCACGACCGCAAGCGGCCACCCCACGATCCCCCAACCCGGGCGGATACCCCCAGGTCCGCCGCCCCCGCCCCGCTGAACGTCCCCCGCACCCCCACCGGCAACGCCGACGTCGACGCCCAGCTCGAGCGGTTGGGCGATACCGACCACCTCGCCACGGACGGGCACATCGAGGTGTACGAGGATGTACACGGGGGGCTGCGCGACGCGCTCACCGCGCTCGACGCCCACCCGGGACCTCCGGCTCCCACCCGCCACCCGACCACCACCCCTCAACGAGACCCTTCGGGTCACACCCATCGATTGCCGTACGAGCACAGGAGCTGAACCGAACGTGGCAGGAGTCGCACGCCGTCGTCTCGACGCGGAGCTGGTCCGCCGGAAGCTCGCGCGCTCGCGCGAGCACGCCAGCCAGCTGATCGCCGCGGGGCGGGTCTCCGTCGGCAAGACCGTCGCGACCAAGCCGGCCACGCAGGTGGAGACCGCGGCGGCGATCGTCGTCGCGACCGACGGCAGTGATCCCGAGTACGTGTCGCGGGGCGGGCACAAGCTCGCGGGCGCGCTGGAGGTCTTCGTACCCCAGGGGCTCGTGGTGGAAGGGCGGCGGGCGCTGGACGCCGGCGCGTCGACCGGGGGTTTCACCGACGTCCTGCTGCGGTCGGGTGCCGCCCATGTCGTGGCCGTCGACGTCGGATACGGACAACTCGCCTGGACTCTCCAGAGTGATGAACGCGTCACCGTCAAGGACCGTACGAACGTACGCGAGTTGACGCTCGAAGCGATCGATGGGGAGCCAGTGGATCTTGTCGTGGGGGATCTGTCCTTCATCCCGCTCGGACTGGTGCTGCCCGCCCTGGTGCGGTGCGTGAAGCCGAACGCGGACCTGGTGATGATGGTCAAGCCGCAGTTCGAGGTGGGGAAGGAACGGCTGGGAAGCGGCGGGGTCGTCCGCAGCCCCCAGCTGCGGGCCGAGGCCGTGCGCGGCGTGGCCGAGAAGGCGTGGGAACTCGGGCTCGGGGTGAAGGGGGTCACGGCCAGTCCGTTGCCCGGACCCTCCGGGAATGTCGAGTACTTTCTGTGGCTGAGTGCCGGGGCGCCCGCCCTGGACCCGGCCGACGTTGACCGTGCAGTTGCGGAGGGGCCGCGTTGACACAGAACCGAGCTCGTACTGTCTTTCTGCTCGCCCACACCGGGCGGCCCGCGGCCATTCGCAGCGCCGAGCTGGTGGTCAAGGGCCTGCTGCGCTCGGGCATCGGCGTGCGGGTGCTGGAGGCGGAGGCCGAGGATCTGCCGCTGCCGGACGAGGTGAAGCTCGTCAAGGAGGCCACTCCGCAGTGCCTCGACGGGTGCGAGCTGCTGATAGTGCTGGGCGGTGACGGGACGCTGCTGCGGGGCGCCGAGTTCGCGCGGGCGTCCGGCGTGCCGATGCTCGGCGTCAACCTCGGACGCGTCGGGTTCCTCGCGGAGGCCGAGCGGGACGACCTCGACAAGGTTGTCGACCGGGTGGTGACCAAGGCGTACGAGGTCGAGGAGCGGATGACCGTCGACGTCGTCGTGCATCAGAACGGCGACATCGTGCATACCGACTGGGCGCTGAACGAGGCGGCCGTGCAGAAGGCCGGCGCCGAGAAGCTGCTCGAGGTCGTGCTGGAGATCGATGGGCGGCCGGTGACGGGGTTCGGGTGCGACGGCATCGTGCTGTCGACTCCGACCGGGTCGACGGCGTATGCCTTCTCCGCGGGTGGGCCTGTGGTGTGGCCTGAGGTCGAGGCGCTGTTGATGGTGCCGATTTCGGCGCACGCGCTGTTTGCCAAGCCGTTGGTGACCTCGCCGGATTCTGTGCTGGCGGTGGAGGTTCTGCCACACATTCCGCCGGGAGTGTTGTGGTGTGACGGGCGGCGGACTGTGGAGTTGCCGCCGGGGGCGCGGGTCGAGGTGCGGCGGGGGGCTGTGCCGGTGCGGTTGGCTCGGCTGCATCATGCTTCGTTCACTGATCGGTTGGTGGCGAAGTTTGCGTTGCCGGTTTCTGGGTGGCGGGGGGCGCCTCACTAGCCGTCTGTGGGGGGTTGTGCCGGAGCGCGGGCGGCTGCGGGTGGTTCGTGGTTGCTCGCGCCCACGCGGCGGAGCCGCACATCGATACAGCCCCGCGCCCCTGAGGGAAGTGACACTCGCCTGGGTGACAATGTGCTGCCGATACACATTCGTCACCTGGACCTTCACATGACTGAGGCCGGGGGCCGTCGCACTCTCCGCCCCCGACCTCGTAAGGTCGTGTCCGTGTTGGAGGAGATGCGGATACGGTCGCTCGGAGTCATCGACGATGCGGTCGTCGAGCTGTCGCCGGGATTCACCGCTGTCACGGGTGAGACAGGTGCGGGCAAGACCATGGTGGTCACCAGCCTGGGGCTGTTGCTCGGTGGGCGGGCGGACCCGGCGCTCGTGCGGATCGGGGCCGAGAAGGCGGTCGTGGAGGGGCGGATCGCCGTGCCTTCGGGCGCGCCGGTCGTCGTACGGGTCGAGGAGGCGGGGGCCGAGCTCGACGACGGGGCGTTGCTGATCAGCCGTACCGTTTCCGCCGAGGGGCGGTCGCGGGCGCATCTCGGTGGGCGCAGTGTGCCCGTGGGGATGCTGGCCGAGCTCGCCGACGAGCTGGTGGCCGTGCACGGGCAGACCGATCAGCAGGGCTTGCTGAAGCTGGCCCGGCAGCGACAGGCGCTCGACCGGTACGCGGGGGATTCCGTCGCTGTGCCGCTCGCCAAGTACACCGAGGCCTACCGGCGGCTGCGGGCCGTCTCTGTCGAGCTCGACGAGATCGTGACACGCGCGCGTGAGCGGGCTCAGGAAGCCGACATGCTGCGGTTCGGGCTCGACGAGATCGCGGGTGTCGAGCCGCGGGCCGGGGAGGACGTGGAGCTCGCGGAGGAGGCCGAGCGGCTGGGGCACGCGGAGGCGCTGTCGTCGGCCGCCACGGCCGCTCACGCCGCGCTCGCCGGCAACCCGGAGGACCCCGAGGGCATCGACGCCGCGACGCTTGTCGCCGGTGCGCAGCGGGCCCTGGACGCCGTGCGGTCGCACGATCCGGCGCTGGCCGCGCTGGCGGAGCGGATCGGGGAGATCGGGATCCTGCTGGGCGATGTCGCCGGGGAGTTGGCCGGGTACGCCGATGATCTGGACGCGGACCCGCTGCGGCTCGCGGCCGTCGAGGAACGGCGGGCCGCGCTGAACGGGCTCACGCGGAAGTACGGCGAGAACGTCGCCTCCGTGCTCGCCTGGGCCGAGGAGAGCGCGGCGCGGCTGACCGAGCTGGACAGCGACGACGAGCGCATCGACGAGTTGACCGCCGAGCGGGATGCGCTGCGGGCCGAGCTGGGCGGGCTGGCGCAGGCGTTGACCGATGCGCGGACGGACGCCGCCGAGCGGTTCGCCGCCGCGGTGACGGCGGAGCTGGCCTCGCTCGCGATGCCGCACGCGCGCGTGTCCTTCGACATCCGGCAGACCGAGGATCCCGAGGGCGTGGAGGTCGGCGGGCGTGCGGTCGCCTACGGGCCGTCGGGTGCGGACGAGGTCGAGCTGCTGCTCGCTCCGCATCCGGGAGCGCCGCCCCGGCCCATCGCCAAGGGCGCGTCCGGCGGTGAGCTCTCGCGCGTGATGCTCGCCGTCGAGGTCGTGTTCGCGGGGACCGATCCCGTGCCGACGTATCTCTTCGACGAGGTCGACGCCGGCGTCGGCGGCAAGGCGGCCGTGGAGATCGGGCGGCGGTTGGCCCGGCTGGCGAGGACCGCGCAGGTCGTCGTCGTGACCCACCTGCCGCAGGTCGCTGCCTTCGCCGACCGGCAGTTGCTCGTCGAGAAGACCAACGACGGGTCGGTCACCCGGTCCGGGGTGAAGGTGCTGGAGGGCGAGGAGCGGGTGCGGGAGCTGTCCCGGATGCTCGCCGGGCAGGAGGACTCGGAGACCGCGCGGGCACACGCGGAGGAGTTGCTGGCGACGGCTCGGGCGGACGTGTAGCGCGAGCACCGGTGGAACGGGCCGTGCGTCGCCGTGGCCCCCGGCCGTGTCACTCCGCGCCGCCTGTGGTCGTCCGGGTGGCGCTCGCGAGGCTTCACGGCGGGTGCGGAAGCGTCGTGGCCGTTGGCCGGCGAGGATCTCGGGGAGCGGCTCCTCCATGCCGTACTGGGCCGTCAGAGTCGTCGCGCTGTCGCTCTGTGTTGCGCAACTGCCGTGCCGACGCGTGGTCACCGAGTCTGTGGGCGCGGCCTCTTCGCGATGTGCCCCCGCCGAGGCATGCTCCACGTGCGCATGTTCGGCCACACCCCCCACCCTGCCTCACTCGTGCAGGTGACTCGGCCCGTCGCGTTGCCCGGCGTCTGCGCCGCTTTCGCCCACCCGCCGTGCCCGGAACAGCCGTACGTCCTGGCATCCTTGGCGTAAACACGTCGTACGCGTAGGGATCTCGCGGTACACCCCCTCCGCCCGATCCTTCTGTACTTTCTTCGTGACCGCCCGACCCGAACCAGGAGCCCCGGCCACGTGACCCCCGTGAGCAGCCACTCACCGCACGGCCAGTCGTCGCTGCGCACCGTGCAGGTGCTGGGCGGCGGCAACGCCGGCAGTAGCGCGCATGTGCGATCGCTGGCCTCGGGCCTGGTCGCGCGGGGCGTGCGGGTCACCGTGTGTGCCCCTGTCGAGGCCGATCGTGCCTACGACTTCACCGGGGCCGGCGCCGAGCACGTACACGTGCCACGCAGCAGCGACCCCGCCTCCGTGGCGGCCCTGCGGGCGGCGTGCGCCGACGCCGACCTGGTGCACGCGCACGGGCTGCACGCCTCCTTCCGTGCCGTGCTCGCGCTCAGCGGGCGGCGTACTCCGCTCGTCGTCACCTGGCACGACCGGGCGCATGCAGAGGGGGCCCGCGCCCATCTCGTACGGCTGTTGGAGCGGCGGGTCGTCAAGGCCGCCTCCGTCGTGCTCGGGACCACATCGGCGCTCGTGGACCGGGCCCGCCGGACCGGTGCGCGGGACGCCCGCCTCGCCGCCGTCGCGATGCCCGGGCCGGGCCGTGCCGTCGAGCGCGACGACCCCGACCGGCTGCGGCCCAAGGTGCGGGCCGAACTCGGGGCCACCGGACGCCCGTTGCTGATCGCCGTCGGCTCGCTGGAGCGGCATCGCGGGTACGACGTGCTGCTGGACGCCTCGCGCGCGTGGCTGCGGCTCGATCCCGTGCCGTTGGTCGTGATCGCGGGGGAGGGGGCGCTGCGGGCCGCTCTGCAGCAGCGGATCGAGGACGAGGGGCTGCCCGTACGGCTCATCGGACGGCGTGACGACGTCTCCGAGCTGCTCGCCGCCGCCGACGTCGCGCTCCTGCCGAGCAGTTGGGAGTCGCGGTCCGTCCTCGCCCAGGAGGCCCTCCACGCGCGCGTGCCGCTCGTCGCCACCGAGGTCGGCGGCGTGCCGGAGCTCGTCGGTGACGCGGCCGAACTCGTCCCGTACGGCGACCCGGAGGCACTCGCCGACGCCGTCGTACGGCTGCTCGGCGACTCCGAGCGCCGGGAACTCCTCAAGGAGCGGGGCGGGCGGCAGGCGGCGACCTGGCCGACCGAGGACGAGACGGTTGCCCAAGTGCTCAGCGTGTACGACGAGTTGACGCAGCCGCAGCCCATGATCTAGACGCCGGACGCGTCTCTACTCCTCGACCCCTCTACCTCTTTTACCCCTCTACCCTTCTGCCCTCTATCCCGCATGCCTTCGCGCCCGCAGCGCCAGGCTCAACGCCAGCACCGTCTGTGGGTCGTCGAGGTCGGTGCCGAGCAACTCGCCGATGCGGGCGAGGCGGTTGTAGAGCGTCTGTCGGTTGAGGTGCAGCTCGCGGGCCGTCTCCGCCTTGCGACCCGCGTGCGCCAAGTACGTCTCCAGGGTGGGCAGCAGAGGCGGCCGGGAGCGGTTGTCATGGTCGCGGAGCGGGCCGATCGCGCGGTCCACGAAGGCCGCGAGGTCCGGGTGGTCGCGCAGCCGCCACAGCAGCAGGTCGATGTCCAGGCGCCGGGCGTCGTACCAGGGGCGGTCGGACAGGCCCTGCGCCGCCGTCGCCGTCTCCGCCGCGTGCCTGAGGCCCGCCGACGCAGTCGCCCAGCTGCCCGCGACGCCGACGACCACGACCGGCGGCTGCGCGCCCGGCCGCTGGATCCCGGCCCGCTCGACACCGGCCCGCAGCGCCGCCGCGACCCGGTCCGCGACCGCCGACCGGTCCGACTCCGCACGCAGGCCCAGGAGCAGGGGGACGCGGCCCTCGACCGGGCGTACGCCCAGCAGGACCGGAACTCCTACGGACGCCAGCTCCTCGCCGACCGCGCGCGCCAGTACCGCCCAGCCGCCGCTGGGGGACAGCGCGTCCCCCAGCCGCATCACGACCGGCAGCAGCGGGCTGTCACCGGGCTTGAAGCCCAGTACGCGCGCCTGTGCCGGGGCGTCCTCGGCGGCGATCCGGCCCTCCGCGAGGTCGGTCAGGAAGTCGCCGCGACCGCGTGCCGCCAGCTCCTCCTCCTGGCGTGCCTGCATCAGCACCACGGCCAGGATGCCCGCGGCCCGCTCGGCGGCGATCCGGTGTACGGGCGCCAGAGGGCCGCGCACGGGGAGGAGCACGAGTCGGGCCCGGACCGAGCCCGTCCCCGGGCCGCCCCCCGGAACATCCACGAGCACCGCCCCGGCGGGCGGCGGCGCGTCCTTGTGCTGCCCCCGCAGCCCTTCCCATACCTGCAACGGATCCGCCCCCTCGGGCCCGGCCCCGGCGGCGTACAGCAGCCGGCCGTCCGTCGTCTCCAGGAAGACCGGGTTGCCGCCGAAGTCGGCCAGGATGCCGAGCACCTGGGGCACACCGCCGCCGCCGAGCAGTGCTTCCGTGCACCGGCGGTGCACCTCCTCCGCCCGTTGCAGCAGCGCGTAGTGGCCGTTGACGATCTCGGTGTGGATCTCCTCGGTGACCGTCACGAAAGGCACCTCGCGGTGCAGCTGGATCAGCGGCAGACCGGCCGTACGTGCCGTGTCGACCAGCGTGGCGGGCAGGCGTGTGAAGCGCGGGCCCAGCTCGATGACGAGGGCCGCGATGCCGCGCTCGGCCAGGGTGCGCACGAACGCGCGCTGGTCGGCCGGACGCGTACCGAGGCCGTAGCCGGTGGTCAGTAGCAGCTCCCCGCCCTTCAGCAGGGAGGCGATGTGGGGCACCTCGCCCGCGTGCACCCAGCGCACGGTCCGCCCCAGCCGGTCGGCGCCCGCCAGGACCTCGGGGAGCCCGCTGCGCAGGCCGGGCAGCTCCAGAGCCCGCCGCACGGTGATCCCGGCGCCGTGGGTGCCGAAGCCGCTGTCCGTACCGCCCGTACCGCTGTCCATGAGCCGGACGCTACCCGCGGTCACGCTTCCACGACATATCCGGACCGTTACGGGAGGAGAAGCCGGTTACGGCGCGTGCGGCGGGGTAGCGGCGCCTGTATGGACTTCAGCGTGGTTGCCGTGGCACGGGAGGACGACAGTGAGGTCGAGGAGCCGTTGCGGGTGGCGGTGGTCGCCGATCGGCTCGGGTACTGCGAGGTGTGGGCGGGGGAGGGGCCGACCTGGGACTCCTTCGTCCTCGCCGCGGCGATCGGGCGGGCCACCGAGCGGGTCGCGCTGACGGCCGGTCCCGTGGCGGTGTCGGTGCGTGAGCCGTTCGGTATCGCGCGGGGTGCCGCCTCGGTCGCCGCCGTCACCGGGAGGCCGGTCGGGGTGGCGCTGGGGACGTCCAGCAAGCGGGTGGTGGAGGGCGTGCACGGGGTGCCGCGAGTGCGGCCCGCGGCGGCGATGGAGGCCTCGGCGGCAGCCTTGCGCGTCCTCCTGCACGGCAAGCCCGGCGAGCCGGTCGTCCCGGGCAGTGCCTTTCCGCGCCGCCTCCCGCCTCCAGGCGGCCCGCTCACCGTGGCGGCGTTCGGCGACCGAGCGATCGCCACGGCGGCAGCGCACTCCGACCGCATGCTGCTCGACCTCGTCTCGCCGGAACAGGTCCGCATGCTGCGGGCGAAACTCGAAGCGGCCGCCGAGCGCGCGGGCCGTACGGCGCCGCCGACCCTGGCCGCCTGGCTGCCTGCCGCCGTCGATCCGGACCCTCAGTCCCTCGCGCAGGTCCTGCGGAGCATCGCCGGGTATCTGACGGTGCCGGGCTACAGCGACATGTTCGAGGCGGCCGGTTTCAGGGAGGCGGTCGAGCTGGCCCGCACCGGTGCCGACCCCGGCACCCTGGTCCGCGCGCTGCCCGCTGCGGCGGCCGACATGGTCGGGCTGGTGGGTGACCTGGACGCCGTACGCGCGCGTGTCGAGGAGTATGCCGAGGCCGGACTCGACGAGATCGCCCTCGTCCCGGCGACGGCAGGCGATCCGGGCGGGGAGCGGACGCTGACGGCATTCAGGCAAGCCTGGTGACGGCGCTCAGGCCGGCCTGATGTTGTGGTTGAACCGGAAGACGTTGTCGGGGTCATAGCGCCGCTTCAGTTCCGCCAGCCGCCGGGTGTTCTCGGCGCCCAGACCGGCCACCACCCGCTCCGGGCCCTCGTCGCCGATGAAGTTCAGGTACACCGCGCCGGTGCTCCACGGCCGCACGTCGGCGCGGACGCCGCGCACCCACTGCCTGCACCGCTCGTCGTCCGCCGCGTCCTGCCACATGCCGTACGGGTGCACCGCCCAGGGCGCGTCCCGGTAGGGCACCGGGTACTCGTGCGGTCCGGCGGCGATCGCGCCACCCTGCGGGAGCAGGACGTGCTGGGTGCCGGTCGGTACGGGCATGGACCGCCCGTCGGCGCAGTACACGTCCACGAAGTCGTCCGGCGCGCCCGTCAGATACTCCGCCGACCAGTAGTGCCGCATACCGGGCGGATCGTCGATCATGCACTGCACGTCGGCGTACGGCATCGCGCCGACGATCTCCGCCTCGTGCGGCAGCGCCAGCAGCGGCTCGGCGTACTTGCGCATGTCCTGTTCGGCACCGGCGTACGTCAGGAGCGCACAGCACACCAGTGAGCCGACGAGGGGCGGCGGTACGAAGTCCTCGGGCGGGCCGGTGAAGTGCAGGATGCCGCCGCCCACCTCGTCGGGGCCGGACTCGATCACGTCGCGGAAGGTGCGGACGGCGTCCGGTCCGAGCTCCGGCCGGTACAGCAGCAGCGCGATGGCGAACTCGGGCAGCTCGTACAGCTTCAGGGTGATCGCGGTGGCGATGCCGAAGTTGCCACCTCCGCCGTGCAGGGCCCAGAACAGGTCCGGGTTCTCGTCCGCGTTGGCATGCACCCGGCTGCCGTCGGAGGTGACGAGTTCCACACCGAGCAGGTTGTCCACGGCGAGCCCGCACCACCGGTCCAGCCAGCCGGTGCCGCCGCCGAGGACGAAGCCGCCGACGCCGGTGGTCGAGGCCCGGCCGCCGGTCGTGGCGAGGCCGTACACCTGGCAGGCGCGGTCCAGGTCGCTCATCGTGGCCCCGCCCGCGACCCGTACCGCCTCGGCCCCGGGGTGCACGGTGACCGCGCGCATATGGCGCAGGTCGATGACCAGGCCGTTGTCGTTCAGCGCCATTCCCGCGACGCTGTGCCCGCCGCCGCGGACCGCGATGTTGAGGTCCAGCTCCCGCCCGAACCGCACGGCCCGCACGACGTCGTCCTCGTCCACGCACTGCGCGATCACCGCGGGCCGCCGGTCGATCATGGTGTTGAAGACGACCCGGGCGTCGTCGTAGCCGAAATCCCCCGGCGCGAACACATCACCGGCGAGATCCTCACGCAGCGCGGCGAGGGCCGCGCCCGCCTTCGAGTGGGAAGCCATGGCCGCCCCCTTCCGACAAGCGGCAAGGCAAGGGGCAATCGCCTGCTTCCAGGCTAGGCGGGCGCGTCACGTCCGTCCTGTCGAGCGGTACGGCGATGCGGCGGTACCGCGGCCCTGCTCAGCCGCCGTACGCCCCGGACGCCGTCAGTCGCAGGGCGGTGTCGATCAGCGGAACGTGGCTGAAGGCCTGCGGGAAGTTGCCGACCTGGCGCTGCAGGCGCGGGTCCCACTCCTCGGCCAGCAGACCGAGGTCGTTGCGCAGGGAGAGCAGCTTCTCGAAGAGCTTGCGGGCCTCGTCGACGCGGCCGATCATCGCCAGGTCGTCCGCCATCCAGAACGAGCAGGCCAGGAAGGCGCCCTCGTCACCGGGGAGCCCGTCGACGCCCTCGTCCTCGCCCTGCGTCGGGTAGCGCAGGATGAAGCCGTCCGCTGTGGACAGCTCGCGCTGGATCGCCTCGATGGTGCCGATGACACGCTTGTCGTCCGGCGGCAGGAAGCCCATCTGCGGGATCAGCAGCAGGGAGGCGTCCAGCTCCTTCGAGCCGTACGACTGCGTGAAGGTGTTGCGCTCCTTGTCGTAACCCTTCTCACACACGTCCCGGTGGATGTCGTCGCGCAGCTCGCGCCAGCGCTCCAGCGGCCCGTCGGCGTCGCCGGACTCGATGAGCTTGATCGTGCGGTCGACGGCGACCCAGGCCATGACCTTGGAGTGCACGAAGTGCCGGCGCGGCCCGCGCACCTCCCAGATGCCCTCGTCGGGCTGGTCCCAGTGGTCCTCGAGGTAGCGGATGAGCTTGAGCTGGAGCAGCGAGGCGTAGTCGCTGCGGGCCAGGCCGGTCATGTGGGCCAGGTGCAGGGCCTCGGTGACCTCGCCGTACACGTCCAGCTGGAGCTGGTGCGCGGCGCCGTTGCCGACCCGGACCGGTGCGGAGTTCTCGTAGCCGGGAAGCCAGTCCAGCTCGGCCTCGCCGAGCTCACGCTCGCCCGCGATGCCGTACATGATCTGCAGGTTCTCCGGGTCGCCGGCGACCGCCCGCAGCAGCCACTCGCGCCAGGCGCGAGCCTCCTCGCGGTAGCCGGTGCGCAGCAGCGAGGACAGGGTGATCGCCGCGTCGCGCAGCCAGGTGTAGCGGTAGTCCCAGTTGCGCACGCCGCCGATCTCCTCCGGCAGGGAGGTGGTGGGCGCGGCGACGATGCCGCCGGTGGGGGCGTACGTCAGCGCCTTCAGCGTGATCAGCGAGCGGATGACCGCCTCGCGGTACGGCCCGTGGTACGTGCAGTGCTCGACCCACTCCCGCCAGAAGTCCTCCGTCGCCTCCAGCGACTGCTCCGGCTCCGGCAGCGGCGGCGGCTCCTTGTGCGAGGCCTGCCAGGAGATCGTGAACGCGAAGCGGTCGCCCGGTCCGACCGTGAAGTCGGAGTACGTCGTCAGCGACTTGCCGTACGTCTCGCGGTCGGTGTCGAACCACACCGAGTCCGGGCCCGCGACGGCCACCGTGCGCCCCTCGTGCTTGTGCACCCACGGCACGATCCGGCCGTACGAGAAGCGCATCCTGAGCGCCGAGCGCATCGGCACCCGGCCCGAGACGCCCTCCACGATCCGGATCAGCTGGGGCGCCCCGTCACGCGGGGGCATGAAGTCGATCACCCGGACCGTGCCGCGCGGCGTGTCCCACTCGGACTCCAGGATCAGGGAGTCACCGCGGTAGCTTCTGCGGGCCGCGGTGGGCGGTTCGGCGTCGGAGGCGTGGGCGGGACCGAGCCGCCAGAAGCCGTGTTCCTCGGTGCCCAGCAGGCCGGCGAAGATGGCATGCGAGTCGAAGCGGGGCAGGCACAGCCAGTCCACTGTGCCGTCCCGGCAGACCAGCGCTGCGGTCTGCATGTCTCCGATGAGTGCGTAGTCTTCGATGCGCCCGGCCACGTGCAACTCCAGTCGAACGGCCACGTCACCCCCTCTTCTGGCAAGGGGGCTCTCGCTAGTGCGGTCAAGGGGTGGGTTTTGTAATGCGTCGTTGAGCGGTGAAGCAAAGCAGTCGTCTCGGCCGTGAGGCAAAACGACAGTCTCTTCTCAACAATCTCTGCTCAACGAACTGACGAGCTCTCGTTGTTCCGGTGGTTACGGGCGAGGGGTGGTGCCGTGTTGCCGGCCGGGCTCGGCAGCGAATGTCCGAGCAGGATACGACGCACGTAGATGATCTGCGTGCCGCTCCGGGCAACCCGGGTCGGCCGAACGGGTGAGCAAGGGGTGAGAAACCGAGGCGCCTGTGCAGGAACGTGGCGACTCGTGTGCGGAGCGTGGCCGGAAGCCATCGGTCCCCGTCGCTGATACCCTGGTAGCCCGTGGACCGGTGGGAGAAAAACCCCCGAACCGCAGCGACGGCGACCCCGGAGAACTCTCCGGTCACACAGCCGTACCGCACCCCAGACCGCGACCACGGGAGCCCCCCTTTGGCCATGCCGCCCGCTGCTTTTCGAAACAGCACAGCCACGACGACCAAGCACATCTTCGTCACCGGGGGTGTCGCCTCCTCGCTCGGCAAGGGCCTGACGGCCTCCAGCCTCGGCATGCTGCTCAAGGCGCGGGGCCTGCGCGTCGTCATGCAGAAGCTGGACCCGTACCTCAATGTCGACCCTGGCACGATGAACCCCTTCCAGCACGGTGAGGTGTTCGTCACCAACGACGGCGCCGAGACCGACCTGGACATCGGCCACTACGAGCGCTTCCTCGACCGCGACCTGGACGGCTCCGCGAACGTCACCACCGGCCAGGTGTACTCGACGGTGATCGCCAAGGAACGCCGCGGCGAGTACCTCGGCGACACCGTGCAGGTCATCCCGCACATCACCAACGAGATCAAGCACCGCATCCGCCGCATGGCGACGGACGAGGTCGACGTCGTGATCACGGAGGTCGGCGGCACGGTGGGCGACATCGAGTCGCTGCCGTTCCTGGAGACCGTCCGCCAGGTCCGTCACGAGGTCGGTCGTGACAACGTCTTCGTCGTCCACATCTCGCTCCTGCCGTACATCGGCCCCTCGGGAGAGCTGAAGACGAAGCCGACCCAGCACTCGGTTGCGGCTCTGCGCAACATCGGTATTCAGCCAGACGCGATCGTGCTGCGCTGCGACCGTGAGGTGCCGACCGCGATCAAGCGGAAGATCAGCCTGATGTGCGACGTCGACGAGGCGGCCGTGGTCGCCTGCCCCGACGCCCGCTCGATCTACGACATCCCGAAGACCGTGCACGGTGAGGGCCTGGACGCCTACGTCGTCCGCAAGCTGGACCTGCCGTTCCGCGACGTGGACTGGACGACCTGGGACGACCTGCTCGACCGCGTCCACAACCCCGACCACGAGATCACCCTCGCGCTGGTCGGCAAGTACATCGACCTGCCCGACGCCTACCTCTCGGTCACCGAGGCGCTGCGCGCGGGCGGCTTCGCCAACAAGGCCCGCGTGAAGATCAAGTGGGTCACCTCGGACGACTGCAAGACCCCGGCCGGGGCCAAGCAGCAGCTCGCCGACGTGGACGGCATCTGCATCCCGGGCGGCTTCGGCGACCGCGGTGTGCTCGGCAAGGTCGGCGCGATCAAGTACGCCCGCGAGAACAGGATCCCGCTGCTGGGCCTGTGCCTGGGCCTGCAGTGCATCGTCATCGAGGCGGCCCGCCACCTCGCCGACATCGGCGACGCCAACTCCACCGAGTTCGACCCCGCCACCTCCCACCCGGTCATCTCCACGATGGCCGAGCAGCTCGACATCGTCGCCGGTGAGGGCGACATGGGCGGCACCATGCGGCTCGGCATGTACCCGGCCAAGCTGGCCGAGGGCTCGATCGTGCGTGAGGTGTACGACGGCAAGGAGTACGTCGAGGAGCGGCACCGTCACCGGTACGAGGTGAACAACGCCTACCGGGCGGAGCTGGAGAAGAAGGCCGGAATCCTGTTCTCCGGCACGTCGCCCGACGGCAAGCTCGTCGAGTACGTGGAGTACCCGCGCGAGGTCCACCCCTACCTGGTGGCCACGCAGGCCCACCCCGAGCTGCGCTCGCGCCCGACGCGTCCGCACCCGCTGTTCGCGGGGCTCGTGAAGGCGGCTGTCGAGCGCCAGCGGGCTGAGGGTGCGCGCCAGCAGGGCGAGGGCGTCGGCAAGAATTCGAAGTAACACGAGAGTTGTACGGTGGCCGGGGTGCAAACCTTCAAAGGTGCGCACCCCGGTTTTCTTTGCGCACGTGGAAGGGCAGGGCATGACGATCAAGGACACCCCCGAGCAGTGCGAGGTCCGGGCGACGGACACCCCCTTCGTGGGCAACAAGACCTCCGTCCGCACGGACGACGTGGTCATGCCCGACGGCTCGGTGGTCCGGCGCGACTACCAGGTCCACCCGGGCTCGGTGGCCGTCCTCGCCCTGGACGACGAGGACCGCGTCCTGCTCATCAAGCAGTACCGCCACCCGGTGCGGCAGAAGCTGTGGGAGATCCCGGCCGGCCTGCTCGACATCCCCGGTGAGAACCCGCTGCACGCCGCCCAGCGCGAGCTGTACGAGGAGGCGCACGTCAAGGCCGAGGACTGGCGGGTGCTGACCGACGTGTACACCACGCCCGGCGGCTGCGACGAGGCCGTACGGATCTTCCTCGCCCGCAATCTGTCCGAGGCCGACGGGGAGCGCTTCGAGGTGGAGGACGAGGAGGCCGACATGGAGCACGCGCGCATGCCCGTCGACGAGCTCGTCCGGGCGGTACTCGCGGGCGAGTTGCACAACAACTGCCTCGTCGTGGGCGCGCTGTCGCTGGCCGCCGCGAGGAGCGGCGACGGGCTCGACGCGCTCCGTCCGGCTGAGGCGCCCTGGCCCGCGCGCCCCTTCGAGTCCTGATCCAGCATCGGAAGCAGCACCGGGAGACCTCCGGTCGGATGATCCGATCGGGGGACTTTCCCGTTGTGCTCCGACGCGATCGTCGCAGCGCGTGAACTAGGCTGCCCACTGCCCGTAGCCGAAGCGACAGGCTTGCAGTTCGGGAGCACCGATGGCTTCGATGCCCAGTCCGCGTCCAGCATCCGCGAAGGATGCAGAGGCGATGGGCTGCGCCCCGCAGCTCGGGCATGTCAGCCCGGCGGTCATCACACCGTCAGCATCCCGAAAAACCGGGTCCACCGGCCGCAGCCGGAATGGTGCCTGCAGGACTCGGGTGTGTGCCCGGCCAGCATACGGATCGCCGGGGACACGTGTGGTGCTCTTGCGGCAACCCGCCCTCGGCGGGAAGGGAGTATGACGGTGGCGGAACAGGCGGTCGCATCCGGCGGGCGGGCGGCAGACATGGAATCCCCCACTCAATTCCTGGGCCGCACCCGCGAGTTGAAAGAGCTCCTCGCCGACATCGAGCGTGCGGGTCTGGACACCCTCTCCGGCCGCAAGGCGCCACGCGCGCGCGTGCTGCTCATCGCCGGCCGTCCCGGCTCGGGTCGCACCGCGCTCGCCGCGGAACTGGTACGGCAGGTGGCGGACCGTTACGCGGACGGCGTGCTGCGCGCCCGCCTGAGCGAGCCCGACGGCACCCCCGTCCCCGTCGAGCGCACCGCCCGCGAACTGCTCACCGCCCTGGACCGGCCGACCCCGGCCGGCGCCGCCGAGGACGAGCTCACGGCGGCCCTGCGCGAGGCTCTGGCCGGGCGCCGGATCCTGCTCCTGCTCGACGACGCGGCCGAGGCGGAGCAGGTCGACGCCCTGCTGCCGGACACCCCGGAGTGCCTGGTCGTGGCCGTCTCCCACGGCCCGCTGACCGGGATCTCGGGCGTGCGGCCCTGCACGCTGGGCGGCCTGGACACCAAGTCGGCGGTGGAGCTGCTGTCCCGGTACGCCGGCTCGGTCCGCATCACCGTCGACCCACGGGCTGCCGAGAGCCTCGCCGAGGTCTGCCAGGGCCAGCCCGCCGCGCTGAAGCTGGCGGGCGGCTGGCTCGCCGCCCGGCCCAAGGCGGCCGTCGCCGATCTCGCCAAGCAGGTGCATGCCGAGGGCGACGAGGGCACACCGCTCAGCCGGGTCTTCCGCCTCGTCTACGCGTCCCTACCGGGCCCCGCCGCCCGGATACTGCGGCTGCTCTCCCTCGCCCCGGGTGGCCTCGTCGACCCGCACACCGCATCCGCCCTCGCCGGCAGCTCGGTCGACGGCGCCCACACCACCCTGGAGGACTTTGTCGCCCTCGGCCTGCTGCACGCGGCCGACTCGCCACTGCCCCAGTACGAGGTCCCGGCCTGCCTGCACCCCCTCCTCAAGGCCCTCACCGAGACCCAGGACCGCCCCGGCGAGCTCCAGCTGGCGCGTGCCCGCATGCTGGAGCGGACCCTGCGGCTGCTGCAGTCCTGCCGGGCGATCACCGAGACCGACGATCCCGAGGCCCGGCAGAAGCTCCTCGACACCCCTCGCGCCCTGCGTTTCCCCAACCCCAGGGCGGCTGCGGACTGGATCGGCATCCGCAGGCCCGCCCTGCTGGCCTCGGCCCGCGCCGCGGTCGCCGACGGGGAGCTGGACACCCTGGCCCGGCGCCTGATGTCCCAGCTGGTCAGGGCCATGGTCGTGCACTTCGGCACCCAGGCGGCCGCGGGCGACCTGTATGGCATCCACCGCCTGGTCCTCGATGTGGCCGAACGCCGCAACCTGCCCCGTGAGAAGGCCGCGGCCCTGCTGAACCTCGGCGACCTCGACGCCCGGACCGGGCGTACGAAGGCGGCGCTGGGGCGCTATCGGGCCGCGCTGGACGCCGGACGGGAGGCAAACGACCCGTATGCGACCGGTCGCGCGATGGAATCCGTAGGCGGCGCCCACCTGGAGATCGGGGACTACGACCGGGCCGCCGACTGGTTCGGCCGGGCGCTGGCCCAGCGGCTGGCCCGGAGCGAGCGCGCCGACGCCGCCCGGCTGTACGGCCGTATCGGCGCCGCCCACACCTATGCCGGCCGCTACGGCGAGGCGCTGCGCAGCTGGCGGGCCGCGGTCGCCGGGCATCGCAAGAACGGCGATGTCGCGGGCCACGCACGGGCGTTGAGCGAGGTGGCGCGGGTCCAGGAGTACGCGGGGCGGCCCGAGGAATCGCTGCGTACCTGCCAGGAGGCGGTGGAGTTGGCGCGGCGCGCCGAGGACCCACGGCTGCACGCGGCGCTGTACTTGCGGCTCGCCGACACCCTGGAACATCTCGGCGATCCCGCGGCGGCGCAGCTGCACCGGGGCGCTGCCCAGCGGATGCTGGGGGAGGAGCCTCAGGAGTCCGATGCGGCCGAGCCTGGGCCCAAGCAAGGCGCTTTCGAGCCGGAACGCGACCCTAACGCCTGCGAAATCCGTAGTACATCCGCTGAAGATTGATGCAATGAAAGGCTAGACAGCGGGAACACCTTCATTAGACTGGCTCTGCCGCACCTTCTCCTGCGGTGTCTCCCGGTGTGCCCTGCATGCACGGGTATGTCTTGTAATGCCCCCACACCCTCTGAGCCAAGGACCGTGATCGACGTGAAGGTCGGCATCCCCCGCGAGGTCAAGAACAACGAGTTCCGGGTGGCCATCACCCCCGCCGGCGTGCACGAGCTGGTGCGCCACGGCCACCAGGTCGTCATCGAGCAGGGCGCCGGTGTCGGCTCGTCGATCCCGGACAGCGAGTACATCGCCGCAGGCGCCCGGATCCTGCAGACCGCCGACGAGGTGTGGGCCACCGCCGACCTGCTGCTGAAGGTCAAGGAGCCCATCGCCGAGGAGTACCACCGCCTCCGCAAGGACCAGACGCTCTTCACCTACCTGCACCTGGCCGCCTCCAAGGAGTGCACGGACGCGCTCATCGAGTCCGGCACCACGGCGATCGCATACGAGACCGTCGAGCTGCCCAGCCGTGCGCTCCCGCTGCTCGCCCCCATGTCCGAGGTCGCGGGCCGCCTCGCCCCGCAGGTCGGCGCCTACCACCTGATGCGCTCGGCCGGCGGCCGTGGCGTGCTCCCCGGTGGTGTCCCCGGCACCCAGCCCGCGAAGGCCGTCGTCATCGGCGGCGGCGTCTCCGGCTGGAACGCGACGCAGATCGCCGTCGGCATGGGCTTCCACGTCACACTGCTCGACCGCGACATCAACAAGCTGCGCGAGGCGGACAAGGTCTTCGGCACCAAGGTCCGGGCGATCATGTCCAACGCCTTCGAGCTCGAGAAGGCCGTCCTGGAGGCCGACCTCGTCATCGGCGCCGTCCTGATCCCGGGCGCCAAGGCCCCGAAGCTGGTCACCAACGAGCTGGTCTCGCGCATGAAGCCGGGAAGTGTCCTTGTCGACATCGCGATCGACCAGGGCGGCTGCTTCGAGGACTCCCGCCCGACGACGCACGCCGAGCCGACCTTCCAGGTCCACGACTCGGTCTTCTACTGCGTCGCCAACATGCCCGGCGCGGTGCCCAACACCTCCACCTACGCGCTGACCAACGCCACGCTGCCGTACATCGTCGAACTGGCCAACCGCGGCTGGGTGGAGGCCCTGCGCCGTGACCCCGCGCTGGCCAAGGGCCTCAACACGCATGACGGCAAGGTGGTTTACCGGGAGGTCGCGGAGGCGCACGACCTGGAGCACGTGGAGCTCGAATCGCTGCTCGGCTGAGCCGATCGGTTAAGTCACTTTCTGGTAAAGGCGATACGTCAACACGAGTCGTCAACCGTACGCACCCGGCCGGACCTTGCCCGAAAAGGTCCGGCCGGATGTGTGTATGGTCACTTTGCGACTCTCGGTCAACTCGCCTCGAACGCAACCCTTCGACCGATTCGTACACCGGTGAAACCTGCCGTGCGACGGCCGTACGCCCTTGACAGCGGGATGTTTCATTGTCGACACATCTGCCCGGTCCGGCGGATTGTGTTGCTGCGGACCGCCGACACGCCATAGAGTCGCCAACCGTCGGCATGGTGCCACGCTGACCTGTCTAGAAGTTTCCTGGTCCCCAAGGAGGTAAGACGACTTGTGAATGAGTCGACATTTTCTCCCGGGGGTGGTCAACCAGGAATGCCGGTACGGGGCCAGGGTCCCGCGGGATTCGAGGCTGTCGGCTCCGTCGCGGTGCGCACCTTCGCAGCCCACCAGGGTCACCTGACCTCAGGGGTGACTCAGCCAGCAAACATGAGCATGGATGGCCATCACGTGAACGCCATGGCCGGCGACGGAAGTGGCGCGCCCCACAACCACTTCGCCGACTACGACGAACTGCCCGAGGGGCACTTCTACGACCCCGACGCGGAGTACGAGCCCGACCCCGAGTACGCGGCCACGCTCGCGCCCGACGCTGCCCGCCAGCGCCGCGAGCGCATCGGCCCGACCGGGCGTCCGCTGCCGTACTTCCCGATCCCGGGCCCGCTGACCGATCACGGTCCCGCGAAGATCATCGCGATGTGCAACCAGAAGGGCGGCGTCGGCAAGACGACGTCGACCATCAACCTGGGTGCCGCGCTCGCGGAGTACGGACGCCGGGTCCTGCTCGTCGACTTCGACCCACAGGGCGCGCTCTCGGTCGGCCTCGGCGTCAACCCGATGGAGCTCGACCTCACCGTCTACAACCTGCTCATGGAGCGGGGCATGTCGGCGGACGAGGTGCTCCTGAAGACGGCGGTCCCGAACATGGACCTGCTGCCGAGCAACATCGACCTGTCGGCCGCCGAGGTCCAGCTGGTGAGCGAGGTCGCGCGCGAGTCCACGCTCCAGCGCGCCCTGAAGCCGCTGCTGCCGGACTACGACTTCATCGTGATCGACTGCCAGCCCTCGCTGGGTCTGCTCACGGTGAACGCGCTGACGGCCGCCCACAAGGTGATCGTGCCGCTGGAGTGCGAGTTCTTCGCCCTGCGAGGTGTCGCGCTGCTGACGGAGACCATCGAGAAGGTCCAGGAGCGGCTCAACCCGGAGCTGGAGCTCGACGGGATCCTCGCCACGATGTACGACTCGCGCACGGTGCACAGCCGTGAGGTGCTCGCGCGCGTCGTCGAGGCGTTCGACGACCACGTCTACCACACGGTCATCGGGCGCACGGTGCGCTTCCCGGAGACCACCGTCGCCGGTGAGCCGATCACCACGTACGCCTCCAACTCCGTCGGCGCCGCCGCCTATCGTCAGCTCGCCAGGGAGGTGCTCGCCCGGTGTCACGCCGAGTGAGTCTGCCGGGGGCCGACGAACTGTTCCGCACGACAGGGGGTATGGCGCTCCAGCCGTCCACTCCCCGGCGCCCGGCCAACGGCGAGGCCCGGGTGCCGGCTCCCGCGGGGGAGAGCGACGCCGCCGCGGCCGAGGACGCGCCGCAGTCGGTGCCCGTGCAGGGCGGTGACGGCGACGGCGCGGAGCACGTGGCGGCCGACGCGGAGTCCGTCGACGCCGGTGAGTCGCGCAGCCGGGCTGCGGCCGCGGAGCGCTCCGCGCGGCGCCAGGGGGTGCAGGAAGGTTCTGCCGGGGCGCCCGCGGGTGCCGCCGGCGGTTCTGCCTCGTCCGGTGCCGCTGCTTCTGCCGCCTCTTCCGCGGCGCCGCGCAAGCGTGGGCGGACGGCCTCGCGTCGGCCCAGTGGCCGCGAACGGCACGATGAGAAGATCACCGTGTACGTCTCCGCCGAGGAGCTCATGGATCTGGAGCACGCACGTCTGGTGCTCCGCGGTGAGCACGGGCTGGCCGTCGACCGCGGGCGGATCGTCCGCGAGGCGGTGGCCGTGGTCCTCGCCGATCTGGAGTCCCGAGGAGACGCCAGCATCCTCGTACGACGGCTTCGCGGGCGGTAGCGGTAGCCTGCGGGGGCCATGACCTCGAACGACGTTCCCCTCCCCGGCGCCGGTGCCTCCGGTGGGCGTCGGCGTGCGTTGGGGCGGGGGCCTGGGGCGGCGCCGGTGGCTCCGCCGGTGAAGCCGGTTCTTTCGCCTCCTGCGGAGAGCGAATCGGTGCCTGAGGCCGAGTCTCGGCACGAGGCCGGTGGGCCGTTGTGCCCACCCGTTCCTCCCCCGGTGCCTGAAGGGCCTGCGGAAGCGCCTGCTGCCGAACCGGAAGATCCCGAGGCGGACCGGCCGGAGAATGAGCCGCAGGTTGCCGAACCGCCGGAGACGGCCGTCGAAGCGCCGCAGGCCGCGCCCGAGCCGCCCGCCGCCCCCGAACCGTCGCCGGTCGCCCCCGAGCTGCCGGAGGACGTCTCCGGACCTCAAGAACCCGACGACGGTGTCTTCAAGGTCCGCCTCTCCAACTTCGAGGGCCCCTTCGACCTCCTGCTCCAGCTGATCTCCAAGCACAAGCTCGACGTCACCGAAGTCGCGCTGTCCAAGGTGACCGACGAGTTCATGGCGCACATCCGGGCCATGGGGTCGGACTGGGATCTCGACGAGACGACCGAGTTTCTCGTGGTCGCGGCCACCCTGCTCGACCTCAAGGCGGCCCGGCTGCTGCCCTCCGCCGAGGTGGAGGACGAGGCCGACCTCGCGCTGCTGGAGGCGAGGGACCTGTTGTTCGCGCGGCTGCTGCAGTACCGGGCGTACAAGCAGATCGCCGACATCTTCAGCCGGCGGCTCGACGAGGAGGCCCGGCGATACCCCCGTACCGTCGGGCTCGAGCCGCACCACGCCGAGCTGTTGCCCGAGGTCGTCATCAGCATCGGGGCGGAAGGATTCGCCAAGCTCGCGGTCAAGGCGATGCAGCCCAAGCCCAAGCCGCAGGTCTACATCGATCACATCCACGCGCCGCTGGTGAGCGTGCAGGAGCAGGCCGGGATCGTCGTCGCGCGGCTGAAGGAGCTCGGCGAGGCCAGCTTCCGGGCCCTGGTCGAGGACACCGACGACACCCTCACCGTCGTAGCGCGATTCCTGGCGCTGCTGGAGCTGTACCGCGAGAAGGCCGTGGCCCTCGATCAGGAGACCGCGCTCGGGGAGCTCATGGTGCGATGGACCGGCGGGGAGGGGGACGAGACGCCCAGGGTGACCGACGAGTTCGACCGGCCGCCCGAGCCGCCGAAGGAGGAGGAGAAGAAGGCGTGAGTGAGGAGACCACCGAGCTTCCGGCCGGGCTGCGTACCGTCGCGGACCTCGACCTCAAGCCCGCCCTGGAGGCGATGCTCATGGTCGTGGACGAACCGGCGACCGAGGAGCGCCTCGCGAAGCTCCTGGAGCGGCCGCGCCGGCAGATCGCCGACGCCCTGCGGGAGCTGGCCGACGAGTACGCGATGCAGGGGCGCGGCTTCGAGCTGCGGTTCGTCGCGGGCGGCTGGCGTTACTACACCCGCTCCGAGTACGCGGCCGCCGTTGAGCGGCTGGTGCTGGACGGGCAGACGGCCCGCCTCACGCAGGCCGCCCTGGAGACGCTCGCGGTCGTCGCGTACCGCCAGCCGGTCAGCCGCAGCCGGGTCTCGGCGGTGCGCGGAGTGAACTGCGACGGTGTCATGCGCACCCTCCTGCAGCGCGGGCTGGTCGAGGAGGCGGGCACGGAACCCGAAACAGGTGCGATCCTGTACAGGACGACGAACTACTTCCTGGAGCGGATGGGCCTGCGTGGCCTGGACGAGCTCCCGGAGCTCGCGCCCTTCCTCCCGGAGGCGGAGGCGATCGAGGCCGAGACCCAGGAAGGGGTGCCGTCGTTCGACCCGGACGCTCCCGATGACGGTCCGGGCACCTCGGTGAGCCGGGGTACCGACGACGTAGACGACCAGACGGAACTTTGATGCGAAGCAGCAGCGGCAGGAACAGCAGCGGAAACAACGGCGGGAGCCGTGGTGGCAACAGCGGCGGCCGCGGCGGGAGCAGCGGTGGCCGCGGTAACTACCGTGGCGCCGGTAACAACCGCGACGACAAGCAGGGCGGCCGGCCGAAGAAGCCGCGCCCGGAGGAGCGGCGCTATGACGTAGGCCCCGGGGCCACCCAGGACGGTCCGAAGTCCGGGCGCGGTGCCTCCGCGCGCGGCGGCGCCAAGGGCGGGCCCAAGCAGGGCCAGCAGCGCGGCACCGGTCGAGGCCGTTCGGCCCCGGCGAGTTCCCGTGAGTACGACGCGCGGGCCGAGGAGCGCAACCGGGAGCGGTACGCCGGCAAGAAGGACGTCAAGCTGCCCAAGACCTTCTCGGGCGCCGAGCAGGAGGGCGAGCGGCTGCAGAAGGTCCTCGCGCGCGCGGGCTACGGCTCCCGGCGTGCCTGTGAGGAGCTCGTCGAGCAGGCGCGGGTCGAGGTCAACGGCGAGATCGTCCTGGAGCAGGGCAAGCGCGTCGACCCGGAGAAGGACGAGATCAAGGTCGACGGCCTGACCGTTGCCACGCAGTCGTACCAGTTCTTCTCGCTCAACAAGCCCGCCGGTGTCGTCTCGACGATGGAGGACCCCGAGGGCCGTCAGTGCCTCGGCGACTACGTCACCAACCGCGAGACCCGGCTCTTCCACGTCGGCCGTCTCGACACCGAGACCGAGGGCGTCATCCTGCTCACCAACCACGGCGAGCTGGCCCACCGCCTCACGCACCCCAAGTACGGCGTCAAGAAGACCTACCTCGCGGCCATCGTCGGCCCGATCCCGCGCGACCTGGGCAAGAAGCTCAAGGACGGCATTCAGCTGGAGGACGGCTACGCGCGCGCGGACCACTTCCGGGTCGTCGAGCAGACCGGCAAGAACTACCTGGTCGAGGTCACCCTGCACGAGGGCCGCAAGCACATCGTGCGCCGCATGCTGGCGGAGGCGGGCTTCCCGGTCGAGAAGCTGGTGCGCACCTCCTTCGGGCCGATCACCCTCGGCGACCAGAAGTCGGGCTGGCTGCGGCGGCTGTCGAACACCGAGGTCGGGATGTTGATGAAGGAAGTCGACCTCTAGGAAGTCCCAGGTATCGGCCGGTTCCGGAATCACTCCGGGGCCGGCCGATTCGTTTTCGCCGCTCCGCCGGTCTGTATCCGTGACGGAGGGAGCGGGGATGAGTACGACCACTGCGGACCGCGAAGAGTTCGTCCGGCTGACCGACCCGTACCGGCGGGAGCTGCTCGCGCACTGCTACCGGATGCTGGGGTCGGTCGACGAGGCCGAGGACCTGGTGCAGGAGACGTATCTGCGGGCCTGGCGGTCCTACGACGGCTTCGAGGGCCGCGCGTCCCTGCGGACGTGGCTGCACCGGATCGCCACCAACACGTGTCTGACGGCGCTGGAGAGCCGCGGGCGACGTCCGCTGCCCGCGGGGCTCGGCGGGCCCGCAGAGGCGCCTGAAGAGCCGCTGAGGGCCCCTGTGACGGACGTTCCGTGGCTGCAGCCGCTGCCGGACGCGCTGGTCGACCCGGCGACCGTCGTCGCCGCGCGGGGCAGCCTCAGGCTGGCGCTGGTTGCCGCCCTTCAGCATCTGCCCGCGCAGCAGCGGGCCGTGCTGATCCTGCGGGACGTGCTGGCCTGGCGGGCGCCCGAGGTGGCCTCGCTGCTCGGCACGTCGACGGCGGCCGTGAAGAGCAGCCTCCAACGCGCGCGTGCCCGCCTCGACGAGGTGGCGCCCGACGAGGATCTCGTCGAGGAACCGGAGGGCGCCGCCGACCGCGCCGTGCTCGACCGGTACATGGCCGCCTTCGAGAACGCCGACCTGGACGCCCTGATCGGGCTCCTCCAGGACGGCGTCGAGCTGGAGATGCCGCCTTACCTGGAGTGGTACAGCGGCAAGAAGGACGTGCTGCGGTTCCTTCAGGCGCGCGTGCACGAGAAGGGCACCCTGCGGATGCTGCCCACGCGCGCGAACGGACAGCCGGCCGTGGCGATGTACGTGCGCGGGGCGGACGGCGTCCTGCGGGGGCACTCGCTGCAGGTGCTCACCGTGGCAGAGGGCCTCGTGGCCCGCATCACTGCCTTCCTCGACCTGGCCCTGCTGGGCCGGTTCGGGCTGCCCGAGGAGCTGTCGTGAACGCCGGGGAGCTGCTGGAGCGTTCGCTCGCCTATGCGCTGGGCAGCGTCGCCGGGGCCGAGTCCGTGAACCCGGGGCGCGGGACGCCCTGCGCCGAGTGGGATCTGGGGGACTTGCTCGGGCATCTCGACGACTCGCTGGACGCGCTGTACGAGGGCCTGACCGGCGGGCGGATCGAGCTGTTCCCGCGCGCCGACCGGGCCTGCGGCTTCCGCACGCGCGCGTGTGCCGTGCTCGGCGCCTGGGCGGCCGGGCCCGACGGGGAGCGGGTCCTGGTCGGTGAACGGCCGCTGGACGTACGGGTGATGGGCGCGGTGGGCGCCGTGGAGATCGCCGTGCACGGATGGGACGTCGCCCAGGCCTGCGGCCGGCCCAGGCCCATCCCGGTCGCGCTCGCGGCCGAGCTGCTGAGCGTCGCCCGCTGTGTGGTCGCGGAGGAGGACCGGGGAGTGCGGTTCGGCGCGCCGGTCGCGGTGCCGGCACGCGCGCGTGCCGATGTCAGGCTGCTGGCCTTCCTGGGCCGCCGCGATTCCTTTCCGGGGTGAGCCCGGTCTGCCTTCCGTGAGTGACCCCAAGAACTCACGGAAGGCACGGTCATGACCGACACGCTCAAGGTCCCCCTCCACGCCCCGCCCGCCGAACAGGCGCCTGCGCGTCGCGTCTGGACCGTCGCCCTCGCCGGGCTCGGCGCGCTGCTGTGCTCCCTCGACGTCGTGGTCGTCGCCACCGCGCTGCCCGCGCTGCGGGCCGACTTCGGCGCGAGCCTGTCCGAGCTGGAGTGGACGATCAACGCCTACAACCTCGTCTTCGCCTGCCTCACCCTGACCGGTGCCGCGCTCGGCGACCGTCCCCCAGTCTCGGCTTCGCTCGACCGGGAGGTGCCCCCATGGGCGGCGGCGGATGTACGTCGTGGGCCTCGCCGTCTTCACGCTCGCCTCGGCCGCGGCGGCCCTCGCCCAGGGCCCGGGCCAGCTCATCGGCGCGCGCGTGGTGCAGGGCGCGGGGGCCGCCGTCCTGCTGCCGCTCACCCTGACCCTGATCAGCGAGGCGTTCCCGGCCGAGAAGCGGGGCGTCGCCATCGGGATGTGGGGCGGGGTGACCGGACTCGGTGTGGCCGCCGGGCCGGTGCTGGGCGGGGCTGTCACCGAGGGACTGTCCTGGCAGTGGATCTTCTGGTTGAACGTGCCCATCGGGCTGGCCATGCTGCCCCTCGCCGCCACCAGGCTGCGCGAGAGTTACGGCACTCGCCCCCAACTCGACCTCGTCGGGCTGGTGTTGGCGGCGGTGGGCCTGACGGGTGTCGCCTGGGTGCCGGTGCGGGCGCCCGAGGCCGGGTGGGGGAGTGCCGAGGTGCTGACCGCGTTGGCCGTCGGGGTCGTGTTCGTGGCGGCCTTCCTGGCCTGGGAGCGCAAGGGGGCCCGCTATCCGATGCTGCCGCTGTCGCACTTCCGGCGGCGCGGCTTCTCCACCGCCAACGCCTCCGCCTTCCTCCTCTTCGCCTCACTCCTCGGCGCCCTCTTCATGATCACGCAGCTCTTCCAGCTCGGCCTCGGCTACTCACCGCTGGAGGCGGGCGTCCGGATCCTCGTCTGGAACGCCACGCCCCTGCTGGTCGCGCCCATCGCCGGGGCACTCGCCGACCGGTACGGGAACCGGCCGTTCATGTTCGGCGGCCTGGTGCTCCAGGCGACGGGCCTGGCACTGCTGGCCTGGCAGCTCGAACCCGGCGTCGGCTACGGCAGTCTCGTCGTCCCGCTGATCGTCGCGGGCATCGGCATCTCCATGGTGTTCCCGAGCGTGGCCAACGCCGTGACCTCGTCCGTCCCCCTGGGCGATGCGGGCGTCGCGGCCGGCGTCAACAACGCGTTGCGCGAGCTGGGCGGCGTCTTCGGGGTCGCCGTCGCCGCAGCCGTGTTCACGACGTACGGCGGCTATGGCTCGCCCGAGGCGTTCATCGACGGAGCCGGTGCGGCGCTGTGGGTGACGGCGGGGGCGGCGGCTGTCGGGGCGGCGGTGGCGGCGTACGCGCCCTCCCGCCCCCGGACCTAGACACGGGGTTGCGACAGCACACCCACCCTCTTTATAGTCGTACTGACTATTAAGGGGGTGGGTTCGCATGGCCTACGACAAGATGGCCTACGACAAGTACGCGCACGAACCCTTCGCCGTCACCGCCGACCTCGCCGTCCTCACCATCCGCGACGGCGTTCTGCACGTCCTGCTCGTCGAGCGCGGGCAGGAGCCGTACCAGGGCCACTGGGCGCTGCCCGGCGGCTTCGTACAGCCGGACGAGTCGGCGGAGACGGCGGCCCGGCGTGAACTCGCCGAGGAAACCGGCCTGTCGGACGTCTCCGGGCTGCACCTGGAGCAGCTGCGGACCTACAGCGAGCCCGACCGCGATCCCCGGATGCGGGTCGTGACGGTCGCCTTCACCGCCCTGCTGCCGCACCCGCCCGAACCGCACGGCGGCAGCGACGCCGCGCAGGCGCGCTGGGTGCCGTACGACACCGTGGGGCCGCTCGCCTTCGACCACGACCGCATCCTGGCCGATGCTCATGAACGCGTCGGCGCCAAGCTCGAGTACTCGAGCCTCGCCACCGCCTTCTGCCCGCCCGAGTTCACGCTCGGCGAGCTGCAGCACGTGTACGAGGTGGTGTGGGGCACCGCCCTCGACCGGCCCAACTTCCGCCGCAAGGTGCTCGCCACGCCGGGCTTCGTCGAAGCCGTGCCCGGCGCCGCCCGGCTCACCGGTGGCCGCGGCAAACCGGCCACGCTCTACCGCGCGGGCGCCGCCACCACCCTCCACCCACCCCTGCTGCGGCCCACCCCGGAAGGACGCCCCGCATGACCACGACCACCGTCCGCAAGCGCGCCGCCACCGGCTCCCTGCTCGGCCTCGCCCTCGGGGACGCGCTCGGCTTTCCGACCGAGTTCAGCGACGTGCCGTCGATCCTCGCCAAGTGCGGGCCGTGGCGTGAGATGGAACTGCCGACGCCGGCGATCGTCACCGACGACACGCAGATGACGCTGGCGTTGGGGAAGGGGCTGCGGACGGCGATGGACCGGGGAGTGCTCGGGCCGAAGCGGCTGGAGCGGCCGGTGCGGGAGGAGTTCGTCGACTGGTACCAGTCGCCCGAGAACAACCGCGCGCCGGGCCGGACCTGCCTGGTCGCCTGCAATCTGCTGAAAAGTGAGAGCAGGCCCTGGCAGGACGCCAGTCAGATCGGCTCCAAGGGCTGCGGCGCCAACATGCGCGTGGCGCCGGTCGGGCTCGTCCCGGGCCTCAGCGACGAACAGCGCGCGGGCGCCGCCCAGTTGCAGTCCGCGCTCACCCACGGGCATCCGACGGCGCTTGCCGCGTCCGACCTGACCGCACACGCCGTACGGCTGCTCGCGCAGGGCGCCGAGCCGACCGGGCTGGTCGGGCTGCTGCGGTCGTACGCCTACGAGAACCGCACCCGCTACCACCACCGCTGGCTCGGCGACCTGTGGACCCGCAGCCAGGACCCCACCCCCGAGCACTTCATCGCGCGCGGCTGGGACGAGTGCCTGGAGATCCTCGGCCGCCTCCAGGACGCCGTACGCACGGCCTCGCCCGAGACCGACCCCTGCCTGGCCACCGGCGCGGGCTGGATCGCCGAAGAGGCCCTCGCGACCGGGTTGCTGTGCTTCCTGATGTTCGTCGACGAGCCGCTGACGGCCCTGCGCCGGGCCGCCTGTACGTCCGGCGACTCGGACTCGATCGCGTGCCTGACGGGCGCGTTCGCGGGCGCCTACCTGGGTGCCGACGCCTGGCCGGCCGAGTGGGCGGACCGGATCGAGTACCGGGGGGATCTGCTGACCCTCGGAGCGCTCTGGGACGCTTGACGGATGATCGACGCCCCGGACATCGACCTCACGCCCGTCGTCGCCGAACAGCCCGACCCGATGCTGTTCGCGACCGTCTCGGGCGCCCACCTGTACGGCTTCCCGTCCCGCGACTCCGACGTGGACCTGCGCGGCGTGCACCTGCTGCCGGCCGCCGACCTCGTCGGACTGCGGGAGCCGGACGAGACACGGTCTCGGATGTGGGTCCGGGACGGCGTCGAGATGGACCTGGTCACGCACGACCTGCGCAAGTTCGTACGGCTGATGCTGCGGCGCAACGGCTATGTCCTGGAGCAGCTGCTCTCGCCGCTCGTCGTGCACACCACGGACGCCCATCGTGAGCTGGCCGAGCTCGCGCCCGGCGTGCTCACGAGCCACCACGCCCATCACTACCGGGCCCGCCGCGGAGCGGCTGATGTCAACGTGCGACCACCCAGTGGCGGCTGTTCGAGAAGACCGGGGAACTCAAGCCGCTGCTGTACACCTTCCGTGTGCTGCTCACCGGCATCCATCTCATGCGCGGCGGCGAGGTGCAGGCCCATCTGCCCACGCTGCTGGAGTACGTGGACGCCCCGGCCTATCTGCCGGAGCTGATCGCGGCGAAGGCGGAGCAGGAGCACGGGACCGCCGATGTCGACCACGCGCGCGTGGCGGCCGACATCGAGCGGCTGCACGGTGTGCTGGACGAGGCGCAGACGGCCTCAGTGCTGCCCGACGCTCCGAGCGCCTACGACGCCCTGGACGCCTTCGTCGTACGGACCCGGCTGGCGGGCTGAGGCGCGCCGGACGCGGATCAGGAAGTCCTCCACCCGGCGGCGGTCCGGCTCCGCCGGGAGCGGGCTGTGGCGGCAGGCCTCCTCGGCCTCCCCCGCCAGGCGGGTCATCCAGGACTCGACCTCCGGCCAGGGGACCTCGCCGCGCTTGACCGCCAGCAGTGGCTCGCGCCGGTCGCCCACGTCGATCGTGAGGCTGCCGGTGCGCAGCAGGTCGCGGGCGCTCATGAGGAGACGGAGGAGGTGCATCGCGTGCTTCCAGCGCGGGGTGCCGTGCGTGCGGACGTCGGCGTCCAGCTTCTTGCGCTGGCCCAGGGCGTAGCGGGCGAACGTCTCATGGGCCTGGCGGGACAGGAACGCCGCGCGCAGGGCGAGGAGTTCGCGGCCCGTGTCGTCGACGTGCTCCACGAGCGGGGAGTGCAGGCACTCCAGGATGTTCGGGTTGGCGCGCAGGGCCAGCTCGCAGAAGCGTTCCAGTTCCCAGCTGAACTGCTCCTCCAGCGGGCCTTCGACGTGCGTCGGCGGCTTGTCGAAGCGCCAGAAGAGGGGAGTGGGGGCCAGAAACACGCCCCGGCGGTCGGTGTCACTGCCGTCCGTCGCCAGACCGAAGGCGCGCGAGCCCATGACGCAGGCGTAGATCGTGTGGTCGCGTACCAGGGTCTCGGGGTGCATGCCCCGGAGCGTACGGGGCGGTTCACGCCAGGCGGATCGAATTTCCGTCCACGGTGATCTTCTTCTCGGGCAGCGGCCTCGTCGCCGGAGGGCTGGCCACCGAGCCGTCCGTGATGTTGAACTTGCTGCCGTGGCAGGGGCAGTTGATCGTGCCGTCCGAGACACTGCCGACCGTGCACTGCCGATGCGTGCAGATGGCGGAGAAGGCCTTGAACTCGCCGGACTTCGGCTGGGTCACCACCACCTTCTCGTCCTTGAGGATCGTGCCGCCGCCCACCGGGACGTCGGCCGTGGTGACCAGCTCCTGGCCGGGAGAGAGGCTCGGGGCCGTCTCGGCTTTGTCGCCGGAATCGCCACAGCTCGCGACGAGCGCCGCCGCACCCGTCGCGCCCGTCGCGATGAGGATCGTGCGTCGCGTCGGACGGTTGGTCATGTCGTCACTCCGAAGGTGCGGAAGAACCAGAGGGCGGAGGTCAGCCAGATGATCGTGAGGGTGGTGAGGACCAGCCCGCCGACGATCGGGAGCAGCCAGCCGGGAAGTCGCTCCGAGCGGAGCAACAGCATCTTTGCACTGAAAGCACCGAAGAAGAAGCAACCCAGGAGAGAGTGCCAGAAAACGCGCGTTTCGTACGTCTGGTAGCCCATGGCGTACAGGCAGTGCACCGCCACGGGGACGGAGACCAGGAACGCGAAGCGTCCCGACCACCGGTGCAGTGCGGACGACCAGGCCGGTCCCGGCAGCTTGCCGTACACCATGAACGCGGAGACCAGTTGGACCAGCGCGAAGAAGAGCGCCGTCGTCGCCAGCCATGACTTGACCGCGCCGGTGCTGCTGAACCCGGCGAGGTTGAAGGCCGTCCCCGTCGGGTCGTGGACCTTGCCGTACACCCCGAGGGCCACCGCGACCGCGCCGGCGACCAGCGCCGGGACCAGGTAGCGGGCCGGTTGCGGGCGGCGGTGGCGGTTCTGCGGGGACGGGAAGTCCTGGGTGACGGCGTTCGGGTCGACGGTCATGATCGACTCCCGGGAGGAGGGGGATCGAGGCGGGCAGCGAGGAGCGGGATCAGAAGAGCGGGATCAGGGTGTGGCGCGGCGGGCCGTGAGCTGCTGTCCGTCGACCGGCACCGTGCCGGTCTCCGGGTCGAGCCGCGGGGCGCGCGAGGGCTGACCCTCGCGGGTGAGGAGGCCGACCTGCCGGCCGTCCTGCAGCACGATCCAGCCGCCGTCGACCTTGGCGCCGCGCACGGTGGCGGTGGCCCGGTACAGGCCCGACGGCTTCTTCGTCCGGTCGGCGGTGAAGGCGTAGTGCCCGCCATCGATGTCGACCGTGCCGCGGATCCTCCCCCACTCTCGGCTTCGCTCGAGCGGGGGGACCCCCACGCCCTGCTGGATGGTGCCGTTCAGGACGGAACCGTCCTTGCCGGTGAGCCGCATGGTCCCGTCGTCGGTCACCTCGCCCTTGAGCCAGGACTCCTTGGCGCGGCCGTCGCAGAAGTAGGCGATCGCCCTGCCGTCGCGCAGGGTGAGGGCGACGGCGGAGGAGTCGTCGTCGGTGCGGCCGGCGTAGCCGGCGTCGGGGACGGGGGCCGTGGTGGGCGAGGGGGAAGGTGGCGGGGTCGTCCTGGTCGGTGTCGGTGTCGGTGATGCCGTCGCCGCGGGCGACTGCGACTCCTTTGTGGTGTCCGCTGTGGTGTCCGGGGACGAAGATGACGTGTTCTTCGTCCCCGTCGCCGCGTTGAACGACAGCATGAACACGCCGACCAACAGTCCCGCGAGAAGGGTGAGCAAGGGTCCGGGACGCTTCATGAGGCCTCCCCCGAGGCGAGCTTCCTGCCCATGAGAGCGGACCCCTGCCCCGTCGTCCAGAGGCGCACGGAGGTGTTCGCAGTCCGGTAGCGAAATCGGGATACACGGGTGACAGTGGCCCAAAGCTGACTTCGGGCGCCTGTCGGTGTCTCAGCGTGCGGGCGACATGCGTCTGCCGCACCCGGGCTGACTAGGCTGGACCGGCGAAGAGCCGATCCGTACAGCAGCAAGGAGCCAAGTCGTGGCGGTACGAGCGGTCCGGGGGGCCGTCCAACTGGAGCGGGACGAAGCCGGCCACATGGACGAGCAGGTCGGGGCCCTGCTCACCGCGATCCTGGACCGGAACGGCCTGACCGCGGACGACCTGATCAGCATCTGGTTCACGGCCACGCCCGATCTGCACAGCGACTTCCCGGCGGCCGCCGCCCGCAAGCTCGGCATCGTCGACGTACCGCTGATCTGCGCCCAGGAGCTGGACATCGCCGGCGCCATGCCCCGGGTCGTGCGCGTCCTCGCGCACATCGAGTCCGACAAGCCCCGCGCCGACATCGCGCACGTCTACCTCGGTGCCGCGGCCGCCCTGCGCAAGGACATCGCCCAGTGAGAACCGCACTCGTCATCGGCACCGGTCTCATCGGTACGTCCGCCGCGCTGGCGCTGGCGGGGCGCGGTGTCGTCGTCCACCTCGCCGACCACGACTCCGAGCAGGCCCGTACGGCGGCGGCGCTCGGCGCCGGCACGGACGAGGCGCCCGAGGGGCCCGTGGACCTCGCGATCGTCGCTGCCCCGCCCGCGCACGTGGCCGGGGTGCTCGCCGACGCCATGCGCCGGGGTGTGGCCCGCGGCTACCTCGACGTGGCCAGCGTCAAGGGCGGCCCGCGGCGTGAGCTGGAGGCGCTCGGGCTCGACCTGTCGTCGTACATCGGTACGCATCCCATGTCGGGCCGTGAGAAGTCCGGGCCGCTGGCCGCGACCGGGGACCTCTTCGAGGGCCGTCCCTGGGTGCTGACGCCGACCCGCGACACCGACACCGAGGTGCTGAACCTCGCCCTGGAGCTGGTCTCGCACTGCCGTGCGGTGCCGGTGGTGATGGACGCCGACGCCCACGACCGGGCGGTCGCCCTGGTGTCGCACATGCCTCACCTGATGTCCAGCATGGTCGCCGCGCGGCTGGAGAACGCCGAGGAGGCGGCCGTACGGCTGTGCGGGCAGGGCATTCGGGACGTGACGCGGGTCGCCGCGTCCGATCCGCGGATGTGGATCGACATCCTCTCCGCGAATCCGGGGCCGGTCGCCGATCTGCTCACGGATGTCGCCGCGGATCTGGAGGAGACGGTGCGGGCGCTGCGGGCGCTGCAGTCGTCCGACGACGCCAAGCGGCTGGAGGGGACCTCCGGGATCGAGGACGTGCTGCGGAGGGGGAACGCGGGGCAGGTGCGCGTGCCCGGTAAGCACGGGGCGGCTCCTCGGGTGTACGAGGTCGTGGCCGTGCTGATCGACGACCAGCCTGGGCAGCTGGCTCGGATCTTCGCGGATGCGGGGCGGGCCGGGGTCAATATCGAGGACGTGCGGATCGAGCATGCGACGGGGCAGCAGGCGGGTCTGGTGCAGCTGATGGTGGAGCCGAAGACGGCGCCGGTGCTCAGTGCTGCGCTGCGGGAGCGGGGCTGGTCGATCCGGCAGTAGGGTTTCTCGCCCCCGCCGCCCCTACCCGTCCCGTCCCTGGGGGCTGCCGCCCCCAGACCTCCGCTTCGGCCCTGAACGGGCCTCGTCCTCAAACGCCGGACGGGCTGAGAGCACGGACCGGCGCTGGGTAGTGACCGTCAGCACCATGAGGCCTCGAACGCCGGGCGGGCGGACGAGTGAGTCGTACCCAGTAACCTTGTGCGGGGCACGTTCGCGTCCCACCCCTCCCGCCTCACCGCACCAGGAAGGTGTTCCCCCGTGGAAAACGGTGCCGCCAAGCCCGTGATTGTCGCCATCGACGGCCCCTCAGGCACGGGCAAGTCGAGCACGTCGAAGGCCGTCGCCGCGCAGCTCGGGCTGAGCTACCTCGACACCGGCGCCCAGTACCGGGCGATCACCTGGTGGATGGTGACCAACGGGATCGACATCGAGGACCCGTCCGCGATCGCCGCCGTGGCCGGCAAGCCGGAGATCGTCTCCGGCACCGACCCGAGCAACCCGACGATCACCGTCGACGGTGTCGACGTGTCCGGTCCGATCCGCACCCAGAAGGTGACCTCCCAGGTCAGCGCGGTCAGTGCCGTACCGGAGGTGCGTGCGCGGATCACCGAGCTGCAGCGCTCGCTCGCGACCTCCGCGGAGATCGGCATCGTCGTCGAGGGCCGTGACATCGGTACGACCGTGCTCCCCGACGCCGACCTGAAGATCTTCCTCACCGCCTCCCCGGAGGCCCGCGCAGCCCGCCGCAGCGGCGAGCTGCAGGGCGCCGACGTGCACGCGACCCGCGAGGCGCTGATCAAGCGCGACGCGGCCGACTCCAGCCGCAAGACCTCGCCGCTCGCCAAGGCGGACGACGCGGTCGAGGTGGACACCACCGAGCTCACGCTGCAGCAGGTCATCGAGTGCGTCGTCACGCTCGTCGAGGAGAAGCGGGCCGGGAAGTGAGCGTTGCGTCCGCGCCCTCCGAGCGGGGCGCCGAGGTCGGGCGGCGCATCGGCGTCGGTCTGATGTACGGGCTGTGGCGTCCTCGGGTCCTGGGTTCCTGGAAGGTGCCCGCGACCGGGCCGGTGGTCCTCGCGGTCAACCACAGCCACAACATCGACGGGCCGATGGTGATGGGCGTGTCGCCCCGGCCCGTGCACTTCTTGATCAAGAAGGAAGCGTTCGTCGGCCCGCTCGACCCCTTCCTGACCGGTATCGGCCAGCTGAAGGTGGACCGTCATTCCGCCGACCGCACGGCCATCACGCAGGCGCTCGACGTCCTGTCGAACGGCGGCGTCCTCGGGATATTCCCCGAGGGCACCCGGGGTGAGGGCGACTTCGCCGCGCTGCGTGCCGGGCTCGCCTACTTCGCCGTGCGCAGCGGGGCACCGATCGTCCCGGTCGCCGTGCTGGGAAGTTCCGAGAAGCGGGGACGGTTGATGAAGGGGCTGCCTCCGCTGCGCCACCGCGTCGACGTCGTGTACGGCGACCCCTTCGAGGCGGGCGACGGCAGCGGCCGGCGTACCCGCAAGGCGCTGGACGAGGCGACCGAGCGCATCCAGAAGCAGCTCACCGCGCACCTGGAAAACGCCAGGCGGCTGACCGGCCGCTAGGCGACACTGAGTAGTGGATCAGACCGGCACAAAGGCACCGGGCGGTCCACCGATCACCACGATGAACGAGGTACGGACTTCATGAACGACCACATCCACTCCGAGGGCTCGCTCGAAGAGCACGACCACGGAGAGCTTGGCGATGCCGAGTACGCGGAGTTCATGGAGCTCGCCGCGGAAGAGGGCTTCGACCTCGAGGACGTCGAGGGGGCTATTGAAGCGGCCGGGCATGGGCCGTTGCCTGTCCTCGCCGTCGTCGGGCGGCCGAATGTCGGCAAGTCGACTCTCGTCAACCGGATCATCGGGCGCCGCGAAGCCGTCGTCGAGGACAAGCCCGGCGTCACCCGTGACCGCGTGACCTACGAGGCCGAGTGGGCCGGCCGGCGCTTCAAGGTCGTCGACACCGGCGGCTGGGAGCAGGACGTCTTCGGCATCGACGCCTCCGTGGCCGCGCAGGCCGAGTTCGCCATCGAGGCCGCCGACGCCGTCGTGTTCGTCGTCGACGCCAAGGTGGGTGCCACCGACACCGACGAAGCCGTCGTACGACTGCTGCGCAAGGCCGGCAAGCCCGTGGTGCTGTGCGCCAACAAGGTCGACGGCCCCAGCGGTGAGGCGGACGCGGCGTACCTGTGGTCGCTGGGGCTGGGGGAGCCGCACCCCGTCTCCGCGCTGCACGGCCGTGGCACCGGCGACATGCTGGACGCCGTCCTGGAGGCGCTGCCGGAGGCACCGCGCGAGTCCTTCGGCGGGGCCGGCGTCGGCGGCCCGCGTCGCGTCGCCCTCATCGGCCGGCCGAACGTCGGCAAGTCGTCCCTGCTGAACAAGGTGGCGGGCGAGGAGCGCGTCGTCGTCAACGAAATCGCCGGGACGACCCGTGACCCGGTCGACGAGCTCATCGAACTGGGCGGCAAGACCTGGAAGTTCGTCGACACGGCGGGCATCCGCAAGCGCGTGCACCTCCAGCAGGGCGCCGACTACTACGCCTCGCTGCGCACCGCGGCCGCCGTCGAGAAGGCCGAGGTCGCCGTCGTCCTGATCGACGGTTCCGAGTCCATCTCGGTGCAGGACCAGCGCATCGTCACGATGGCCGTGGAGGCGGGCCGCGCGATGGTGATCGCCTACAACAAGTGGGACACCCTCGACGAGGAGCGCCGCTACTACCTGGAGCGCGAGATCGAGACCGAGTTCGGCCAGGTGGCGTGGGCGCCGCGGGTCAACGTCTCGGCGCACACCGGCCGGCACATGGAGAAGCTGGTCCCGGCGATCGAGACGGCCCTGGCGGGTTGGGAGACCCGCGTCCCGACCGGCCGTCTGAACGCCTTCCTCGGCGAGCTGGTCGCCGCCCACCCCCACCCGATCCGCGGCGGCAAGCAGCCCCGCATCCTGTTCGGCACCCAGGCCGGCACCAAGCCCCCGCGGTTCGTGCTGTTCGCCTCCGGCTTCATCGAGGCGGGCTACCGCCGCTTCATCGAGCGCCGGCTGCGCGAGGAGTTCGGCTTCGAGGGCACGCCGATCCACATCTCCGTGCGGGTGCGCGAGAAGCGCGGCAAGAAGAAGTAACGGACATGACGGAAGGGCGGCCCGGTGAGGGCCGCCCTTCCGTGTGTTCAGCCTCTGCGCGCCGGCGGCAGCGCGGCCGGGACGTGATGCATCCCCGTGCCCCCCTGCGGGCCGATGTGCCCGACGCGCTGCCACTGAGGCTGCTGACCGCTGCCGTGCCGAGCGCTGTGCGCCCCCGCGCTGTAGGCGCTGTACGAGCTGCTGAACGACCCCGGGCGATGGCCGCCGTACGTGCCGGTACTGCGCTGGATGTTCCCGAATGCGATGAACCCCAGGTCCTCCTCACCGCTGCGATCACCCGGCAGCGAGCGGAAGGACTTGACGTACTCGGCGTAGAGCGCGTCGTAGATCGGCGTGGGCGAGGGGCCGCCCTGATGGCGGGGGACGTCGTATGCATGCACGTATGTCCAAACGACCCCGAGCCTGATGAGATGCGGTCGGACCGTGCCCCGGCGAGCAGCCTCAGCTGAACAGCCGCTCTCAGGTCCCCGCCAGAGGCAACGCCGCCCCGACCAACTTCCCGTTCGCCGCCGCCTTGTCCAGCGCCTCCCGCAGCAGATCCTCCCGGGGCTGACGCCCGATGGAACCCACCGGAGCCGCGAACATCAGCACCTGCTGGTGCTTGTTCGCAGCCGCCCGCCAACCGTCGGTCACCAGCAACGGCTGATGCGCCTGCCACCAGGCGACCGGCTGCCCCCCGTTGGTCCCCGGCTGCAGAACCGCGTGCAGCTGCCCCATGGCCAGCAGCACGGACCAGCCGTGCAGTACCGGCGGCACGTCGGCCAGCTCCGTCACCGGCATGAACCCCTGCTCGATGAGCAGCGGCAGGAAGTCGTCCCCGGCGCCGATCGCCCCGGGGCGCACGATGGGCCCGGTCGGCTCGACGACCAGGGCGGGGTGCAGTTCCCCGGCGATCAGTACCAGTCCGCTGGTCACGCCGAGCACGGCCTGCTCAGGCACGATCGTGTCCGGCTCGAGGTCGACCGTGTCGCCGGTGATGGACTTCACGGCGCCCTGCAACTGCTCCTCGGTGACCTGGACGACCTGCGAGGGCAGGCAGGTGGCGTGGGCGAAGGCGAGGACGGCGGTCTCGTCCCCGATGAACAGGACGGTGCTGGTGCGCTCCTGTTCGGAGTCGCCCGGGGTGCGACAGGACGTGCAGTCGTAACTGCCGGGGGCGTTCTCCCCGGCGAGCAGCCGGTCGGCTTCTTCGTCGCCGATCTCGGCACGTACCTCGTCGCTGACGTCGAGCATGCGCGGCACGGTTGGCTCCCTCGGGATGCGGTGCGTGGCGGGGCCGGGTGGCTCCCGGTCCGTGAACCGGCGGGTGCCGGGCTCATGAAGAAGACAACGGACGATCTGTGGCGGGAGTCACGCACCACGGCGAACGGAATCGAACCATCCACCGCACACGGTCACCTCGGGTGCGGAATCGCGTACTCACCGTCAAGTCCTTGGAGGCCCAAGGAAGTTGGTTGCGTGGGGTGCGTCACAGACCGCCGGGGTTGTTGGTCGACAAATCCTGAAATCAGCGAATGAAGTGGGTGGCCGGAAAACGACGATACCGGAGGTAACGGCTAACTGGCCTGGAATGACAAGGAGTTGGTTGATGTCGACCGGTCGCCCTCCCTACATTCCTCGGCCGTGTGCAACGAGCACCGCTCGGGTACGTCCGTCGGCCGCAACAAGCCAGCTCGCAGTACCGACTCCGGCGGACGGGGCGAGCGCGACTCCCACGCCCCATGGCGTGGGAGTGGCGTTCCGCCCTGGGGGACCCCGAGTCCTTCGAGAGGGAACTACATGTCCGAATGTGCCGATAACACTCACGGCAACGCTCTCAAGGCGCAGCAGGCTTCGAACCGGAGCCGGACTCGTACGACGGCGGCCCTCGCCGGGGCGGTACTGCTCGCCCCGCTCGGGCTGTTGGCCGCCACCGGCAACGCCGCGGCGGCGGACGGCGGAGTGTGGGACCGCATCGCCCAGTGCGAGAGCGGCGGCAACTGGCACATCAACACCGGCAACGGCTACTACGGCGGACTGCAGTTCGCCGCCTCCACCTGGCGCGCGTACGGCGGTACGGCCTACGCGTCGACGGCGGACCAGGCAAGCAAGGACCAGCAGATCGCAGTGGCCACCAAGGTCCAGCGCGCCCAGGGGTGGGGCGCGTGGCCGACCTGTTCGGCCCGGGCCGGAGCGTACGGGAGCGCACCCGCGGCTTCCATCGCCGGCTCGGCGCCCTCCACCAAGGCAGCCCCGTCGACTCCGTCACAGACGCCGGAGCGTTCGTCGGGACACGCGACCCGTGGCTCGTCCCGCGGTGACTACACCGTCCGTGAGGGCGACACGCTGAGCGGCATCGCCGCCCGGCACGGGACCACCTGGCAGCGGCTCTACGCCGCCAACAAGTCCGTCATCGGCGGTGATCCCCATCTGATCGTGCCCGGGCAGCGCCTCGAACTCTGAGCATCGCTCCCTGCCCCGGGCATGAAGCCCCGCCCGGTCCGCCGACCGGGTGGGGCACCGGCGGCCGTCGGACGCGCCGCCCCGGTCGGCCGCAATGAACTGCCTAGCGTGCTCATATGAAATGCACACCGCTCACGAGCGTCCTGGCCGCCGCCCTGTTCACCGCCGTTCTCCCGGGAACGTCGCACGCAGCGCACGCGGCCCAGCCAACACACCCCACGCGCCACATCCATACGGCGCCACCGGCCCCCGGACCACCGCCCAAACCCGCGGCGTACAGCTGTGCCAAGGACCAGTGGCCCTGGGGTTGCGTCGCCAAGTGCGAGAGCGGCGGCAATTGGCGCATCAACACCGGCAACGGCCACTACGGGGGACTGCAGTTCTCGCAGTCGACCTGGGAGGGCTTCGGCGGTGCGAAGTACGCCCCGCGCGCCGATCTCGCCAGCCGCAAGGAGCAGATCACGATCGCCCGGAAAGTGGTGGCCGTGCAGGGGTGGGGGGCCTGGCCGCACTGCTCCAGGCGGTACGGGCTCAAGGGCCGTATGCACATGGAGAAACCCAGCGTCACGGATCGGCTGACCGCGAAGACGTCGGAGCTCCTCCGGAAGGGCTCGACGCTCATCCGGAAGGGCTCGACCCGGTTCGGCGCGCTGCACGGCGCTCCCACTCGCCGGTCTCTCCGCTGAACACGACGGCGCCCCGCCGCAGTTCGTAGACGAGTGCCGCCTTGCCGCGCAGCACGCGCGGCAGGCGCTGCTCGGCGACGACCACACAGGCGTCGAGTTCGCTCAGTAGTTCGTACGTACGGGCAGCGACTGTCGGTGCCATGCCCTGCGCGGGCTCGTCCACGAGCACCACACGCGCGCGTGCCAGCAGGGCACGAGCGAGGGCGAGCATGCGCTGCTCGCCGCCGGAGAGGGTGCCGGCGCGGCGGGCGAGGAGGGGTTCGAGCCGGGGGTAGGCGTCGAGGGCGATGTCGTACGAGTCAGCCGCGAGTTCGAGGTTCTCCCGCACGGTGAGGGAGCCGAACGCCGCCTGCCGCTCGGGGATCAGGCACAGTCCGCAGCGGGCCCGCTCGTATGCGGGCATACGGGTCACGTCGGCGCCGTCCCACACCACCGCGCCGCCCGACAGCGGCAGAGTGCCGGCCAGGGCGTGCAGCGCGGTCGAACGGCCGGAGCCGTTCCGTCCCAGCAGAACGGTGAGGCCGGGGCCGGGGGCGGCGAAGGTGACGCCGTGCAGGGCCTCCAGAGGGCCGTAGCGCACGCGCGCGTGGCGCAGGGAGATCGTCGTCATACCGGGGTCTCCTGAGAGCCTGCGACATCGAGTACGCGGTCGGGTGGGCCGGAGGCGACGATGCGGCCGGCGGCCATGACGTGCACGGTGTCGGCGAGGTCGGCGACCAGGTCGAGGTCGTGCTCGACGACGAGCAGGGCCGTGCCATCGGCGGCGAGTGCCTTCAGGACCCGGGCCAGTGCGGTGACTTCGGCGGTGTCGAGGCCGGCGGCGGGTTCGTCGAGCAGCAGCACGCGCGGGCTGCCGGCGAGGGCGCGGGCCAGCTCGACACGGCGGAGTGTGCCGGTGGGGAGGTCTGCGGCCGGCATCGACCGTAGGGGGCCGTCGAGTCCGAGGAGCCTGAGGGCTCGCTCCACGGCTGCGGGGTCTCGGACTCGGCCTTGTTCGGCGCCTACGCGGACGTTGTCGGCCACAGTCAAAGAGGGGAACACGGCCAGTTGCTGGAAGGTGCGGGCGATGCCCAGGCGGGTGCGGGCGTGTGCGGGCAGGCGGGTGATGTCCCGGGTGCCGAGCAGGACTTGGCCGTGGGCGGGGCGGTGGGTGCCGGCCAGGCAGTGGAACAGGGTGGTCTTTCCGGCGCCGTTGGGGCCGATGATCGCGGTGATGTGGCCGGGTGGGACGGTGAGGGTGACGTCGTCGAGGGCCGTGAAGCCGTCGTAGCGGGCTTGGAGGTGGTGGGTGGTGAGGATGTGGGCGAGGGTGCGGCGGGAGATGGCCACGGCTCGG
>NZ_LLZG01000404.1 GCF_001509475.1 Streptomyces regalis
TCGGCCCTGAACGGGCCTCGTCCTCAAACGCCGGACGGGCTGAAAATCCAGCCCCTCCGGCGTTTGAGGAGCGGGGGTCCAGGGGGCAGAGCCCCCTGGGGGACGGGACGGGTAGGGGCGGCGGGGGCGAGAAAACTCCCAGTCCACCCTCGTCACCGTTCCGCCCGCCGCCCCTCCCGCACCCGCCGCAACCGGTTCACCGTCACCGGATCATGGGCCAGGGCCCGCGGGTCGTCCAGCAGGGCGTTCAGGAGTTGGTAGTAGCGCACAGGAGCCAGCCCCAGTTCCTCACGTATCGCCCGCTCCTTCGCCCCGGGCCCCGCAAACCCCCGGCGCTCCAGGGCAAGGATGGCCTGCTCCCGCTCCGCGAGGACAGCGGCGGCGGCAGCAGGAGCAGGAGCAGGAGCAGGAGCATCCTCAGGCTGGTCCTCATTCATGCATCGCACCGTAACGCCGTTACCAAGGGCCTCAGTGGTTCTCAGCAATCCTGGCGTTTCCGCCCGGAAGGTCCGTACCGGCCAGCTCGGCGGCTTACGGTCCGCGCTTCAGCGACCACCGCCCAGA
>NZ_LLZG01000405.1 GCF_001509475.1 Streptomyces regalis
TCCGAGCCACTCCCGGCGACGGTGGGCCGTGGCCCACGGGCGCGTGTTTAAGCTGCCGCCGCACTGCGGCCGGATGGCTTGGCTTTCGCCACCCGGCCACCACTCAACCTACCAACGCCCACTGACAGCCGCTGACGAATACCGAAACTCCCGGTAGCAGCTTTCACCCCCCCCACCGACAAGCGACCTACTCCGCACTCTCCGCCCGCGCAGCCGTCGACTGCAGCTGCCCCAGGATCGCCGACGGACTGCCCCCGGACGAGACCGTCTTGCCGATGCGCTTCTTGATGTCCGCGCTGACCGCTGCCCAGGAGGTCCGGCCGACCGGATAGAGCTCGGACAGCGGAAGTTCCTCGAGGAAGGGCTTGAGGTCGGCGTCCCCCTTGGCCCCGGTCATCACCGTGGACGCGGAATTCGTGACGGGCAGCAGGTCGTACTCACGGGAGAAGTCGAGGACGTTCTGCTTGTCGTAGACGAAGTCGAGGAACTCGCCGACCTGCTCGGCATGGCCGTTCTGCTTGAAGGCCATCATCCAGTCGGCCACGCCCATGGACATCTTGGTCGGGCCGTCCGTCCCGGGCATGGGCACCATGCCGAACTTCACGCCCTGCTTCGCGGCCATCTGCATCAGCGAGGGGTGGCCGTTGAGCATGCCGACGTCCCCGTCCGCGAAGGCCGAGAACGCGTCGGCCCGGTTGAGCTCGCCGGGCGCGACCGGGCCCGTGAGCCCCTTGCCGACCAGGTTGTTCTTGAGCCAGTCGAAGGTGGCGACGTTCTCGGCGGAGTCGATGCTGTACGTGCCGAGGTCGAAGTCGGTGTAGCCGCCCCCGCCGCTGAGCAGCCACTGCATCGTCTCGGCCTGCGCCTCCTCGGGCCCGAGGGGCAGCGCGTACGGGTACTTCACGCCCTCCGCCTTGAGTGCCTCGGCGTCGGCGGCCAGCTCCTTCCAGGTCGTCGGCGCGGTGAGGCCCGCCTTCTGGAAGAGGGTCTTGTTGTAGAAGAGCAGGCGCGTGGAGGAGGCGAACGGTATGCCGTACTGCACCCCGTTGACCTGCCCGGCGTCCGCGAGCTGCGAGACGAAGTCGGCCTGGACGGGGATGGAGAGCAGGTCGTCGGCCTCGTAGAGGAGGTCCTTCGCGGCGTAGTCCGCGTATGCGCCGATCTGCGCCATGTCCGGCGCCTTCCCGGCGTCGACCATCTCCTTGACCTTGGCGTCGACGTCGTTCCAGGAGTACACGGTGACGTCGATGCGTACGCCGGCGTGCTCCTCCTCGTACTCCTTGACGAGCTTGTCCCAGTACTTCTGGGAACTGTTCTCCTCGCTGTCCCCGTAGTCCGCGGCGACCAGCTTCAGCGTCACCTCGTCCGAACCACCGGTCAGCCCGCCGCAGCCGCCCAGGGCCGCCGTCAGGCCCAGCGCGGCCATCGCCGCGATCGTCCCCGTACGCCCTGTACGCCTCGTACTCCTCGTACGCCCGGTACGCCTACGCCGCTGCACGCAAACCCGCCCCACACCCATGTTCGAAACTTTCGAAACGTCATACATATTGCCCCCATAAGGTCTACACCACGTAAGTGGACTAGACCTCTCGCGGGTGCGCAAGCCACACTGTCCCCGTGAGACATGTCATCGCCCTCGATGTGGGCGGCACCGGGATGAAGGCCGCCCTGGCGGGAGCGAGCGGCGTCGCGCCTCGTGCGGGCACACCCTCCCTGCCCCACCAGGCCCGCCGCCCGACCGGGCGTGAGCGCGGGCCGGACGCGGTCGTCGAGGGCATCCTCGACTTCGCCGCGGAGCTGCGCGCGTACGGCGAACAGCACTTCGGCGAGCCCGCGGCCGCCGTCGGCGTCGCCGTCCCCGGCATCGTCGACGAGGAGCGCGGCATCGCCGCCTACTCGGCCAACCTGGGCTGGCGGGACGTACCCCTGCGGCAGCTGCTCACCGAACGGCTCGGCGGCATCCCGGTCGCCCTCGGCCACGACGTGCGCACCGGCGGTCTCGCGGAGGGCCGCATCGGCGCGGGCAAGGGCGCCGACCGTTTCCTCTTCGTGCCGCTCGGCACCGGGATCGCCGGCGCCATCGGCATCGACGGCCGGGTGGAGGCGGGTGCGCACGGCTTCGCGGGCGAGATCGGCCACATCGTCGTACGGCCCGGCGGGCCCGCCTGTCCGTGCGGGCAGCGCGGCTGCCTGGAGCGGTTCGCGTCCGCGGCGGCGGTGAGCGAGGCGTGGGCCGCCGCCTGCGGGGACCCGGAGGCGGACGCGGCGGACTGCGCCAAGGCCGTCGCATCCGGTGATCCGAACGCCGTACGGGTATGGCAGGAGGCCGTGGACGCCCTCGCCGACGGCCTGGTCACCGCCCTCACCCTGCTGGACCCGCGCACCCTGATCATCGGTGGCGGGCTCGCCGAGGCCGGGGAAACCTTGTTCACACCGCTACGGGACGCCGTCCGTCGGCGGGTGACTTTCCAGAAGCTGCCGGAGATCGTCCCCGCGGCCCTGGGGGACACGGCGGGATGCCTGGGTGCCGGCCTATTGGCCTGGGACCTCCTAGGCCACACCAACAGTACGGAGGTAGCTCCCTGATGGCAGCCCACCCAGGGGCGCGGGACAGCGCCAATATGCGGCTCCGCCGCGGGGCGCGACCAGCCACGACGCACCAGCAGCCCGCGACGGGCCGAACCCCCCTGGTGCTCTCCGGCGCCAACGTGGTCATGCCGACGGGAACCCTCAAAGAGGGCCAAGTGATCGTCGACGGCACCCGAATCGCCGGCACAGCCCCAGAGAACGCTCACCACATCGACCTCACCGGCCACTGGCTCCTGCCGGGCTTCGTGGACATCCACAACCACGGCGGCGGCGGAGCCTCGTTCACTTCAGGCACGCCGGACGACGTAGTCACCGGCATCCACACCCACCGCCTGCACGGCACCACCACCCTCGTCGCCTCCACGGTGACCGGCGACATGGACTTCCTGACCCAGCGAGCCGGCCTCCTCTCCGAACTGGCCGAACAGGGCGACATCGCGGGCATCCACTTCGAGGGCCCGTTCATCTCCCCGTGCCGCAAGGGCGCGCACTCCGAGGAACTGCTGCGCGACCCCGACCCGGCGGAGGTCCGCAAGCTGATCGACGCGGCGCGCGGCAGGGCCACGATGGTCACCCTGGCCACCGAACTGCCGGGCGGCCTCGACTCCGTACGCCTGCTCGCCGATCACGGCGTCATCGCGGCGATCGGGCACACGGACGCGACGTACGAGCAGACGGTGGAGGCGATCGAGGCGGGCGCGACGGTCGCCACGCACCTCTTCAACGCGATGCCGCCGCTCGGCCACCGCGAGCCGGGCCCGATCGCGGCCCTGCTGGAGGACGAGCGGGTGACCGTCGAGCTGATCAACGACGGCACCCACCTGCACCCCGCGGCCCTTCAGCTGGCGTTCCGTCACGCGGGCGCGGACCGGGTCGCGTTCATCACGGACGCGATGGACGCGGCGGGCTTCGGCGACGGCCGCTACATGCTCGGCCCGCTGGAGGTCGAGGTGGCCGATGGCGTCGCACGCCTCGTGGAAGGCGGCTCGATCGCGGGCTCGACCCTCACCCTGGACCGCGCCTTCAAGCGGGCGGTGACGATCGACCGGCTGCCCGTCGAGGACGCGGTGGCGGCCCTGTCCGCCAACCCCGCCAAGCTGCTCGGCCGATACGACCGCATCGGCTCCCTGGAACCGGGCAAGGACGCCGACCTGGTAGTCCTGGACGCCGACTTCGACCTCAAGGGCGTGATGCGCCGGGGCGAATGGGTGGTTGAGCCCCAACTAGGGTGATGTGTCCTGCTGTTGGGGGCGGCGGTTGTCCTGGGAGACTGGGACGGCCGCCGCTCGTTTGGCATGATCGGGCTTCTTCGCATTTCTGAACTTCTTCGGGGGAGGTCGGCCCAGGTGATCCTCACGGTCACGCTGAACACCGCTCTCGACATCACCTATCGCGTACGGACGCTACGACCCCATGCGTCCCACCGCGTCTCCGAGGTGACCGAACGCCCCGGCGGCAAGGGCCTGAACGTGGCCCGGGTGCTGGCGGCCCTCGGCCACGAGGTGACGGTCACGGGCTTCGCGGGCGGCGCGACGGGACGAGTCGTACAGGAGCAGCTGACGAAGACCCCCGGTGTGGTGGACGCCCTGGTCCCGGTGACGGGCGCGACCCGACGCACGATCGCCGTCGTTGACGACCACACCGGCGACACGACCCAGCTCAACGAACCCGGCCCGACGATCACGCCGGCCGAGTGGTCCGCCTTCCAGGAGTCCTACGAGGATCTCGTCACCTCGGCCTCCGCGGTGGCCCTGTGCGGCAGCCTGCCGCCGGGCGTGCCGGTGGGGGCGTACGCCGGTCTGGTACGGGCCGCACGCGCGGCGGAGGTTCCGGTGCTGCTGGACACCAGCGGCGAGGCACTGCGCCGGGGCATCGCCGCCCGCCCCGACATCATCAAGCCCAACGCCGACGAACTGGCCGAACTCACCGGCTCCCACGAGCCGCTGCGCGCCACGCAGGACGCCCGCCGCCGCGGCGCCCGAGCGGTGGTCGCCTCTCTCGGCGAGGCAGGCCTCCTGGCCCTGACCCCCGAGGGCCGCTGGCAAGCCACCCCACCCACCCGCGTCCACGGCAACCCGACCGGCGCCGGCGACGCGGCGGTCGCGGGCCTGCTGTCGGGCCTGGTGGAGCACATGCCGTGGCCGGACCGGCTGGCCCGGGCAGCGGCGCTGAGCGCGGCGAGCGTGGTGGCGCCGGTGGCAGGGGAGTTCGACCAGCGGGCTTACGGGGAGTTGCTGGGGCGGGTGGCGGTTACGGGGAAAGTCAGCGCGGCCTGACGGCTACGACTCGACCCAGCCCTTCACCAGCCACATCTGGTCGAGGAGGGCGTCGCACTGGTTCCCCTGCTCACACGACACCTTGATCGTGTTCGTGCCCTTGTTGAGCTGGATCCAGTTGTACGTCTTCGTCCAGCCCTTCTCGTAGTCACCGTCGCCGGCGTGCGCCCAGTTCTTCAGGCCGACCGGGGTGCTGGCCGGAGTGTCGTTGACCGTGAGCGTGGCGTTCTGGTCCTTGCCGGGGACGCTGTAGCCGACGTACACCGTGTACTTGCCGGACTTCGGGATGTCGCTGACCGTCCAGGTGACCGAGGAGCCGACCCGGTTGAAGCCCTGGACGTAGACGCCGCCGTCCGCCTTGGCGCCCTTGACGTCGGACGCGAGGCCCGCGGTGCCGCCGAGGGCCAGGGCCTTGGCATCGATCGTCGGCAGGTCGTCCTCCGCCGCCTGACTGTTGCTGTTCGACGGGCTCGGCGCGCTGCTCTGCTGGGACTGCGTCGGGGTCGAGTCCGCCTCGTTGTTCTTGTCGCCCTTGTCGTCGTCGCCGCTCAGAATCGCCACGCCGATGCCGATGACGACCGCCGCGACGACCGCGATCGCGCCGATCAGCAGGCCCTTGGTGTTGGGGCCCCCGCCGCGGCCGGACCCGCTGCCGCCGCTGTACGCCGGCTGCTGCTGGGCCGTCGGTGCGCCGCCGGGGTGGGTCTCCGGGGCCGCGTAGTGCGCGTTCGGCTGGCCGTACGCGCCCTGCTGCTGCGGTATCTGGCCGTAGGGCGCCGTCGGCTGCTGCTGGCCGTACTGGCGCTGGCCGACGGCTCGCGCCCGGTTGACCGAGCCGGGGTAGCCGTAGCCCCCGCCTCCGGAAGGGGGCTGGGCTCCGTTGGCCTGCCCGTCGGCGTAGAGGTAGCCGAACGGGTCGTCGTCCTCGGGCGTGCTTGCGCCGTTGTTGCCGGACGTCATCCCTTGGGTACTCCTCACCAGGTGCGGGCGGATGCGATACGTGGGGTCAGAACGGCGAGCCTACCCGCTCCTGCTGACCCAAACGGGTGACTCGGATCGCATCAGCTCGCTGACCTGGGGTTACCCAGCGCGTCTGTGCTGTTTGGGACGAGATCGTTTCTCTACGTACATCCGCTCGTCGGCGGACTTCAACACTTCGTCCGCAGTCATCCCGCAGTGTGCCCACCCGATACCGAAACTGGCGCCGACGCGGACCGCCCGGCCCTCGGCCCGGATGGGCTGGATGATCTCGTTGCGCAGCCGTACGGCGAGGTCCTGGGCGTCGGCCCGGCCGAGCCCGTCGGCGAGGATCACGAACTCGTCGCCGCCGAGCCGGGCGACGGTGTCACCGTCGCGGACCCCGCGCGTCAGCCGCCTGGCCACCTCGATGAGAACCGCGTCACCCGCGTTGTGCCCGAACCGGTCGTTGATCGACTTGAAGCCGTCGAGGTCGCAGAAGAGGACCGCGAGCCCCTTGGCGCCGTCGTCGCGCCCGCCCTCGACCGGGGCGATGGTGTGCTCGTGGTGGTCGTAGGCGTCGTACGCCGCCGCGCCGGGGAAGTCGAAGCCGTGGCCGTTGGCGTCGTAGACGGCGGGGTGGCCGTAGGCCGCGTCCGTGGACTCCAGGGCGCCCGCGTGGGTGGGGCGCTGGCACAGGCGCGCGGCGAGGCGGGAGCGCAGCTCGGCGGAGTTCGGCAGGCCGGTGAGGGAGTCGTGGGAGGCGCGGTGGGCGAGCTGGAGCTCGCGGCGCTTGCGCTCCTCGATGTCCTCGACGTGGGTGAGCAGGAAGCGGGGGCCGTCGGCGGCGTCGGCGACGACGGAGTTACGGAGGGAGACCCACACGTAGGTGCCGTCGCGGCGGCCCAGGCGCAGCTCCGCGCGGCCGCCCTCCGCGGACGTACGCAGCAGCGTGCCGATGTCCTCTGGGTGGACGAGGTCGGAGAAGGAGTAGCGGCGCATCGCGGAGGCGGGGCGGCCGAGGAGACGGCACAGCGCGTCGTTGGTGCGCAGGATCCGGCCGTGCTGGTCGCCGCCCATCTCGGCGATGGCCATGCCGGAGGGGGCGTACTCGAAGGCCTGCCTGAAGCTTTCCTCACTCGCGCGCAGCGCTTGCTGCTCGCGCTCGAGCCGGACCAGTGCCCGCTGCATATTCGCGCGTAGACGTGCGTTGCTGATGGCGATGGCGGCCTGGAACGCGTACATCTGGAGCGCCTCGCGCCCCCACGCACCCGGCAGCCGGCCGTTGCGCGGCCGGTCCACGGACAGGACCCCGATCAGCTCGCCGCACGCGCTGCCCTGCACGCCCGGCGTGTACATCGGCGCGAAGAGCCGGTCGCTCGGGTGCCACTCGTCCTCGAAGCGGGGCGCGGGTCCGTCGGTGTACCACTGCGGTACGTCGTCGTCGTCGAGTATCCAGCCCTCGGTGTGCGGGATGAAGACCAGGTCGCCCCAGCGCTCGCCCATGGTCAGCCGGCGCTCCCAGGAGTCACGGGAGCCGACACGGCCGGTGATGAGGGCCTCGGCGGCGGGGTTGCCGGAGAAGGCGGCGACGACGAGATCGCCGTCGGGGCGTACGAGGTTGACGCACGCGAGCTCATAGCCGAGGCCGGCGACAACGCCGTCGGCGACGGTCTGCAGCGTGTCTGCCAGGCTGCGGGCCGTGTTCATGTCCGCCATGACCTGGTGCACTTGTCGCAGGGTGGCAAGACGGACGTACGGCTCCGACTCGGTCTCCATGCTCGCCCTCCCCCCGAGACCTCGCAGCGAATCAAGGGTGCTCTTCGGCGCTTCTTAATCGATCGTGCCCTTGTAGCTTCCCCGCCACTGAATCACAGCGCGCTGCCCACTCGGTACACAGGGTCAACAATTAATGCCCCTTGTGACTCAAGTCACAGGAAAACGTGAACAATTGAGCGGCGTTTCTGCGTTTTTCCTGTGCGTTTCCTGAACGTGAACTTGGTGCGTGTGTGGAGGTGCCGCGAAACGCCTCTGAACAGGTATGCCGAGAGCCGTCCGAGGTTCCGCAAGCCTTCCCGTGGTCCTAGGCCCAGGTCCTAGGACCGTGTCCCGGGTCCGTTCTCGGGCGAAGGGCCGATGTGGTGAGTGCGGGGTGACATTAGCGTTTTGGCGTGCCGAACACTTCTCCCCCCGCGCCGCCCGTGACCGCCGTCCTCCCCACCGCCCGGAGCGCGTCCGGGCATGCTGAGGGAGTGAGCAACGACGAGTTCCGTGCCGCCATGTCGCGGCTGGCCGCGGGTGTGGTCCTGGTGACCGCGCTGGAGCCGCCGCTGGACCCGGACGACCCGCACGCGCCGGTCGGCGAGGACGTCGGCATGACGGCCACGGCGTTCATGTCGGTGTCCCTCGACCCGCCGTTGGTGCTGGTCAGCCTGCGTGAGGGCTCCCGTATGGACGACCTGCTCGCCGAGCAGCCCCTGTGGGCGGTGTCGGTGCTCTCCGAGAGCCAGCGCCACATCGCCGGCCGCTTCGCCATGAAGGGCCGCGTCAGCGACCGGCTGCTGTTCGCCGATATCCCGTACGTCCGCGGCAAGGAGAGCGGCGCGCCGTTGGTGGGCGGCGCCCTGGCCACCCTGGAGTGCCGCACCGAGCAACGGGTGACGGCCGGCGATCACACTCTGGTGATCGGCCGCGTCCTGTCGGCCTCGCTGCCGAGTTCGGACGGGGGGCCACTGACGTATTTCCGGGGGCGGTACCGGCAGTTGGGCTGAACTCCGCAGACGAGGGCGGGAACAATTCCTTGGCCCACAACTGATCAACCGCCTTACCGTGCCGGGATGACGTCGATCACTTCAGCCACTTCAGCGCCCCGCCTCGAAAAGATCACACCTGGAAACTTCGAGGCCGCCACCGCTATAAGCGTCCGCCCCGACCAGGAACACGCGGTCTCCCCCGTCATGCAGTCCCTCGCCGAGGCATACGTTCACCCGGCGGGCGTCGCCTGGCCACGCCTGATCGTCGACGACGACCGCCCGGTCGGATTCCTGATGGCCTTCCTGGACATCGACTGGCACGGCGACGGCAGCGAACTGCGCTCCGGGCTGTGGCGGCTGAACATCGCCGCGCAGGAGCAGGGCCGGGGTTACGGACGGTTCGCGGTCGAGTCCGTGGCCGCGGAGATCCGCCGCCGGGGCGGCAAACAGCTGTACGTCACCTGGCACCCCGGACCCGACGGCCCGGAGGGCTTCTACCTCGGGCTGGGCTTTCGCACCAACGGGGAGACGTCCGGGGGCCAGACGGTGGGCGTGCTGGAGCTCGACTAGATCAGGACCGTGCCGAGTGGATCAGGACCACGTCGAGCCGGGACAGCCGCTCGGCGTCCGTCACGATGTCGATCACGGTGATCCGATCCCGTACGAACGCAAACTTCAAGGCCCGTTCCACCCGCCCCTCGGCGAGCACCACGAACCCTGTGGCGCCGTCGATCAGCGCGGGCCGCGCGACACCGGTAAGGGGCCCGAACGTCGCCGCGCCCCGCGCCACCGCCGCCGCGCCCGTGGCCACCCCGACCTCGGTGCGGGCGACGACGTCCGGGTCCAGGACGTCGAGCAGCCCGTCGAAGTCACCGTCCCGGGCGGCGGCGAGGAAGGCGTCCACGACCTGCCGCTGCCGGGCGCGGTCGTTCTCGGGCGCCTCCGCCCCCTGCACCCGGCGCCGGGCACGGCTCGCCAGCTGCCGCGCGGCGGCCGGCGTACGGTCCACGACGGCCGCGACCTCCTCGTACGACACCCCGAACAGGTCGTGCAGCACGAAGGCCAGCCGCTCGGCAGGCGTCAGGGCGTCCAGTACGACGAGCAGGGCCACGCCCACCGAGTCGGCGAGGAGCGCGTCCTGCTCGGGGTCGGCCGCGGAGGCGGGTGCGAAGGCGGGCACCGTGGTGTCCAGGGGCTGCTCCGCGCGGGACTTGCGGGAACGAAGCATGTCCAGGCAGACCCGGCCGACGACGGTCGTCAACCAGCCGCCGAGATTGTCGACCCGGGCGGTGTCGGAGCGGCTCACCCGAAACCACACCTCCTGCACCGCGTCCTCGGCCTCGGCGGCCGAACCGAGCATGCGGTGAGCAACGGCACGCAGGCGGGCCCGGTGCCCCTCGAAGCGCTGGGCAAGGAATTCGGGTTCGGTGTCGCTCATTCGTCCGTCACAGCCTCTCGTCACGGGCCCGTGGTGATGCGGTCGGTGACTTGACGGATCTCGGAGCGGCAATGTGACGGACAGACACCGCGCGCACGGTCCCTGCCCGCGGAGCAACCGCGGGCAGGGCCAGAAGCAGCGGGATCGGACTGGGCCGTTGCCGCGCGCGGGCGGTCAGTTCGGGCAGCCCGGCACGGCTCCCACGGGTCGGCAGTTGTTGGGGATGTTGAAGAAGACAGCGCTAGAGGCGAGGGAGACCTGAGAGCCGGGCCCTTCGTAGATGCCGCCGCCCTCGAGACCGGACCTGTTGTTTCGAACCGCGGAGAAGTCGAGTCGCAGCGTGCTGCCGGCGTGGCTGATCCCACCGCCCCTCCCACTGGCGTCGTTCCCGCTGACCATGCTGCTGTTCAGGGTGGCGGAGGCACCCAGCCCGATGCGAATGCCACCGCCGGTCTGAGCGCTGTTGTCCCTGACGCTGCCGCCGAACACCGTGACGGAGCTGCCCGCGCCGGAGACCCTGATACCACCGCCGGCGCCGGTGGGCACCCTTCCATGGAGGACGTGGATCGAGTTCAGGGTCAGGTCGCCGCCCGACACGACGTTGAAGATGCGGAAGTTGGGAATGCCGGCCTCCGTGGAACGTCTGACGGTGGTGTCCGACCCGCTGATGCTGTAGGAGCCCGTGACCGACGGCAGTCCGTTGCCTCCGTTGGTGGTGTTCACGGTGTCTCTGATGGTGTACGTGCAGTTGGGTGCGAGTGCGATGTTCTCGTTGCTCGTGTTGGAGGCGTTGATCGCGGCCCTGAGGGCGGCGACGTTCCCGCAGGGCACGAAGGTCACCGCGTGGGCCGGAGTGACCGGCAGTACGGCCATGCTCAGGCCGAGGCCTGCCACGGCTGCCAGGGTGGTCGGTCAGTACATGCTCTTCCAGTTCATCGAGGGCTCCTCGGCTCGTGCGCGGTCCCGCGCGGTTCGCGCATGCATGGATCCGCCCGAGAGCGTCCGGCGGCGACGACCGCCCCCCGTCCTCGATGCGGCCCTACCAGCGAAAACCGGAGTCACGGCACCGCGCCAAGCGGGCTGCTCCAATCAGTCACCGGATCCACCCGTCCGGCCCTCCGCGCGCGCCGGGCAACTCCCGCCGGCCCCTGCCCGAGGGATGCCTGGGGCCTGTCCGGCGGATCAGGCCGGCTGCAAGAAACAGTGCAGACCGGCCGAGCCGAGCGGTGCCTGGTGCGTGCAGCTGCAAGGCGGAGGAGCGGTGTCGATCAGCCGCTACCGCGGCGGGCGACGCGATGCGGGTCCCCCCTCTGGGGGAGCGCGTGCCAGGCACCGCGACGCCGGCATGATCCGCCGGACAGGCCCTAGGTCCAGTCCCGCCCGGTCCGCCCCCGCTTGGTCTCCGAGCGCTGCTTCTTCTCCCTCAGCCGCCGCTCGTTGATGCCCCGGGGAATGCGGGTCGGCCTGCGCGGCTTCGGCGGCGGGGCCGTCGCCTCGGCGAGGAGGGCGGCGAGGCGTACGGCGGCGGTCTCGCGGTTGCGCCACTGGGAGCGGTGCTCGGAGGCGCGGACGGTGATGACGCCGTCGACGAGCTTTCCGGCCAGCCGCTCGAGCGCCCGCCGCTTCCACACCTCGGGCAGCGCCTCGGTCTTCGCCAGGTCGAACCGCAGCTCGACCTGCGAGTCACTGGTGTTGACGTGCTGGCCGCCCGGACCGCTCGACCGCGAGAAACGCCACATGAGCTCGGCCTCGGGAAGCGAGACGGAGCCACGGATGACGTGAGGACCAGACATGCCGTCCATGTTCCCTGTCCTGTCCGGTCCACGTCACGCGAATATCCCCCTGAAGGTCCCCTGAGAGTGCTTTTTGGCAAAGAAAGTAAAGACACCTGGAACTTGAGGTACCCCTCTTCGCGTTCATAGGGGTAGCTGTAGCTTCTAGCCGTACCGCAACGAGGGAAGGGACTCCCAACAATGGCTGTAAGCCTGTCCAAGGGTGGCAACGTCTCGCTCACCAAGGAGGCTCCGGGCCTGACCGCCGTCACCGTGGGCCTCGGCTGGGACGTCCGCACCACCACCGGCACGGACTTCGACCTCGACGCCTCCGCGATCGCGGTCAACCCCACGGGCAAGGTCTACTCGGACGCCCACTTCGTCTTCTTCAACAACAAGCAGACCCCGGACAGCACCATCGTCCACACCGGTGACAACCGCACCGGCGAGGGCGCGGGCGACGACGAGGCGATCAACGTCAACCTGGCCGGCCTCCCGGCCGACGTCGACAAGATCGTCTTCCCGGTCTCGATCTACGACGCGGAGAACCGCTCGCAGAACTTCGGCCAGGTCCGCAACGCCTACATCCGCATCGTCAACCAGGCCGGCGGCGCCGAGATCGCCCGCTACGACCTGTCCGAGGACGCGGCCACCGAGACCGCCATGGTCTTCGGCGAGCTCTACCGCAACGGCGCCGAGTGGAAGTTCCGCGCCGTCGGTCAGGGCTACGCCTCGGGCCTGGTGGGCATCGCGCAGGACTTCGGTGTGAACGTCTGACGGACGCCGCGCTGAGCCGGAGCCCCCTGCCGCGGTACGCCGTGGCCGGGGGCTCCCGGCGTCGCAGGGCCGGGCGTTCGGGCCGTTCGATAGGTTGCCCGCATGATCCTCGACCCCCTCCCCCTCACCCCCGACCACGACATCCCGGCCCCGCTCCTCACCGAACTCACCGCCCTCTACGCCTCCAACCGCGACTTCCACGCGCTCAGCGGTGACTTCCCGGACCCTGACGACATCCGGCCGGATCAGGTGGCGGCCGCGCTGGCCGAGGAGTTGCAGGTCCCCGGCGCGGAGGTGTTGCTCGCTCGCACCGCCGGACAGCTGGCCGGGATCGTGATCGCGCTGGCCCAACACCCGGACCCGTCCGACCCGGACCCCTGGATCGGGCTCCTGATGGTGGACGCGGGCGCGCGACGCCAGGGGTACGGACGCCGGTTGGCCTCCCTCGTCGAGGAGCGTTTCCGCGCGGCGGACCGCACCGCCGTACGCCTGGCCGTCCTGGACAACAACCCCGACGCCGTCGCGTTCTGGACAGCCCTCGGCTACGAGACCATCGCCTACGGACGAGACCGCCAACTCGACCGCCCCTGCACGGTCCTGCGCAAGCAGCTCACCACGCCGTCCGCCTCCTCACCCGGTACCGACGAGGCCTGAACACCCCTTCGCGTGAGAGCGCCCTGACGTCAGGGCCGGTCCGGTTTCCCGTCCCCGTACAGCCAGTCCTCCCAGATCCCGTCGAAGTCCTCCTCCGGCGCCCTCTTCTCCACATACGCCGTGAAGTCGTCGGTGTCCGCGTTGCCGTGCCGGTGGTCGGCCGCCCAGCCCTGGACGATGTCGTAGAAGGTGTCGTCGCCGACGGTCTGGCGGATCTTGTGGAGGACCATCGCGCCGCGCTCGTAGACGGGTGAGTCGGAGATGTGCGCGGCGCTCGTGGGCTTGGCGGGCGGGAAGTCCCAGAGGCCCTCGTAGTCGTCCTCGCCGTGGTCGTACCGGTCGTCGAAGGTCTCCTGCGCGCTGTCGCCGCCGTTGTCCTCCTCCCACAGCCATTCCGCGTACGTCGCGAAGCCCTCGTTCAGCCACATGTCCCGCCAGCTCTTGGGCGTCACGGAGTTGCCGAACCACTGGTGGGCGAGCTCGTGGACGACCAGCTCGGTGCCGGGGGCGCCGGGGAAGACGGGCCGGTTCTGGGTCTCCAGGGCGTAGTCGGCGGCGTCCCCGCCGGCGACGATCGCGCCGGTGGAGGAGAAGGGGTACGGGCCGAAGTTCTCCTCCGCCCAGTCCATGATCTCGGGGAGCTCGGCGAGCACCTCGCGGCTGTCGTCGGTCTCCTCCTGGTCCACCGCGACGTACACGGGCAGGCCGCTGTCGGTCGTGGAGCGGCTGATTTCGTAGTCGCCGATGGCGAGCGTGGCGAGGTAGCTCGCCATGGGTTCGGAGGTGTGCCAGCGGAAGGTCGTTCGGCCACCCCTGGTCGTCCGGTTCACCAACTCGCCGTTGGAGACGGCCTCCAGGCCCTCCGGCACGGTCACGTCGATGTCGTACGAGGCCTTGTCGGACGGGTGGTGATTGCCGGGGAACCACGCCATGGATCCCGTCGGCTCCCCGAGGGCGAGCGCGCCGTCGGCGGTGGGGAGCCAGCCCTCCTCGGAGCCGTCGGGGTCGGTGATGGTCTCGGGGGTGCCGGAGTAGCGGACGGTGAGCTGGAAGGTCTCGCCCTTGTCGAGCTCGTCGTGCGGACGGACGACGAGCTCCTGGCCGTTGCGGCTCCAGCGCGCCTTCCGGCCCTCCACGCCGACCCGCTCGACGTCCATGCCCTTCAGGTCCAGGTCGAGGCCGGAGAGGTCCTGGGTGGCGCGTGCGGTGATCTCCGCCGTGCCGGTGAGGTGGTGGTCGTCGGGGTCGTAGGCGAGGTCGAGGGCGTAGTGGGTGACGTCGTAGCCGCCGTTGCCGGCCTTGGGGAAGTACGGGTCGCGCATGCCGGAACCGCCGGGGGTGCCCTGGACGCCGCTGCTGCACGCGGTGAGGACGAGCAGGGCGGAGGTGATGGTCAGGGCAACGGGCGCGAAACGGGACACGCCGGTGATCCTATGAGGTCGGGCGTGACACCATCCCCTACGTGCTCGACATCGGCTACGCCCTCTCCAACCGCTTCCCGGACCCCCCGCAGACGGACTACCGCCGCGCGGACGTCCGCGCCCTGCGCCACGACCTGTTCTGCGGTGACGTCTACCTCGCCGACACCAAGGCGGACCGGGAGTTGTCCACAGCCTGGGGATGGGTGCCGGTGCTCGACTTCGCCTGGGCCCTGTGCGACATCGTCGAGCAGCTGGACCAGGACCCGGCCGGCTCCCGCGCCTCCCGTCCGCAACACGCGGAACTGGACTTCACCGAGTCCACGGACCGCATGCTCTTCGAGCGCCGCTTCGGCTGGGTGGACATCGAGGCGGACTGGATGCCGGCGGAGGAGCCCCCGCTGACCTTCTCGCACAGCGAACTGCGCCGCGAGGCCCGCGACTTCCTGCACGATCTGATCGCCGACCTGATCGACCTGCACGACGACCTCGCCGAGAACCCGGCGATCTGGACCCTGCAGGCTCGTTTCCCGCGGGTGTCCTAGCGAGCGCCGCGGCCACCTCCACCACGACAACGAAGGAGCCCCTCCCGTACGAACGGGAGGGGCTCCTTGTCAGAGCGCCGGGCAGGCCTTGCACCTGCATTTCCCCGCAGGAAGCGGGGCGTCTTTCCTTGGACCACCAACGCATCACCGTTCGCCGGGAGTTCCGGTGAGCAGCGCAAGATCAATCATACCGGATCCCGACCGGATCCCGACCGGCCCCCTGACCGGTGCTCGCTCCTTGCTCCTCCGGTGCCCGCTCCCCGCTCCCCCCGTGCTCACTCCCCCTCTACTCCTCCGCCTACACCCGCACCCCCATCTCCGCCGCCAGCACCGGCGCGAGATCCAGCAGTTGCGACGGACTGATCACCGCTCCGGCCAGCCGGTCCACCCCCCGCGCGATGTCCAGCTCGGCCGCCTTCCGCAGGTCCACGTCCGTCATAGTCGCCGCGCTGAGGTCCGCTCCCTTCACCGCGCAGTCAACGAACTCGACCCTCTCCAGCCGGGCGCCCCCGAAGTCCGGCTCGACCAGGACGCAGCCCTCGAAGACGACGTCCTTGAGCTTGGCCTTGCGCATGTTCAGGTAGTCGATCTTGCCGCCTCGGATCACCACCCGCTCCAGCACGGCGCCGTGCAGCTGCACCCCACCCAGGCGGGCGTCCACCAGCTCCACATCACGCAGGGTCGACTCGGCGAGATCGGTGCCGACGCCCCGTAGGCCCGTGAACACCGAGTCGAGGATCCGGGCGTGACGAAGTCTCGTCTCATCCAGGGCGCAGCCCCGCAGCGCGCAGTCCAGGAAGCGGGCGCCTGCGCCGTCCTGTCCGGCGAGGTCCTCCTCCAGGAACTCCAGGCTGTCGTAGTCCCCGTCCGGCTCCAACCCCGCGCCCCGGTACGGCTCCAGTTGCGGCAACCGCACCTCGGGCCGCCGCGCACCCTTCACGCCGGTCCGGCCCGCACCGCCGCCCCGGCCCGGGCCGCCGCCCTCACCCCTCGCTCTCCTCGCCATGCCCCCATGCTGCACCCCACCACTGACAATCCCTCTGACCTGCGCCGACAGCGCTGGTGTCACATTCCGGGTGCCCAGGACCGTCGTACTCACAGAGAAGGGACGAAAGGCGACCCCGAGCACAAGGGAGACCCCAGCCATGCACCGCATCACCGTCATCGGCGGCGGCTTCGCCGGACTCACCGCGGCCATCACCGCCGCCGAGGCGGGCGCCAAGGTCACCGTGTACGAAGCCCACCACACCCTCGGCGGGCGGGCGCGGACCGCCGAGGGGCCGTACCGGACGAACGAAGGACCGCACGCCCTGTACAACGGCGGCCCGCACTGGGCCTGGCTCAAGCAGCGCGACCTCATCGGACCGCTCGCGCCGATCCCGCCCCTGGAGGCCGCCCGGCTGCGGCTGCGGCACCGCGGCGTCCTGCGTCGCACCCCGCCCTTCGCGATGCTCAAGCTGCTGCGGCGCGGCCTGCCGCAGGCGCCCGTCGATGTCGACTTCATGACGTGGGCCACGGACATCGCCGGCCAGGAGGGCGCCCGTGCCGCCGCGCACTACTCCGCCGTCGCCCTGTTCCACCACGACCCCGGCGCCCTGTCCGCCGCGTTCGTGCAGGAGCGGCTGCGCCGGGCCACCAAGCTGCCGCCGGAGGCGCACTATCCGCGGGGCGGATGGGCGACCATGATCGACCGGATGGCGGCCCGGGCCTGGAATCTCGGGGTGCGGATGGAGACCCTCTCCCGAGTCGACAGCCTCGACGACCTCGACAGCCTGACGACCGGCACGCCCGTCGTCGTCGCCACGTCCCTCGACGCCGCCCGCCGCCTGCTCAAGGACGACTCCCTGACCTGGACCAGCGGCCGTACGGCACTCATCGATCTCGCCGTGCGGACCCGGCGCGGGGACGCCTTCGCCGTCTCCGATCTCGACGAGACGGGGTGGCTGGAGCGGTTCACCGCGCAGGACCGTTCTCTGGCGCCGGCCGGTGAACAGCTGATCCAGGGGCAGATCCCGATCGGCCCGCACGAGTCCAGGGCCGACGGCATCGCCCGTGCCGAGCAGCTTCTCGACCTCGGTTTCCCCGGCTGGCGCGAACGCGTCACCTGGCGGCGCGAGTCCGTCGCAAACGGCCGTACCGGGGCCGTCGACCTGCCCGGCACCAGCTGGCGCGACCGTCCGGCCGTCGACCGCGGCGACGGGATCTATCTGGCGGGCGATCAGGTCGCCGCCCCCGGCGTGCTGTCCGAGGTCTCCTTCAACAGCGCGCTCACGGCCGTGTCCCTGGCCCTCGGCCGGCACGCCCTTGACCTCAAGCGAGCTTGAGGTTGAAGGGTTGGTTCCTGACAACTTCCCAGCACAGCACATCCGATGGGGGACCCGTATGCACGCCATCCGCCTGCACACCTTCGGCCCGGCCGAGAACCTCACCTACGAGAACGCCGACGACCCGGCACCCGGCCCCGGCCAGGTCCGTATCGCCGTGGAAGCAGCCGGCGTCCACCTCGTCGACACGGCCCTGCGCGAGGGCGTCCAGGGCCCGGCACCGCAGCCGCCCACGCTGCCCACGATCCCCGGCCGCGAGGTCGCCGGCGTCGTCGAGTCCCTCGGCGAGGGCGTCGCCGCACTGTGGCTCGGCAAGCGCGTCGTCGCGCACCTCGGGTTCGCGCCGGGCGGCTACGCCGAGCTGGCCGTCACCGACGTCGACCGCGTCCACGAGATCCCGGCGAACCTCGGCTTCGCGGAGGCCGTCGCCATGATCGGCACGGGCCGTACGACGATGGGGATCCTGCAGTTCGCGGAGCTCGGCCCGGGCGCGGTCGCCGTGATCCCGGCGGCCGCCGGCGGCATCGGCACCCTGCTCGTGCAGTACGCCAGGAACGCTGGCGCTCTCGTCATCGGCCTCGCCGGAGGCCCGCAGAAGGTCGCGCGCGTGCGGGAGAACGGCGCCGACCTCGCCGTCGACTACACGGACCCGGCATGGCCCGAGAAGGTCCGCGCCTTCCTGGGCGGGCGGCCGGCCACCGTCGTCTTCGACGGCGTCGGCGGCGACGTGGCCCGCGAGTCCGTCGCCCTGCTCGGAGCGGGCGGCCGACACCTCGTCTTCGGCTGGTCCGGCGCAGGCCTGCACGACGGCGAGCCCCACTTCGTCGACGGCGTCTCCGAGCAGGTCCTCGGCCCCGTGATGATGCAGAAGACCGGCGGCCCCAACCCCGTACGCACCCTGGAACTGCGCGCCCTCGCCGAAGCCGCAGCAGGCCGCCTTGTCCCGGCCGTCCAGCGCTTCCCGCTCGCCGAGGCGGCGGCCGCCCATCGCGCCCTCGAAACACGCGGAACCACCGGAAAGGTGGTACTGGAGCCATGACCAGCCGCAAGCACTCCCCAAAGGCCCTAAAGACCTCAAAGGACCCAAAGGCGATACCTCGCCCCTCCCCAGAGGCGACTCCTCAGCCCTCACCAGATGCGATACGACCCGAATCATGGTCTTCTGGCCAGGTGAGTTTCACCCGAACAGGTGAATTCGCCGCGGACGCCGACCCCCGCCGCTGGTGGGGGTCGGCGATCATCGCGCTCGCGCAGCTCATGGTCGTCCTCGACGCGACCATCGTGAACATCGCGCTCCCCTCCGCACAGAGCGACCTGGGCATCTCCGACGGCAACCGTCTGGGGGCACCCCCTCTGGGGGAGGGTGATCACCGCCTACACCCTGGCCTTCGGCGGACTGCTCCTGCTCGGCGGCCGGATCGCCGACCTGGTGGGCCGCAAACGCACCTTCGTCATCGGCCTCGTCGGCTTCGCCGCCGCCTCCGCACTGGGCGGTGCCGCCACCACGTCCGGCATGCTCTTCGGCGCCCGCGCCCTGCAGGGCGTCTTCGCCGCCGTACTGGCCCCGTCGGCGCTGTCGTTGCTGACCACGACCTTCACCGACCCCAAGGAGCGCGGCAAGGCCTTCGGCATCTACGGCGCCCTGGCCGGCAGCGGCAGCGCGATCGGGTTCATCGTCGGCGGTCTGCTCACCGAGTACCTGGACTGGCGCTGGTGCCTGTACGTCAACGTGCCCATCGCCGTGATCGCCGTGATCGGCGCCCTCGCCCTGCTCCACGACAGCCCGGGCCACGCGGGCGCCCGCCTCGACGTACCCGGCGTGCTGCTCGGCTGCGGCGGCCTGGTCGCCCTCGTCTACGGCTTCAGCGAGGCCCAGCCGCGCGGCTGGACCGACGGCCTGGTCCTCGCCCTCTTCGCGGTGTCGGCCGTCCTCCTCGCGTCCTTCGTGTGGTGGCAGACGCGGGCCCCGGTGCCCCTGCTGCCGCTGCACATCATCAAGGACCGCACCCGCGCCGGCTGCTTCCTCACCATGGCACTCGCCGTGATCGGCATGTTCGGCCTGTTCCTCTTCATGACCTATTACCTCCAGGTCATCCTCGACTACTCGCCGGTGATGACCGGCCTCGCCTTCCTGCCCCTCACGACCGCGATCATCACCGGCTCCACCCAGATCGCCGCCCGCCTCCTGACCCGGGTGGCGCCCCGCCTGCTCATGGCCCCGGGCGCCCTGCTGGCGGCGGTCGGCATGATGCTCCTGACCCAGCTGACGGTGCACTCGTCCTACGCGGCCGACATCCTGCCCGCCCTCATCCTCATGGGCCTCGGCATGGGCCTGATCTTCATGCCGGTGTTCGCCACGGCGACAGCGGGCGTGGCCCCGCAGGACTCCGGGGTGACCTCCGCGACGATCAACACCTCGCAGCAGGTGGGCGGTTCGATCGGTACGGCCCTGCTGAACACCATCGCCACCACCAGCAGCGCCGCCTACATCACCGCCCACCTCACCGACCCGGCCCAGCGGGCCCTGGTCACCAAGGAGGGCATCGTCCACGGCTACACCGTCACCATCTGGTGGGCCGCCGCCATCATGCTCCTGGCCGGCCTGGTCGCGGCCCTGATGGTGACGGCGAAGCCCCCGAAGCACGGCGCCCCGCAGGCACCGGTACCGGAGTCGGTGCCCTGAGAAACGGGGGGAGGGACCCCACCGGACCGCGGAGCCCCTCCCCCACCCCGCTGATCACCGGCAGCGCACTCATGAGTATCCAGCGGCGAAAGCTTCCCTCAGTGCCGCCCCGCCACCCGGTCGGCGAACCGCGCCAGCTTCGAGGGCTCCCCGCTGTTGGTGGTGTGCTCATGCCGGTCCGCCGCCCGGTACGTGGCGTACAGCCCGTGCACCCCGAGCCACCGCAGCGGCTCCGGCTCCCACTTGCGCACCTTGTGGCCGACCCACGGCAGATCGGTCAGCTCGGTGCGCCCGCCCTGGCCGGAGTCCTGCTGCACCAGGTCCCGTAGCGTCCGGGCCGCCAGGTTGGCGGTGGCGACGCCGGAGCCGACGTAACCGCCCGCCCAGCCGAGCCCCGTCGACCGGTCCAGGGTGACCGTCGCGCACCAGTCGCGCGGCACGCCCAGCACGCCCGACCAGGCGTGCTCGATCCGGACCGGGGCCAGCTGCGGGAAGAAGCGCACGAGGAGCTCCCGCAACGCCTCGACCGTCGCCCCCTGCGTGCGCCCGTCGTTGTCGGTCCGCGAGCCGAAGCGGTACGGCACTCCGCGCCCGCCCAGCGCGATCCGTCCGTCGGCAGTGCGCTGCGCGTACATGTAGGCGTGCGCCATGTCACCCAGCGTCTCGCCCCCGTCCCAGCCCACCGACTCCCACTGCTCCTGCGTCAGCGGCTCGGTGGCGATCATCGAGGAGTTCATGGGCAGCCAGGTCCGCTTCTGGCCCTTCAGGGCGGCGGTGAAGCCCTCGGTGCAGCGCAGCACATAGGGCGCGCGGACGGTGCCGTACGGCGTCACTGCGTGCTTGGGCCGGATCTCCGTCACCGGCGTCAGCTCGTGGATCGTCACGCCCAGCGCCACCACGGCCGCCGCGAGGCCCTTCACCAGCTTCACCGGGTGCACCCGCGCCCCGTGCGGCGTCCAGGTCGAACCGACCGCGTCCGCGACCTTGACGCGCTCGGCGGTCTCGCGGGCACCGAACAGCTCACGGTCCTTCTCGCCGTACGACAGCTCGTGCTCATGGAAGGCCTTCAGTCGCGCCAACTGGGCCGGGGTCCGGGCGACTTCGAGCACCCCGCCCTTGTGAACGCCGGCGTCGATGCCCTCTTCCTCGGCGGCCCGTACGACCTCGTCGACGGTGTCGTTCATCGCCCGTTGCAGCCGTACGGCAGCCTCGTGGCCATGCAGCTTCGCGTACCGGTCACGCCCCGCGATGCCGTTGTACAACCACCCGCCATTCCGCCCGGAGGCGCCGTACCCGCAGAACTTCTGCTCCAGGACGGTGATCCGGAGGAAGGGGACCGCCTTCTTCAGGTAGTACGCGGTCCACAATCCGGTGTATCCCCCGCCCACGATCACCACGTCCGCGGAGGCGTCCCCCGCGAGCGGCTCCCGCACCTCGGGGAGGCCGTCGTCCGCGTACCAGAAGGAAATACCGCCGTTCACGGCACCACTCACCGAGCTGCTCATGCGAGGACGTTAATTGGCGTGAGCCGATTCCGGGAGCCCCGTAGGGTCGGCAGTGTGATCGACATTCCGCAGGAGCTCGCCGCATCACAACAGAGGTACAACGGGGAGGCGGGCCGCGCCTTCATCGCCGGACTCCCGGACATGACAGCCGACTTCCTCGACCGCTGGGAGCTGACGCTCGACGGACGGCCGATGCACGGGGTCGCCGCCCTGGTCCTCCCCGTCCTCCGCCGCGACGGCACCCCGGCCGTCCTGAAACTCCAACTCCTCGACGAGGAGAGCGAGGGCGAACCGGTCGCCCTGCGCGTGTGGGACGGCGACGGAGCGGTACGCCTCCTCGACCACGACGAGCCCACCGGCACCATGCTCCTCGAACGCCTCGACTCCTCCCGCATGCTCGCGCACTACCCGGACGTCCACGAGTCGGTCCTGGTCATCGCCCGCCTCCTCGCCCACCTCACGTCCTTCCCCGCGCCCGCCGGCCTGCGCCGCCTCGGCGACATCGCGCAGGCCATGCTGGAGCAGACGCCCTGGGCCCTGGAGCGCATCCCGGACCTTGAGGCCCGCCGCATCGTCGCCGACTGCGCCGCCGCCGTACGCGAGGTCGTCACCGACCCCGGCGACCGCCTCCTGCACTGGGACCTCCACGACGAGAACGTCCTGGCCTCCGACCGCGCCCCCTGGCTCGCCATCGACCCCAAGCCCCTGGCCGGCGACCCCGGCTTCGAACTCTGGCCGGCCCTCGACAACCGCTTCGACGCCGCCGACGTCCGCTGGCGCTTCGACGCCATGACCGACGTACTCGGCCTGGACCGATCACGCGCACGTGCCTGGACGTACGCCCGACTCCTCCAGAACTGCCTCTGGGACATCGAGGACGACCGCCCCCCGGAGAACCGCCAACTGGAAATCGCCAGACGCCTGCGCGAACCCCACGGGCGTTCCTGACCCACAACTAGGACACCGAGGAAGCCGTGAGCCGCGGACCGGCAACGCCCCAAGGGGCGCGGGACAGCATCGACATGCGGCTCCGCCGCAGGGCGCGACCCCCACCCACACACCAGCACCCGACAGACCACCCAAGGCCCCGAGCTCTCAGCCGCCGAAGCTACAAGGCCCTCCGCACCCGCCCCCTGGAAAACCGCCAACTGGAAATCGCCAGGCGCCTACGCAAGCCCCGCGGCTAACCTCACCCCATGATTCGCCCCGCCACCCCCGCCGACGTCCCCGCCCTCCACACCCTGATCCGGGAACTCGGCTAGTGCGAAAAGGCGTTGGAGGATGCGAGGGCAACGGGGCCGCCGAGGAGCAGCCCCACGAGGCCCTCTTCGGCGACCGCCCCGCCGCCTATGTGCACATGCGGCCATCCACACGACCGGCGAGACCGTCGGCTGCGCGATCTGGTTTGTCAACTGCTCGTCGATGGATCGACGAGCTTGCACAACGAGCGCCACTGGCTGTGACGCGGCGTTTGCGTCCAGCTCCACCACGGTGAAGCAGAGGCGATTGACTGCGCCCCGCACCTACGCGGTCAAGCGTCCCGTATGAAACCGGGTCCACCAGCGATGCCGGATCTGTGCCTTCGGGGACTCCCGCGTGGGAGCGGCAACGTACCGTATTCCATGGGACGTTAGCCAGCTCAGGCCAACACATAACAGTGTGAACGTACTTCGCATGAGCCCTCACCGAATGGGCACGGCTTCCTGGCATGAGCCCCACGAATATGCGCCGCATGGACTCCCCCGCCCCTGAGCCCGACTTCATCCCCGGCCTCGAACTCGCCCGCCGCTTCTACACCGACGCCGTACGCCCGTTGCTGGAGGAGGCCGCTCCCGGAGTCCCCCACTCCGCCGCCCGCATCGGCAGCGGCTCCGAGGTGCTCGGCTACGACACCCCGCGCTCCGCCGACCACGAGTGGGGCCCGCGCCTGCAGGTCTTCCTGCACCGCCACGACGTGCCCCGCCACGCCGCCCGCATCAGACACGTGCTCGCCGAACACCTCCCGAAGACGTTCCTCGGCCACCCGACGATCCCCCACTCTCGACTTCGCTCGAGCGGGGGGACCCCCATCGCCCCCACCGATGAGGCGGACCGGGACATCCGCGTCATGCGGCTCACCGACGGCCCCGTCCACCACCGCGTCCAAGTCACCGGCACCTCCACCTGGTTCACCGACACCCTCGGCTTCGACCCGGCGCAGGGCATCACCCCGGCCGACTGGCTGGCCACCCCCACCCAGCTCCTCGCCGAGGTCACCGCGGGCGCCGTCTTCCACGACGGCCTGCACACCCTCACCCCGTTACGCCGAGCGCTGCACTGGTACCCCCACGACGTCTGGCTGTACGTCCTGGCCTGCCAGTGGCAGCGCATCGCGCAGGAGGAGGCCTTCGTGGGCCGCTCGGGCGAGGTCGGCGACGAACTGGGCTCCGCCGTCACCGCCGCCCGCCTGGTCCGCGACCTGATGCGGCTCTGCCTCCTGATGGACCGCCGCTACCCCCCGTACGGCAAATGGCTCGGCAGCGCCTTCGCCCGCAGCCGCGTCGGCCCTCGTCTGACCCCCGACCTCACTGCCGCCCTCGCCGCCACCGACTGGCACACCCGCGAACAGCACCTCGCCCGCGCGTACGAGATCGTCGCCCACCTGCACAACGAACTCGCCCTGACCGACCGCGTCGCCCCCACCACGCGCCCGTACCACTCCCGTCCCTTCCAGGTCCTGCGCGCCGACCGCTTCACCGAGGCGCTCACCGCCCGCATCACCGACCCGGTCCTGCGCGACCTGCCGCTCGTCGGGGCGGTGGACCAGTTCCTCGACAGCACCGACGTCCTGGCCCGCCCCGAACTGACCAGGGCCGCCAGCCAGGACATGCGAAAGCCCGGGTCAGAGCAGATCTGACGCCGCGACCGCTTTCAGTTCCCGCTGCACGGCCTCGCCGATCGTCCCGGCGTCACCCCCACGCAGATGGCTGACGACGGTGAGGGTGTAGGCGTCGGCGGTGTGGACGAGGCAGAGGTTCGCCGTGCCCGGCGGGGAGAGCTGCGGCAGGGGCACGATGCGCGACAGGGGACGACCGTGCAAGTGGCTGGGGTTGTCCCGCCACTTGAAAGCGGTGCACAGGCTTGTGGTGAGTTCCGGGCGGGCCAGCCTCTTGGCCATCACTCCGGCCAGCCACGGCACGTTACGCGCGGCGGCCTGCAGTGCCGGAAGGATCGCGCGATGGGCGTCGCAGCGTCCGTCGAACGCCGCCACCGCATCCTGGCATGCCTGCAGGCGGGCCACCGGTGATTCGAGGTCGACGGGCAGCGCCATGCGCAGCGCGGTGACGCCATTGCCGAGATGGTGGGCGTTGTGACGGGTCCGCAGGTCGACCGGCACTGTGGCGTAGAACGGGGTCGATCCCTTCGGCCAGGACCGCAGGGGCCCGTGGCAGGCGCGCAGGGCACCGGCGTACGTGCTCAGCAGAAGCTCGTTGAGTGTCGACCCGCGCCCGCCGGCCGGCTGGCGGCGGGCTGTGCGCATGACCTGCGGGTCGAGCTCGACCACGGCCACTGACGGCCGCGGTTCGCCGAGCGGAGCCGGAGGGAGGGGCCGACCGGGCACCCCGATACGGCGCAATTCCCTGCACACAGCGGCGGGACCGACACGGGGGCGCTGTCGCCCCGCCGCGAGCGGGTGCGCCACCCCCTCTCCGAGAGGCCCCGGCGATACGGCGTCGTCCATCAGCAGCCGGAAGAGGGTCTCCAGGGATCTGCCGTCCAGCAGCGCGTGATGGGCGAGCAGCACGACGGCGTGCCCCGTGACCAGCAGCCGCCACAGGGGCCGTTCGACCGGCAGCCGGTGACTGACACCGTCGGTGAGCAGGGACTCCAGATCCTGGTCCGTGGCAGTGATGTGCGCGGCGGGATCGAACGGCCGGGCGGCCGACCACCGGTGGCCCGACAGCGCCGCCGGCCCGGTGGGGGGCTGCAGGACCAGGCTCATCCGGTCCAGCCCGCCCCACCGTTCCCGTACCCGGGACCGCACCTGTGCCAGGTCCAACGGCCCTCCGGGAAACACCGCCGCGATGCCGATCGTCCCCGGCATTCCGTTGCGGAGGTGCCCTTCCTCGATGGCCGTCAGCCTCATGTTCCACAGCCTCTCGTTCCCAAGTCCCCCCTGAGTACCCGCCTCCCGTGATCAGGCGTGGGGTGAATCGAACACGACACAGGCGTTGTGGCCACCGAAGGCGAAACTGTTGCTGATCACCGGCCCGTCCGGGATCTTGCGTGGCTCAGCGGTGACCACGTCCAGTTCGCATCGCGGGTCCAGCCGCGTGAGATGAGCCGTCGGAGGCGCGAGTCCCTCATGCACGGACCAAGCCGTGATCACGGCTTCCAGCGCTCCGGCCAGCCCCAACCCGTGCCCGGTCACAGCCTTGGGCGCGGTGACCGGCACCGCACGCGAGCCGAACAGGGCGGTGATCGCCTGCGCTTCCGCGAGGTCGTTCAGCTCGGTGCCGGTGCCGTGCGCGTTGACATGGGTGACGGCCTCGGCGGTCGTACCGGCGTCGGCGAGCGCCTGCTCCATGCACGCCCGCGCACCGGCACCGTCGGGGTGCGGTGCCGTGAGGTGGTGGGCGTCGGAGGTACGGCCGTACCCGGTCAGCGTGGCGTAGATCCGGGCGCCCCGCGCGCGGGCGTGGTCCAGCCGTTCCAGCACCAGGAACGCCGCCCCTTCGGCGAGGACGAAGCCCCGCCGCCCGACGTCGAACGGCCGTGACGCGGCAGCGGGATCCTCGCAGTCGGTGACCATCGCACCGGCCCGCCCGAAGGCCAGCGCGGTCGTCGGAGTCAGGGGGCTGTCATGGCCTCCTGCCACCACCACGTCCGCGCATCCCGCCCGGATCATCTGCATCGCCTCACCCACCGCATGCGTGCCGGAGGCACACGCGGTGGACACCGTCAGACTCGGGCCGGTGATACCGAGCCGGGCGCTGATCCAGTACGCCCCCGCGTTGTGCATCAGCCGAGGCGCGTACAGCACATCGGGATGCCCGATGCCGCTCTCCTGACTGATCACCCCGCCGTAGCCGGTGCCGGTGACCACCGCCCGCCGGCCGGCTGCGACATGGAGCCCTCCGGCGTCCTCCACGGCGTCCGCGGCCGCGCACACGGCCATCTGCACCGAACGGTCGGACCGCCGGGCCTCCTTGGGCGTCAGACAGCCGGCCGGGTCGAAGTCGGGCATCGCACACGCCGGGTACACGACGGTGCCCTCGTCGTCGAACACATGCAGCGACGTTGCCGAACGGCACTCCACCAGGCTCTCCCACAGCGCTGCCGGACTCGCTCCGGCGCCGCACCGCACTCCCAGGCCGGTGACGGCGACAGCGGGTCGGCGGATCACCGGGCGAGGGGGCTGTGGGCGGCATGGGTGGTGCGCAGCCTCACGATGAGGTCGGCCACATCACCCACGGTGGACACTCCGGCCTTGTCGGTCCCTTTCAGGGACACGCCGAACATTTCCTCCGACGCCACTTCCAGTTCGGTGATGTCCAGGCTGTCGGCGCCCAGGTCGGCCACCAGCCGCGCGTGCGGCAGGACCGCCTCCGGCGGCACCGACATCACCCGCGCGCACAGCGGGCGCAGCGCTTCCCATACGTCGCCGTGTTCCACTTCCATGCAACTGCCTCCATCTCCTGGTGCCGTCAGGGCCGACTCACACCGACGGCGTCGCCGTGCGGGCCCATGTCTCGAACTCCGTGACGACCGCGTCGGCAAGCCGTCTCGCGTCGTTCGGGCGCAGGTTGCACACCACGGTGAGCGTGAACGCGTCCCCCGCCTGGGCCAGGGCGAAGCTGGCCGTGCCCGGGTGCTGCAGGGGCGGCAGCCCGACCGTGCGCACGAGCCGGCGGTCCTGGAAGGTGCTCGATCCGCCGGGCCACTTCATGGCCGTGGTCGCGGTCGCCGCGAAGCAGGAGTGGCGGCCGCGGTCGGCCAGCAGCCCGGTCACCCACGGGCCCGTCCGGCGTGCCGCTTCCGCCGCGGGGAACAGCACGGTGGCGTGGACCGCGGCCCGGTCGGGGACGGTGGCCATCGCGGCCTGACACGCCCGCAACCGCGCCACGGGACCGTCCACGTCGACGGGCAACGGAACCCGAACCACCGTGAGGGTGTTCCCGAGTTCCCTCGGATTCGACCGGGTGCGCAGGTCGCACGGTACGGCCGTGTACACGGGTTCATCCCGCTGCCGCCACCGCCGCACCGGACCGTACTGGGCCCGCAGCGCTCCGGCCACCGCACCCACGAGCAGCTCGTTCAACGTCGCGCCCCGGCCGTCGGCCGGCTGCCGGCGCGCGGATCGGACCGTGTGCGCGGGCAGTTCGCACACCGCGACCGAGGGGTACGTCTGCTCCTGCGACCGGATCGGAAGGGCCTGTCCCGCGGCCGCCATCGTCCTGAGCTCCCTGGCCGCCGCCCGCAGCCCGGTACGCGACAGCGGCGCCGACCGGCCTGACTCCCTCGCCACCACAGGGCTGTCCATCAACAAGCGCATCAACGTCGCCAGGGAGCGCCCGTCCAGCAGCGCATGCTGGGCCACGAGCGCCAGGGCGAAGTCACCGCCGTGCGCCGCGTCCGGGACCACGAAGAGCCGCCAGGGCGGCACGCCGCCGGCGAGCGGCCGGTCCGCGCTCTCCGCCCACAGATCGTCCAACTTGGTGCGTGCCACGGTGACATGCACGGCGGGAGCAAAAGGCCCCGGTACGACCCACCGCACCCGCCCCTGCCGCCCGACCGGCCCCCGCCGCGCCGTCCCGGCCCTGCCCTGCGAACGGTCGAGCACACAGTTCATCCGCTCCAGGCCCGTCCACCGCTCGGCGACCCGCGCCCGCACCTGGTCCACATCGGGCTGCCCGCCGGCGAAGACCGCCGCCAGTCCGATGACTCCCGGACACCCGTTGAGCAGCAACATCTCGTCGGCACAGGACAGTCTCATGCGATACGTCGCCATCCTCATCCTTTGCTGTCCGCGGCCGACGAGCTCCGACTCACAGTCCGACGCCCGCCCCCGTGGTGGAGCGGGCGTCGGACCTAACGCTTCACACGGACTACTTGACCGCGCTGTTGCAGCCCATGTCCGAACCGAGGTGGCTGGGCTGCGCGCCCGGCGAGCCCTCGCCGTTGAGCGCGTTGGCCACCGCGCCGTTGAGGACGCCGAGGCTGCCGAGGACGTCGATGTTCATGTCGTGCGAGCGGCATTCGATGCCCTGCGTGATGTCGAGGTCGTGGGCTCCCCCCTCACCGTGCGCGAAGGCGGTGCCGACGCCGAGGGAACCGACGCTGCCGAGGACGGCGCCCAGGAGGGCGACCTTCTGAAGCTTGTGCATTACTTCTCCGTTGGTCTTGCGGATGTGCTGTGCAGCAGATCGAGTGGGAACGGTGGTCACTTGGGAGCAAGCCCTCAGCCGAGTCGGGGCAGGCCCAACTGGCCCACGGGAGGCGCCGCGACCTGTCCGAGGCCGAGCCCGGGAACCTGCGGTGCGCTCGCCGGCGACAGCAGCGGGTTGATGAGCGGGTTCACCTGGGGGTTGACCTGCGGGTTCACCTGCGGCGCGACACGCGGCGGGGGCTCCGGGTTGAAGACCTGAGGCGCGTTGACCTGCGGAGCGACCTGCGGCATGACCTGCGGCGCCGTCTGCGGGGTGACCTGCGGCACGACCTGCGACACCGGCGACTGCTGCGGGGCGGCGTGCTGCTGGGCGTGCGGCGTGCTGGAGGCCTGCGCGGCGCCACCCGACGAGGCCGAGGCGGAGGCATGGCCGCTCTGCTGCGGGGCGGGCGCCGGGGCCTGGTAGTGGGGCGCCGGCCGCGGAGCCGTGGCCTGCGCGGTACCCGTCGAACGAGCCTCGGCCACGGCCTGCTGAGGTGCCTGGTACTGGGGGGCGGGAGCCGCGTACTGGGGCGGCGCGTACTGCGGAGCGGGCGCCGGGGCGTACTGAGGCGGCGCGTACTGCGGGGCCGGCGCCGCGTACTGGGGCGGCGCGTAATAGGGAGCAGGCGCCGGGGCGTACTGAGGCGCCGGGTACTCGGGAGCAGGCGCTGGGGCACCGTTGTACCCGGCGGGATAGTAGTCGGCCGCCTCGCTGACGCCGGCGCCGATGGCGGTCAGACCGCCGGCCGCCGCTACAACGAGCGCGGCCTTGTGAAGCTTGCGCATGGAACCCTCGGCCCTTCATTACCTGTGCAGGGAAATCCGTTGTATTTCTGTGCAATCTTGCGTGCGCTCAGTCTGATATTCGTACTGCGCCCTTACAGGGGTAATGCCTGAGCTGTCATGTGGACTTCACGCCGGAGGCGGCAGCAGATCCCGTTGCCCTCTCTCTGATTCCTGACCGCTGCCCTCTCTCAGCTGGCAACGACATTTGTGCGGTCAAGTCACGGGATCCAAAAACCCGTCACTCCATTGCCATCGATCGGATAACCGGTTCTCCGGACTTGTCACCCCGCCCAGGAAAGCGAATGGGTGACCGCATCCCGGCTCACGTGACCGGACCCGCACTTATCTCGTTCCGCACAGGGCCAGAGCGATGGCCCATCGCAGCCGTAGGGCAGCAGAAAAGCAATAGCTGCACCGACTCATAGCATTTCCATACGTTCCATGCACAGGTCAATGAAGGGCCGAGGTTCCATGCGCAAGCTTCACCAGGTCGTGCTCGTCGTCGCAGCAGCCAGTGGTCTGTCCGGCATCGGCGTCGGCCCCAGCGTCGCCGACGCCCCCGTCGGGTACGGCACCGCTCCGGCTCCCGCGCCGCAGCAGGACGCCCAGGCCGCCACGTGGACCCGCTCGCAGGCCAACGTCCAGACGTCCAACATGCCGGCCCAGCAGCGGCAGGCGGCGCCTCCCCAGCGGGGCGCCGAGGTCAGCCCGCAGCTCAACCCCCAGCTGAGCCCGCAGCTCAACCCGCAGATCTCCCCTCAGCCGGCCTCGCAGGAAGCCCCGCTGCACAACTCCAACCTCTTCCGCCCGTACCAGGAGTGCAGCCCGCAGTCCCTGCTCAACGCCGCCGTCCCGGTCGCCGTACTCGCCGCCGCCGAGAACCGTGGCATCGACTGCCACCAGGCCAACAGCCAGGCGAACGCCGTCTCCAGCGCACGCTCCACCAGCTAGAGCGTGCTTCAGGAAGATCCGACGAAGACTCAGCGGGCGGCGCCGGACGCGCCGTTGCCCCGAGGGCACCAAGTCCCGCCGTCCGCCTGAGCACACAGAACGGCAGCCGATCCACGAGGCAGCGCGCAGACTCCCCGCAGCGCGCTGCGACTTCTGGGTGCTTTCACCACGAGATCACAAACCCCGGCGCGTCGTCGGGACATTTACGGATACTTCGTATTAACTCCCATAACAGTACGAAGTCGATCTTTCACGGATCGCACCCACCTCACTCCACCGGAGATGACATGCACAAGCTTCGCAAGGCTGCCGTCCTGGTCGTCGCCCTCGGCAGCGTCGGACTTCTGGGCGCCGGCACCGCCACCGCGCACGGCAACGACGGGCACGGCGGCAAGGGCGGGGACAAGTTCAGTGTCCTGCAGAGCTCCTCCTGCAAGTCGCACGACCTGAACCTCGACGTCCTCGGCCAGGTCGGCATCCTCAACGGCCTGCTGGGCAACGCGCTCAACGGCGAGGGCAACGCCGGTGGGCAGGACACCCACCTGGGCTCGACCATGGGCTGCAACAACAGCGCGTTCTAAGAGCCTGACGGCCGCACTGGCGGCCGATGACGGGAAACAGGTCCCGGTACCGAGCCTCAGGCCCGGTGCCGGGACCCCTCTTTTTTTATGTCTATATGCAGCGCACAACCTGAATTGCCCGACCATCGGCCAAGGCGGTGAGACTTTTCCGAATTCGGCGTGCCGCCGATTGCTTTGGAATACTTCCTATTAGCCTCCGTAATCGTACGAAGTCGATCTGCAATAGGTCGCAACCACTCCACTCCACCGGAGATGAACATGCACAAGCTCCGCAAGGCCGCCGTCCTGGTCGCCGCCCTCGGCAGCGTCGGGCTGCTGACCGCCGGCGCCGCCCACGCCGACCAGGGCGGCTGGGGCTCGAAGAGCGGGGGCAGGAGCGGCTCGAGCTTCAGCATCCTGCAGAGCACGAGCTGCAAGTCGCACGACGCCAACGTCGACGTCCTCGGCCAGGTCGGCATCGCCAACGGCCTGGGCGGCAACCTGCTGAACGGCGAGGGCAACCCGGGCGCGCAGGAGACGTCCCTGGGCTCGTCGATGGGCTGCAACAACGCCGTCGGCAAGTGACGTAAGCCAAAACCTTCTCCCGGTGCCCCGGCCACGCAGGCCGGGGCACCGGGCTTTTGTCGGCCGACAGCCGCCCGGAAAGCCGAAATGCCGGACCGGGAGAATCCCGGTCCGGCATTCACAGATCGCCCCTCAGAACTTGATTTTGGGCAGCTTGTACCCCTTCGGCCACTTCGCCTTGTTGGAGCACTCCACGGTCGGCCCGGAATCCACGTCCCCGCCGTTCAACAGGCTCCCGTCAGGATGCACGAAGCGAGGCTGCTCGATCGTCTGGCAATCCTGCTTCTGCTTGACGAGATACCTGCCCTTCTTGTCCTTGCGGACGACCTCGCTCTTCTTGATGCAGACGATGTCGCCCTGCTCGGAGATCGTGCAGTCCCCCTTGGGGTCGTCGGCATACGCCGGCGCGACACCGCTGTAGATCACGGCGAGAGCACCAAGGAGCCCCGAGACGGTTGCGATCCTCTGTCGACCGATCATGTGCTGCCTTCCTTTGCAAATCGAGGCCCGAACGCCTGTGCCGTCGATCGGCACGCGCCCGAGCCTGGGAGAAGGTCGAAATACGATTGGGTGCAGCCCGGCCGCGCACCCTGATGGGTCTTCCGCGCGTCCGGGCTGCTTTGCTAAGGGTGTTGTTCAGCACACCGTTGGAAACGGTGTTCCGAGGGAAGTCGATGCGCCTGTCGTGACGTTGCGAGGCGACGTCCATGAGGCCGGCTGTGGAACGAAATTCCGAGCCGATACCGAGCCACTCGCCTCGCGACCGTCACGACGACAATCGCAGTGCCCTGAAACTCGCGCACCGAACCCTCGGCATTTCCTTACTGAGCGGCGATCGGAGCGGCGTACTCGCCGTAGCCGTACTCCGGAGCAACGGTCTTGGGAGCGACCTCCGGAGCAGCCTGCGGAGCGGCCTGCGGAGCGGCCTGCGGAGCGGCCTGCGGAGCGGCCTGCGGCGCTGCCGCGGGCGCGGCCGCAGGGGCAGCGTTCGCCGTGTCGTACGGGGCACCCCACGTGGCCACCGCGTTGGCCGTCGAGGTGGCCACCGCGGTGGCGTTCTGACCGTCCCAGTCACCCTCGCCGGCGAAGGCGGCACCCGCACCGGCACCGAAGGACAGCCCTGCAACCGCCGCGGCTACGACCGCAACGCGCTGAAACCTGCGCATAGTTTGACCCTTTCTTCCCGGGCACGAGGCCCTGGTTGACTACTTAGTGTGAGCATATACATGCGAACCGTAGCAATTTGGGATCTTTGACCCTTCTCTGTGTCGTGTCGGCCCATGCCAAGGAACCCTTCCGTCCGCTTCGCCATGGACGTGAAAGGCACTGTTCTCCCTTGAAAGAAACGACAGTTCCCCGAGGGCGAGTCACGGGCAGCGCGCGGCGGTCACCCGTTTGCCGACGGTGGCGTCCGTGGACGCGAAAGCGGCGGATGGCCGGACCAGGTCGCGCTGGTCCGGCCATCCGCCGCTTGAAGGCAGGGAAGTCGGGGGAGTCCGCCCCGGGTCTCAGATGGGCAATCCGAGCTGTGACAGGCGGGGTTCAGCGTTGTTGTCACTCTGGGGCGCCGGCACTTCGGGCGCCTCCTGAGCACAGGTGATCTGGGGACCGAGCCGAACCCGCCCCGGGTTCAGCAGACCGGCAGCGGGCAAGGTCAACGGCTCCGTCGGCTGGCAGGTCACCGACCGGCGCAGGGCGATGTCCTCGCCCTCCTTCGTTTCGCCCACGATCCGCTGGGTGCAGATGATGTTGCCCTGCGCGTCGGCGCCGCAGACGCCCGGCAGGGCTACGGCGTAAGCCTGGCCGACGCCGATCCAGGTCATGGCCAGGCCGCCGAGAAGCCCCGAGACGGCCGCGATCTTCTTTCCGTTGAACATGTCCTGCGTCTCCTTTGTGAGGGGTGCCCCGGGTGCCTTGCACCGCGAACTGCCGCGGTGGGCCCCGGGGATGTCGGAGAGGCGGGCCCCGGCGTCAGACTCGTGCCAGGGACGCGCGGGGCCGCATTGCTTACGAAGTGAAGGACTGACCTGAGGTGAACTGAAAGACCGACCTGTCGGCAGACACTGAGGCCGCAACCCGCGCCCGAGCCGAAGGCTTCAGGGCAGCGAGGTTCAGGTCGTGCGCGCGCAACCGCTCATCTACGCGCCGGAGTTCAGCGTCCTTGCGCACGCGTACGGGCCCGAGGAGCGGCTTTGCGCTCCGGGCGGCCGCACATGAACGGGCCCCTTCGGGGGGTGACCCCGAAGGGGCCCGCGGAAGGCGTCGGCACGGCTACGCCGCCGACCTCAACCAGTGAAGGCGTTGTTGAACTGGCCGCAGGTGGTGTCGAAGGTCTCGGCGAGGCCGAGCACGGCGATCGGCAGGTCGCCCTCGGCCACCGTCTGCGGGCTGCACTCCTGGTAGGGGCGGTAGAGATCGGTGCTCGCCTCGTAGGCGACACCGGTACCGGCACCGATGGCGGACAGGCTGCCGGCCGCGGCTGCGACGATCATGACCTGGTGAAGCTTGCGCATGGAACCCTCGGTTTTCATTACCTATACATAGAGGCTGATTGCCTACTGTGACTGCACGAACACTAGCAGTTACGAACCGGTTCCATGCCGGTGCATGTCCCGTGTCCGAGAGGGGAGATGGGTGCACGCGGCGTTGCCGAGGGTGACGGAGACGACTCAAACCCGGCCTGGCGCAGACTTACTTAAGAGCGAGCGTCGCGCTCAGGCTCTGTGGCGGGTTGTCGATGTTGGTGGAGCCCCCTGTCGGATTCGAACCGACGACCTGCTGTTTACAAGACAGCCGCTCTGGACCAGCTGAGCTAAGGAGGCCTGCACGCGCTGTCACGCACGCGCCCGTGCAGTGTACCCAGGTTCCGAGTGGGCCCTGTCGAAAATTTCCGCGAAGTTCACATGCCTCCAGGTACTGACAGATCGGGCGACCGCCAGGTAGCGTCCAGATCCAGTCCGCACATGTGGACTAAACCAACCACCTTCCTACAACGGATCGTCCGGCACGTTCCTGCCGGTAGAAGGGGGCCCATTCACCATGGCCACTGTCTCGTTCGACAAGGCGACCCGGATCTACCCGGGCACCGAGAAGCCCGCCGTGGACGCGCTCGACATCCACATCGAGGACGGAGAGTTCCTCGTTCTGGTCGGCCCGTCCGGCTGCGGCAAGTCCACCTCGCTCCGCATGCTGGCGGGGCTCGAGGACGTCAACGGCGGCGCCATCCGCATCGGTGACCGCGACGTCACGCACCTGCCGCCGAAGGACCGGGACATCGCCATGGTGTTCCAGAACTACGCGCTGTACCCGCACATGACCGTCGCCGACAACATGGGCTTCGCGCTCAAGATCGCCGGCGTGCCGAAGGCGGAGATCCGCCAGAAGGTCGAGGACGCGGCGAAGATCCTCGACCTCACCGAGTACCTCGGCCGCAAGCCGAAGGCCCTCTCCGGTGGTCAGCGCCAGCGTGTCGCCATGGGCCGCGCCATCGTGCGTGAGCCGCAGGTCTTCCTCATGGACGAGCCGCTGTCCAACCTGGACGCCAAGCTCCGTGTGTCGACCCGTACGCAGATCGCGTCGCTGCAGCGCCGTCTCGGCATCACCACCGTCTACGTCACCCACGACCAGGTCGAGGCCATGACGATGGGCGACCGCGTGGCGGTCCTCAAGGACGGTCTGCTCCAGCAGATCGACACCCCGCGCAACATGTACGACCGCCCGGCCAACCTCTTCGTCGCCGGCTTCATCGGCTCCCCGGCCATGAACCTGGTCGAGGTCCCGATCACCGACGGCGGCGTGAAGTTCGGCAACTCCGTCGTCCCGGTCGACCGTGAGGCGCTCGCCGCCGCCACCGACAAGACCGTCACCGTCGGCGTCCGCCCCGAGCACTTCGACGTGGCCGGCTCCGAGTCGGAGCAGGGCCTCGCGGTCACCGTGAACGTGGTCGAGGAACTGGGCGCCGACGCGTACGTCTACGGCACCGCCAAGGTCGGCGAGGACTCCAAGGACCTCGTCGTCCGCGTCAGCGGCCGTGACGTCCCGGAGAAGGGCAGCACGCTGCACATCGTCCCGCGCTCCGGCGAGACCCACGTGTTCTCGACCTCCACGGGTGCGCGGCTCTCCGACTGAGGAAGCGCCCGAGGGCACGTACAGGCAGCACAACCCCGGGTAATTCACCCAGGTTGACGAAGAGGGCCCCGCAGACCCCTGCGGGGCCCTTCTTGTTGTCGACAAATACCCCGACAGATCGGTCATTTCGAGCGCTGTGCGTCAACGCACCACCGAGAAGTGGCGCCACTCCGTCCCCCAAACCGGTGACCGAATGTCGCCATGTCAGCACCGAACGCTACTCTCACTCGCGTGAAGCACTCCACCACCCAACAGACACGACGCGGCCACCGGGGCCCCGCCCGCCAGCTCGGCCGCACTCTCGCCCTCGTCCTGCCCGTCGTCCTGGTTCTCTCCGGGACCCTCGCGGTCACCCGGGTCAACTGGTCGGGGAACCCCTCGGACTCGGTGCTCACCGCGACCGACGTCTCGAGCGCGGGCGCGAAGAAGGCCCCGCGCGCCCCGCAGGACGTGCTGCGCGACCAGCTGCTGACCGAGCTGCAGGCGGAGAACCCCAGCGTCGCCCTCACCCACCTCCAGCAGGCCGTCGACGACCGCCCGTCCCTCGCCCGGCACTGCGCCTCGATCGCCCGCGCCCTCGGCCGCGCCGCGGTCCGCATGTACGGTCCGACGCGTGCGCAGTCGTACGCCCGGCCCGTCTGCGACACCGCCTTCGCTTCGGGGGTGGCGGCGGCGCACAGTTAGCCCTTGTCGGCCTCTTTCGAGGAACACTCCCCTTCCGGACGGTAACGGCTGATTAAGGAACGGTTGCCGGCGAATGCCGCGAGCGGGGCGCCGCGTACAGTTCGGTCATGACTGATCCGAACGCCGCGTCCCGCCCCGTTCAAGCCGTCGTCCTGGCCGGCGGCCAAGGTTCTCGGCTGCGTCCGTACACCGACGACCGGCCCAAGCCGATGGTCGAGATCCCCGGTACGGGGACGCCGATCATCGGCCACCAGCTCGCCTGGCTCGCCGAAGAGGGCGTGACGGACGTGGTGGTCAGCTGCGGGCACCTCGCCGAGGTGTTGCAGGACTGGCTGAAGACGGCCGATCTTCCGCTCCATGTCACGACCGTCGTCGAGACGGAGCCGCTCGGACGAGGCGGCGGCCTGAAGTACGCTGCCGCGCACCTTCCGCACCCGGACAGGGCCTGGTACGCCACCAACGGCGACATCTGGACCCGCTTCTCGCTGCGCGACATGGCGGACTTCCACACCGAGCGCGACGCGGTCGCCACCCTCGCCCTCGCCCGGCCCCGGATCCCGTGGGGTGCGGTGAAGACGGACGGCTTCGGCCACATCACGGACTTCATCGAGTCCCCGCCGTCGACCTTCGAGATCAACGCGGGCGTCTACGTCTTCTCCCCCGCCTTCGCCTCCCTCCTCCCCGAACGCGGGGACCACGAACGCACCACCTTCCCCCACCTGGCGCGGGAACGCCGTCTGGCCGGCTTCCCGATCCCCCAGGGGGCGTACTGGCGCGCCATCGACACGGCGAAGGACCTGACGGAGGCGGCGAAGGAACTGGCGGCGCTGGGACGCTGAGAGCGTCGTCGGCCGGAGCGCGGTCGGGGCCGGGATGCAACGGCCGTAGTAGTACGCCACGACGATGGGCCCCGGACGGATTCACGTCCGGGGCCCATCGTCGTCGTAGCAGTCGGCGTCGGGGCGGTCTGTCAGCCGGTGGATCAGCTGCCGATCAGGTCGTCCACCGGCCCGTTCACCCCAACAGGCCGCCCACCAGGCCCGGTTCGTCGGGTGAGGAGCCGCCCGTCGAGCCGCCGCCGGAGGAGGGGCCTCCGGAGGTCGGGCCGGTGCTGGTGCTGGGGGCCTCGTCGGCCGGGGTGGACTGCTGGGGCGGGGCCTGTCCCGCCGTGCCCTGCGTCTGGCTGGGCGTACCGGCACCCGCGGTGCCCGTGTCGCTGGTGGCGCCCGGCGTGGTCGCGGCGCCCGCGCTGGGGCTCGCCGTGCCCGACGTGGCGCCCTGGGTGGGCGAGTTGGAGGCCGACGGCGTCCTCTTGTGCCGCTTGCCGGGCTCCTGCGGGAGCGGGGAGCCGGGCAGTTCGTTGCGGGGGGCCTCGCCTGGGCCGGGGACGACGACGCGGTCGGAGTCGCGGACCGCACCGCCGAGGAGGGAGCCGACGAGGAGGGTGAGGCCGGTGACGATCGCGGTGACGAGGGCGCCGCGGCGCAGGACGTAGCTGCGGAGCTCCCAGATGTCGGAGCGGGGGCCGAGACGCCGCCAGGCCATGCCGGCGAGACGGCCGTCGATGGAGTAGACGGGGGCACCGGCGATGATCAGCGGGGACCACGCGGCGAGATAGATGATGTCGGGGGTGTCGTAGACCGGGACGCTCTTCCAGCTGACGGTGAGCAGCAGCGCTGCGGACAGCAGGGCACCGACGACCGCGGCCACTCGCTGCCAGCACCCCAGGACCGTGAGCACGCCCACGATGACCTGGAAGAAGGCGATGACGAGCCCGGAGCCCACGGGGTGTTCGAGCGCGAACTGACGGAGAGGTTCGGCGACTTCCCACGGATGCAGGGTGTTGAGCCACTTCACCATCGAGCCGCGCTTGCCGCCGTCGAAGTAGACGGGGTCGCAGAGCTTGCCCATGCCGGCGTAGATGGAGATGAAGCCGAGGAAGACGCGGAGGGGGAGGAGGACGACGCCGAGGTTCATGCGGCGGCCGGGGTAGTAGGCGTGCCGCGCGGGGTCGTCGCCGGACCGCTTGAGCGGCGCGCCGGTCCCGTCCACCGCCTCGGGTTCCTCGAACTCCTCGTCCTCGTAGGGGAGTTCCTCGTCGTACGCGCTCTCGACCGTGCGCATGTTGGGCAGGAGACGGGCCTCGACGGACTCGTGCGTGCGCTGTGCGCCGACGATCGGTGTTTCGACGGTCTGCGTCAACTCGTCGTCGTAGCCGCCCGCGTAGCCCCGGTCATAGCCGCCGACCTCGACGCGCGGGATGACCTGGGTGCCCCCGGCGCCAGGGAGCGGTTCGTCGCCGTGGCGGACGCTGCCGTCCCGCACGGCCTGGAGCAGGCGGTGGGCGCCGGTGTCGTCGGGCGCGGACGTGCCGTTCCAGACGACGGGTCGGCGGCGGGCTGCGGGCGCGCCCGCTCTGCCGGCCGTGTTGACGAGGGGGATGCGGGTGGTGTCCTCGGTGGCGCTCAGGTGCCGCGCGATCCGCGGGGACTGGGGGCGCCGCGTCGACGCGCCCAACAACACGCGGAAACTCGCGTGATTGACGATGATCTGCGCCGGATCGCTCGGCACCTTCACCATGCTCAGCGCGGGAGCGTCGTCGTATCCCGACGAGCGGTCCCCCGTGGGTGTGCGGGGTGTTCTGGTGTCCACACTCAACTAACCGAGTGACGTGTGGTTAGGACACTGCCTTGACCGGCCGGATCTGTCCGGACCCCGTCAAGGATGCGCAGGTCGCACCACTGTCACCAGAATTGCCCCGCACGGGTGACGCCATGGACGCGTGTTCAGGCGCGTCGGCGGGCCGCCTCGTACAGGACGATGCCTGCGGCCACGCCCGCGTTGAGGGACTCCGCGCCGCCCGGCATCGGGATGCGGACACGGAAGTCGCAGGTTTCGCCGACCAGGCGCGACAGGCCCTTGCCCTCGCTGCCGACGACGATGACGACGGGGCCCGCCAGGGCCGCGAGGTCACCGAGTTCGCTCTCGCCGTCGGCGGCCAGACCGACGACCACGATGCCCGCCTTCTTGTACGCCTCCAGGGCGCGGGTGAGGTTCGTGGCGCGGGCGACCGGCGTACGGGCGGCGGTGCCGGCGGACGTCTTCCAGGCACCGGCGGTCATGCCGGCCGCGCGGCGCTCGGGTACGACGACGCCGTGGCCGCCGAAGGCGGAGACCGAGCGGACCACGGCACCGAGGTTGCGCGGGTCGGTCACGCCGTCGAGCGCGACGATGAGCGGGTCCTCGCCGTCGTCGTAGGCCGCGGCGGCGAGGTCCTCGGGGTGGGCGTACTCGTAGGGCGGGACCTGGAGGACCAGGCCCTGGTGGTTGAGGCCGTTCGTCATGCGGTCCAGCTCGGGGCGCGGGGCCTCCATGAGGTTGATGCCGCCGCGCTCGGCAGCGAGCTGGAGGGCCTCGCGGACGCGCTCGTCGTTGTCGATGAACTGCTGGACGTAGAGAGTGCTCGCGGGCACGCCTCCGCGCAGCGCCTCGACGACCGGGTTGCGGCCGACGACCAGCTCGGACGTCGACTTGCCGCCGCGCCCACGCGGCGCGGGACGGCGCAGGGCCTGCTTCGCCTTGGCGCCCGCGACGCGGTTCTTCTTGTGTCCCTTGCGCATCTCGGCGGGCGGGGTCGGGCCCTTGCCCTCCAGACCCTTGCGCCGCTGGCCGCCACTGCCGACCTGCGCGCCCTTCTTGCCGGACATGCGGCGGTTGTTAGCGGCCATGACCTACCCGTCTCTGCTCTGGAGAAGTGAAGCGTGTGTTCGTACGACTATGAAGTGTGCCGCCCGCAGGCCCGGACGGCACAATCGATCTTCCCGGGCACGGCCGGCCTCAGCGCGGGCCGAGGCTCCAGCGCGGGCCCTGCGGGCTGTCCTCGATGACCAGCCCCGACTGGTTGAGCTGGTCGCGGATGGCGTCCGCGGTGGCCCAGTCCTTGCGGGAGCGGGCCGCCTCGCGCTGGTCGAGGACCATGCGGACCAGGGTGTCG
>NZ_LLZG01000406.1 GCF_001509475.1 Streptomyces regalis
TCCTCGACGGCCTCCCACCCCGCCAGGCCGCCCAGGCCGTCGACCGGCTGATCGCCAACTACCGCGGGGCAACCCCCACCCACACCCCGATCCTCCGCGACCGCGCCGACGTGGCCGCCTACGCCGCCTACCGCATGCCCGCCACCTTCGAGGCGGTCCACGCGGCGCTGGAGGCATTCGCCGCGGCCGTACCGGAATGGACCCCCACCAGCCACACCGACGTCGGCGGCGGAACCGGCGCAGCGACCTGGGCCGTCACCGCAACCTGGCCCGGCGAGCGCAGCGTCACCGTGCTGGACTGGGCCGAGCCCGCCCTCGCGATCGGCCGGGAGATCGCCGCAGCCAACCCGGCACTGAAGGACGCCCACTGGCAGCGCGCCCGGATCGGCTCGGCACTCACCCTCGACCCCACCGACCTCGTCACCGTCTCCTACGTCCTCAACGAGCTCACCGCCCCCGACCGCACCACCCTCCTCGACACCGTCGCATCCGCCGCCCGGACCGTCGTGATCGTCGAACCCGGCACCCCCGACGGCTACACCCGCGTCATCGAGGCCCGCGACCGCCTGATCACCGCCGGCTTCCACATCGCCGCCCCCTGCCCGCACAGCGCCGCCTGCCCCATCGCCCCCGGCACGGACTGGTGCCACTTCGCGGCCCGGGTCAGCCGTTCCTCCCTGCACCGCCAGATCAAGGGCGGCTCCCTCGCCTACGAGGACGAGAAGTTCAGCTACGTCGCCGCGACCCGCCTCCCGGTCACCCCGGCCCCCGCCCGCGTCGTCCGCAAACCGCAGATCCGCAAGGGCCAGGTCCTCCTCGACCTGTGCGAGACGGAACCCTCCCTGCGCCGCACCACGGTCACCAAACGCCACGGCGACCTCTACAAGGCGGCCCGCGACACGGACTGGGGCGACGCCTGGCCGCCGGAGTCCGACTAGGACGCCTCCTCGTCCTTCACCCCTTCTTCCTCCTTCACGCCTTCTTCTTCCTCGGCCTCCTCGGCCTGCTTCTCCTGGAACTTGCGCAACAGTTCCCGTTTCTGTGCCGTGGGGTCCGTCCCGCCGCCGATCCGGCCACCTCGACCGCCGCCGCGCAGCGCCTTGCGGTCGAGGTTCCGCCGCGTCCCGCCGACTCCCAGCATGTTTCCGCTTCCACTTCGGGCCATGGTCAAGCTCCTTTCCATGCCGGCTCCAGCTATGCAACGAGACGTATCGTCTCGCTCTAGCCAACTCCCTCAGGATCCGGCGAGACGCTCCGTCTTGTCAACCTGGTAAATTCGACCCATGGCAGCCCAGAAGTCCGCCCAGTCCGCCCCCTCCGTCCAGTCCGCGCCCGACTCCACCCGCCGCAGCGAGCGGTCCCGTCGTGCCATCTACGACGCCGCCCTCGCCCTCGTCGCGGAGGTCGGCTACCCCAGGACCACCATCGAGGGCATCGCCGCCCGCGCCGGAGTCGGCAAGCAGACGATCTACCGGTGGTGGCCGTCGAAGGCGGACGTGCTGATGGAGGCGTTCCTCGACCTCGCGGAACAGGCCGCGCAGGAAGCCGGGCAGGAGCCGTACGTCATCCCGGACACCGGAGACCTCGAGGCGGATCTGAAGGCCGTGCTGCGTCTCACCGTCGACCAGCTGAAGGATCCCCGCTTCGCCGCCCCGTCCCGCGCCCTCGCCGCCGAGGGGCTGGTCAACGAGCAGCTCGGCCGGGAGTACGTGGCCAAGCTCCTCGAACCCTCGCTCCAGCTGTACGTCGACCGGCTGCGCTCCGCACAGGAGGCCGGCCAGGTGCGCCCCGACCTCGACCCGCGCATCGCCCTCGAACTCTTCGTCTCGCCGCTGGCCCAGCGCTGGCTCCAGCACACGGGCCCGATCTCGTACGAGTACACCGACACCCTCGTCGACTACGCCCTGCACGGCCTCGCCCCGCGCTGACCTCCCCGGAGGGGGTGGAAAACCGGGGTGGAAATCGGAAATCCGGGGGTGTAAATCCCGTCAAAGCGCCCCATGACCCTTGATCCCGGTGCCGTGTACGCCTCGCCCCACCTACCCCGGTTGTCCGCTACGGCCCCCCGGAGCGCAGGATGGTGGGACCATAGGGCATGCTGTTCCGCACGACAGCGAGGCGAGGGGATAGATGAGCGCGGAGTTGGGCGGCCGGACCGGTCTGCAGGGCAAGATCTCCCAGTGGCTGCGCGGACGCCGCCCGAAGGAGGAGGCCGCCGGCGACGGTGGCCGGGAGGCCCTGCTGCTCGCCGCCGCGGCGACGGGACTGCCCCTCGCGCCCGCCGCGCACCCGGCCGGCTACCGCTGTTCCTGTGACCGCGTCGGATGTCCCACACCCGCCCGGCACCCCGTGTCCTTCGCCTGGCAGACGCAGTCCACCACCGACCGCGCCCAGATCGAGCGCTGGGCCCGCCACCAGCCCGAGGCCAACTTCATCACCGCGACCGGCATGGTGAACGACGTCCTCGACGTGCCGGTCGAGGCCGGGCGAGAGGCGCTGGAGCGGCTGCTCGCCGCCGGCATCGAGGTCGGCCCGGTCGCCGAGAGCGACGACGGCCGCCTGCTGTTCTTCACCCTCACCCGCGGCACCCCCGAGGACGAGGACGAGTGGTGGCCCTGCGAGCTGGACTGCCACCCCGAGACCATGGACGAACACCCCGGACTGCGCTGGCACTGCCGAGGGTCCTACGTCCTCGTACCGCCCGCGAGGCTGCCCGGCGACGGCCAGAGCGTGCACTGGGTGCGCGGGCTCGAACACCCGTTGCCCGACCCGCTGACCCTGCTGGAAACCCTCACCGACGCCTGCGCCCGCTACGTCGGCGAGGAGCCCGACCACGTCTCCGCGGCCTGGCCCCTGCGCCACTGAGGCGTCGCAGCCGGCGGCGCTACTCGCCCTTCGCCGACGTCAGGCCCTGGGTCCGGCCGATGACCTGCACCTTCCCCGAGCCCTTCGGGTCCAGGGCCACCTCGTTGGAGACGATCTCCATCGTCAGCGACTGCTTTATCTCGCCCTTCGTCAGCGCCTCCACGGCCTTGCCCGGCGAGGGGACGTCGGTGCCCGCGTAGGCCGTCCGCTTCTCGTAGTAGCGCGTGGTGAAGAACACCAGCGCGTCGCCGTCCGTGGTGCGCAGCGCCAGCGGCGCGTAGTCGCCGCTCGTGAGCGGCTCGTCGATGAACTGGCTGACCAGGCCCGGCCGCTTGGCGTCCTTCTCCCGGTCGGCACGCCACTCGCTGGTGTGGCGGCCGGGCGCGAAGACGCCCTTGCCGTCCTTGAGGTAGGCGGCGTACGTCTTGCTCAAGTCGCCTGGCGGCACGGCGAGTTCGGTCGAGTTCGCGGGGACTGCCTCGGCCCAGCCGGCCTTGTCGGTCTTGAACTTCGGCAGGTCGCCGGGGGCCACCAGCGTCAGATACGCGGCCTCCCACGGCTCGTTCAGGCCGCCCCGAGTGAACACGAAGAGCCAGCGCGCGCTGCCGAACTTGTTGCCGGCCGCGTCGGCCACGAACCAGCGTGGCCAGCCTGCCTTCTTCGGGATCGTGTACGTGACGTCCGACAGCTCCAGCGGGGTGTGCGCCGCGTTGCCGCCGGGGTTGAGCGCCTTGCCCGCCTTCAACCGGGCACTGTCGATGTCGCCCAGGGCGCCGGTGACGTAGTCGGCGTCGAGGGAACTGTCGTACGCCTTGTCCGCCTTGTTGTACGCGGTCGTGAACTGCTGGAGTGCCTTGGCGGCCTCCGCCTTGGTTGCCGAGGGGAGAACCTCCTTCTCCCCGTGGACGACCACGCATCCGCTCGCCGTCAACGACAAAGCGGTCACACAGGCCGCCATCAGTGCGTTCCGGTCAAGCCTGCGGAGCCTTCGAGGGCCGCGATCCCTGCTCATCAGGTGCCTTCACCTTCCCCTTCCCGGAGGCGAACCCTACCGGGGCCAGGAACAGCGCGAGCGTCGGGATCAGGTACAGCAGCCACACTGTGACCTGGAGGACGGTCGGGTCCGGCTGGAAGTTGAAGATGCCCTTCAGCAGGGTGCCGTACCAACTCGACGGATCGACGGTGTCGCTGACGTCGAAGGCCAGGTTCTTCAGGCCCGGCAGCCAGCGGGCCTCCTGCAGGTCGTGGAAGCCGTACGCCAGTACACCCGCCGCCACGACGACCAGCATGCCGCCGGTCCAGGTGAAGAACTTGGCGAGGTTGATGCGCAGGGCGCCGCGGTAGAACAGCCAGCCCAGCACGACCGCCGTGGCGATGCCGAGGGCGACGCCGATCAGCGGGCGCGGTGAGCCGTCACCGGCCGCACGTACCGACGCCCACACGAACAGGGCCGTCTCCAGGCCCTCCCGGCCGACGGCCAGGAACGCGGTCGCGACCAGTGCGCCCGTGCCCATCTGCAGGGCCGCGTCCAGCTTGCCGTGCAGTTCGGCCTTCAGGTGCCGGGCGGTGCGCCGCATCCAGAACACCATCCACGTCACCAGGCCCACCGCAAGGAGCGACAGGGAGCCGCCGAGCGCCTCCCGTGCCTCGAACGTCAGCTCCTGGGAGCCGAATTCGAGCGCGCAGCCGAAGCCGAGCGCGAGGGCGACGGCGACGGCGATGCCGATCCAGATGGGCTTCAGCGCGTCCCGGCGGTCCGTCTTGACCAGGTAGGCGATGAGGATGCAGACGACGAGGCCGGCCTCAAGACCTTCGCGCAGGCCGATCAGGTAGTTGGAGAACACGGGTCCTCACGCCTCCTTGGAGAACAGCGTGCTGCCCCACCAGTCGTCCTTGTCGCGGACGCCGGGCGGGACCGCGAAGAGCGCCGAACCCACGTGCTGGATGTACTCGTTGAGCGAGTCGATGGCCAGGTTGCGCTGGATCCGGACGAACCCGGTGCGCGGGTCCTTCTGGTAGGCGAGGAAGAACAGGCCCGCGTCCAGCCGGCCCAGGCCGTCGGTGCCGTCGGTGAAGGAGTAGCCGCGGCGCAGGATCGTCGCCCCGTCGTTGGAAGCGGGGTGCGCGAGCCGGACGTGCGCGTCGGGCAGCATCGCCTTCAGGAACGGCTCGTCGCGCTCCTTGGCCTTGCCGACCGGGGCGCCCTCGCCCTTGTCGCGGCCGATGATGTCCTCCTGCTCCTGCAGGGAGGTGCGGTCCCAGGTCTCGATGTGCATGCGGATACGGCGGGCGACGAGGTAGGAGCCGCCGGCCATCCACTCGGGGCCCTCCTTCCCGTCCACCCACACGAACTTCTTCAGCCGGTCCGTCTCCGTCCCGGCGATGTTGCGGGTGCCGTCCTTGAAGCCCATGAGGTTGCGCGGAGTCTGCTCGTCGGGGGTCGTGGACGAGGTCTTCCCGAAGCCGAGCTGGGACCACTTGATGACGACCTTGCCGAAGCCGATCCGGGCCAGGTTGCGGATCGCGTGCACGGCGACCTGCGGGTCGTCCGCGCAGGCCTGGATGCACAGGTCGCCGCCGCTGCGGTTCTTGTCGAGGTTGTCGCCCGCGAACTTCGGCAGCTCGACGAGGGCTTCGGGGCGGGCGTCCGCGATGCCGAACGCCTCGCCGTACTTCTCGAACAGGGACGGTCCGAAGCCGATCGTCAGCGTCAGCCGCGACGGCTTCAGGCCCAGCGCCTCACCGGTGTCGTCCGGCGGCGCCTCGGCCAGGCCGCCGAACGCGCCCTCGCCGACCGCCTGTCCGGCGGTCATCCGGCGCGCGGCCGCCGTCCAGTCCTTCAGCATCTGGATGAACTCGGCGCGGTCGTCGGTCTTCACGTCGAAGGCGGCGAAGTGCAGCCGGTCCTGCACGGGCGTGGCGATACCGGCCTGGTGGTCACCGTGAAAGGCGATGGCGGCTCCCGTCGCGGCGCCGGCCGGGGCGGAGTCGCCGTCACGGGTCATCGCCACGGCACTGCCGGCCGCGACGGCACCGAGCGCGAGCCCGGCACCGCCCCAGCCGATCAGCGCACGCCGGGACGGGGACTGCGAGGTGTCGGTCATGGGGCGCCCCTACTTCGTGACGACGGCGGCGGCGAGCTTGGACAGCGGCTCCGCGAGGGCGTTGACGCCGTCCGACAGCTCCTTGCGGTCGCCCTCGCCGACCTTGTCGTACGAGATGAAGTCGTACTGGTCCGTCTTCGCCCCGTCCGCCCGGTACTTGTCGAGCAGCGTGTCCAACGCGGCGAACTGCTTGTCGAGCTCGGTGACCAGCGCCGGCTCGTTCTCCTTGGCGACCGGCTTGAGCAGGTCGTAGGCCTTCTGCGCGCCCTCGACGTTGGCCTTGAAGTCGACCAGGTCGGTGTGCGAGTAGCGCTCCTCCTCGCCGGTGACCTTGCCGGTGGCGACCTCGTCGAGGAGCTCCTTGGCACCGTTGGCCATGGAGGTCGGGGTGATCTCGGCCTTGCCGACCCGGTTCTGCCACTCCTTCAGGTCGGTGATCAGCTGGTCGGCGAGGGCCTTCTCCTCGGCGCCGATCTTCTTGTCCTGCCAGAGGGCCTTCTCCAGCCGGTGCCAGCCGGTCCACTTCTGGTCGCCCTTCAGACCGTCCTCGCGCAGGTCGACCTTCGGGTCGATGTCGTCGCCGAAGGACTCGGCGACCGGCTCGGTGCGCTCCCAGCCGATGCGGGAGGGGGCGTAGGCCTTCTTCGCGGCCTCCAGGTCACCGTCCTTGACCGCCTTGGTGAAGGTCTCGGCAGGCGGCAGCGTCTCGTCGGCCTGCTCCTGCACGTACTCGCGGTAGGCGGCGACGGCCTTGTCGAGGCGCGGGTCGCGCTTGGCGACCGTGCCCTTGCCGGTGGCCTTGACGGTCTGCCGGATGCCGTCGCCCTTCATGCCGGGCTTGCATGCGATGGTGTAGTCGCCCGCCTTCACCTCGGCGGTGACGGTCTGCTTGGTGCCGGGGCCGATGTTCTCGCGCTCGGTGACGATGCGGTCGTCCGGGAAGAGGATGTAGACCTCGGTGACCTTGGAGCCCTTGTTCTCGATGGCGAGTTCGACGTGGCCGGCCGGGAACTCCTTCTTCGACACCTCGCACTTGTCGTCCGTCGCGGTCACGTTGACGACCCGGTCGCCACCCGCCGAGCTGCCCTTCTCGGTGCACCCCGTGACGGCAGCCAGCGCCGCCGCTGTGGCTATGGCAGTGGTGACGGAGAGTCTGACGGCTCGCATGAAGGCTCCAGGAGGTGGCCGGAAAGTGTGCGTGACGGGCCTCACGTCAAAGCAAGGTGAGGCTTGCCTAACGCACATAAGGATCGCCTAAGTGGCCAAAAGTGCTCTCATGGAAAGGTCAAAGAGAGGTCAAAGGTTCCGTAGTGGGGTCACCAATAGGCCTCCCGTTCGAGGGTGCGAAAGCACTTCGACGGGCTGGTCGTACACCTCCGACAGCAACTGCTCGGAGAAGACCTCGGCGGGCGGCCCCTCCGCCGCGACCCGCCCGCCGCGCAGGACGGCGACCCGGTGGGCGTAGGCCGCCGCGAGCCCCAGGTCGTGGAGTACGACCACCACCGCGTCCCCGGCCCGCGCCCGCTCCCGGCACAACCGCAGCACCAGCTCCTGGTGCTTGAGGTCGAGGGCCGCGGTCGGTTCGTCGAGCAGCAGGAGCGGCGCCCGCTGGGCCAACACCCGCGCGAGCGCGACCCGGGCCCGCTCGCCACCGCTGAGCGCGGAGAACGGCCGCAGGGCGAAGGCGCTGACCTCGGTGGCGGCCATTGCCTCGGCCACGGCGAGGTCGTCCTCCGCGGGTGAGGTGGCGTGGGGTGCACGGCCCATGCGTACGACCTCCTCCACCGTGAAGGGGAAGGAGAGGGACGCCGACTGGGGGAGCACGGCGCGCCGGAGGGCGAGTTCGGGCGCGGACCAGTCGGTCGCCGGCCGTCCGTGAATCCGTACGACGCCTTCGGCGGCCGGGAGGTCGGCGGCCAGCGCGCTCAACAGGGTGGACTTTCCGGCGCCGTTGGGCCCGACGAGGGCGAGCACTTCGCCGGCGCGGACGGTGACGGAGACGCCGTGAAGTACGGGGCGGGCGCCGAGGCGGACGTGGAGCGACTCGGTGCCGGCGAGGATGTCGCCGGGGGAGGCGGGAGCGGGAGGGGTCGGTCGATGACGCAGAAGTCTCACGGGAGGGGGGTCCTTTGACGGAGTGTCACGTACTGACGCGGGGTGCATGCGACCTCTAGGCCCACCCCCCTTGCCGCCTCCGAGTCCTACGCAGCAGCCAGAAGAAGAAGGGGCTGCCAAGAAGCGCGGTCAAAACACCCAGTGGCAACTCCGCAGGCGCCGCCAACGTCCGCGCAGCGAGATCCGCCACGAGCAACACCACCGCCCCACCCAACGCGCTGCCCGGAATGAGGAACCGATGCCCGGGTCCCGCGGCCATCCGCAGCAGATGCGGCACGACGAGGCCGATGAACCCGATGACCCCGGAGACGCTCACCGCCGCAGCCGTCAGCAGCGCGACGACCAGGATCAACGCGACCCGCATCCGCTCCACGTCCACCCCCAGATGCCGGGCGGGCCGGTCGCCGAGCGCGAGCAGGTCCAGGCGGCGCGCGTACAGCGGCGCCACCACCAGCCCGACGACCGCACAGGGCAGAACCGCCGTCACCTTGGGCCAGGTGGACTGGGCGAGAGAGCCGAGTTGCCAGAAGGTGATCTGGTTCACCGCCGCCGTGTCCGCGAGGAAGATGAACAGGCCGATGAGTGCTCCGGCGAAGGCGTTCACCGCGATGCCCATGAGGATCAGGGTCACGACCTCCGTACGGCCGCCCGAGCGGGACATCACGTACACCAGCAGCACCGTGCCGAGACCGGCGACGAAGGCCATCGCGGGGAGGGTCCAGTTGCCGAGAAAGGTCAGCCCGAGCGAGATGGCGGCCACCGCTCCGACCGCCGCGCCCAGGGAGACGCCGATGGTGCTCGGCTCGGCCAGCGGATTGCCGAACACGCCCTGCATCAGCGCTCCGGCGCAGCCCAACGAGGCCCCGATGAGCAGCGCGAGCACGATCCTCGGGAAGCGGACGTTCCACAGCACCGACTCGGCGACCCGGTCCAACTCGCCGCCGCCGAGCCCGACTCTGTGCTGCACGGAGGCGAGGACGTCCCCGACCGGGATCGGGTAGGCACCGATTCCGGCGGCGATCGGGACGAGGACGAGGAGGGCGACGCTCATGCCGACGGTCAGCAGCCAGGCGGCGGTGTGCCGTCTCCGGGGCGGCGGCGCCGCTGCCACGGCTTCGGGCGCGGCCTTCTCCAGTACGGTCATGCCGTATCCCCTCTTACACTCCTGGTGGGTAAAGCTTAGGTTAGCCTTACCTTCGCCCGCCGTCGCCCACGCGCTGCTGGTGTGTTCGACGGTCATGCGATCGTCCGTCAACTGGGACGACCTCGCTGCCCGCGTGATGTTTCAATTCCCCCGTGACTGACTACGACGTCCTCCGCGTCTTCTGCGGCCCGACCGGTGGATACGGCAACGAACTCGGCGTCGTCCGCGAGGGATCGGTGATGCCCGAGCGGAGCGACCGGCAGGCGTTCGCCGCCAAGCTCGGCTTCAGCGAGACCGTGTTCGTGGACGACCCCGAGCGCGGCGTCATCGACATCTATACGCCGACCCTGCGCCTGCCCTTCGCCGGGCACCCCTGTGTCGGTACAGCCTGGCTGCTCGATGTGCCCGAACTGGTCACCCCGGCGGGCGTGGTGGGCGCGCGGCTGGACGGGGAGTTCAGCTGGATCGAGGCGCGGGCGGAGTGGGCCCCGCCGCGCACCCTGCGGCAGTACGCGACGCCGGCCGAAGTGGATGACCTGGATGTACCGCCACTCGGTGAGCGAAGCGAGATGGGGGTCCCCCCGGACGAAGTCTGGGGGAGGATCTACGCCTGGGCGTGGGAGGACGAGGCGGCCGGACGTATCCGGGCTCGCGGCTTTCCCGGCCGTGACGACGGAATCGAGGAGGACGAGGCGACCGGCGCGGCGGCACTGCTGCTCACCGACCGCCTGGGACGCGCCCTCAACATCACACAGGGGGCCGGGTCCCAGATCCTCACGGCACCGCAGCCGGGAGGGTGGGTCGAGGTCGGCGGGCGCGTGGTCCTGGAGCGCTGACACCTGGTGCGGGCCGTGGGATGCCGCCACACTGGGCCCGTTGTCGCGGCGGGCGCAGGGGGGAACCGGTGGACGGCTGGGTCGCGCTGTTGTTGGTCGGCGTCGTCGCGGGCGGGTTCCTCGCGTGGTACGCCCACTATCCGTTCCTCCCGAGCAGGTGGCGGTACGGCTGGCCCGACTCCAAGCACCGCCCGGATCGGCGGGCGCTGGCCAAGGCGCGCAGAGCTCGGCGTGTTCAGGTACTGAGCAGGGCACGGGAGGAGCTGCACCAGCAGGGCTCGGGCCAAGAGGGGGAGCCGGAGCTGTGGCTGTGGCCGTTGGGGCTGGTCGAGCACGAGCTGTTGTTCCTGAAGGGGGAAGCTTCCGAGGGGCAGGGCGATCCCCGGGTCGACGAACGGTTGCCGCTGGCCGACGTCACCGTGAAACTCGATCACTCCCAGGACCACGTCTACATCCGGGTGACACGGCCGGACGGCACCAGGCGAAGTCAGCCGTACCCACGGCATCAGGAGATCGCTGCGGACGCGTTGGTCGAGGCGATCCACAACCAGGTGGTGGACCACGAGAAGTTCCGCCGCCGCGACGCCGAACTCGTCGCGGAGATCAGGCGGGCCGAGGCCGTCCTGCGTGCCGCGCGGGACACCTGGAAGACGGACGCCGATGGTCTCCGGCCATGGCCGCCCTGGCGTTGAAAACCGCGCCGCCCACCCGTCACGCCGACAGCGGGAACTCCTCGCCCAACGCCCGGAACACGGCCGTGTTCAGTGCGAACGCCCGCTTGCACTCCGCCACGATCCGCTGCTTCTCCAGATCGTCGGCGTGCACCGCGTCCAGCAGCTCGCGGTAACTCCGCTTGAACGCCGCCGGGTTCGTGATCCCCTCGAAGACGTAGAACCGCACCCCGTCACCCTTCTTTGCGAAGCCCCACGTCTTCTCCGCCTTGTCGCGGATGATCTGGCCGCCGGAGAGGTCGCCGAGGTAGCGGGTGTAGTGGTGGGCGACATAGCCGCCCGGCCAGCGCCCGGCGCACTCGCGCACCCGGTCCGCATACGCCCGCGTCGCCGGGAGCGCCGACAGCCCCGCCCGCCAGTGCGGACCCCGCAGATGCGCCAGGTCCCGCTCCAGGGCCGGCAACCGGAACAGCTCCGGCCGGATGAAGGGTCCCGCCACCGGATCCGACGCCAGCCGCTCGGCCCCGGCCTCCAGCGCCTCGTACACGAACCACAGCTGCTCGGTGTAGCGCGCGTACGCGTCGACGCCGAGCCGTCCGCCGAGCAGGTCGCTCATGAACGTCGAGGTCTCGGCCTCCATGTGCTGTTCATGGGACGCCGTGCGGATGAGTGTCGAGAAGGAGTCCATGAGCCATATCCTCCAAGGTAAGGCTAACCTAAGTCAATAGGCTTGCCGACACTCTGTCGGTAAAAGGGTACAAGAGAAAGCCCGCCCTGGCAGGGCGGGCTCGGTGATCGGTGATCGGGTGACCGATGATCACGGCAGGGTCAGGATCTCCGTCCCCGTCTCCGTCACCACCAGCGTGTGCTCGAACTGCGCGGTGCGCTTGCGGTCCTTCGTGACGACCGTCCAGCCGTCGTCCCACATGTCGTACTCGTGCGTGCCCAGCGTCAGCATCGGCTCGATCGTGAAGGTCATGCCGGGCTGGATCACCGTCGTCGCGTGCGGGCTGTCGTAGTGCGGGATGATCAGACCCGAGTGGAAGGACGAGTTGATGCCGTGGCCCGTGAAGTCGCGGACCACGCCGTAGCCGAAGCGCTTGGCGTACGACTCGATCACACGGCCGATGACGTTGATCTGGCGGCCCGGCTTGACCGCCTTGATCGCGCGGTTGAGGGACTCGCGGGTGCGCTCCACCAGCAGGCGGCTCTCCTCGTCCACGTCACCCACCAGGTACGTGGCGTTGTTGTCGCCGTGCACCCCGCCGATGTACGCCGTCACATCGAGGTTGATGATGTCGCCGTCACGCAGGACCGTGGAGTCGGGGATCCCGTGGCAGATCACCTCGTTGATGCTCGTGCACAGGGACTTGGGGAAGTTGCGGTAGCCGAGCGTGGAGGGGTAGGCGCCGTGGTCGCACATGTACTCGTGCGCCACCTTGTCCAGTTCGTCCGTCGTCACGCCCGGCGCGATGATCTTCGCCGCCTCGGCCATCGCCCGCGCGGCGATACGGCCGGCGACGCGCATCGCCTCGACGGTCTCCGGGGTCTGCACCTCCGGACCCGTGTACGGCGTCGGCGCGGGCTTGCCGACGTACTCGGGGCGGCGGATGTTTCCGGGCACGGAACGGATGGGAGAGAGCTCCCCTGGTGCGAGCAGCGACTGGCCAGACATGCCAGCGAGTCTAACCAGCGTCCATGGGGCACCATGTCGGTGGCGAGAGGAGCCGCTCATGGCCTTGTTCAAGAAGCGCACGGTCGGGAAGCCCGGCGAGTGGTACTACTGCCTCGTGCACAAGAAGGTCGAGGAGGGGCCGGAGTGCCCGGCGAAGGACCGTTTCGGGCCGTACGCCGGCCGGCAGGAGGCCCAGCAGGCGATGGACCTCGCGCGGGAACGCAACCTCGAGTGGGAGAACGACCCCCGGTGGCACGACGCCCCGACGGGGCCGGCGGACGACGACTGATCAACCCTCGGCCGGTGCCGGCTGATCACCCCTCCGCCGGTGCCGACGCCGCAGCCGGTGCGGCCGCCGCTGCCGCCGCCCGCTGCTCCCGCAGCCGTACCGCGTGCTCGTTCGTCCGCGCGTCGTACGTCATCAGCTTCGGCAGGCACAGCGCCAGCAGCCCCACCGCGCCCACGCACAGCAGCCCGCCCGACCAGATGGACGTCCGCACGCCCCGCCAGGCGGCGACGCCACCCACGTAGGTCTGGCCGAGCTGCGGGCCGACCGAGTACGACAGCAGCTCGATCCCGGCGAGCCGGCCGCGCAGCTCGTCCGGGATCGTCTGGTTCCACATCACCCCGCGGAAGATGCCGCTGACCATGTCGGCGGCGCCGCCGACGGTCAGGAACAGAAGCACCAGCCATACGTCGCCGGAGACACCGGCCGCTGCGATGGCCACGCCCCACAGCGCGGCCGACAGGACCACGGCCCGTCCGTGCCGGTGCACCCGCGAGGTCCAGCCGCTGGTCAGGCTCACCAGCATCGCGCCCGCAGGGACGGCCGCGTACATCAGGCCGAGCGACCACGGGGCGTTCAACTCGTCCGCGAGGAAGGGCAGTACGGCGAGCGGCATCGCGAAGAGCATCGCCGCGATGTCGATGACGTACGTGCCCAGCAGCTCCTTGCGGCTCCAGGCGTACCGGGCGCCCTCGGCGATGGCCTTGAGGGACGGCTTCGCGGCCTCGTGCGAGGCGGGGGAGGCGGCGATGCCGAGCGTGAGCAGGACGGAGACGACGAAGGTCAGCAGATCCGCGCCGTACGCCCAGCCGGCCCCCGCGTACGCCACGACCACACCCGCCAGGGCCGGGCCCGCGACGCCGCCGACCTGCCAGCGCAGAGCGTTGAGTGAGCCGGCCGCCGGCAGGTGCTCATGGGCCACGATCCGCGGCCACAGCGAGTCGAGCGCGGGCCGTTGGACCGAGACGAGGGCGGAGGAAAGCGCGGCGACGACGTACAGCGGCCACACGGCGGGGCTCGGCAGCAGCGCGTTGACCAGCAGCGCCGCGCTCAGCACCGCCTGCCCGGCCTCCGTCCACACGATCAGCTTCCGCTTGTCGAGCGCGTCGGCGAGCGCACCGCCGTACAGCCCGAACACGATCAACGGCACCAGCTCCACGGCGCCGATCGCCCCGACCGCCGCCGCGGACCCAGTGAGCTCCTTGATCTGCACCGGCAGCGCGACGAACGTCAGGAAACTGCCGAAGGAGGAGATCAGCCCCGCCAGCCACAACCTCCGGAAGTCCGCGGAGGCCCGCCAGGGGGCGAGGTCGGGGAGTACGGCACGCAGGCGGGAGCGAGAGGTGGGGGAGTCGTCCGTCACGACGGTTCATGCTCGGGTGGGGTGGTGTCGGAGGCAAGCGGTTTTGCGCGCGGAGGCGGGGCGGGGCGGGGCCCGGCCAGGTCACCAGCGCGCAGGTGGCGGTGCCGTCAACGACTCCGCCAGGCGGGCCAGGCGGTCCCGCAAGCGGCGGCGGCCCCTCGGCGACGGCACCGCGTTCTCGCCGGCCGCCGCGCTCACCAGGTGCTGCACGGTGTCCAGGTCCAGCTCCGCACCCTCCGGCACGGCCAGCGTCTCGTGGGCCATCGCCGTCAGCTCTCCCTCGCCGGCGCCGAGCGCCAGCACCGTCGCCCCGGCCCGCCGCACGTCGTGCACCCGTTCCAGGAGCGGCTCCCCGGGCTCGTCCGGCGACACCACCAGGAGCGTCTCCCCGCGCCGCGTCGCCGCCAACCGGCCCAGGCCGACGGCCAGATGCGCCGGATCCGAGGCGCGCGCGTCATGCCGTACGAGGGTCGGGGCGAGCTCCGGCGTCCCCGACCACGCGGCCTCGTCCACCAGATGGGCCGCCAGATGCCACGGCTCGTACCCCGGCGTGCCGACCAGCAGCAGCCCGCCCCCGTGCGAGACCGCCGACGACCGCAGCGCCCCCGCGAACCGCTGTGTGGCCCCCAGCCACTCGGTTCCGGCGAGCACTTCGCGCAGCAACGCGACACGTACGGCATCCATGCGACCGCATCTTGCCGCAACCGACCACTCGTGACCGGGAGTTCACCACGAATTCGCCCGACCTGGGCAGAGGCATCCGTCATCCAACGGGTCACCAGCCGTTCGAGAGCCAGTCGAGGAGCCCTCATGACAGAGACCAGCGTCCCTTTCCGCGCCGGGCGCGAGGGCTACGCGAGTTTCCGCATCCCGGCCGTCGTCGCCACCTCCACCGGCACGCTCCTCGCCTTCTGCGAGGGCCGGGTCGAGTCCGCCGCCGACCATGGGCAGATCGACATCGTGCTCAAGCGGTCGGCGGACGGCGGGCGCACCTGGGGCCCGCTCGCGGTGGCCGCCGACAACAGCTGGCACCTCGCCGGTAACCCGGCCCCCGTCGTCCTCGACACCGGCCGCATCCTGCTCGTCTTCATCCGCAACCACGCCACCGCCACCGAGGCCGCCATCCTGCGCGGCGAGGTGAGCGCCGCCGACGGCCGCCGGATCTGGGTGCGGTACAGCGACGACGACGGCGTCACCTGGTCGAGCTCGAAGGAGATCACCGCGCAGGTGAAGCGGCCGGAGTGGCGCTGGTACGCCACCACGCCCGGCCACGCGATCCAGCTGAGCAGCGGCCGGGTCGTCGTCCCCGCCAACCACACGATCCCGCCCACCGGCGACGACATCGGCACGGAGGCCAGGTACAACAGCGGGCACTGCCTGCTCAGCGACGACCGGGGCGCCACCTGGCGCATCGGCTACATCGACGAGAACACCGACGGCTACGTCAACGTCAACGAGACCACCGCCGCCGAACTCCCCGACGGCCGCGTCTACTTCAACACCCGCAACGACACTGGTAGTTCCCTCCCTCCCTCCCTCCCTGTCCCCCGGAAACCGCGCCGACGCCTGCTCCGAGGACGGCGGCACGACTCTGGTGAAGCCCTTCCGCCCCCAGGCCGGCCTGACCGCCCCCATCTGCGAGGGCAGCGTCCTGCAGCTCCGCGACCCCGACGTGCTCCTCTTCTCCGGACCCGCCGACCCCGCCGCCCGCGCCCTGATGACCATCCGCGCCTCCACCGACGGCGGCATCACCTGGCGGTCCGCGCACACGGTGAACGGTCTGCCCGCCGCGTACTCCGATCTCGTACGGGTCGACGACGGGACGGTCGGACTCCTCTACGAGACCGGCGACTTCGGCCCGTACGAGACCATCACCTTCCGGCGGATGCCCGTGACGGACCTCACCTGAGCCGTGGGGGCGGGCTCGGGAGCCGTCAGGTCGGCCCACGTAAAGTCGGCCCATGACCTCTACCGACAGTGCACAGCAGCCCACCGACGCCCCCGCGAAGGCCCCGGCCAAGGACCCCTGGGACCTGCCCGATGTCTCCGGGCTCGTCGTCGGCGTGCTCGGCGGGACCGGGCCGCAGGGCAAGGGCCTCGCCTACCGGCTCGCCAAGGCCGGGCAGAAGGTGATCATCGGCTCGCGGGCGGCCGACCGCGCCCGGTCCGCCGCCGACGAGCTCGGGCACGGTGTCGAGGGCGCCGACAACGCCGAGTGCGCGCGGCGCAGCGACATCGTGATCGTCGCCGTCCCGTGGGAGGGGCATGGCAAGACGCTGGAGTCCCTGCGCGAGGAGCTGGCCAGCAAGCTGGTCGTGGACTGCGTCAACCCGCTCGGCTTCGACAAGAAGGGCGCCTACGCGCTGAAGCCGGAGGAGGGCAGCGCCGCCGAGCAGGCCGCCGCCCTGCTGCCTCAGTCCCGGGTGACGGCCGCCTTCCACCACCTGTCGGCGGTGCTGCTCCAGGACCCGGAGATCGACGAGATCGACACCGATGTGATGGTGCTCGGCGAGGTACGGGCGGACGTGGAGATCGTCCAGGCGCTGGCCGGCCGTATCCCCGGCATGCGCGGCGTCTTCGCGGGGCGGCTGCGCAATGCCCACCAGGTGGAGTCGCTGGTCGCGAACCTGATCTCGGTGAACCGGCGCTACAAGGCGCACGCGGGGCTCCGCGTCACGGACGTGTGAGGGATGGGGGACACTGGTCGCCGTAGCCGCCGTAGCAGTGTCCCCCGAAGGAGCCGACCGAAATGCCCCGCCTTGGTGTCTATACGCTGATCGTCTGTCTGCTGGCCGTGGCCGCGGCCGTGATCTCCTTCGTGCAGGGCAGCTGGCTGGGGATCGTGTGGGTGCTGCTGGCCGGGCTGTCGTCGAACATGACCTGGTACTACATCAAGCGCGCCAGGGACGAGCGGCGGGGCTCCGTCACGAGCTGATCGAGCAGTACTCGCTCGTGCCCTGCCAGAAGCGATAGAGGTCCTGGCCGCAGTAGCGCTCCAGGTCGTTCACGCCCAGGTTGTCCAGCAGGGTGTAGATCAGCTGGAAGAACTCGCGGTTCACCGCGGGGAGCATGAGCACCACGAACACCAGCAGCAGGCCGAAGGGGGCGAACGGCTCCACCTGACGCTTGATGCTGTGCGACAGCCAGGGCTCGATCACGCCGTAGCCGTCCAGGCCCGGGACCGGCAGGAAGTTCAGGATCGCGGCCGTGACCTGGAGCAGGGCGAGGAAGGCGAGCGCGAACCGGAAGTCCCGGGGGACGCCGTCCAGCGCGTCCAGCCAGAAGGGGGCGGTGCACACGACGGCGAACAGGACGTTCGTCAGCGGGCCTGCCGCCGAGATCAGGCTGTGCCGCCAGCGCCCCCGGATCCGGCCGCGCTCGATGAAGACGGCACCGCCGGGGAGCCCGATGCCGCCCATGATCACGAAGACGACGGGGATCACGATGCTGAGCAGCGCGTGCGTGTACTTCAGCGGGTTGAGGGTCAGATAGCCCTTCGCGCCGACCGAGATGTCGCCGCTGTGCAGGGCGGTACGCGCGTGTGCGTACTCGTGCAGACACAGGGACACGATCCAGGCGGCGGTCACGAACAGGAACACGGCCAGGCCGGGCTGCTCGGCGAAGCCGGTCCAGGTGGCCCAGCCCGTCACCGCCGTGACGGCCAGGATCCCGACGAAGACGGGGCTGATCCGCCGGTCGCTGTGGCGGGTGATGGCGGTGGTCATGAGGACGGGCTCCTGTGGGACGACGGGAGTACGGGACGTCGGGCCTGCCCGACCGTACCGGGCGTAGGGGGAAAACGTCTCGCGGTGGGGTGGTGGTTCCGGGGAGGGTGGGGGCATGGGGCTTTGGCATGTGTTCTACGAGGACTGGCAGATGGAGTGCTGCGGTACCCCGTTCAAGGTGGGGGACGAGGTGAGCTGGCCGCTGCTGTTCCAGTCCTCCGACGACGCCCTCGGCGGCGGCCGGCACGACCAGCTCACCAAGATCACCGGCCCGGTGGAGGACATGTCGGCAGAGGAGGGTGCGGTGCGGGTCCTGCGGGAGGAGAGCGGGCTCGTGGTGGCCCTGCACCAGCATCCGGTCGGCGTCGTCGCGCAGGAGGAGCTGGGGGACGCGCGGCCGGGGGACCGGTTGCGCCTGGTCGGCCTCCTCACGGCCGAGTTCCACGGCGACCCCGACCTGCCCGAGACACGGGGCCGGGTACGGGCGATCCAGGTCCTCCGGCAGGGCTACGCCGAGATGGCGCCGGGTTCGCTCACGCGGGTGCCGGTTCCCGGGGAGCGGTCGCTGCGGCCGGTGTGGGAGTGCCCGAAGTGGTTCGCGGACGCCGACGCGGGTGTGATGGTGACCCTGGACGTGCCGGGCACGGACTCGTGGCTGTCCCACGCGGTGCGCGAGGCCCGGGGCCTTCCGCACGAGGGCACGGCACCGGGCGCGGAGGTGACGGGCCTGGCACCGGCCGCGCTGGCGGAGCTGCTGGAGACCCTGAGCACGGTCTCGGAACCGGGATGACGGTGCCGTAACCCTTCGCGCGCCGCACACCCTTCCCGCGCCGCGCAACCCTGTGACCGTCCCGAACCGACCAGAGACAATGGACCCCGTGCGCTATCGCATCCTCGGCACCACCCAGGTACTCCGCCCCGACGGCACCCCCGTTGCGGTGGGCGGGGCGCGGCTGCGTGCCCTGCTGACCGTGCTGGCGTTGCGGGGCGGGCGGACCGTGCCCGCGACCCTGCTGGTCGACGAGGTGTGGGACGGGGAGCCGCCCGCCGACGCCACGGGCGCGCTACAGGCGCTGGTCGGACGCTTGCGGCGGGCCCTCGGGGCGGACGCGGTCGTCTCGGCGGAGGGCGGGTACCGGCTCGCCGCCGCGTCCGACGACATCGACCTGCACCGGTTCGAGCGGCTGGCCGGCGAGGGCACGCGCGCGTTGGCCGACGGCGACCCCGCCAAGGCCGCCGTCGTTCTCGACGACGCCCTCGCCCTGTGGCACGGCCCCGCCCTCGCCGACCTCCCCGACCGCACCGCCGAGGCGGCCCGCCAGGAGACCCGGCGCCTGGACGCGCTGCGCGCCCGCCACACCGCCGCCCTCGCCCTCGGCCACGCCGAACAGTCCCTGCCCGAGCTGACCGCCCTGTGCGACACCCACCCCCTGGACGAACCCCTCCAGGCCCTGCGCCTGCGCGCCCTGCGCGACGCGGGCCGTACGGCGGAGGCCTTGGTCGCCTACGAGGACGTACGACAACTCCTGGCCGACCGGCTGGGCTCGGACCCGGGGCCGGAACTGCGGGCGCTGCACGGGGAGTTGCTCCGGCCGGGGCAGGCCACGCATGGGGCAGGGGCCGAACCGCGTACGCGCGACGGGCTCCGCCCCGCCCACGGCGCGCCGCGCACCGACCGCGACGGGCAGGCGGCCCGGCCGCGCGGCGACGCCGACGCGGGGGCCCGCCGAGCAGGGTCCGGGGGCACGGGAACGGGTGCGCCCGGCACGTGGACCGACGCGGGCGCGGGAGCGTCCGGCAAATCGACCGGTGCCGGCTCGCGTACCTCCGGCGCATGGACCGACGCGGGCGCGGGCTCCCGTACCCCCGGCACATCGACCGGCCCCGACGTTCCCGCCGACCCCGATGCCCGTGCCCTGGCCGCGCCCGACCGGCCCCGCACCCTCGACTCCGGGACCGGCCGCGGTGAATCCCCTGCGGCTGCCCCCACCCCACCCCCGCCCACAGGCAACCTCCGCGCCCGTCTCACCTCCTTCGTCGGCCGGGAACCGGACATCGAGGCCATCCGCGGCGACCTCACGACCGCGCGGCTCGTCACCCTGCTGGGCCCCGGCGGTGCCGGCAAGACGCGGCTGTCGCAGGAGGCCGCCGAGAGTGTGCGGGACGGCGCCCCGGACGGGGTGTGGCTGGCCGAGCTCGCGCCGGTCGACGATCCCGAGGCCGTACCGGAGGCCGTGCTCACCGCCGTCGGCGCCCGTGAGACCGTGCTGTACGGCGCCGGGGCCGAGGCGATGCGGGCCGGGTCCGACCGGCACGACGACCCCGTCGAGCGGCTCGCCGAGCACTGCGGCAAGCGGCGCATGCTGCTGATCCTCGACAACTGCGAGCACGTCGTCGAGGCCGCCGCCCGTCTCGCGGAGGAGCTGCTGGAGCGCTGCCCGGAGCTGACGGTGCTCGCCACCAGCCGTGAACCCCTCGGCGTACCGGGGGAGTTGCTGCGGCCCGTGGAGCCGCTGCCCGAGCCGTCGGCGCTGCGACTGCTCGCCGACCGGGGGGCCGCGGCGAGGCCCGGGTTCCGGATCGAGGGCGATCCGGAAGCGTGCGCGGAGATCTGCCGGCGGCTGGATGGACTGCCCCTCGCCATCGAGCTCGCCGCCGCCCGCCTCCGCGTGTTGACGCCACGTCAGATAGCCGACCGGCTCGACGACCGCTTCCGGCTGCTCACCTCGGGCAGCCGTACCGTGCTGCCCCGCCAGCAGACCCTGCGGGCGGTCGTCGACTGGTCCTGGGAGCTGCTGGACGAGGGTGAACGGGAGGTGCTGCGGCGGTTGTCCGTGTTCGCCGGCGGGTGCGATCTCGCCGCCGCCGAGGCCGTGTGCGGGGCCGTCGCGCTGGAGGCGCTCGGCTCGCTCGTCGACAAGTCCCTTGTGGTGGCGGCCCCTTCGAACGACGGCGAGATGCGCTACCGGCTGCTGGAGACCGTCGCCGAGTACGCGGGCGAGCGGCTCGACGAGAGCGGGCAGCGTGCTCAGGCGGCGCGCGCGCATCTGACGTACTACCGCGAACTCGCCCGCACCACGGAGCCGTTGATGCGCGGCGCCGGTCAGCTCGTCGCCGTCCAGCGGCTGGAGCGCGAGAGCGAGAACGTACGCGCCGCCCTGCACCACGCCGTCGCCCTGCGCGACGAGCAGGAGGCGATGTGCCTGGTGCTGTCGATGGCCTGGTACTGGCAGATGCGCGACCAGCGCATCGTCTCCCGCAACTGGTGCCGGGAGGTTCAGGATCTCGGCCCCGACCCCTTCACCGAGCCCGTCCGGCCCGCCGCCCCGGTGTGGGAGCGCTGCACGGCCACGCCGCCGCCCTGGACGGGCGAGGTCCTCGCGGAAGCCCGGCGTGGCGTCCATCTGGTCCATCTCGCCTGCATGGACACCGAGTTGGAGGCCTGGCAGACCCCTGAGCGGCAGAACAAGCTGCGCGTCATCGGCCAGACGTACGAGCCCGGACTCCCGCAGGGCTGCCGGTTCCCCGGCTCCCTGTGGTTCTACGCCGTCCTGCTCACCGGGAACATGGCGCGGGTCCGGGAGATCGCCGACGCCGCCATCGACACCTGCCGCCGTGTGCCGGGATACGAGTGGGACCTCGCCGCCGGTCTGCAGATGCGGGCCAATCTGCTCGCCAACCGCACCGAGTGGAGCGGCGACGCCACCCGCGACGCCGACGAATCGCTGGCCATCTACCGTCGCCTCGGCGATCTGTGGGGCACCGCGGAGGCGCTCGCCGCGCGCGCCGAGGCACATGAGCGCAGGGGCGAGTACCGCGCGGCCGCCGCCGACTACCAGGCGGCGATCGAACACGCCGAACTCCTCGGCGCCCGCGCCCAGGTGGGTGTGCTCTGCGCCCGGCTCGCCGCCGTGCTGATCGAGGGCGGTGAGGCCGAGCGGGGAGAGCGTCTGCTGCGCGAGGTCATCGACCAAGGGAGCGGCGGAACCGATCAGGCGATGCCCTTCGCCCGGCTGATCCTGGCCGGCCGACTCGGCATGACGGACCGGGTTCCCGAGGCGCGTGAGCATCTCCGGCTGCTGCGCGAGGAGTTCAAGATCGCCTATTTCATCATCTTCGACGCCTTCATCCTCGGTGCCGAGGCCTGGCTGGACGCGGTCGACGGCCGCTACCCGGAGTCCATGGACAGGATCAGGCGCGCCCTGGAACGCGCCGAGGACCCTCTCTCCCAGGCCATCGCCCCGCAGATGCGTTCCGCTTACCTGACCATCGCCGCGTTCGCCCTCGCCCGCGTCGACGGCGGCTGCCGTGCCCGTGACGCCGCCCGCTGCCTCGGCGCCGCCGACGCGCTGCTGCCGCCCCGGCACGTCGCGTCGTCCCAGGAGCGCGAGGTGCGCGACCGGGCGGTGGCGCGCACGCGGGCGGTGCTGGGCGACGCGGCTTACGAGGCGGCGTACGCGGAGGGCGGCGCCCTCTCCTCGGAGGAGGCCGCCGCCCTGATCTGACGCGCACCGGCACGGACCGGGTCCGTGCGTCAGCTCTTCGTCCGGAACTTGTGGATCGCGATCGGCGCCATCACCGCCGTAATGGCCACCGACCAGGCGAGCGTCACCCACAGGTCGTGCGCGACCGGCCCGCCCACCATCAGTCCGCGCGCGGCGTCCGCGAGCGTGGACAGCGGGTTGTAGTCGGTGAAGGCCTGCAGCCAGCCCGGCATCGAGGTCGTCGGCGCGAAGATCGACGAGCCGAACTGGAGCGGGAACAGCACCAGGAAGCCCATCGCCTGCACGGACTGCGCGTTCTTCATGATCACGCCCAGGGTGAGGAACACCCACATGATCGACGAGGCGAACGCCGTGGACAGGGCCACGGTCGCGAACAGGCCGGGCCAGTTGGTGATGTCGAACCCGACCGCCACGGAGACGATCATCAGCACGGTGGTCGCGAACAGCATCCGCAGCAGCTCCACCGAGATCTTCGCGAAGAGCACCGAGCCGCGCCCGATCGGCAGGGACCGGAAGCGGTCCATGACACCGGAGTTGAAGTCCTGGCTGAAGCCGGTGCCGACGCCCTGGGACAGCGTCATGCTCATCATCGCGATCATGCCGGGGATCACGTACTGCACGTACTGATCCTGTCCGCCGCCCAGCGCCTGCCCGATCGAGCCGCCGAAGACGAACACGAACAGCAGGGTGAAGATGACCGGCATCAGCAGCGCGTCGGCCATCGACTCCGGGTCCTGGCGGATCCACAGCAGGTTGCGGCGGACGAGGGCGCCGGTGTGCCGCAGGTGCCCGCGCAGGGTGATGCGGGCGTCGTCGCCGGATGCGGCCGTGGTTGCGGTGGCGGCGCTCATACGGCGACCTCCTCGCGGTCGTCGGTGGGCACGGTGTCCTGCGGGGCACTGGCGCGGTGGCCGGTGAGGGAGAGGAACACCTCGTCCAGGCTGGGCAGTTCGGTGCTGATGGAGCCGAGCGTGATACCGCGGGCGGTCACGGCGCCGACGACGGCCGTCAGCTGCTCGTCGCTGAGGATCGGCACGAGGAGCGTGCCGGTGGCGGTGTCCACGGTCGTGGTGGCGAGCCCGGTGATGCCGAGATCGTCGAGATACCCGGCGAGCGGGCGCAGCTGCAAGGCGTCGACCGGCCGGATCCGCAGGGTCCGTCCGCCGACCTTGGCCTTGAGCTCCTCGATCCCCCCGCCCGCGATGACCTTGCCCCGGTCGACGACGGTCAGTTCGGAGGCGAGCTGCTCGGCCTCCTCCATGTACTGGGTGGTCAGCAGCACGGTCACACCGTCCCCGACCATGGCCTTGACCTCGTCCCACACCTCGTTGCGGGTGCGGGGGTCGAGCCCGGTGGTCGGTTCGTCGAGGAACAGCACGGCCGGCCGTCCGATCATGGAGGCCGCCAGGTCGAGCCGCCGCCGCATACCGCCGGAGTAGGTGCTCGCGGGCCGCTTGGCGGCCTCGGTCAGCGAGAACCGCTCCAGCAGTTCGTCGGCACGCGCGCGTGCGTCCTTGCGGGGCAGGTCCAGCAGCCGCCCGATGAGATACAGGTTCTCCCACCCCGGGAGCTTCTCGTCGACGGAGGCGTACTGCCCGGTCAGCCCGATCACCCGGCGCAGCTGCCGCGGCTGCCGTACAACGTCGTATCCGGCGACCGTGGCCTGCCCGGCGTCCGGTGCCAGCAGTGTGGACAGGATCCGCACGAGGGTCGTCTTCCCCGCCCCGTTCGGCCCGAGCACGCCCATGACGGTGCCCTCGCGGACGTCCAGGTCCACACCGTCCAGAGCCTTGGTCTCGCCGTAGTGCTTGACCAACCCCCGCACAGAGACGGCGGTGCTCTCGCCGCTCGGCTTCTTGTCGATTCGCGTCATGAGGATGACGGTGTCAGGACGCACCGACAAACGACCGACAGATCACCGACAGGCCCTACAGATCACCGACAGGGCCTACAGGTTCAGAAGATCGCAGTACCGGACCGCAGATCTCAGTACCGGACCGTCTCGCCCTGCTGCGGAACATGCCCCGCGACCACACGCTCCCGGCCGGCCCGCGGAGCGACCCGGCGCCGGTCCACCGCGTACGCGGCACCCGCGACCCCGAGGCCGAGGACGGCCAGTGCCGCGCCGGCCAGCGCCGGGGACGTCACACCGAAGCCGGCCGCGAGGGCGAGGCCGCCGATCCAGGCGCCGCCCGCGTTGGCGAGGTTGAAGGCCGCCTGGTTGGCCGAGGAGGCCAGGGACGGAGCCGACGACGCCTTCTCCATCACCATCAGGTTGAGCGGGGAGCCGGCCACGAACGCCGCCATGCCGAGCAGCGTCACCGCCAGGGCCGCGCTCCATGCCGTGGACATCAGCAGCGGGAACAGGGCCAGCACCGCGGCCAGGGAGAGAAGGCCCCCGAACAGGGTCCTGCGCATCGAGTGGTCCGCCAGGCGTCCGCCCAGCAGGTTGCCGATGGTCGCGCCCACGCCGAACAGCGCCAGCAGCAGCGTCACGCTGGCGTCGGCGTACCCGGCGGAGTCGGTCAGCATCGGCGTGACGTAGCTGTACGCGGCGAAGAGCGCGCCGAAGCCCGCGACCGTCGTGCCGAGCGCCAGCCACACCGGCAGGGACTTCAGCGCGGCCAGCTCGCCCCGCAGCCCGGCGGAGGGCGCGGGCACCCGGTCGTGCGGGATCAGCAGGGCGAGGGAGGCGATGGCGGCCAGGCCGATCGCGCTGACGCCCAGGAAGGTCGCCCGCCATCCCAGGTGCTGCCCCATGAGGGTGGCGACCGGCACGCCCACGACGTTCGCGACGGTCAGTCCGAGGAACATCAGGGACACCGACCGGGCCTTGCGCTCCGGCGCGACCATGTTCGTGGCGACCACGGCACCGACGCCGAAGAAGGCACCGTGCGGCAGACCGCTCATGAAGCGGGCCACGAGGAGCCAGGAGTTGTCCGGCGCGAAGGCCGACGCCGCGTTGCCCGCCACGAAGAGCGCCATCAGCGCGATCAGGACCGTACGGCGGGACATGCGGGCGGTCACGGCCGCCAGCAGCGGGGCGCCGATGACGACGCCGAGCGCGTACGCCGAGACCAGGTGTCCGGCGGTGGGGATGGAGATGTGCAGGTCGTCCGCGACGTCGGGCAGCAGGCCCATCATCACGAACTCGGTGGTGCCTATGCCGAAGGCGCCGACGGCCAGGGCGAGCAGGGCCAGGGGCATGAAAGAAGCCGTGCCTTTCGAGGGGGAGCGGAGTTCTGGGACCACGTTTATGTTCAGTCCCGGAACAAATGCTCCCGGCCCCGGTATTCCCCCGGGTTAAGAGGACGTGTCGACCTTCACACGAGCAGCCACCGGAAGGTGATCGCTCCCCGTCTCCGGCAGCGTCCACGAGCTCTCCGGCTCCAGTCCCTTCACCATGATCTGGTCGATCCGCGCCATCGGGAACGATGCCGGCCAGCTGAACCCGAACCCGCTGCCCGCCGCGCCCTGCGTGGAGCGCATCTGGGCGGTGACGGCGTTGAGCGCGCGGTCGTTCATCGTGCCGTTCAGGTCGCCGAGCAGGACCACCTTCTGCAGCTGCTCGTGGGCGATGGCCTCGCCCAGCGCGTTGGCGCTCTTGTCGCGCTGCCGGGCGGTGAACCCGGCCTCCACCTTCACCCGCACCGACGGCAGGTGGGCGACGTACACCGCGACCTGCCCGGCCGGCGTGGTGACCGCGGCCCGCATGGCGCGGGTCCAGCCCAGCTTGATGCCGACGGGCTTGACGCCGCTCAGCGGGTACTTGCTCCACAGCCCGACGGTGCCCTGCACCGTGTGGTACCTGTACGTCGACGCGAGCGCCTTCTCGTACGTCGGGACCGCGCCGGCTGTCAGCTCCTCCAGGGCCACGACGTCCGCGCCGGACGCGGCCACGTCCCGGGCCGTGCCGGACGGGTCGGTGTTCTCCGCGTTGACGTTGTGGGTGGCCACCGTGAGGTCGCCGCCGGAGCCGGTCCGGTCGACGAGCAGGCCGCCGAAGAGGTTCAGCCACACGATCGCCGGGAGCAGCACGGCGATGAGCGCGGTCGCGGATTTGCGGACCAGGGCCAGCACGAGCAGCACCGGGACGAACAGGCCCAGCCAGGGCAGGAACGTCTCGGTCAGGCTGCCGAGGTTGCCGACCACGTTCGGGATCTGCGCATGCAGCAGCATCACCAGGGCGAGGATCACCGCGAGGGCGGCCGGCACGATGCCGCGCCGCCAGACGCGCGGGTCGCCCCGCCAGCCGGCCACCAGGCCCTTCAAGCGGTCCGTCAGGCGCCGAAGCCCAGATTCCCGGCGCTCGGGCCCCGAGCCGCCGTTGTCGGTCTCCGTCACGTACGCCTGCTGCGCCATACCGTCGCCTCACTACCTGCCGTGCAACACCGTCGTCCCCCCGCGCCCAAAGAAACCCTAGGGGATGATCGGTCCCGTTCCTGCCGTACTCATGACGGCCGTACGGGGGCGAGGACGTACAAGTCGCCTTCACGAGTTCCGGTTGCGGTGAGGGAAAGCGCGCTCTGTGACGAAACGCGCACATGCGATCTACGAGGTGCGTGAACTGACGGGCCGTAGACCTTCGAGCATGGCGTCGACCATCTGCTCCGCCAGCCCTTCGGGAAGGTCGGCGTCCGGGCGCATGACGGTACGCACCAGCATCGGGCCGAAGATCATGTCGTTCATCACGTCGACGTCGATGTCCGTGCGCAACTCGCCGTTGTCCTGTCCGCGGCGCAGGATCGCGTGCTGTTTCCTGCGCCGCGGCTCGACGACGTTTCCGTGATAGGCGTCCCAGATCTTCGGACTGCTCTTCATCTGGGCGATGACGTTGTGCAGGAGCACCGACGAACGGGTCATCAGGCCGCGCCTGCGCAACTGCTCCATGAGCACCACGAGATCGTCGCGCACCGAGGTGCCGGGCAGTTCGGGGTCCGGGGGTTCGGCGGCCCGCACGACGTCGACGAAGAGCTCCTCCTTGCCGCTCCAGCGGCGGTAGATGGTGGCCTTGCCGACGCCTGCGGTGCGGGCGATGCGCTCGATGGACAGCTCCGCGAGCGGCACGCCCTCCTCCAGCAGCTTCAGGATCCCCTCCATGATGGATCGCTCCACGGCCTCGCTGCGGGGGCGGCCCCGGGCGGGGCCGTCGTGCCGGGACTGGCTGTCGGCGAGGCTCACTTGGCTCGGTCCTTTCGGTGGGGTGTGGTGATTCTCCCTGGTGTACGGCGGTGTACGGCGACGGCGGGTACGAAGCGCGTGTCGGCGTGCGCCCACTCTGCTTCTACTCCGCTCCCACGCCGCTGCTACTCTGCCGCCGCCAACTCCCGCTCGGTCTCCCCCTCCTGAGGTGCCGTCGGCCGCCCCGGCAGGAACAGCGCCACGACCACCGCGCCGAGCACCGCGACGCCCGCACCCCACAGCGCCGTCACGTGCATGGCGTGCAGGAAGGCGTCGTGGGCCGGTCCGACGAGGGCCTCGCCCCGCGGGCCGAGCCGGTCGGCGACGCCGAGCGTGGCCTCGATGGACTCGCCCGCCGTGTGCCGTACGCCCTCCGGCAGCGCCGTGAGCTTGTCCTCGATGCCGCCCCGGTACGCGGTCGACAGGACCGAGCCCAGTACGGCGATGCCGAGCGCGCCGCCGACCTGGCGGAAGGTGTTGCTGAGGGCGGAGGCGGAGCCGGCCTTCTCGCGGGGCATGGCCTGCATGATGACGACGCTGATCGGGGTCATGATGTGCGCCATGGCGGCGCCCATGAGGAAGAACACCACCTCCAGGAGCCAGATCGGCGTGTCCGCCTCGAACGTGGCGAACGCGGCCAGGGTGGCCGCGATGAGCAGCATGGCCCCGGTGGTCGTGGCCCTGTTCCCGAACCGGTCGACGACGAGCCGGGCGCGCGGCGCGAAGATCATCTGGGCGGCGGCGAGCGGCAGCATCAGCAGGCCGGTCTCCAGGGGCGAGTAGCCCCGCACGCTCTGGGTGTAGAAGACCGAGAAGAAGGTCACGCCCATCAGGGCGAAGAAGACCAGCGCGATGACGCCGATCGCGGCCGAGAAGACCTTGTTCCGGAAGTATGTGACGTCGATGGACGGATGGTCGCTGCGCTTTTCGAACACGACGAAGGCGACGAGGACGGCGGCGCCGGCGGCGATGGTCGCGAGGACCGTCGGGTCAGTGAAGTCGGCGAGCTGGCCGCCCTTGATGATGCCGTAGACGAGCAGGACCAGGCCGACGACGGAGAGCACGACGCCGATGGGGTCGATGCGCCCGGGTTTCGGATCACGCGAGTCCGGGACCAGCCACAGCATCAGCGCGAGCGCGAGCAGCACGATCGGCACGTTGATGAGGAAGACGGACCCCCACCAGAAGTGGTCGAGGAGGACACCGCCGGTGATCGGGCCGATGGCGATGGCGAGCCCGACGCCGCCCGCCCAGATGCCGATGGCCTTGGGCTGCTCGTCGCGCTCGAAGACGTTCATCAGGACGGCCAGCGTGGCCGGCATGACGAAGGCGGCACCGAGGCCCATCACCGCGCGGAAGGCGATGAGCTCGCCGGGCGAGCCGGAGAACGCGGCGAGGGCCGAGCCGATGCCGAACACCGCGAGGCCGCCGAGCAGGACCTTCTTGCGGCCGAGCCGGTCGCCGAGGATGCCCGCGCTGAACAGCAGGCCGGCGAAGACGAGGGTGTAGGCGTTGATCGCCCACTCCAGCTCGCTCTGGGTGGCGCCCAGGCCGGTCGGGGCCGGGGTCGAGATGGTCTTGATGGCGACGTTCAGGATCGAGTTGTCGAGGACGACGATCAGCAGGCTGAGCATCAGCACGCCGAGGATCGCCCAGCGGCGCCGGTGCACGGCTTCCGGTATGCGGGGGCCGGTGTCAGGGGCGGGAGAAGTCATGCCGTCGAGCCTAGGCGATTTACGATACGGAACCGTCTCGTATCGAAAGTTTTTGCCGAGACCTTACGCGGCCGATTCGCGGGGCGGAACTCACACGGAGTGGCCTAGCCCTCCTTGGCACGAAGTGCCACCATGGAAGGGATCCGGGGACGCCGTCAGGGCGCCTCGAGATGACATGAAGGAGCCGTTGCAATGACGCAGCTTTCGGCTGCCCAGACGCCTCAGGCGAAGCCCTCCGACGGCAGCAAGGCGCTGTACGGGGGGAAGGGCACCCGCCGCATCACTGTCCGGGACATCGCCCTCGCCAAGGAGCGGGGCGAGAAGTGGCCCATGCTCACCGCCTACGACGCGATGACCGCGTCCGTCTTCGACGAGGCCGGCATCCCGGTCATGCTCGTCGGCGACTCGGCGGGCAACTGTCACCTCGGGTACGACACGACCGTGCCCGTCACGCTCGACGAGATGACCATGCTCTCGGCGGCCGTCGTACGCGGCACCTCGCGCGCCCTGATCGTCGGCGACCTGCCCTTCGGCTCGTACCAGGAGGGCCCGGTGCAGGCGCTGCGCTCGGCGACCCGGCTGGTGAAGGAGGCGGGCGTCGGCGCCGTGAAGCTGGAGGGCGGCGAGCGCTCCCACGACCAGATCCGGCTGCTGGTCGAGTCCGGCATCCCGGTCATGGCCCACATCGGCCTGACCCCCCAGTCCGTCAACGCCATGGGCTACCGCGTCCAGGGCCGCGGCGAGGAGGCGGCCCAGCAGCTGCTGCGCGACGCGAAGTCCGTCCAGGACGCGGGCGCGTTCGCGGTCGTCCTGGAACTGGTCCCGGCTCAGCTCGCGGCCGAGGTCACCCGCGTCCTGCACATCCCGACGGTCGGCATCGGCGCCGGACCGGAGACGGACGCGCAGGTCCTGGTCTGGACGGACATGCTGGGCCTGACCGGCGGCCGGGTCCCCAAGTTCGTGAAGCAGTACGCCAACCTCCGCGAGGTCATGGGCAACGCGGCGAAGGCGTTCGCGGAGGACGTGGTCGGCGGAACGTTCCCGCTGGAGGAGCACTCCGTCCACTGAGCCCCTCCGGGCTCCGACCCCCTGAACCACTGCGGCACCAAAGCGCCCCGCCGATCTTCCCCCGTCGGCGGGGCGCCCCTTTGTGCGACCGGGTGTGCGGCCGAGCCGGTGGTCAGCGGCGGCGGTACGACTCCACGTAACCGCTCGCGGGTGTCCCCACGCCCGTCACGTCGTCGTAGCCCTTATCTTCGTGCCGTAGGCGTCCGGCAGGGTGCTCGCCACGTTCGAGCCGTGGTACGTCGAGAACGGCCCGGCGTTGCGGAACACGGTCTCCGGCGGCGGGAGTCGGTCCTGGTGGCTCGCCAGGTGCGGCGCGTTGTCCAGGCCCGTGACGGTCAGGACGGCGTCCTTGACGCTGTCCGGCACCGAGGCGGTCGTCGCGGGCGCGCGGTAAGTCCTCGCACCCTTGGTGTAGTTGTGCAGCCGGGTGCCGAACGCCTTCTCCGCGGCGGCCACATCGCCGGTGACGGCGACGTAGTGCCGCGTGACGCCCGTGACCTTCAGGCCCGCCGACGTCAACCAGCCCTTGACCGCGGCCGCTTGGGCCTTCGTCGCGCCGAAGCGGGCCTGGGCCTGGTCGGCGGTCAGGTACTTGCCGTACGACGCCGAGTCCGGGTCCGACACGGCCTTCGCCCGTGCGGCGAGACCGGCCGCGTCCCGGCCCCGGAGGTAGACGCGGGCGGAGACCTCGGCACTGTCCGAGGCCCAGCCCTGCCTGGCCCAAGAAGGTCCCAACTACCGTAATGACAAAGCCATTTCGAGGGCTGCGAATGCGGGGCTACGGCCGCGGGGGCTACGACCGCGGCTTCGCGCCCCGCTCCTTCAGCATGCCCGTCATCAGGTCGATCTCCGACTGCTGCCCGTCCACCATGCCCTGCGCGAGCCGCTTCTCCACACCGACCGTGCACTTGTCGACACAGCCCTCGGCCATGTGGATGCCGCCCTTGTGATGATCCGTCATCAGCTGGAGATAGAAGATCTCCGCCTGCTTGCCGCTGAGGCCCTCGAGCTTCTTCATCTCCGTGTTGGTCGCCATGCCGGGCATCAGCGCGCCGTCCTTGCCGGAGGCCATGTCGCCCATGCCCATCCAGGTCATCGGCGCGTCCGACGACACCTTCGGCAACTCCCACAGATCCAGCCAGCCCAGCAGCATGCCGCGCTGGTTGGCCTGCGTCTGGGCGATGTCGTACGCGAGCCGCCGTACCTCTTCGTCCTTCGTGCGGTCACGCACGATGTACGACATCTCCACGGCCTGCTGGTGGTGCACCGCCATGTCGCGCGCGAACCCGGCGTCCGCCGAGTCGGCGCTCGGCGTACTGCTCGAACCACCGTCCTCGGCGACCGCGTAGGTGATCGCGCCGGCCGCGACGAGCACTGCCGCCGCGGTTCCCGCTGTCCAGCCGACGTGCTGCCTCACTCCGACAGACCGCCCGTGCACGCCGCGCCCTGCTCGGGCGTCTGCTTGCCCTGGACGTACGTCTCGAAGAACTTGGCGACGTTCGGGTCGCTCGCGCTGGTCACCGTGCGCTGGTGGCCCCACGCGGTGAGCATGATCGGGTCCTTCTGCTTCTCGTCCGGGCTCATCAGCGTGTACGGCGTCTGCTTCACCTTCGCCGCCAGCGCCTCGACGTCGGCCTTGGACGCCTTGGAGGTGTAGGTCACCCACACCGCGCCGTGCTCCAGCGAGTGCACGGCGTGCTCGTTCTTGAGCTCCTTGGTGTAGACGTCGCCGTTGCAGTTCATCCACACCTGGTTGTGGTCGCCGCCGACCGGGGGCTCCGAGGAGTACTTCACGCTCTTGGCGACGTGGGTGCGGCCCAGCGTCCCTTCCCAGGTCCGCACGCCGTCCTTGCCGGTGACGAACTTGCCGGTGGTCTTGGAGTCGGCCACCGCGTCGCTGTTGTCGGACTGCGACCGGACGAGCACGACACCGCCGACGACGAGACCGGCGACGATCACCACGCTGGCCGCGATCGTGAGGATGCGGTTGCGGCGCTCACGGGCCTGCTCGGCACGCCGCATCTCCTCTATTCGCGCCTTGCGCGAGGCGCTGCTCTTGTTCTTGGCGGAGCCCATGAGGTGTTGTCCTTCTGGGGAAAGGGGCGGTCGGGTTCGCTGATCGTAATGGGGAAGGTGTGGCCTCTCGTAGAGAGGGTTCAGGAAAGTCCGGATCGGGACTATCCGTCCGACCGGCCGACAGCCGGTGGGGAAGGTACGCGGGATATTTTGAACCGCGGATGCGCATTATCTACGCTGCCACACATGCGGCTGTTGCGCTCCACCGACCTGGCACTGCGGCTCCTCATGCGGCTCGCCGTCCTGGGGGAGGCCACGCCGACGACCCGTGAGGTCGCGGCGGACATGGAGGTGCCGTACACGCACGCCGCCAAGGTCGTCGCCGAGTTGCAGCACATGGGCCTGGTGGACGCTCGCCGGGGCCGCGGCGGCGGGCTCACGCTCAGCGAGAAGGGCCGTACCGCGTCGGTCGGCGCGGTCGTGCGGGCCTTCGAGGGGGACGGTGACGTCGTGGAGTGCGAGGGCGACAACCCCTGCCCGCTGCACTCCGGGTGCCGACTGCGCGGCGCGCTGCGGCGGGCCCAGGAGGCCTTCTTCGCCTCGCTGGACCCGCTGACGGTGGCCGACGTGACGGCCGACCCCACCGGGCCGCTCCTGCTGCAGATCGGGCGTTCCGTTTAACGCTCCCGCGCCAGCCAGAGGTCCGGCCCGAACACCTCGTAGCGGATGTCGGCCGGAGCCACGCCCTTCCCGATCAGCTGCGCTCGCACGGCCCGCATGAAGGGCAGCGGTCCGCACAGGTACGCGCGCGTGCCCTGCGGTACGGCGATGTCGGTCAGGTCGACCAGACGGGCGCGGTCGTCGCCGCTCGCGCCCTCCTCGTACCAGAAGTGCGGGGCGGCGTCGGCGAGCTTGGCCGCGTACGCCTCGTGGTCGGCGCGCAGGGCGTGGTCGGCGGGGGAGCGGTCGCCGTGCACGACGATCACCCGGCCCTCGTGCCCGGTGTCCGCGAGGTGCGCCAGCATGGCGACCATCGGGGTCACGCCGATGCCGGCGGAGGCGAGGAGCACCGGCGCGTCGGTGGTGTCGAGCACGAGATCGCCGTACGGAGCCGACAGGCGCAGGCGGTCGCCGACCCGCACGCGCGCGTGGAGGTGGCTCGAGACCTCGCCGTCCGGGGTCGGGCCGCCGTGCACCCGCTTCACGCTGATCTGGCGTACGGGCGAGCCGGGGGCGGCGGAGAGGCTGTACTGGCGTCTCTGCCGGGCCCCGTCCGGGAGCTCGACCTGGACGGAGACGTACTGCCCGGCCCGGAAGCCGGGTGCCGGGCGGCCGTCGGCCGGGCGCAGCCGGAAGGTGGCCACGTCGGCGGTCTCCTCGACGCGCTCGACGACCTCCCACTCCCGCCACTCGCTTCCGCCGCGCTCCTCGTACAGCCGCTTCTCGACGGCGATGAGCGCGTTGGCCATCAGCCAGTAGACCTCGTCCCAGGCGGCCGCGACCGCGGGCGTGACGGCCTCGCCGAGGACCTCGGCGATGGCGGCGAAGAGGTGTTTGTGGACGATTCCGTACTGCTCGGCCGTGACGCCCAGGGAGGCGTGCTTGTGGGCGATGCGGCCCAGCATCGCGTCCGGCCGCTCGTCGGGGTGGTCCACGAGGTACGTCGCGAACGCGGCGATCGACCCCGCGAGCGCCTGGCGCTGGGTGCCGGCCGCCTGGTTGCCGCGGTTGAAGAGGTCGCGCAGCAGCTCGGGGCGGGCCGCGAACAAGCCGGCGTAGAAGCGCTCGGTGATCTCACCGATGGCGCCGCCGACGACGGGGAGGGTGGCGCGCACGGTGGCGGCGGACTGCTCGGACAGCATCAGGACTCCTTCGCACATGGCTGATGAGCACCACCATTAAAACTTGCATCCAAGATGCAAATTAAAGTGGGGTGGGTCCTGTGGGGCCGGGCATTACGGATGTCGGTCCGAGCAGGCAAGATGGGCAGCAGAGCAGTTCACCGGGCACCATGGCGGGACACTCGCCGTATGCGGGCGTTCGACCGGAGGTCGCTTCGGCGATCAAGGTGCGCAACGCGCCTGAAATGGTGTTGTGGTGTGATGCTCAGGTGCCCGACCGCCTCCCGCAGTACCGGAGCCAGGCGGCCTGACCAGCAAGGATGGGGAAGCGGAAGATGGACAAGCAGCAGGAATTCGTGCTCCGGACGTTGGAGGAGCGCGACATCCGGTTCGTACGGCTGTGGTTCACGGACGTGCTGGGCTTCCTCAAGTCCGTGGCCGTGGCCCCCGCCGAGTTGGAGCAGGCCTTCGACGAGGGCATCGGCTTCGACGGCTCGGCGATCGAGGGCTTCGCCCGCGTCTACGAGTCCGACATGATCGCCAAGCCGGACCCCTCGACGTTCCAGGTCCTGCCCTGGCGCGCGGAGGCCCCCGGCACGGCTCGCATGTTCTGCGACATCCTGATGCCGGACGGCTCCCCGTCCTTCGCGGACCCGCGCTACGTCCTGAAGCGCGCCCTGGCCCGCACCTCCGACCTGGGCTTCACCTTCTACACCCACCCGGAGATCGAGTTCTTCCTCCTGAAGGACCGCCCGCTGGACGGCTCGCGCCCCACCCCGGCCGACAACTCCGGCTACTTCGACCACACCCCGCAGAACATCGGCATGGACTTCCGCCGCCAGGCGATCACCATGCTGGAGTCGATGGGCATCTCGGTCGAGTTCTCCCACCACGAGGGCGCCCCCGGCCAGCAGGAGATCGACCTCCGCTATGCCGACGCGCTCTCCACGGCCGACAACATCATGACCTTCCGCCTGGTCATGAAGCAGGTCGCGCTGGAGCAGGGCGTCCAGGCAACCTTCATGCCGAAGCCGTTCTCCGAGCACCCGGGCAGCGGCATGCACACGCACCTGTCCCTGTTCGAGGGCGACCGCAACGCGTTCTACGAGTCGGGCTCCGAGTACCAGCTCTCCAAGGTCGGCCGCTCCTTCATCGCGGGCCTGCTGCGGCACGCGGCGGAGATCTCCGCGGTCACCAACCAGTGGGTGAACTCCTACAAGCGCATCTGGGGCGGCTCCGAGCGCACCGCGGGCGCCGGCGGCGAGGCCCCGTCGTACATCTGCTGGGGCCACAACAACCGCTCGGCCCTGGTCCGCGTCCCGATGTACAAGCCCGGCAAGACGGGCTCGGCACGGGTCGAGGTCCGCTCCCTGGACTCCGGCGCGAACCCGTACCTGTCGTACGCGGTCCTGCTGGCCGCCGGCCTCAAGGGCATCGAGGAGGGCTACGAACTGCCGCCGGGCGCCGAGGACGACGTGTGGGCGCTGTCCAACGCCGAGCGCCGCGCGATGGGCATCGAGCCCCTCCCGCAGAACCTCGGCGAGGCGCTGACCCTCATGGAGAACAGCGACCTGGTCGCCGAGACACTGGGCGAGCACGTCTTCGACTTCTTCCTGCGCAACAAGCGCCAGGAGTGGGAGGAGTACCGCTCCGAGGTCACCGCGTTCGAGCTGCGGAAGAACCTGCCGGTTCTCTAGCGATGTCACGGTGCCGCGCCCCCAGAGGGGCGCGGCACGCGTCCGTCAGAGTGCCGCGGTGCCTCGGCACCGCGGCTTTTCCACGCACGGGAGCACGGCCGGCCTACTGCACCTGCTGCCGCTTGGCGGCCAGGTCCGTAAGGAGCCTGTGCAGGGGCTCGGTCTCCCTGCGCCGGTACTCCTGGATCGACCAGCCGTTGCCGTCCGGGTCCGTGAAGTACATGAACGTCGCGCCGTCGTCGGGGGCGTACTGGACCGGCTCCGACACGTCCAGCCCCCGCTCCACCAGCTCCGCCCGGGCCGCCTTGATGTCGGCGACGCAGAGCTGGAGGCCCTGGTAGGAGCCAGGCTCGGGCCTGGTCTCGCCCTTGGTCAGGTCCCAGATGCTGTCGCCGAGTGCGATCGAACAGCCCGAGCCCGGAGGCGTGAGCTGGACGATGCGCATGCCGGGCATCACTTCCTGGTCGATGTCGACGTGGAAGCCGACCTTGTCCCGGTAGAAGTCACGGGCCCGGTCGATGTCGCTCACGGGCAGCGGGATCACTTCGAGCGTGAAGTCCATCGCTAGTCCTCCAAGGAGAATCGCCAACGGGTCTGGCTGAACGGCTCACCCTTACCGAAGCGGAAACCGATGCTCTGCGCCACGCGAGGAACAGGTTCCGTTACTCCCAAGGCACCCGGCGTCGCTGCTGGGGGCTGCCGCCCCCAGACCCCCGCTTCGGCCCTGAACGGGCCTCGTCCTCAAACTCCCCCAGAGGGGGCACCCCCAGACGGGCTGAGATGCCCGGACCGGCGCTGGAAAGCGGCCGACCGCGTGGCGAACGCGTAGCCCACGGGCCCGCACCCGCGTACGGCGTGAACACGGGCCCGCACCCGCGTACGGACACCCCCCGGCACGGCCCCGACCCACAACGCACCCGCAGGCGCTACGCGAACCCCACCGGACAGCAACGGGCCGCCGCAGGCATCCCGCCCAAGCCCAGCGCAGCGGTTACGCTCGATCGCGTACGACCTTGATCGGGCGCGCACGACCCCGATCGGACGGGAGGCCGAGCATGACGGCGCCGGGGCGCAGGAGCAGTACGTTCACGCGGCTGCTGCGGCACGGATTCACCGACCCCTCGGCCGCCGAGCGGCTCCTGGACAGCGCCCAGGTCGCGCCGATCCGGAACGACCCGGTGCTCCTCGAGGCCCTGGGCGCCACCGCCGACCCGGACCTCGCCCTGCTCGGTCTCGTACGGCTGCTCGAAGCGCAGCCCGACCCCGTCGCCCAGCGGGAACTGCTCGACACGGTGATAGCGGCCAAGCCCCTGCGCGACCGGCTGCTCGGCGTGCTCGGCGCCTCCGCCGCGCTCGCCGACCACCTCGCCCGGCACCCGAGCGACTGGCAGGCGCTGGTCATGTACGAGCCGCGGGATCTGCACCCCGAGGTCGAGGAGTTCGAGCTCGGGCTCGCCGAGGCCACCGACCCCGTCTCCCTGCGCGTCGCCTACCGGCGCTGTCTGCTGTCCATCGCCGCGCGTGACGTGTGCGGCACCACCGACGTGGCCCAGACGGCCGCCGAGCTCGCCGACCTCGCCACCGCGACCCTGCGCGCGGCGCTGGCCATCGCCCGCACGGCCGCCCCGGAGGACGCCGCGCAGTGCCGGCTCGCGGTGATCGCGATGGGCAAGTGCGGGGGCCACGAGCTGAACTACGTCTCCGACGTCGACGTGATCTTCGTGGGGGAGTCCGTCGACGGTGCCGACGAGGGCAAGGCGCTGCGGTCCGCCACCAAGCTCGCCTCGCACATGATGCGGATCTGCTCCGAGACCACCGTCGAGGGGTCGATCTGGCCGGTCGACGCCAATCTGCGCCCCGAGGGCCGTAACGGCCCGCTGGTGCGCACGCTCAGCAGCCACCTCGCCTACTACCAGCGCTGGGCCAAGACCTGGGAGTTCCAGGCGCTGCTCAAGGCGCACCCGGTGGCCGGCGACATCGAGCTGGGCGAGGAGTACGTCGCCGCGCTGGAGCCCCTGGTCTGGAAGGCCGCCGAGCGGGAGAACTTCGTCGCCGACGTGCAGAAGATGCGCCGCCGGGTCGTCGAGAACATCCCCGTCGCCGAGCTGGACCGCCAGCTCAAGCTCGGCCCGGGAGGCCTGCGCGACGTCGAATTCGCCGTACAGCTGCTGCAGTTGGTGCACGGCCGGGACGACGCCTCCCTGCGCAGCGGCACCACCCTGGACGCCCTGCGCGCACTCGCCGCCGGCGGCTACGTCGGTCGCGCGGACGCCGCGCAGCTGGATGCCGCCTACCGCTTCCTGCGCTCCATGGAGCACCGCATTCAGCTCTTCCGGCTGCGCCGGACGCACCTGGTGCCCGAGGACGAGGCCGACCTGCGGCGCATCGGCCGCTCCCTCGGCCTGCGCGCCGACCCGGTCACCGAGCTGAACCGCGAATGGAAACGGCACGCGAGCGCCGTACGGCGACTGCACGAGAAGCTCTTCTACCGTCCGCTGCTCGACGCGGTCGCCCAACTCGCCCCGGGTGAGGCCCGGTTGAGTGCCGAGGCGGCGCGGGAACGGATGGTCGCGCTCGGGTACGCCGACCCCGCCTCCGCGTTGCGCCACCTGGAGGCCCTGGCCTCCGGCGTCACCCGCAAGGCGGCGATCCAACGCACCCTGCTGCCGGTCCTGTTGGGCTGGTTCGCGGACTCGGCGGATCCGGACGCGGGCCTGCTGAACTTCCGCAAGGTGTCGGACGCGCTCGGCAAGACCCCCTGGTATCTACGGCTGTTGCGGGACGAGGGCGCCGCCGCCGAGAACCTCGCCCGCGTCCTGTCGGCGGGCCGCCTCGCCCCCGACCTGCTGATGCGGGCCCCGGAGGCGGTGGCGCTGCTCGGTGACGGCGACGGCGGCACCGGTCTGGAACCGCGCTCGCGCAGCCACCTGGAGCAGGAGATCCTCGCCGGGGTGGGCCGCGCGGCCGGTGCCGTACAGGGGGTCACGGCGGCACGCGGCGTGCGGCGCCGCGAACTGTTCCGTACGGCCGCCGCCGACATCGTCGACTCCTACGGCACCGAGACGAAGCCGGCCGAGGCCGACCAGGGCGCTCTCGTCGACCGCGTCGGCGCGGCGGTGTCGGACCTGACGGCGGCGACGCTCGCGGGCACGCTCCGGGCCGTCGTCCGCGAGGGCTGGGGCGACACCCTGCCCACCCGCTTCGCGATCATCGCCATGGGCCGCTTCGGCGGGCATGAACTGGGCTACGGCAGTGACGCGGACGTCCTGTTCGTGCACGAGCCGCGGGAAGGGGTGGAGGAGCAGGAGGCCGCGCAGGCCGCGAACCGGGTGGTCGCGGAGATGCGCCGGCTGCTCCAGATCCCGAGCTCGGATCCGCCCCTGCTGATCGACGCCGACCTGCGGCCGGAGGGCAAGTCGGGTCCGCTGGTGCGCACGCTGAACTCGTACGAGGCGTATTACCGCCGCTGGTCCCTGGTGTGGGAGTCGCAGGCGCTGCTGCGGGCCGAGGCGGTGGCCGGGGACGAGGATCTGGGGCGCCGCTTCATCGACCTGATCGCCCCCCTGCGCTATCCCGCGGAAGGTCTCGGCGAGGACGCCGTGCGGGAGATCCGGCGGCTGAAGGCCCGCATGGAGTCCGAGCGCCTTCCGCGCGGTGCCGACCCCAAGCTGCACACCAAACTCGGTCCCGGCGGGCTCTCCGACGTCGAGTGGACCGTCCAGCTCCTCCAGCTCCAGCACGGCTGGGCCGAGCCGGGCCTGCGGACGACGCGGACACGGGATGCCCTCGCCGCGGCGTGCGCGGCCGGGCTCATCCCGGCGGAGGAGGCGGCGATCCTGGACGAGGCGTGGGTGCTGGCGACGCGGGTGCGCAACGCCGTGATGCTCGTGCGCGGGCGGGCCGGCGACACCTTCCCGTCGGATCCCCGGGAGCTGGCGGCGGTGGGGCGCTACCTGGGCAGTGAGCCCGGTCACGTGGGCGACATGCTCGATGCGTATCGGCGTACGGCGCGGCGGGCGCGGAGTGTGGTGGAGGAGCTGTTCTACGGGGCGTGATGCCTCCGGCGGTCGGGCGGGGAGGCGTGTGGCGGGCTGTGCGGGTGAGCGGGGGTGCGCGGAGCGCCTACGGTTTTGTGGTGGGGCGGGGCCGCGCCGGGGGGTGTGTGTCCTCGGTCGGGCGGTTGGGGCTGGGGAGAAGGCGCTGTTTCTTGACGCCCGCCGCTGCGGGCGGACACCCCCCGGCACGTCCCCTTCCCGCCGTACGCGGCTGTGGCACCAGTTTCGGCAGTGCGTGCGGCAGCGCTCCGTACCACAGGCGTGCCACCGTGTAGCCGAACGCCAGGCAGAGGATGCCGCCCACCGCGTCCAGCCAGAAGTGGTTGGCCGTCGCGACGATCACCAGCAGTGTCGCCGTGGGGTACAGGACGCCCAGGACGCGTACCCAGGGGATCCGCGCCAGGGCGAAGATCGTCAGGCCCGACCAGACGGACCAGCCGATGTGCATCGACGGCATCGCGGCGTACTGGTTCGACATGTTCTTCAGGTCGCCCGAGGCCATCGAACCCCAGGTGTCGTGGACCATCACCGTGTCGATGAAGCCGCCGTTGCTCATCAGCCGTGGGGGAGCGAGCGGATACAGGTAGTAACCGACCAGGGCCACACCTGTGGTGGCGAACAGGACCAGGCGGGTCGCCGCGTAGCGGCCGGGGTGGCTGCGGTAGAGCCAGACCAGGACGGCCAGGGTGACGATGAAGTGCAGCGTGGCGTAGTAGTAGTTCATGCCGACGATGAGCCAAGTCGCCGAGTTCACGGCGTGGTTGATCGACTCCTCGACGGCGATGCCGAGGTGGTGCTCCAGCTTCCAGAGCCAGTCGGCGTTGCTGAGCGCCTCGGCCCTCTGTTCCGGTACCGCATTGCGGATCAGTGAGTACGTCCAGTAACTCACCGCGATCAGCAGGATCTCGAACCAGAGGCGGGGGCGGC
>NZ_LLZG01000407.1 GCF_001509475.1 Streptomyces regalis
GGGCGACATAGAACACTCGGTCGACTCGTCACTGGAAGGTGGGGCAGGTGTGCGGAAGTCGTCTGTTTGTGCGGCCGTGCTCGTAGGGTTGGGTGTCATGAAGCTGGTGGTGCAGGTCAAGCTGTTGCCGACGCCCGTGCAGGCGGCGGCACTTGAGGCGACCCTGCATGCTTGCAACGAGGCGGCTACCTGGGTGTCCGGGGTGGCGTTCGCCAAGGATGTGAAGCGGAACTTCGCGTTGCGCGAGCACACTTACGCCGAGGTCAAGCAGCGGTGGGGGCTGGGCGCGCAGGCCGCCCAGCACACCATCAAGAAGACCTGTGACGCCTACCGGACACTGGCGGCGAATGCGAAGGCCGGGAACCTGGGCAAGCCGTGGTCCAAGCGATACCGGCGGGCCACACAGAAGCCGATCGTTTTCCGTCCTGAGAGTGCGCAGCCCTATGACGACCGGATGCTCTCCTGGCAGATCCCGGAGCGGACCATCTCCATCTGGACCCTGGACGGGCGGGTGAAGGGCGTGGCGTTCATTGCCTCCCCGGAGCAGCTGGCCCGGCTGGCCCTGTACCGCAAGGGCGAGTCCGACCTGATCGCCCGGGACGGCATGTGGTTCCTGCAGGCCACCTGCGAGATCCCCGAAGCCGAGCAGAATGCCGATCCGGCCGGGTTCCTGGGCATTGATCTGGGCATCGTGAACATCGCCACCACCTCGGACGGCCAGATCATGGCCGGGCGCGCCCTGAACCGGGGACGGCTGCGCGAACGCACGCTGCGCACCAAGCTGCAACGCAAGAACACCCCGTCCGCCAAACGCCGGTTGAAGAAACGCAGGCGTAAGGAAGCGCGGCGGGCCAAGGACATCAACCACAAGATCGCGAAACACGTGGTGGCTGAGGCAGAACGCACCGGTCGCGGGATCGCCCTGGAGGATCTGACAGGGATCCGTGAGCGGGTACGGCTTCGCAAGCCCCAACGGGCTACCCACTCCAGCTGGAGCTTCGCCCAGCTCGGAGCGTTCATCGCGTACAAGGCCCGCAAGGCGGGAGTGCCTCTGGTGCACGTCGATCCGGCGTACACCTCCCGCACCTGCGCCGAATGCGGCCATGTAGACAAGGCGAACCGCGTCTCACAGGCGTGGTTCGCGTGCCGGTCCTGCGGATTCGTTGATCACGCAGACCGTAATGGCTCCCGCAACATCCGCGCTCGTGCGGAAGAGTTGTGGCGACGCGGGGCGCAGTCAACCGCCCCAGACCCACCCCCAACACCCGAGGGTGGGACCAGACGCAAGCGCAGCGCTACAGCCGGTGGCGCCTGCTGTGCAAGCTCGCCGCTTTAGCGACGGGTAGTTGACGTGAGCGTTTCCGCCAGGAGCGCCGCCGTCTCGACGATCAGGGCGTGGTCCGGCGCCGCGTCCTGCTCCGGCTTCGTCGTCTGGACCGCCAGGACGAGTGGGGTGCCGTCCTCGGTCCAGGCGATCCCCGCGTCGTTGTTCGTGCCGTAGAAGCCGCCGCCGGTCTTGTCCGCGATGGTCCATGACTTGGGCAGGCCGGCGCGGAAGCGGTTGGCGCTGGTGGTGTTGTTCAGCAGCCAGTGGGTGAGGAGGTCGCGGTCGGGGCGGTTCAGGGCGTTGCCGAGGACCAGGCGGGCGTACGTCCGGCCGATCGCACGCGGGCTCGTGGTGTCCGTGGTGCGCCACGGCTCCGCCGAGTTGAGCTCCGTCTCCCAGCGGTCGAGGCGGGTCACCGGGTCGCCGAGGGAGCGGGCGAAGCGGGTGACGGCGGTGGGGCCGCCGAGTTCGCGCAGGAGGAGGTTTCCGGCCGTGTTGTCGCTGAAGCGGATGGCCACGTCGGCGAGTTCGGCGACGGTCATGCCGGTGGCCAGGTGCTTCTCGGTCTCCTTGGAGTTCTCGACCAGGTCGTCCGCTGTGTAGTGGATGCGCTTGGCGAGCACCTCGCCGTCCCGGTCCAGGTCGCGCAGGACGGCCGCGGCCGCCAGGGTCTTGAACAGGGAGCAGATCGGGAAGCGCTCGTCGGCGCGGTAGCGGACGGTCTGCTTCGTGGCGATGTTGTGGGCGAACACGCCGAGGCGGGCGCCGTGTTGCTCCTCCAGCGCGCGGAGGCGGGTGGTGACGTCGTCGTCGCCGGGGGTGGCGTGGGCGGGGCTGCTCGCGAGCAGCGCGGCCACGGTGGTGCCGGCCGTCAGCAGCGTGCGTCTGGTCATCGGGGACTTGGGGGTTGAGGCGGCGCTTAAGATCTCGCTCTCCTTCGTTCGTGGGCCTTCGACGATCTCTTCAGTGATCGACGCTCTGTCTCATCCCTTGGTTGCGGCGCCGTAGACCTTCGGCGGACGGTGCTGCGGCGCCGCGCTCGCCACAGTGGCCGTATGGAGAAGAGCAAGGGGATGAGCAGGGCACGGTTTCTGGCGGGGGCGGCGGCCGTCGGGCTGGCGGGGGCGGTCCTGCCCGCGGGGCAGGCAGGGGCGGAGCCGAAGCACAGGGGACTGAAGCACAGGGGCGTCGTCTACACCGTCGGGGAGGGCGAGACACCGGGGACCGCGTGGAATGCCGCCCGGATGCGCGAGGACGTCCGGGTGATCCGCGACGAGCTGCACGCCGACACCCTCGACGGCGTCGAGCGCCTCACCGCCACGGCCGCTGAGGCCGCCGAACGCGGGCTGCACGTCTGGCTCCAGCCGACCCTGGGGGACATACCGGAGCGGGACATCCTGGAGAGCATCGCCGAGTGCGGCCGGTTCGCGGAGCGGCTGCGCCGGCAGGGCGCGAGCGTCGACTTCAGCGTGGGCTGCGAGTTCTGGCTGTTCGTGCCGGGGATCGTGCCGGGGGAGACGGTCCTGGACCGGATCGACAACCTCCTGAAGGGCACGGTCGACATGGCGAAGATGCAGCGCCGACTCGCTCGCTTTACGGCGAAGGCGGCGGCGGTCGGCCGGTCCGTCTTCCACGGCCGCCTCAGCTACGCCGCCGCACAGGACGAGGAGTTCGAACCGGTCGACTGGAACCTCTTCGACGTCATCGGCATCGACTACTACTCGTTCCATCGCCAATCCGCCGACTACATAAGGGAGTTGCGTCGCTACCAGCGCTGGGGCAAGCCTCTGGCGATCACCGAGTTCGGCACATGCGCGTACGTCGGCGCCCCGAAGACGGCCGGCGTGGGCTGGAACATCGTCGACTACACGAAGGAGCCCAACGAGATCAAAGGCGACCCGGTGCGCAGTGAGCGCACACAGGCCGCCTACATGACCGATCTGCTGGAGGTCTTCGAGTCGATGGGCCTGTACGCGGCAATGGCCTTCGAGTTCGTCACCCCGGACGCCCCACACCGCCCCGACAACCCGCGCTACGACCTCGACCTCGCGAGCTACGCCATCACCAAGCCGATCAAGGACCGCCCCGACGACCCGACCTCGGACTGGCACTGGGAACCGAAGGAGGCCTTCCACGCCGTGGCGCGACAGTACGCCAGGGCGTGCCGGTCCTAGGCCGGATCACTCGCAGTACCGGATCACTTGCAGTAGAGGTCCTCGCGGGGCCGCTCCCCGGTCGCCAGGAAGTGGGAGACCGTCGCGTCCCCGCAGGCGTTGCCGTTGTCGAGGTAGGCGCCATGGCCGGTGGAGTTCACGGTGACCATGACGGCCCGCCTGCCGAGGGCCTCACGCAGCTTCAGGGCGCCGCTCAGCGGCGTTGCCACGTCCCGCTCGTTCTGGACGAGGAGGACGTTGGACGGGCCGCGGTCGGTGGCCCGTACCGGCGCCTCCTTCGGCTGCCACGGCCACGCCGCGCACATCATCGCGTTCCTCGGCATGCCCGCCGTCAGCGGATACTTGGCCCGGCTCTCGGCGACACCCTTCCGGTAGACGGCCGCCGACCTGGGCCAGGCGCCGTCGTTGCAGATGGTGGCGGAGCCGACCGCGGCGCCGTTCTGCAGCGCCGCCTCCGGCGGGGCCGGCGGCGCGGGCGGCACCGTGCCCTTCTGCGCGGCCAGCATCAGCTTGGCCAGGACCGGGTAGTTGTCGGGGTCGTAGAGGCTGTCCAGCATGGTCTGGCGCAGTACGTTGCCGTTCAGCTCCGCCGGATTGGCGCCGGGCCAGGGGATCGGCTCGCGGTCCAGGTGGGCGGCGAGGCGGAGGAAGAGGGGGCGCACCTCGTCCGCCGTGTCGGCGAGCCGGTACGGATTGCCCGGCGTGGACGCCCACTTGGCGAACTCGGGGAAGTTGTCCTCAACGCCCGCCTCGAACGCCTCCAGCCAGGCACGTTCGGCCCGGACGGGGTCGGGGTGGTCGTTGCTGTCCAGCACGATGCGGTCCGTGCGCTGCGGGAACAGTTCGAGGTACGCGGCACCGACGTACGTGCCGTACGAGTCGCCCCACGCCGACAGCTTGCGTTCGCCGAGCGCCGCGCGGATGCGGTCGATGTCGCGGGCGTTGTTCTTGGTGCTGATGTGCTTCATCAGCTCTCCGCCATTGCGCGAGCAGGCGTCCGACACACGCCGGGCGTAGGCCATGTTCTCGGTGACGGACCCGTCGGGGGCGGGCCATGGGCGCGATTTCGTCGGGGTCAGGTCTCCGGCATCAAGGTCACAACTCACCGGCGCGGAGGGCGCGTTGCCGCGCGGCGCGAACCCGATCAGGTCGTAGGCGTCCCACACCTCCTGCGGCAGCTTCTGCCCCTTGCCTGAAGGGTCGTTCAGACTCGTGCCACCGGGTCCGCCGGCGATCAGCAGCAGCGCGCCCCGGCGGGCGGAGGGCTTCTCGCTGGGGATACGGGACACGGCGATGTCGATCTTCGGGCCGCCGGGGTCGGAGTAGTCCATCGGTACGGAGAGGGCCGCGCACTCCTGCCGTGAGTCCAGACCGCTGCCCTCGCACTTGGTCCATTTCAGCGGCGCGGGCACGCCGGTGGCGGACGCGGTGAGCGGGGTGACGAGCCCGAAGACGACTCCGGAGGCGGCGGCGATCAGGGCGGCACTCTTGGTGATCTGCTTCATGTGCAGCAGCCTGACGGGGATGGACGGAACGTCACATCCTGGTAACTCCCGTGTCTGTCCGGGGGATTACCCCAGGCGGGCATTACGCCGACCCCGAACCCAACCCCAACCCCAACGTCATGGCGAGCCGGTCCTCCCCGGGCCCGAGGTAGTCCCGGTGCACTGCAGGCACTCCCCGTCGTCGAGGACGAGGATGCGGTCGCCGTGCGCGTCGAAGTGCTGGCGCAGCACGAAGTACGGGTACGGATCCTCGGGGAAGACCTCCCTGTCCACGCGGAGGAGTTCGGGCAGATCCGCCTCGGTGATGCCCCTGGTCGTGAGCGGCCGATCACTGCTGTCGGCGAATAACGCCTGGTCAGCGCTGCAACTCCCAGCAGGGAAACGTTTCTCCGACATGCCAATCAAATGCCCCCTATGTGGTGGATTGGAGTCACTCCGTGTGGTGAGCACGTGTTGCCTGCCGTTTCAGGTGCTCGGTTCGAGATCCGCCCATCTTGAGCAGGGTGAATCCGGTGGTTCAAGAGCGCGAGATGCTTATGCCTCGACGCGCTCCCAGTGCGCTTGCTTTTGGTACCGTAAGTGAATGACCCAGAGAGCGTCGGGGAACGTCCAGCTGAAGAACGCAGATGTGCACTGGGCTACATTCGACCCGATCGCCTACGTTGATCAGAACCACCGCGACTTACCGGCAGGGGGCGCGGGGTACACCCTCTGAAACTATGCATAGCCGCAAATTGCGAGAGAGTGCGGATATCAGTGGAATTCGCGCCACGTGAGCAGCGGCATAGGCTCGATGATTTCCAAACGCGAGGGCCCGGCGGCGCAACCTCTCACAGCACACCGCCGGGCCCTGGTGGGCCACATGTCCCTGCTAAAGAAACAGGACCCGACGATGAATACTACGCCGCCTGAGCCCAGGAAGTCGCCCTCAAGCGCAATGCTGGCGACATCTATCGGGCTGGGCGCCGGGAACTTCGGCTTCGCAGCCGGCGCCTTCGGCCGTGTCGTAGGCGAGCAAACCCTGTACGAAGCGACCGGAACCGGGATGGTCGCCGGCGTGGCCGCCTTCGGCCTGGGACTCACGATCGCCTCTTTCATCGGGCAGGGCGGTGAGAGATAGATTCGCAGTCGGTCCAAGGCCACGCCCCGTCGCCCACCACGGGAGGCGGGGCGGTGTCGGGGGCCCAGGCGGGGATTACGCCGACCCCAATCCCAACCCCAACGTCATGATGAGCCGGTCCTCCTCGGGCCCCAGGTAGTCCCGGTGCACTCCTCCCTCAGCGGAGAACCCCAGGGACCGGTACAGCTGGATCGCCGCCGCATTCGTAGGCTCCACGGTCAGCCGCACCTCATGGACCCGCTCCCGGCGCAACTGCCGCAGCACCTCCAGCATCAGCCGCTTGCCCAGCCCACGGCCCCGCTGGTCGGCGCTGACGGCCAGGCTCAGGACCCAACACACGTAGCCGTCCGATGAGTTGATGAAGAGGACGTACCCGTGCAGGCACGCCCCGTCGTCGAGGACGAGGAAGCGGTCGCCGTGCGCGTCGAAGTGCTGGCGCAGCACGAAGTACGGGTACGGCTCCTCGGGGAAGACCTCCCTGTCCACGCGGAGGAGTTCGGGCAGATCCGCCTCGGTGACGCCCCTCATGGTCAGCGGTCGGTCGGCGCTGTCGGCGAAGAATGCCTGGTCAGTCGTGCCGCCCGAGAAAGGGAAACGTTCCTCCGGTACAGCCATCAGCCGCCCCCTGTGTGATGGAATGGAGTCACTCGTGCGGGTGAGTACCTGTTGCCTGCCGTTTCAGGTGCTCAGTTCGAGGTCCGCCCATCTTGAGGAGCGCGGTCCGGGGTCTTCAAGACTGCATGATGTCTGTGCCTCAACGCGCTCCCGATGCGCCTGCTTTTGGTACCGTTGGTGGAATGACCCAGAGATCGTCGGGGGGCGGCCAGGTGAAGAATGCCGATGTGCCATGGGACGAGGCATTCGACTCGATCGCCTACCTTGATCACAATTACCGCGACTTACAGGAAGAGGACGCGGAGATCCTGCAGATCATCCGGGATCATTTCGGCGATCATTTCCGGAAGCAGGGCGTCGGGCCGGTTTCCGGGATCGATGTGGGCGCCGGCGTCAATCTCTATCCCGCACTGGCCATGCTGCCGTGGTGCGACGAGATCACCCTCTTCGAGCGCTCCTCCTCGAATGTGGAGTACCTGGACGGCCAGGTCGACTCCTACGGGGAGAACTGGGACAAGTTCTGGACCGCCCTGTGCCGGAAGAAGGCCTACCGCTCCCTTGATGTGGACCCGCGTGAGAAGTTCCGCAAGGTCGTCAAGGTCGAGCAGGGTGACATCTTCGAACTCAAGCGGTACGGGGGCCGGTGGTCCGTGGGGACCATGTTCTTCGTCGCCGAGTCGATGACGACCTCCCCCGGCGAGTTCGCGCTGGGCGTGGAGCGTTTCATGCGATGCCTGGCCCCCGGTGCCCCGTTCGCCGCCGCTTTCATGGCGCATTCACAGGGTTATCACGCGGGTGAGCATTTCTTCCCCGCGTGCGACGTGGGAGAGTCCGATGTGTACGCGAGCCTGGAGCGGTTTGCGAGGGACTTCAAAGTGAGGCCGCTCAAATCCTCGGCGCGGGTGCGCGAGGGGTACAAGGGCATGATTGTCGCCCACGGGTGGCGCTGTAATTCGGATGCGGACATTTCGTATAACTGATCAGCGAATCTTCACAACAGAACAGAGATATTGCTCAACTTAGGGCAGGGCGGCCTGTGTGAGGGGCATGGGATGCAGATCAAGCCACGTCAGCATCTGCTGGACATCTGGCAGGCGATCGCTCGCCACTCTTTCAACGGGGGAGAGTGGGACTGGGGCGAATGGGGCGGAGTGAGCAGCGTTGCCGACGCCGAGCGGCTGCTCTGCCTGCTGTACCCCGCCACGGAGATCCCCGCGTTCCGGCTGGACGACCCGGACACCACACAGGACGACGTCCAGCAGGTCCTGAAGAAGGCCGGCGGGCGGCTGGACATCCCGGCCAACATCGTCACGGCCGCGGCCGAGTTCATGCGGGCCCACACCGGTGAGGACAAGAGGCCCACGTTCGCCGGGGGTTACTACTTCGGGTCGGCGGACAAGACCAAGGAGCTCAGCGAGGAGCAGCGCCAACTCGGCGTCGTCGACTCGTTCTCCATGTCGATCACCCTGTGCCTCGCCACGCTCGGCTTCCTCAAGGTCTACGAGACCAGGACCCGGCGCAGCGACATCAAGGAGACGATCGCCGAGCTGCGCCAGGCCACCAGCAACCGGCTCACCGCCGCCATGGTGAGCCTGCTGCGCTCCTTCACCGTCAACGTCTTCGACACCGACTCCTCCCAGGGCCGTACCCTCATCGAACTCCTCGGCCAGGGACGGCAGTCGCAGCGGCAGGTGCTCAACAAGTACCAGAATCGCTTCCGTGCGCTGCGCGCCGCGATCGTCGAGAGCGTGAGCCTCGGTATCGACGTCGAGGAAGGGCTCAAGGACGAGAACCAGCTCTTCGAGTGCGGCTGGGCGTGGAGCCTGGTGAAGGACGCCCCCGAGGTCGAGACCGACGAACCCATCGGGCCGCAGCCCGAGGGCGTCGCGAACGCGGTGCCGTATCTGTACTTCACCGTGGTCGCCCTCGACGGTATCCAGGACCTGTTCTCCGACCGCACCCTCACCCTGGGCCTGCTCAACACCGAGCAGCAGAAGCTCGCCGAGGCGCTCCGGCTGCGGTGGGAGCTCACCCAGCAGTACTGGTCCCGCATCGCCCGCTTCGACGCCGACCGCTGGCCCCTGGAGGACCTGCCCTGGCGTACGACGGGACAGAAACTGGAATCCGCGTATTTCTCCCTCTCCGTCGCCGCCATCCTCGTGCACGACCTGATGCGGCGCCGGGCCACCGACGACGACCTGACCCGCACCGTCGGCGTCATGGAACGCCTCGCCGAACGCGGCCGCATCACCAGCCGGATGACCCGCGACGACCCCCAGGTCCACGAGCTGCACAACGTGGGCGTCGCCCTGCCGTTGCAGGGCAGCGAGCGGGTCGGCACGCCCATGACGTGGTCCATCACCGACTTCTCGGCACAGCTGCTGAAGCGGACCGTCCAGCTGTGCACGCTGTCGCGCAACCTCGCCTCGCACGACCGGCTGCTCAGACTCGCCGAGGACATCTTCGACCACATGTGGCGGCGCCGCATCCGCGACGGCGAGGGCGTCGGCCTGTGGGACAACATTCACGCCGCCTATCCCGAGGCGGAGATCCACAAGCGGCGGGTCCCGGTGTCATGGAGCATCACCGAGCGGGTCACCGAGGTCATGGTCCAGGCGCACGAGATGTACCGCCAGCCACCGATCCGCAGCCTCGAACTCACCGAACTGGCAAGGGCGTTGCTCAGTGAGTCCGCACACCTGCTCGGCAACGAGCAGATGGAACCTGCGCCCACGGACGCCGGCCGGCACGGAATGGAACTCAGAAACATCGAGGTCAAGTTGCGCCGCGCCCGCAGCCTCGTGGACGAACAGCCGGGTACGGCCTACGCGTTGACGCTCGACGTGCTGGGACAGCTCGACTCGCTCGCCCGGGCCCGCGAAGCCGCGGACCGGGGAGTGTGAACCGTGCTGATCTTCGCCGCCTCCGACAAGGGAGGCACGGGCCGCTCCGTCACCAGTGCCAACCTCGCCTACCACCGGGCGCTGGCCGGGGACGACGTCTGCTACCTGGACTTCGACTTCGGCTCGCCCACCGCGGTGGCCGTCTTCGACGTGGCCGACGCCCGCGAGGCCGCCGAGGACCGCGGCCTGCACGCCTACCTGATAGGCGAGGTCAGCGAGCCGGAACGGATCGACGTCTGGGCCAAGACCGAACACCAGGTGCTGCGCGACCCGCCACCCGGCTGCGGCCGGCTGGTGCTGATGCCCGGCGACGTCAGCGGCGGCGAGTTCGCCACCACCGACGACAACCTGCGCCGGTGCGTCGACCTGCTGATGAAGCTGTACCACGAGTTCGACCTGGTCATCGTCGATCTCAGCGCCGGCCGCTCCTACGCCGTCGACATGGCCCTGGAGGCCACCGCACAGCCCGAGATGAGCGAGCTCACGGCCCGCTGGCTGGTCTTCCACCGCTGGACCCGCCAGCACGTGGCGGCCGCCGCGAGCCTCGTCTTCGGAAGGCGCGGCATTGTCGCCGGAGGCGTCCACCGCGGCCACGACGAGGAGGCGCTGCGGGGCGCCATCCGCTTCGTACGGGCCGCCGTACCCGACCCCGAATCGCCGCTGTGGTCCCAGGTCTCGCCCACCCAGTCGGCATGGATGCGCAAGACCGACGGCGACCTCAAGCAGCTCGCCTCCACCGCCGGTATCGGCTACAGCCAGGTCCTCGGCTCGGTGCCCCTCGAACCGGTCCTGCAGTGGCGCGAGCAGCTCATCACCGACGAGGACGTGCTCGACAGCCAGATCGCCAACCAGGAGACCTGGACGGCGCTGAGCCGGCTGGCCGCGCGGCTGACCGACGACAAGTACTGGGAGGAGGCATGACCGAAGCCGTTTTCCGGGAGACCACCGCCGAGCCCGTCACCAAGTCCGTGCCGCTGTCCCATCTCTCCCTGGAGCTGGGCCACCTCTACATGGAGGACTTCGAGGCCGGGCCCGACCGGCTGCGCGAGCACTTCGCCGAGGTACGGATCTGGGTGGACGCCGTGCGCGCCTCCGCCGCCCGCCGCAGCAAGCGCCCGCGCATCAGCACCTGCTTCCTCATCGACGACTACTTCACCCGCTTCTCCACTCCGGCCGAGCTGATCCCGATGGTGCTGAAGGAGGCCGAGAAGGCCGGCCTCGTCATCGACTACCTCGCCCGCGAGTCGGCCTGCGCGGTCGCCGACCGCATCGAACTCGCGGAATCGGTCATGCACCGCCTCGTCGAGTCGCCGCCCCCGGGCAGCTACGGCTCCCGCCCGCCCGTCAGCCAGACCGGCTGGCTCGCCAACGGCCAGCGCACCCCCACGATGTCCCGCAGCGCCCTGGGCGAGGTCAAGGGCTGGCAGCCGCCCGGGGAGACCGCGGCCCGCAACCACTCCGTCTTCATGGACGTCGAGCTGTGGTCCGAGAAGGACGGCGGGCGGCTGTGGTCCTGCCCTTTCCTGGCCGCCGTATGGCAACTGGCCCGGCTGGGGCTGTTACGGCACCTCGGTGAGCCCGTGCTGGAGCCGCAGGACTGGAAGAGCGAGGAGTTCCCGCACGACTGGGACCGGCTGCCGCCGCTGATCAAGCTCACCGACACCAAGGCGGCCTTCAGCGCGTACCGCACCTGCACGCTCATGCCGAACCGGTTCCTCGCCGTCGAGGACGCCGTGCGGCTCATCCTGGACCAGATAGACGTCGACGCCGGGGCGCTGCGGCAGGTCGCCGACCGGTCCGGCGGTGAGGGGATGGCGGTACCGGCCGCCGTCGCACAGCGCGCCACCTACGTCTTCTACGAGGAGCCCGGCGACTCCTCCGAGGCCGAGGGGACCTGAGATGACGGCGGCCCTGGGACAGTCGGCGCGTTCGGTCCTCGCCTGCGGTGAGGTGCGTACCTGTCTGTTGCCGTCCTTCCAGGCGCTGGACGGCCGGGCCGCCGCCCAGCTGCTCAGGCTGCGCGCCGACGAACACGTCCGGGTCTCCGAGCGGCCCACCATGTACGCCCTTTCCCCCGAGGTGCTGACCGGGGTGGACTGCCGGCTGCCCACCTCCAACGGCAGCAAGGTCCGGGCGGTCGGTACGGTCATCGCCCGCGCGGCGCTGACCGAGGGCCGTCTGCTGCAGTCGACGGCGTACTTCAGCGCCCCGGCCGCCGGCCCCGACACCCGCCGCCCCTGGGGGCAGTACCTCGTACGGCCGGGCCTGGTCGAGCCGTTCGGCAAGCTGCCCCAACAGGCCACGGTGGAGGGCGTGTTGCGCGGCGCCGGGCGCGGTGAGCTCGACCTCGGGACGATCGCCGAGGGCCTGCTGACCCAACTGCGCCGCCACGCGCTGCTCGACCGCAGGGTGCCCTTCAAGTCCCGGCCCACGCACCTGCGTTGGGTCGCCCGGCGACAGCCCGAGGGCGAGCGCGCGTCCCTGACGAACTTCACCGTGGCCGAGGGCGGGCTGCGGACCATGGAGTTACGGCTGCCGGAGGACGTCCCCGCCGCCGCCGCGGCCGGCCTGTGTGAGGATCTCGCCCTGCACGACTGGCTTTTGACGACAGTTCAGCAGATGCTGGACAACAGCCGCATCGGCGCGGCGGACGGGCCCTCGGTCGTCGAGGCGCTGCATCCGGTCGTGGTGCACCTACTGCATCTGTGGATGCCGCGCGCACACGTGGACGCCGCGCTGGGCCACCTGTGGGACGTGTTGGAAGAGAAGCCGGGGTTCTCCCGCCAGTGGGAGAAACTCAGTCGGCGGATCAGAGACCGACTGGCCCTCCAGGCCGTAACGATGCCGCACCAGGCGTTCAGCCCGCGCTGAGGGGCGGAACCCAACCACATACAGACGGGGGACAGAACATGAGTGGAGCGCCATTAGGAGCAGGGAACAACGGAGGTCACGCACCGCGTCCGGAGCCGCGCATGCCCAGGATGTTCTGGCGGATCGTGATCACCGCCTCGGCGGCGGGCGGGGCCTTCCTGCTGACCAGCATCCTGGACCAGGACGACGGGAACATCTGGCAGTGGGTGGCGTCCATCGTCATCGGCAGCGCGGCGCTGATCGTGCAGTTCCTGATCGACTTCGGGGAGCGGTTCGAGAAGGTCGACACACGGTTCAACGAGATCCTCGCCGCGACGACGCTGTTCAGCCAGGTCGACGGTTCGGTTCTGCGCTCCGACGAGGTGACCCGGCTCGTCCTCGGGTACACCAAGGTCCGTGAGCGGGGCGGCGACATCGTGCAGGCCTTCGCGGAGAAGGAGCTGGGCCGCCTCGCCAAGACGATGGAGGGCCTCGGCAGCGGCAGCGCGGACTGCCCCGGCGAGAACGACGAGTGGCTGATCGACATCACCGACTGCGTCAAGATGACCCTCGACGCCACCAGCACCTCGGTGGACCGGGAGTTCTGGACCAGCGGGTCCGCCGAGCGGTATCTCTCCGCGCAGGAGAAGGCGATCAAGAGGCGGGGCGTGGAGATCCGGCGCCTGTTCGTCGTGCGGGACACGGACGAGGTCACGCCGGAGCTCAGAGCACTCTGCGAGCGCCAGCGCAGGCGTGGCATCGAAGCGCGCATAGCCGTGCGGTCACTGATGGAGTCGAACCCCAAGGTGGACGACTTCATCGTCTTCGACGGCGAACTCTGCTTCGAGACCAAGCCGGACCAGGAGTCCAACCCGGACGGGACCTGGCTGAGCGCCGAGCCGGACCACATCGAGGACCGCGTCACCCAGTTCGCCAAGCTGTGGGCGGAATCGGAACGACAGGCGGGCCCTGAGCCGCAGCCGACGCTTACTTCAGGGACGTGAGGAAGCCTGTCCAGGCGTGCGTGGGGATGAGGAGTACGGGGCTGTCCGGGGCGAGTTTGGTGTCTCGGACGGGGACGGTGCCGGGGATGCCGTCGGCGATCTCGATGCAGTCCTCCCCGCCGCTACCGCCGCTGTAGCTGCTCTTGCGCCAGCGGGCGTTGCTCAGGTCGTGCTCGCGCATCGTCTGTGGTCCTCCGCTGCCGTGGGTTACTTCAGGGACGTGAGGAAGCCGGTCCAGGCGTGGGCGGGGATGAGGAGTATGGGGCTGTCCGGGGCGAGTTTGGTGTCTCGGACGGGGACGGTGCCGGGGATGCCGTCGGCGACCTCGACGCAGGCCTCCCCGCCGCTACCGCCGCTGTAGCTGCTCTTGCGCCAGCGGGCGTTGCTCAGGTCGTACTCGCGCATCGTCTGTAGTCCTCTGCTGCCGACTCGATCAGGGCCAGGGACGCCTCCGGGGACAGAGCGGCGGCCCTGAGGAGATCGTAAGACGCCCGGGCCCGCTTCACCACCGCCGGATCGTCCAGCAAACTCCCCGAAAGCACGCCCTCTGTATAGACAGTTGGCGGGGCGTCCTCGAACTCCATGAGCCACATCATCTTGCCCATCTCCGGGTGCGCCCCAGCCGCGAAGGGCATCACCTGGACCATCACCTTGCGCTCCTGCATCAGGACCGCGATGTGGTCCAGCTGACGTGCCATGACCGCCGGGTTGCCGACTGGGATGCGCAGGGCCGCCTCGTGCAGGACCGCCCAATACACGGGCCGTGTAGTGTCCTTGAGGATCTCCGTCCGGTCCATGCGCCCCCTGAGCAACTCCTCGATGTACTCGTCGGCGGCGAACGGATTGCTGGCCAGGAAGACCGCTCGCGCGTACTCCGGCGTCTGGAGCAGCCCCGGAATCACCGTCGGCGCCCAGTCGCAGATCTCCGTCGCCAGCCGCTCAAGCTCAGCCGCATGCGCGAAGTACTCCGTGTACGGCTGCTCCTTGATGAGCTTTCGCCAAAGCCGCTCGAAAATACCGTCGGTTTGCAGGGCCTCATCAATCCGCTGGGCGACATCCAATTGCGGCTTTCGAATTGCCTGTTCGAACTGGCCGATGTAACCCCCGGAGACAAATACCCGGGACCCCAACTCCACCTGAGTGATCCCGGCATCCTCCCGCCGCCGCTTCAGCTCCGCGCCGAAGAACTCCCAGGCCGCCTGACGTGAACCATTGGCCATGGCCAACCCCCTTGCACTTCCCGGCACTTGTAGGGCACAGACTCCTGCCGAGTGTAGGCGCCGCAGGTCAGGATGGAGATGAAATGAGTGAAACCCAAATAGGAGGGGAGTCACGTGACGGCACGACACTCGGCGCGCTGCGTCGAAGAAGCGGAGGAAGCAGTGAAGGAATTGCGGGCGGCGCTGGAGAAGGCAGGAATTACGCTCCCGACACTCCGGATCGACCCGGCGAGTCTTGCGCGTGAAGCCCCGTGCCCGCTCGTCGAATTGGGCCGGTGTTCCGTCGAGACCGCGCAGCGCCTCGCGGCGGTGCTGCGTTGAAGCCGCCGATCGGGGCGTACGTCGTCGACACACGCACAGGGAGAATCGGGATCGTCATGGGGCACGAGGGGCCGTACGTCCAACTCAGACCGTACGGCGGCGGCAAGGAGTGGGACGCCGAGCCGGCGTCCGTCCGCACGGCCAGCCCCGCCGAGCGGCTCCGCGCGGCGACCGCGTACGCGAACGCACGCAGCAGGGGTGAGGTTCCTTGACGTAAGGACCGGCGCATAGGGTGCGGCGGCATGGGCTTGTGGAGATGGAGGAAGAGAGGGCCGAAGGCGTCCCGCCGCTACCCCGTGCCGCTCACCGTGCACCAGCTGTGGATGGTGTCGCTGAGCGCGCCGGTGAGCCGGGACCGCGGAGCCTCGCGCACCACCCTGTACCCGTTCACGCGGGTCGACGACGACAGCGCCCGGCGCTGGCTGGCCGACCAGTGGGAGATCACCTCGCGTGAGCAGTTGGTCGGCCGGCTCGACGACCTGTCCCGCAGTGGCTACCGGGCCCGGGCGTACCGGCTCACCGGCGTCTCGCCGCTCGCCTGGGACGCCGCCCTGTACGTCGACATCGCCCGTCGTGGCTTCGCCTGCGGGCTGATCGGCGAGTCCGACGCCTGGACCGCGCTGAAGAACATCGTGCCGGCGGTGGCGGGGACGTACGGCTCGTGGCGGGAGTACGCCGATCACTATCTGCTCGGTCGGCAGGTGTGGCGGGACGGGCTGCGCGGCACGGAAGACGCCCGTTTCCCCGCCCCGCAGGCGGTCGCCGACGAGTATCTGCGGTCCCTGCTGGACCCGGCGAACCGCGCCAGCCCCTGGAACCTCGCCCCCTGGGACACCATCAGCCACCCCGACCGCACCCGCTGACCCCGCGGGTACGCGAGAATGAACCCATGAGTCTGTTCCGCGACGACGGCATCGTGCTGCGCACCCAGAAGCCGGGTGAGGCGGACCGGATCATGCTGTGCTGCCGCGCCGGGAGCGACGGGGGTGTGCGATGAGTTTGTTCCGGGATGACGGCGTCGTCCTGCGCACCCAGAAACTCGGCGAAGCGGACCGGATCATCACGCTGCTCACTCGTGGGCATGGGCGGGTGCGGGCCGTGGCCCGGGGTGTGCGGCGGACCAAGTCGAAGTTCGGGGCGCGTCTCGAACCCTTCTCCCACGTCGACGTGCAGTTCTTCGCACGGGGGAGTGAGCTGATCGGACGCGGGCTGCCACTGTGCACGCAGAGCGAGACCATCGCGCCGTACGGCGGCGGGATCGTCACCGACTACGCGCGCTACACGGCCGGGACGGCCATGCTGGAGACCGCCGAACGGTTCACCGATCACGAGGGCGAGCCGGCCGTGCAGCAGTATCTGCTCCTCGTCGGCGCCCTGCGCACCCTCTCCCGTGGCGAGCACGCCCCGCATCTTGTTCTCGACGCCTTCCTGCTGCGGTCGCTCGCCGTCAACGGGTACGCCCCGAGCTTCAGCGACTGTGCGAAGTGCGGGATGCCGGGACCGAACCGCTTCTTCTCGGTCGCCTCCGGAGGCTCGGTCTGTGTCGACTGCCGGGTGCCCGGTAGCGTCGTACCGTCGCCGCAGACCCTGGAACTGCTCGCCGCGCTGCTTACGGGAGACTGGGAGACTGCGGACGCCTGCGAGCCGCGGTACGTCCGGGAGGGCAGCGGGTTGGTGTCCGCTTATCTGCACTGGCATCTGGAGCGCGGGCTGCGCTCACTTCGGTACGTCGAGAAGTAGAAGCAAGGGAGACGAGAAGCACATGGCCGTGAGTGGGTTCCTGGGGCGCCGGCGCCGCGAGTACAAGACGCCGGAGCCGCATCCGTCCGGTGCCCGCGCGCCGAAGCTCCCCGGTGAGCTGGTCCCCAACCATGTGGCGATCGTCATGGACGGGAACGGCCGCTGGGCGAAGGAGCGCGGGCTGCCGCGCACCGAGGGGCACAAGGTCGGCGCCGAGCGGGTGCTGGACGTCCTCCAGGGCGCGGTCGAGATGGGCGTGGGGGCGATCTCCCTGTACGCCTTCTCCACCGAGAACTGGAAGCGCTCGCCGGACGAGGTGCGCTTCCTGATGAACTTCAACCGCGACTTCATCCGCAAGACCCGCGACCAGCTCGACGAGTTGGGGATCCGGGTGCGGTGGGTCGGGCGGATGCCCAAGCTGTGGAAGTCGGTCGCCAAGGAGCTCCAGATCGCCCAGGAGCAGACCAAGGGCAACGACAGGCTGACGCTGTACTTCTGCATGAACTACGGCGGGCGGGCCGAGATCGCGGACGCCGCGCAGGCTCTTGCCGCGGATGTGAAGGCCGGGCGGCTGGATCCGTCGAAGGTCAACGAGAAGACCTTCGCGAAGTACATGTACTACCCGGACATGCCGGACGTGGATCTCTTCCTGCGCCCGAGCGGTGAGCAGCGCACCTCCAACTACCTTCTCTGGCAGAGCGCTTACGCCGAGATGGTCTTCCAGGACGTGCTGTGGCCGGACTTCGATCGGCGCGACCTATGGCGGGCGTGCGTGGAGTTCGCCTCCCGCGACCGGCGGTTCGGCGGGGCGATCCCGAACGAGGAGCTGCTGGCCATGGAGGGCAAGCAGGACGAGGCCTGATCGGGGGGGAGAGAGCGCGCGGGGCGTCCGGCGGCGGAATCGAACGCTAGGGTTCCGCCCATGGATCATCAGGGGCGGGACATCATCGAGGACGCGGGCGCCGTCGAGCTGGCCTTCCGGCCGACACGCACCGACTTCCTCCGGGCCATCCAGGTACGCGACCGCATTCGCAGGCTGACGGTGCTGCGGTGGGCGCTCACGGTGCTGTTCGCGGGACTGGGCCTGTTTGTCGCCGCCGCCGGGCCGGACGCCGCGGTGTTCGTCGCGCTCTGCCTGCTGTGCTCGGTCATGATCTGGGGCACGCCCCGTCTTCAGGCCAACCAAGCGTTCCGGACCGTCTCCTGGCAGGGCGAGTACCGCTCGACTGCCGATGAGACGGGGATCACGACCGTCACCGATCACGTGACGACGACCCTGCGCTGGTCCGCGTTCCGGGGTTACCGGGAGACCCGCGACCACCTGGTCATGCTGAGCAGGGACCCGAGCATCCTGCTGGTGGGGGTTTTCCCCAAGGGCGCCGCTGATCCGGCCGACGTCGACCGGATGCGGACGCTGCTGGCTCGTCACCTGCCCCGCGTGTAGTCGCCGGATCGCCTGTCTCGGCCCGTCTGGGGGCGGCAGCCCCCAGGGGGACGGTCACCCCCACCGACCCGCACCGTTCAACGGCTCAACCCGCCGCGCACTCCGCACACGTACCGAAGATCTCCACCGTGTGCGCCACGTTCACATAGCCGTGCTCGGCTGCGATCGCGTCCGCCCACTTCTCCACCGCCGGTCCCTCGACCTCGACGGCCTTGCCGCAGACGCGGCAGACCAGGTGGTGGTGGTGTTCGCCGGTCGAGCAGCGGCGGTACACCGACTCGCCGTCGGACGTGCGCAGGACGTCGACCTCGCCGGCGTCGGCCAGGGACTGCAGGGTGCGGTAGACCGTGGTGAGCCCGACCGAGTCGCCCTTGTGCTTGAGCATGTCGTGGAGTTCCTGCGCGCTGCGGAACTCGTCGACCTCGTCGAGGGCCGCCGCCACGGCGGCCCGCTGCCGAGTCGCGCGGCCCTTTACGGGCGGTCCAGCGGTCGTCACCGGTTTGCCTCCTCACGTCTGCGCCTTGCCGGGCCATTGTGCCAGCCCGCACAGGCGGCGGTCAGACGCCGACTTTGCCGTCGGTCCCCCTGCTGGCCGGAATCGCGCATTCCGCAGGGTCGCCCGAGGGCAGCGCCGCGGCCAGAGCGCGGGCCCTGCGGCGGGCCAGCGGGGTCGCCAGTGCCGTCAGCGCGATGAACGTGCCGATGGTCAGCAGCACGATCGTCGCGCCGGGCGGCACGTCCTGGTAGTACGAGGTCACCGTGCCGCCGATCGTCACCGTGACGCCGATGGCGACGGCGATCGCGAACGTCGCCGCGAAGCTGCGGCTCAGCTGCTGGGCCGCCGCGACCGGCACCACCATCAGCGCGCTGACCAGGAGCAGGCCGACCACCCGCATCGCGACCGTCACCGTCACCGCCGCCGTGATCGCCGTCAGCAGGTTCAGGGCGCGGACGGGAAGACCGGTGACCCTTGCGAACTCCTCGTCCTGGCTCACCGCGAACAGCTGGCGGCGCAGGCCGAGGGTGACCAAGACCACGAAGGCGGCGAGCAGGATGATCGCCGTCACGTCGGACTCGCTCACCGTCGACAGCGACCCGAAGAGGTACGACGTCAGGTTCGCGTTCGAGCCCGTCGGCGCGAGGTTGATGAACATCACGCCGCCGGCCATACCGCCGTAGAAGAGCATCGCGAGGGCGATGTCGCCGCGCGTTCTGCCGTACCAGCGGATCAGTTCCATGAGGACCGCGCCGACGATCGAGACGATCGTCGCCATCCACACCGGGGACCAGGAGAGGAGGAAGCCGAGACCGACGCCCGTCATCGCGACATGGCCGATTCCGTCGCCCATCAGGGCCTGGCGGCGCTGGACCAGGTAGATGCCGATCGCGGGGGCCGTGATGCCGACCAGGACGGCGGCGAGCAGGGCCCGCTGCATGAAGGCGTAGTTCAGGATCTCCATCAGCTCAGCAGTCCCGTCCGGATCGGTTCGGCGTCGTGAGCCGCGTGCGGGTGGACGTGGTCGTGGCCGGGCAGCGCGTGCTGGCCGACCGCCTTCGGGGGCGGGCCGTCGTGCAGGACGCAGCCGTCGCGGAGCACCACCGCCCGGTCGATCAGGGGCTCCAGGGGGCCCAGTTCGTGCAGGACCAGCAGGACCGTCGTACCGGCCGCGACCTGTTCCCTGAGCGTGCGGGCCAGGACCTCCTGGCTGGCCAGGTCGACGCCCGCCATCGGCTCGTCCATGATCAGCAGTTCGGGTTCGGAGGCCAGGGCACGGGCTATCAGCACGCGCTGGTGCTGGCCGCCGGAGAGGGCGTTCACGGAGTCCTTGGCGCGGTCGGCCATCCCGACCAGCTCCAGGGCGCGTCGTACGGCCGCGTGGTCGGCCTTGCGCAGGAGGCCGAAGCGGGTGCGGGACAGGCGGCCCGAGGAGACGACCTCGGTGATCGTGGCCGGGACGCCGCCCGCAGCGGTCGTGCGCTGCGGGACGTATCCCACGCGCGCCCAGTTGCGAAACCGTGCCCGCGCGGTGCCGAACAGCTCGATCTCGCCGGCGGCGACCGGTACCTGGCCGATGACGCTGCGCACGGCGGTCGACTTGCCGGAGCCGTTGGCGCCGAGCAGGGCGACGACCTCACCGCGGTGCACGGTGAGGTCGATGCCGCGCAGGACGGGGCGCGAGCCCAGCTCGGCGTGTACGCCGCGCAGCGATATGACGGGCTCGGTCATGCCGTCCTCCGTAGGTTGATCACTTGGCTCCCAGAGCCGTCTTCAGGGCCGTGAGGTTGGCCTCCATGACCGTGAGATAGTCGTCGCCCTTGGACTTGTCGGTGATGCCCTCGAGCGGGTCGAGGACGTCCGTCTTCAGGCCCGCGTCGGCGGCGAGGGTCTTGGCGGTCTTGTCGGACACCAGTGTCTCGTAGAACACCGTGGTGACGCCGTCGGCCTTGGCCTCCTCCTGGAGCTCCTTGATCCGGGCGGGGCTGGGCTCGCTCTCCGGGTCGAGTCCGGAGATGGCCTCCTGGGTCAGGCCGTAGCGCTCGGCGAGGTAGCCGAAGGCGGCGTGGTTGGTGAAGAAGACCTTGGACTTGGTGTCCTTCAGGCCGTCCGTGAAGTGGGTGTTGAGCTCGTCGAGCTTCTTGACCAGCGCGTCGGTGTTCTTCTTGTAGTCGGCCGCGTGGTCCGGGTCCGCCTTCTCGAAGGCGGCGCCGACGCCCTTGGCGACCTCGGCGTACTTCACCGGGTCGAGCCAGATGTGCGGGTCGCGGGCGTGCTCCTCTTCTTCTTCGGAGTGCCCCTCCTCGGCGTGTGCCTTCTCGCCCTCGTGCTCGTGGCTGTCCTCGAGGCTGCCGTGGTCCTCCAGCTTGGTCAGCGAGGCGGCGTCGATCTTGGTCTTGACGCCGGACTGCTCGACGGCCTCGTCCACGGCCGGCTGCAGGCTCTTGAGGTAGAGGGCGGCGTCGGACTCCTCGATCTGCGCGCGCTGCTGGGCGCTGACTTCGAGGTCGTGCGGCTCCTGGCCGGGCGCGGTCAGGCTGGAGACCTTCACATGGTCGCCGCCGATCTGCTCGGCGAGGAAGGCCATCGGGTAGAACGACGCGACGACGTCGAACTTGTCCGAGTTGCCGGCGGCAGCGCTGTCGGAGGAGCAGGCGGAGAGAGTACCGAGACCGAGGGCGGTGACGGCCGCGAGGGCAACCCCGGATATGTGCTGTCGTCGTACGTTCATGACAGTCATTTTCAGCCGTAGTGGAAACCATTGTCAACAAGCGTGAGCGGCCGTCCACAGAGCGCTACCGATTTGGTTGAGGGGGAGCCCCCGCCGGTACCCTGAAGCATTCGCTGTGAAGCGCCTCGCTTCGTCGCCCGTCGTCGTAATGAAGAGAGCACCGTGGCCGCCGACAAGATCGACACCATCGTCAGCCTGAGCAAGCGCCGTGGCTTCGTATTCCCCTGCAGTGAGATCTACGGCGGCCAGCGCGCCGCCTGGGACTACGGACCGCTGGGTGTCGAGCTCAAGGAGAACCTGAAGCGTCAGTGGTGGCGTTACATGGTGACGTCGCGCGAGGACGTCGTCGGTATCGACTCGTCCGTGATCCTTGCCCCCGAGGTCTGGGTCGCCTCCGGCCACGTCGCCACTTTCACGGACCCGCTCACCGAGTGCACCTCCTGCCACAAGCGGTTCCGCGCCGACCACCTGGAGGAGGCCTACGAGGCCAAGAAGGGCCACCTCCCGGAGAACGGCCTCGCTGACATCAACTGCCCGAACTGCGGCAACAAGGGCCAGTTCACCGAGCCCAAGCAGTTCTCGGGTCTGCTCTCCACCCATCTCGGCCCGACCCAGGACAGCGGCTCGATCGCGTACCTGCGCCCCGAGACCGCCCAGGGCATCTTCACCAACTTCGCCCAGGTGCAGACCACCTCGCGCCGCAAGCCGCCGTTCGGCATCGCGCAGATGGGCAAGTCCTTCCGCAACGAGATCACGCCCGGCAACTTCATCTTCCGCACCCGCGAGTTCGAGCAGATGGAGATGGAGTTCTTCGTCAAGCCGGGCGAGGACGAGAAGTGGCAGGAGTACTGGATGGAGCAGCGCTGGAACTGGTACACCGGCCTGGGCCTGCGCGAGGAGAACATGCGGTGGTACGAGCACCCGAAAGAGAAGCTCTCCCACTACTCCAAGCGCACCGCTGACATCGAGTACCGCTTCCAGTTCGGCGGCAACGAGTGGGGCGAGCTGGAGGGTGTCGCCAACCGCACCGACTACGACCTCGGCGCGCACGGCAAGGCCTCCGGCCAGGACCTCTCCTACTTCGACCAGGAGGCCGGCGAGCGCTGGACGCCGTACGTCATCGAGCCGGCGGCCGGTGTCGGCCGCGCGATGCTGGCGTTCCTGCTCGACGCCTATGTCGAGGACGAGGCGCCGAACGCCAAGGGCAAGATGGAGAAGCGGACGGTGCTGCGGCTGGACCACCGCCTGGCCCCGGTGAAGGTCGCGGTGCTCCCGCTCTCCCGCAACCCCGAGCTGTCCCCGAAGGCCAAGGGCCTCGCCCAGGCGCTGCGTCAGAACTGGAACATCGAGTTCGACGACGCCGGCGCCATCGGTCGCCGTTACCGTCGCCAGGACGAGATCGGTACGCCGTACTGCGTGACCGTTGACTTCGACACGCTTGAGGACAACGCCGTGACGGTGCGCGAGCGGGACTCCATGAAGCAGGAACGCGTGTCGCTGGACCAGATCGAGGGGTACCTGGCCGGGCGGCTCGTCGGCTGCTAGGCGTTTGAGCGGGCTCGCGTCTGCCTGGCTTGTGTGATCTGCCGGGTGCGCGTTGTTCTTGGCTTGTCGCGCCCACGCGGCGGAGCCGCATATCGACCGGGCCCCGCGCCCCTCAGGGGGTGCGGGGAACTCGTGTTTACAGGTCCAGGTCGACGTAGAGCGCCGCGTGGTCGGAGGCTGCGTTGGTCTTCGATGTCACGGTGTCGAAGGACTTGATGCTCTTCGCGAAGATTCCGCGGGTCTCCAGGCCGACGTGCTGCACCTCCGGCCACAGTGACGGCGGGAGCATCAGGTAGTCGAGCTTGTCGTCCTCGCTGTTGCAGTCCCCGTGGGTGCCGGGATCTCCGTGATAGGAGCGGTGATCCATCACGTCGCGCAGATCGGTGTCCCGCAGCACCGCGACCGCTTCGCTGTTCGGGACGTCGTTGAGGTCCCCGGCGACCACGACGTGCGAGGTGCGCTCCAGGGCGGCCCGGTAGATCTCCGCGACCCGCTTCGTCTGGGCGAGCCGCAGCTCCGGGTCGTCGCGGAACTTGCTCTTGAGATGGTTGCCGAGGACCACGAGGGGTGTTCCGTCGAGCTCGATCTCGTACTCGGGGCAGTCACGGCTGAAGAGGCGCCTGTCGGGGCGCTCCGGGTCGGTGTCGAAGAGGTGGGTCCGGGCGGACGTGATCGGGTGACGGCTGAGGATCCCGATGTCGATGCCCCGGGGGTCGTTGCCGTCGATCAGCAGGGCGTAGGGGTACGGCCGCCTGCCGAGCGCCCCGGCCAGGACCTGCGTGTTGAAGCGCTCCAGAGTCAGCCGGTCCTCCACCTCCACGGCGAGCAGGATGTCCGCGTCGACCTCCGAGACGACCCGGCCGGTGTTCCGCACGACGTCCATGTCGAGGTCGTCCTGCCCCAGTTCGGCCCAACCGGCCCACGCGGCACGGCCCTTGGCGGTGACCTCGACCTGGGTCTTGTTGCCCGACCCGGTCGTCTTGAACAGTCCGGAGTCCTTGCCCGGGCGGGACTGGTTGACGTAGATCGGCGGCGGGTTCTTCGGGTCGACGGCGTAGGCCCGGTGCTTCTCGATGAGCCGGGCGATCTCCTCCTTGTCGCCGGGCTGATACACAGGCAGATCCAGGAGGGAGACCAACTTGGCGAAGTCGCTGATGATTTCCTCGCGCTTCGCCGGGTCCGAAAGGCGGAAGGCCGTGGGCCGACGGAAGACGTTCTCCATGTTGAAGGTGGCGATACGGACGCTCATGGCAGCCTCCTCGGGCGGCGCAGAGGTACCGCGCGGCCGACGGCAGGCGCCGCCGGGGTGACCGCACGCCGACACCTCCCATTCTCCGAGCGGACGTGAGCCGTGTCGAACGGAGCGGCGGCTGCGCATTGGTCCTGTTGCGCGGTAGGCGATTGGCCCTGTATCCCGGGCCGCGGCGACGACAGGGTGGCGCGCATGAGCATCGCGTTCCTCCTGACCACCCTCGTCGTGGTCGCCACCCCCGGCACCGGTGTCGTCTACACCCTGGCGGCAGGGCTGTCCCGCGGCCGTCGCGCCAGCGTTGTCGCCGCCTTCGCGTGCACGCTCGGGATCGTGCCGCACATGCTGGCCACCATCACCGGGGTCGCCGCGCTGTTGCACGCGAGCGCGACGGCCTTCCAGATCCTCAAGTACGCCGGAGTCGCCTACCTCTTGTACATGGCGTGGGCGACACTCAAGGACAAGGAGACCATCGCGGTGGACGAGGGTGCCGCGCCGCTCTCCTCGAAACGCGTGATCGTACGGGGCGTACTGATCAACATCCTCAACCCGAAGCTGACGATCTTCTTCTTCGCGTTCCTGCCCCAGTTCGTGGACCCGGGCGAGGCGAACGCCCTGCCGCGCATGCTGGCGCTCAGCGGGGTGTTCATGCTGGCGACCTTCCTGGTCTTCGCGGCGTACGGCGTGCTCGCGGCCTCCGTCCGCAGCCACGTCACCTCCCGGCCCCGGGTGATGACGTGGCTGCGGCGGAGCTTCGCGGGGTCGTTCGTGGCGCTCGGGGCGAAGCTGGCGTTCACCGCCCGGTAGCCGGTCAGTCGTGATGGACGACGGTGACCAGGCGGTCGGCGCCCGGGGCCTCGAGCTCGTCGAGCACGGCGACGGCCAGGTCCTCGGCGCTGATCCAGGAGTGGCCGTCGGCGGCTGTGAGCAGGGTGTCGGTGCCGCGCCGGTAGCGGCCGGTCCGCTCTCCGGGCTCCAGCAGGGCGGGCGGGGCGAGGTAGCCCCAGTCGCTGCCGGTGTGTGCCTCGCAGGCGCGTAGCTGGGCGACCCCGGCCGCGGCGACGGCCGTCACCTCGGCGGGCACGTACGCGGGGTTGTCGGCCACCAGCAGCGCACGGTTCTCGGGACTGCGCAGCACGCCCGCGCCGCCGACCACGAGGACGCGCATCCCCGCCTCGGCCGCGATGTCCAGCACCGCACGGGTCGTACCGACGAGGAAGTCCTGGTCGACCGGTTCGGTCCGCACGGCGACCACCACGGCGTCGGCGGCACAGGCTCTGAGGGCCTCGCCCAGGGCGTCCGGGTCGCTCGCGTCGACCGCGAACGGCGTCACGTCCGGGTCCTCGCTCGCAGGTTTCCGGGACAGGGCGCGCACCTGGTGTCCGCGTGCGGCGGCCTCGGTGATCACTCGGCTGCCGACCATGCCGGTGGCGCCGAGCACGGCGATCGTCAGGCCTGTCGTCATGGGATCCGCTCTCCTTGGGTCCGGTCTTCTCGTATGCGGTTCTTGGATGTGGCGCGCGTGAACGGGCGGGACAGGTTCGGGGCGTTGAACTGCACGGCCAGCAGCGCGGCCAGGGCGAGGGCGAAACCGAGGGCCTGGAGCGGGTTCAGCATCTCGCCGAGCGCGAGGCCGACGACGGTCGCGACCAGCGGGGACAGCAGCACCAGCGGGGCGGACGCGGCGACCGGAAGCTTGCCGATCCCGCGGAACCACAGCGTGAACGAGATCAGTCCGCCCATCCCGCCGAGCCACAGATAACCGGCCACGGCCTCCGCGTCGGCCGACGGCGGCGCTCCCTCGAAAACGACGGTGACCGGCAGCAACACCAGCCCGCCGACGGTCAGTTGCCAGCCGGCCAGGGTCAGCGGACCGATCCCCGCAGGGCGGCCCCAGCGCTTGGTGAGGACGACGCCGACCGCCATGCCCGCCGTACCGCCGAGACCGGCGAGCACGCCGACCGCGTCCAGCCGGGCCTCGGGCCCGAGCACGACGAGCCCGACCCCGACCACACCGAGCGCACCCCACGTCCAGATCCAGGCCGTCGGCCGGTCGTGCAGCACCACGATGGCCAACCCGGCGACCAGCAGCGGCTGGACGGCGCTGAGGGTCCCGGCGACACCGCCGGGGAGCCGTTCGGCCGCCACGAACAACAGGGGGAACAGGGCGCCGATGTTGAGGGTGCCGAGAATCGCGGCCTTCCACCACCAGTCGCCGCGCGGCAGCACGCGGGTGAGCGCCAGCGCGAGCAGCCCGGCGGGCAGGGCGCGCATCAGGCCGGCGAACAGCGGATGCCCGGGCGGGAGCAGCTCCGTGGTCACGGCGTAGGTGGTGCCCCAGGAGGCGGGAGCGAGTGCGGTCAGCGCGACGGTCGCCGCATGCCGTGCGTACGAGGCCCGTGGCGCGCGGCCCTGTGACCGTCCGGTCGAGGTCTGCATGCCGAGCAGTCTCGGGCGGACCCCACCATGACTCCAAAGCATGATTGCCATGGCAGCGATGAATGTGCACGATCAGCGAATGGACCTTCAGCAGATGCGGTACGTCGTCGCCGTCGCCGAGACCCGCAACTTCACGCGGGCGGCGGAGCGGTGTTCCGTGGTGCAGTCGTCGCTGAGCCACCGGATCGCCGGTCTGGAACGGGAGTTGGGGGTCAGGCTGTTCGCCCGCTCCAGTCGGCGGGTGGAGCTGACCAGCGCCGGGGAGGCGTTCGTCGTACGGGCCCGCGAGTGCCTGGCGGCCGCCGACCGCGCCGCCGCCGACGCCGCCGCGGCGGCCGGGGTGGTACGGGGACGGCTCGCCGTCGGCGTGATCGTGACCACCGCCGCCGTCGACGTCCCCGAGCTGTTGCAGCGGTATCGCGCCCAACACCCGGAGGTCCGGGTCATGTTGCGCTCCGGTCGCAGCGACGACTTGGTGGCGGCGATCCGGGCCGGTGAGCTGGACATCGCCTTTCTCGGTCTGCCCGAGGACCAGCGGCCGTCCGAGGTGGAGACCCTGGTGCTCGACCACGACGAGCATGTACTGGTCGTACCGGCCGGGCACCGGCTCGCGGGCGCATCCCGGGTCACCCTGCGGGACATCGCGGGGGAGACGTTCGTGGACTTCATGCCCGGCACCCCCGCCCGGGCCCAGTCCGACCAGGCGTTCACCGCGGCGGGGCTGGCGCGGGACGTGGCGTACGAGGTCGGGGTCGTCGAGCTGATCACCCGGCTGACCGTGCGCGGACTGGGGGTCGCGTTGCTGCCGTCGGCCTTCGTCCGGCCACTGGCGGCCGATGACCCCGAGCTGGCGCTGGTCCCGGTGGTGGACGGGCCGCGCCGCATCGAGGTGCTCGCGTGGAGCCGGTTCAATCCGAGTCCGGCGACACGGGCGATGCTCGATGTGCTCGGGGTTCGGTCCGCGGGGGCGGTCAACGGCCCTGGAGCGCCTTGACGTTGTCGCCGAACGTCCAGTTCTTTGAGCCGTCCCAGCTGATCGACCAGGTCATCAGGCGCAGGTGGGCCGGGTAGGCGGCGACCTCCGGGACGAGCATGCGCTCCGGGTGGTGCAGGAGCCGGATCAGCGCCTCGTCCGGGGTGCTCGGGGGCCCGGACGGCTCGGGGTGGCGCTCGGCTGCCCGCGGGAGCCACTCGGTGCGGAAGTCCTCGACGAAGCGTGGCGTGTCCGCGGCGCCGAGGACGTAGCCGACCGCCCGGCCCGCACCGTCGTCCAGGACGAAGGCGAGGTCCGGTTCGAGCACGACGTACGGGATCGCGAAGGTCGTCGGGAAGACACCGGGGTCTTTGTGGTGCGGACGGCTGTCGCCACCCTCGTGTGCCGTGCGGACGCAGATGTCCTCGACGGCCTCTCGGTCCTCGGGCCGGTACCGGCGGATGCGCGTCATCGGCGGACTGCCGTCATCGGTCCGACTGCGCCTCCGTCGGATCCACCGTCGCCTGGTGCGCCTCCGCCAGATGTTCCTCCGCTTTCAGCCAGGGCAGGAACTGCGCGCCCTGGCGCCAACCGCAGGTGTCACATCTGATCGTGCGCTGCGCGCCCTTGCGCTGTACCCGTACGACGTGCTCGCGTCCGTGGTGGTCCCAGCGGCTCACCTTGCTCGTGTTGATCTCCAGCATGACGCCTCCAGCGTCCGAGGACATCGAGTCCGCGTGCGCGGCCCTGAGTGGCGTGCGCAGCAAGGAGTGTGCAGCAAGACCAACATCAATAGGGACTCCTCCCCGGCGAGTTGACCAACCTGTGGCCACACCCTCACAAGTCGGTCAGCCGATCGTGCGCGGCAGACGCAGGCTGAGCAGCCCGGTCAGCGCCACTCCGGCCAGCTGGACCAGGAGCGTGGTGACCAGGGCGTCCCGCATGCCCACCGTGGGGATGAGGGAGAGGAAGAGTGTGCCCAGGGTGGCGACTCCGAGCGCCAGTGACGACTGCTGGGTCGTGATCATCACCCCGCTGCCCACGCCCGCCCGCGCCGACGGCACCTCGGACAGGACGATCCGGAAGACGACGGGGAGTTGGAGGGCCTGGCCCGCGCCGGCGATCGCCGCCCCGGGGAGCAGTTCGACCAGGCCGAGGTCCGGCCAGGAGCGCCAGGCGGCCAGCGCCATCAGGGCCACGCCCATCGCCTGGATCGCCGCACCGGCGGTCACGACCCGGGTGCCGTAGCGGGCCACCAGCCGTGGCCCGGCCAGCGAGACGAAGAAGAACACCACCGCCATGGGAGCGAGCGCCAGCCCCGCCGCGACCGGCCCCCGGCCCGCACCCTGCTGCAACGCCACCGCGATCACGAACATGAATCCGCTGAAGCCGATCGAGAACGGCACGATCATCACCAGACCACGCCGCAAAGACGTGAGCGCGAACAGGCTCGGAGGCACGAGCGGCGTACGGCCCTGCCGGTCCGCCCTGCGCTCCACCGCGTAGAACGCCGCCGCCACGAACGGGAACGCCGCCAGCGACAGCCACGTCCACAGCGGCCAGCCCGCCGCCCGGCCCTCGGTGAGCGGGGCCAGAAGCGCGAGGAGGGAGACGGCCAGCAGGACCGTGCCGGGTCCGTCGATCGGTTCCGGGTGCTGGGAGCGGGTCTCCGGGACCGCGCGGGCGGCCAGGAAGAGGCCGACGAGGACGACGGGGACGTTCACGAGGAAGACGGAACGCCAGCCGGTCCCCGCGATGTCGGCGGCGACGAGGACCCCGCCCAGGATCTGGCCCGCCACCATGGACAGGCCGGCCGTCGCGCCGTAGAGCCCCATGGCCTTCGCGCGGCGGGGACCGCTGGTGGCCGCCTGGATCGTCGCGAGCACCTGCGGCAGCATCGCCGCCGACGCCGCGCCCTGCGCGACCCGCGCCGCGACGAGCGCCCACGCGCTGGGTGCGAGCCCGCACGCCAGCGAGGTCAGCCCGAAGGCCGCCATGCCGCCGATGAAGAGCCGACGCCGGCCGAACAGGTCACCGAGCCGTCCGCCGAGGACGAGAAGGACGGCGTACGCCAACCCGTAACCTGCGACGACGAGTTCGAGCACGGCCTCGCTCGCGGCGAGGTCGTGGCCGATGGTGGGCAGCGCGACGTTGACGATGAAGAAGTCGATGAGCGGGAGTGCCGCGGCGAGCAGCACCGTGAAGAGCCCGAGGCCGCCGAGCGAGGGTGGCGCGGCGGGCCGGGCGGCCTGCGGTGTGGATGCGATGGTTTCGGTCACGCTGACCAGACTCCGCGCACCCCGAGACTGGTACCAGAGTCTCCTTATCCTGGTACAAGCACTACCTGGAAACAGGGTTCGCACGGCGGCAGGCTGGAGGCATGACGACCATGGCCCAGGAGACGGTGACCCCGCAGGCGACCCCACGGGGGGCTTCGCAAGGCACGGCCACGGCGGCGGTCCGCCGGCACGAGCTCGCCGACTTTCTGCGCCACCGCCGCGAGCACATCGCCCCGGAACAGGTCGGCCTGCCCCGTGGCCGCCGGCGCCGCACTCCCGGCCTGCGCCGCGAGGAGGTCGCCCAGCTCTCCGCGGTCGGCGTCACCTGGTACACCTGGCTGGAGCAGGCCCGTGACATCCAGGTCTCCGTCCAGGTCCTGGACGCCCTGGCCCGCACCCTCCTCCTGGACCCCAGCGAGCGGGCGCACCTCTTCCAGCTGGCCGGCGCGGTGGATCCGACACCGGCGACGGCCTGCCCGTCGGTGACCCCCGCCATGCGGGCCGTCCTGGAGCAACTGGAGCCGTACCCGGCCTGCCTGCAGAACAGCCGCTACGACATCCTCGCCTACAACCGCACGTACGGGCTGCTGCTGTGCGACCTGCAAGCGGTGCCGCCCGAGGACCGCAACTGCATGATCCTGTCGTACACGCACGACGAGTGGCGCTCGTCGATCGTGCACCTGGAGGAGACCCAGCGCCTCATGGCCGCCCGTTTCCGGGCCGCCATGGCCGGCCATCTCGGCGAGCCCGTGTGGAAGATGCTCCTCAAGCGGCTGCGCACGGAATCAGCCGAGTTCTGCGAGGCGTGGGACCGGCATGAGGTGGTGGCCCACCGGACCAAGCGGAAGGAGTTCCTCAACCGGCATGTGGGGCGGGTGGTGGTCGACCACACCGACCTGTGGCTGAGCCCGGAGGTGGGGCCGCGGATGGTCACCTATGTCCCGGCGGATGAGGTGAGTCGGGAGCGGTTGGTGCGGCTGCGGGAGATTGCAGTCGACCGTAGGGGGTGATGAGCGTGTCCATTGCGGAGGAGATGTGCGGTCGCGCAGTTTCCCGCGCCCCTTGAGGGACGTCCACGGACTCAGGGCTGTGGCGTGAGCCGGACCCGGATGTCCTTGCCGTAGGGCAGCACGATCGTCTGAAGCCGTGGTAACGGTGGCGGTACATCGAGCTGTCCCCGCCCGCGCCGAGACGGGTTGCCGTACGCGACCGCCGCCGGGCCGAAGGCCTCCGTACCCGACCTCACGTCCGTACCGCCTCGCGAATCTCTACCGTCCCCAGCCGTTCAGCCGTACGTTCAGCAGTCCTCCGCGCCCAACGCCCACTCGTCACCGCACCCAGCAGGAGCACCGCAACCCCACACCCGGTGATGATCCACCACCCCGGCACCGAGGCGGAGACGAACGCGTCCTTGTACGACGAGGAACCCACCCCCGAGGCCAGCACCGCCCCCACCACAGCGACGCCCAGCGTCATCCCGAGCTGCCGGCTCGTGGAAGCGACCGCCGCCGCGACGCCCGCCTGAGCTCGCGGCATCCCGGACACCGCCGTGTTCGTGATCGGCGCGTTCACGAACCCGAAGCCGAAACCGAACACCAGGTACCCGAGGAACATCGTGACGTTCGACGTCTCGGCCTCGAAAACCGCGAACAGCACCGCGCTGACCGTCATCGCGGAACCGGCGATCAGCAGAGAGACCCGTGGCCCCCGACTCCCCACCAGCCGCCCCGACAACGGGGCACACAAGAACATCGGCACCGCCATCGGCAGCATCCACAGCCCCGCTTCCAGGGCGTCCAGCCCCCGCACGTTCTGCAGATACAGCGTCGACAGGAACAGGAAGCCGCCCAGCGCGGCGAACGCGCTGATCGCGATCACCGTCGCCCCACTGAACGGCGCCGAGCGGAAGAAGCGCAGGTCGATCAGGGGCTCGGCGCGGCGCGGCTCGTACCAGAGGAGGCTCAGCAGCGCCACGAATGCCACCGAAGCGAACGGCGCCACCGCCGGGAACCCGGTGTTCGGCGCCTCGATGATCGCGTACGTCAGTGAGCCGAACAGTGCGATCACCAGGAGCTGGCCCACCGGGTCGAGGCGGCGGGCCTTGGGGGCGCGGGACTCGGGGACGTGGCGGAGGGTGAGGAGGAGGGCGGCGAGTCCCACCGGCAGGTTGACCCAGAAGATCGCGCGCCAGCCCACCGAGTCCACGAGCAGGCCGCCGACCAGTGGCCCGGCGGCCATCGATATGCCCACCACCGCACCCCACACGCCGATCGCGCGCGCCCGCTCGCGCGGATCCGTGAAGGTGTTGGTGATGATCGACATCGCGACCGGGTTGAGCATCGAACCGCCCACCGCCTGCACCATCCGGAAGGCGATCAGCGAGTCGAGGTTCGGCGCGACGGAGCACAGGGCCGAGCCGATGGTGAAGAGGACGAGGCCCGCCGTGAAGACGCGCTTGCGGCCGACTCTGTCCGCCGTGGAGCCGGCCAGCATCAGCAGCGAGGCGAGGACGAGGGTGTACGCGTCGATCGTCCACTGCAGGCCCGACGTGCTCGCGCCGAGGTCCCGCTGCATGGCGGGCAGGGAGACGTTGAGGGCCGTGGTGTCGAGGCTCACGATCAGCAGGCTCATGCAGCAGATCGCGAGGACCAGCAGGCGGCGACGGGGGCTGAGCTCCGGCATTCTTCAATAGTACGCCTAACTAACGAATTTCGCCGCACCCCGTCCGGTACGTGAGAATGGGTGAATGCCCACGACCGTCTCGCCCGTTCTTTCGCCCACCGTTTCGCCCCTGCGGATCGGGCCGCACACCGTCCAGCCGCCCGTCGTCCTGGCCCCCATGGCCGGGATCACGAACGCGCCCTTCCGCACGCTGTGCCGTGAGTTCAGTGGGGGCAAGGGGCTGTTCGTCAGCGAGATGATCACGACCAGGGCGCTGGTCGAGCGCAACGAGAAGACCATGCAGCTGATCCACTTCGACGCGACCGAGAAGCCGCGCTCGATCCAGCTGTACGGCGTCGATCCGGCCACCGTCGGCAAAGCCGTCCGCATGATCGCGGAGGAGGGGCTGGCCGATCACATCGACCTGAACTTCGGGTGCCCGGTGCCGAAGGTGACGCGCAAGGGTGGCGGGTCTGCGTTGCCGTTCAAGCGGAACCTGCTGCGCGCGATTCTGCGCGAGGCGGTCAGCGGGGCGGGGGACCTGCCGGTCACGATGAAGATGCGCAAGGGCATCGACGACGACCACATCACCTACCTCGACGCCGGGCGGATCGCGGTCGAGGAGGGCGTGACGGCGATCGCGCTGCATGGGCGTACGGCCGCGCAGCACTACGGCGGTACGGCGGACTGGGATGCCATCGCGCGGCTCAAGGAGCATGTACCGGAGATTCCTGTGCTCGGGAACGGGGACATCTGGTCGGCCGAGGATGCCGTGCGGATGGTGCGGGAGACCGGGTGCGACGGGGTGGTCGTCGGGCGGGGGTGCCTGGGGCGGCCGTGGTTGTTCTCGGATCTGGTCGCGGCGTTCGAGGGGCGCGCGGAAGACATCGCTCGGCCTGCGCTCCGGGAGGTCGCCGACGTCATGGTGCGGCACGCCACGCTGCTCGGGGAGTGGATCGGGGACGAGGCGCGCGGCGTCATCGACTTCCGTAAGCATGTCGCCTGGTACCTGAAGGGCTTCGCGGTCGGGTCCGAGATGCGCAAGCGGCTCGCGATCACGTCGTCGCTGGAGGAACTGCGGGGCGGGCTGGACGAGTTGGACCTCGACCAGCCGTGGCCGACCGGCGCCGACGGGCCCCGCGGCCGTACGTCCGGCAACAACCGGGTGGTGCTGCCGGACGGCTGGCTGAAGGACCCGTACGACTGCGCGGGCGTGAGTGAGGACGCGGAGCTGGACACCTCCGGGGGCTGAGCCTCCGGGGGCTGAGCCGCCGTGGCGAAGGTCAGTCCTTCTTCGCGTGCGGCGTCGAGCCGTACGCCGTCAGGAAGCGGTCGCGGAACGAGCTCATCTTCCAGACGGGGGCCTTGGCGGCGGGCTGGAGGCCGTCCGTCCAGTTCCAGTCGGTGATTTTGTCCAGGACCTTCGGGTCCTTGGCGACGATCGAGATCGGGACGTCTCGGCTGGCATTGGTGCCGCTGACCCGGGATATCGGCTGGTGGTCGCCCAGGAAGACCAGGACGGTGTCGTCGGTGCCGTAGCGCTCCAGCCATTGGGTGAGGCTGGTGACGGAGTACGAGATCGACTTGCCGTACTCCTGCTGGGAGCGGGTGGAGTCGGAGATGATGTCCGCCGGTTTGGTGCCGGACTTCTGGATGGGCTTGAAGAGCGAACCGTCGCCCAGGGCCTCCCAGTCGACCATCTTCGGGATCGGTGCCCAGGGCTGGTGGCTGGAGGTCAGGATGATCTCCGCCATCAGGGGCTTGTCGCGCTTCCTGCCGTGGACTTGGCGCTGGAAGGCTTCGAGGGCGTACTGGTCGGGCATGGTGGACCAGCTGAACTTCGGGCCCTTGTAGCCGAGCTGGAAGGCGTTGTAGACCTTGTCGAGGCCGTAGTACTGCTGTTCCGGCCAGCCCTTCTGTACGCCGGGCATGACGCCGACCGTGTCCCAGTCGCCCGTCTTCTGGAAGGCCTTGGTGAGGCTGAGGTGGTCGCTGGCCATGACGGTGCGGTAGCGCTGCTGGTTGTCGATCCACAGGCCGGAGAGGGTGGTGGAGTGGCCCAGCCAGCTGCTGCCGCCGTACGTCGCCGACGTCAGCCAGCCGCTTTTCGCGTGGAAGCCGGCCTCCGCGAGGGCCTTGGTGCTGGTGTCGAGGGTGCTTGTGACGCCGGGGGCGATCTGCGGGTCCTGCAGTGCGCTGCGGCCGTAGCTCTCGATGAAGGTGAACAGGACGTCCTTGCCGCGCAGGTCGGGTAGCAGTTGGTCGGGTGGTGTGTTGCCGAACGTGTCGGACTTCGCGTCCTTCGCGAACGCCGCCTCGTCGCGGAGGGTGTCCATCGCCCGGTGTGCGTGGACCTTGATGACACCGGCGGTGTGGTCCGCGGCGATCGGTACGCCGGCGACCTGCAGCCCGAACGCCGTGCAGGTGATCCAGACGGTGCCGGCCATCAGGGCGCCCTTGGACGCGGGGGTTTTGTAGCGGGCCAGGACGTTGGCTGTGCGGACGGTGGCCAGGGCCACGAGGGTGATCAGGGCGATGACGAGGAGGATGACGCCGATCGTGAGGAGGACGGTGGTCGTGCCGCCGAGGGAGTCCTTCAGGTACGACTGGGCGTCGTCGAGGAGTTCCCAGTCCAGGATGATGTTGAAGTGCCGGCCCAGGAACTCGTTGTAGCCCATGTCGAGGATGTTCAGGGCGGTCAGGGCGCCCAGGGTGGCGCCTGATATCGCCGCGACGATCACGCGGGGGCGGCGGGGGAGGCTGAGGAGTACGGCGGCGCCGACGATCGCCTCCGCGGGGAGGCGGGTGAACTCCCTGGCTCTGAGGTTACCGAGGGTGTTCGGCATCTGCAGGCAGACGTAGATGAGGACGGCGGCGAGGGCGGTGAGGGTCCAGGGGAGGTAGGTGGTGCGCCAGGTGCGGAGGGCTGTTGGCTTCTCGGACTCGGCTTCGCCTTCGCCTTCGCCTTCGCCTTCGCCTTCGCCTTCGCCTTCGCCTTCGCCTTCGCCTTCGCCTTCGTCCCTTGTGGGTGCGGCATCGTCGGTCGGCGGTGTCTCCGTGGCGGCCTCGCTGACGGGTGCCTCGTCGGTCAAGTCGTCGTTCTTGCCGGGCAGTTGACGTAGGCGCGTGAAGACAGGCACCCGAAGGTCCTTCCGTGCGAGGCCCCTGGTGGAGTGGTGCGGCGGGCCTCGCTGGGGAGGCTGGGGGCCCGCCGTCCATCCGTACGGCCGGCCCTCAGCCCGTGTTCAGCCCCGCCGCCCCAGCACTCGGCAAACGCTCGGCAAACGCCAGGCCAACTGCCCCGCAGCCACCCCGCAGCCACCCCTCAGCCGCCCCGCTACGCGCCTCCCACCGCCGTCAGCAGCGCCAACGGGGCCGCCGCCGAACGGGATTCGCGCACGCACGCGTGCGGGTACGGCACCGGTTCCGCGTGCGTGTCGCGGCCGTACCCGGCGAGGACCTCCGGGAGGCGGTGGCCGGTTGTCGTCGCCGCGTCGACCAGGGCGTGGGCCACCGTGCGGGCCTCGTCGTGCAGGCCGTAGCGGGCCAGGCCCAGGGTGATCAGGGCGTTGTCGTGCGGCCAGACCGAGCCCCGGTGGTAGGAGAGGGGGTGGTAGGCCGACTGGCCGGAGGCCAGGGTGCGTACGCCCCAGCCCGAGAAGAAGTCGGGTTCGAGGAGGCGGCGGCCCACCAGCTCCCCGTACTCCTTGTCCAGCAGGCCCGACCAGAGCAGATGCCCCGCGTCCGAGGCGAGTGCGTCCACCTGGCGTCCCTCGCCGTCCAGCGCCAGGGCGGGGAACGAGTGCTCCGGCATCCAGAAGTCCCGCTGGAAGCGGTCGCGGAGGTCGGCCGCCGCCTGTTCCAGGAGCGCCGAGTAGGTCTCGTCCCGCCACACCGTGCGGGCCAGCCACGCCGTGCGGCGCAGGGCGTCGTACGCGTAGCCCTGGGCGCCAGCCGCCATCACCGGCCCGGCGGGGCGGGTGCCGTCGGCCGAGCAGATGGCGCCGGGGGAGTCCTTCCAGTTCTGGTTGGCGAGGCCGCCCTGGTCGGCGCGGTAGACCAGGTAGCCGCGGGAGGTCAGGCCGCCGTGGTCGAGCATCCAGCCGATCGCCGCGCGGGCGTGGGGTTCGAGGCGGCGCGCCAGGGTCGTGTCGGCTGTGTGCTCGACGTACGCGCCCAGCAGGATCAGGAACAGGGGCGTCGCGTCCACCGAGCCGTAGTAGCGGCCGTACGGCACCTGGCCGAAGTGCGCCAGCTCGCCGTGCCGTACCTCGTGCACGATCTTGCCGGGCTGGGAGACCGCGTCGACGCCGGTGTCCGTCGCCTGGGTCGCGGCCAGCGCGGGGAGGGTGGCTGCGGCCAGTCGGGGGCGGTAGGGGAGGGCGAAGAGGGAGGTGAGGAGGGCGTCTCGGCCCAGGAGGGTCAGGAACCAGGGGGCTCCGGCCGCTGGGACGCGGAGTTCCTCACCGTCGGGGCCCGTCGCCGGGACCTGGAGCGAGGCCAGGTCGGCGAGGCCGCGGGCACAGGCGGCGGCCAGCTCGGGCCAGCCGGTGGGGAAGGCCACGCCCTCCACGAACTCGCCCTCCAGGGAGAGGACTTGGGAAGACAGGGCGGCGGGGGAGCGGGGTACCCGCAGGGGGCGTTTGTCGCCGTGCGGGCGGGCCATCACCCGGAGGATCAGCTCTGCCGTGCCGTGCGGGTCCAGCTCCAGGGTCCAGACCAGGCGGCGGGCGCCGGTGCCCGTCTCCTCGACGGCGTCGGGGGCGGGGTCGGCCGTCACGGTCGTGATCGAGCGCCATTCACCTCGCTGGTAGGTGAACTCCACGCCGTGGTCGAGGACTTGGCGGGAACGGGTGGCGCCGATCTTGGCGTACGTGCGGTGGTCGGAGCGCAGCTCGAACTGGTCGGTGAAGTCGGCGTCCGCGGTGACCGCGAGGCGGATCGTCGTCGGCACCGGGCGGTTGCTGGTCACGCGCAGGGACTCGATGAACGAGCCGTCGCCGACCGCCTGTTCACGGAAGAGGGTGTAGGCGGGCGGCTCGTTGCGGCCACCGCGCGGGACCAGGACACAGCGGGTGGTGTCGCCGTCGGTGACCGGGCTCAGTGCCTCGGGCACGGCCCCGTCGACGGTGAGCTGCCAGCGGCTCAGGTGCCGGGCGTCGCGTACGAATAACCCGTCCGGGGAGCCGACGCCCCGAACGCCGCTGATGTCCCCGCCGTCGCCCACGGCGGCGAACGTCCCCCCGTACACGAGCAGATGATGCCGGTCCGTCATCCCCGGTCCCCTCCCTTGAGCTCATTGACTGCGAATTCCGTGGTGTCGTGCGGGCGCGTGGCCCATGCGGGCTCTGCGGGCTCTGCGGGCTCGTCGTGCAGCAGGTCGAGCGCGAGCGCGGCCGTCCAGCCGAAGCCGGTGGCTCCGCAGGCCTCGCCGGTGTACGGGTCGACGTACTCGGCGAAGTCGGTGGCGCAGGCGAGCTCCAGCACCGCCGCGCGCACGGCGTCGGCGCGCTCGCGCTCGCCGTGCGTGCGCAGGCCGCGCTCCAGCAGCCAGCCGGTGTTGAACCAGGCCGGGCCGCGCCAGTAGCGGTGCGGGTCGAAGGCCTCGCCGAGGAGGTCGTACGACGGGGCGAGGCGGGTCGTGTCGCCGAGGCCGAAGTGCGGGCCGTAGGCCGTGCGGACCAGGGTGGCGGCGATGTCGGGCGGGAGGGTGGGGAGGAGGAGGGGGATCAGGCCGGAGACGCTGCGCTCGGGGATCAGCGCCCCGGCCGGCCCGTCACCGCGTACGCCGTCGCCCCTCACGCTGTTGCTGCGCACGCCATCGCTGCGCACGCCGTCGCTGCGCACGCCGTCGCTCCGCACGCCGTCGCTCCGCACGTCACGGCAGAAGAACATCCCCTCCGCCGGGTCCCACATCCGCTCGATCAGCGCCGCCGTCAGCCGCTCGGCGCGCGCGATGCGGGCCGTGCCCGTCGCCCCCAGCTCCTGTGCGATCCGGGCCAGCGCGAGCTCGGAGGCGATGAGCAGGGCGTTGAACGCCGGGTCCTCGACCGCGAAGTCGCCGGCGCCGTCGGCGTACCCGCCGTCCCGGTACTCCGTCGCCAGGCGCACGTACCGCCCGTAGTCCAGATCGGTCGGCCGGTCCTCGGGGGCGCCGTGGGCGAGGTCGGCGCGGCGGAAGGAGCGGGCCGGGGCGGGCGTGATGCGGGCCAGCGGGGCGTCCCAGCAGGGGCTGTTGTCCATACCCTGTTCCCAGGGGTGTACGACGGACGCGAGGCCGCCTCCGCCGAGGTCGCGCCGGTGCAGCAGATAGCGGTGCCAGGCGGCCAGGCGGGGATACATACGGGTGAGGAAGCCGCGCGCCCGGGACAGACCCGGGTCGGCGCGGTGCACCAGCCAGGCCGCCAGCGCGTGCACCGGTGGCTGCACGATGCCGGAGGTCTGTACGGTGCGCGGGGCGCCCGCAGCGCGCCCCGCGGTCGAGGAGCGCCAGAAGTCGGGGCTCGGGAAGTAGGCGTCGAGCGGTACGGAGGGGTTGAAGACGATGTGCGGGATACGCCCGTCACCCCACTGGGCGTCGAGCAGCGTCTCCAGCTCCGTCTGCGCCCGCAGCGGCGACAGGTGCCGCAGGCCGATCGCGATGAACGCCGAGTCCCAGGACCACTGGTGCGGGTACAGGCCGCGCGAGGGGACCGTCGAGGCGCCGGTCCAGTTGGCCTCCAGCACCCGGGCGGCCCTGACGTGCAGCGCATCCGCCACAGGGGGCGGATCGTATGCAATGTCACGCTCGGCGCGACGGGCTGTGAGCTGGGCAGTGCGATCCACTCGGGGCTCCCCGAAAGACGTCCGGCTGACCGGTTCGGTCATGGCTACCGTAGGGTTACGTCTATTTAACACGCAAAACTCAATATGTAATGCATGGTTGAGAAACACAAGGGGGTGCGCATGACTGGGCGGCCGGGACGTACGGGCAGGACGACCAAGAGCGGCGGTCAGGCCGGCGCCGGGGATCTGCTCGAACTCGTGCGCAGTGGACGCGCCACCACGCGCGGCGCCCTCCAACAGGCCACCGGGCTGTCCAGGGCCACCGTCGGCCAGCGCCTCGACCGCCTCTTCCGGGCCGGCTGGCTGCGCGAGGGTGCGGGTGGTCCCGTGGACTCCCCGCTGGGCGGCCGCCCCTCCATCACCCTGGAGTTCGACGACGCCCACGCGGTCGTCCTCGCCGCCGACCTCGACACCCGGCACGCGCGCGCCGCCGTCCTGTCCCTGACCGGCGAGATCCTCGCTGAGCACGGCGGCACGCTGGTCATCGAGGACGGGCCGGACGCGGTGCTGGGCGAGCTCGGGCGCTGGTTCGCCGAGTTGCTGGAGAAGGCCGGGCGCCGGGCCGACGAGGTGGGCGGCATCGGGCTCGCGGTGCCGGGGCCGGTGGACAGGGAGACCGGCCGGGTCGTCCAGCCGCCGATCATGCCGGGCTGGGACCGCTACGACATACGCGGCCGCCTCGCCAGAGCCTTCAGCGAGCACACGGGGGTCGGGCCGGTGCCGGTCCTCGTCGACAACGACGCCAACCTCATGGCGTACGGCGAACAGCGCACCGGATACCCCGACTGCTCGGCGTTCGTGCTGGTCAAGGTGTCCACCGGTATCGGTGCGGGCGTCGTGGTCGACGGTTCGGTGTACCGGGGCATCGACGGCGGCGCGGGCGACCTCGGGCACATCCGGGTGGACGCCGACGCGCTGTGCCGGTGCGGTTCGTACGGCTGCCTGGCCGCCGTCGCCAGCGGTGGTGCCGTGGCCCGGCGGCTGGCCGAGGAGGGGGTGCCCGCGGCCTCCGGCTCGGATGTGCGGGATCTGCTGGCGTCCGGGCACCCGGGGGCGGCCGCGCTGGCACGGGAGGCCGGCCGACAGGTCGGGGACGTGCTGGCGACCGTCGTGACACTCCTCAATCCCGGGGTGCTGATGATCGCCGGAGATCTGGCCGGAACCCCCTTCCTCACCGGCGTACGGGAGTTGCTGTACCAGCGTGCCCTGCCGCGTTCCACCGCTCATCTGGACGTGGTGACCTCGCGGCTGGGGGAGCGGGCCGGGCTGGTG
>NZ_LLZG01000408.1 GCF_001509475.1 Streptomyces regalis
GATCAGCCGGTGGCCGTTCATCTATGCGGGCACCATCCCGATGCCGGAGCAAACCCCCACATCAGGTCGAACCCGTACACCACTTCTCAGGACGCAACCACTGCACCTTGCCTAGCCCAGGACACGCAGGAGTCACCGTGTCGGCACAGGCTAGAAAGTCACCTCTCAGGGCATCTCAGGGAACCAGCGGGAGCACCACCACACTCCGAGCTGTCCCCGCTGATCCGGATGCGTCAGACGTCCGGCATGCCACAGCTCAGGACTACGCCACGCATCTCAGGGCCAGCAACAACAAGCACGGCAGGCCCTACACAGAGAAGACGGTCACGGCGTACACGAAGGCTGTGCGTGCACTGGACCAGTGGATGAGTCGAGAGGGAATGGCAGAGGACTTCACCAGCGTGGACACTGCCACGCTGAACCTGTTCTTCAGGGCGTACTACGAGAGCCACAACCAGGGCGGGACCAACACCGTTCAAAGGAACCTCCGGCCGTTCTTCACGTGGATGGAGGAGGAGCACGACGTAGCCAATCCCTACCGTGACAAGAAGCTCCAGCGGTACGCACCACCCAAGGCAGGCAAGCCACAGACTCTCTCGGCTGAGTTCATCGCCGACCTGTTGAAGGTGACAGGCAACGGACACCCCAGGGTCAGGGAGTTCGAGAAGGTTCGGGACCACGCAATCATTCGGGTACTCACAGAGGGTGTGAGGGCAGAGGAGTTGCTGACTCTCCGACTCGACTCACTGGACCTGGAACAGGGGTTGGCTCAGGTGGTTCCGCTGAAGGATGCTCGGGCCAGCGGAGAGGGCAGGATCATTCCCCTTCAGCCCAAGACTGTTGTAGCTCTGACTCGGTACATCAGGGCCAGGGAGAGTCACAAGCTGAGTGGAGGGGAATGGCTGTGGCTTGGCACCAGGAACAGGAGCAAGCTGACTTACTCGGGTCTCTACCGGATGCTGAACAGAAGGGCCCAGGATGCTGGCTACGAGTCGGTTAGCCCCCATCAGTTCAGGCACACCGCAACAGACGACATGCTCTCTGCCGGAATGAGCGGTGAGGACGTGATGACCATTCAGGGCTGGAAGGATCCGACCATGCTCCGGAGGTACGCAGCAGACATGGCCACCAGCAGGGCTCTGAAGGCTGCACGGAAGATGGGTGACCGGTACTAGGTCTGAGGTACTGAGAGAGGCTCTGAGGACTACTCAGGGCCTTTTCTCATGTCTGGCCACCCCGTGACGCGGGGACCCCGGCCAGTCTTCTAGCGGGGGATGTGGGGGTGTGGTGCTGGCATCCCTCCCCGCTGGCTAGATGACAGGTTGGTAACGTTCGATGATCTTGCTTGCCTAAGTGCCCAAGATTCAGGTCACTCAGTAAGTGAGGGTGCTCCTCCGGGGACTGTGCAGCTAGATCACAGGTTGGTAACGGTATGAGATCCTGCCTGACAAAGTGCCCAAGATGCACCCTACTCAATATATGAGGGCAGTTACTCAGACTCCCTCACGGTGGCTGGTCTCCACGGTGGTTGCACGGCGCAGGCCCCTGGTTCTCTGACTTGAGAGCTGGGGGCCTTTGCTTTGGAGCCAGGGCAGACCAACACTCTGGGGCAGGTCGCTTGTACCGGCCGATGTCACAGAGTGCCGGTAGAACTGATACAGCAGGGCAGGCCGCGTGATTACTCCATGGCTGCCCGGCCTTTTTGTGGCATCAGCCCAGACCAACATTCCCTTGCCGGTCACACCCATACCTAAAGGCAGACCAGCATCCTTCCCCGCGTAACCAGGCAGGGCGTTCTAGTCCTGCCGCGCCAATCAATCACTAGAGACCACTGGAGGTCACCACCATGAAGCGTCACTACACCCGCACGATCACCGGCTTTAAGTGCTGCGCCTGCCGACAGGAGTTCTCGTCTAGCCAGGAGTTCGCTAAGCACTGCGCCAAGGGAGGTGAGTGCAGGAAGCCTGTGACTCTCGGCTTCTACATAGACGTGAACATCCACCCGTACTACTGGACTGGCACCAAGCCTGAGTGTTACCAGCGGACCGCCTGAGAGCTTGTCTAAGAGCCTCCGAGCACGACCACGACCCATTACACCGGGGCTACGGAGAACGACTCTCACACGGCCATACAGACACTCTGTAGCCCTGGTTATGGGGCCGAGTGATCGGCCCCCACCACACCACCACCGAGGAGTAATCACATGACCACCTGCGTAATCAATGACTGCACGGCTGAAGGTAAGACCGTGGAGCTGGGACAGGTTCCCGGTAGCCCCGCACTGGCCCTTTGCTCTGAGCATTCCTGGGACCTGTTCTGGCACGCCCGAGAGAAGAGCAGGAAGCTGGCTGCCGCTATCCAGGGAGCTAACCCTGAGATGGCCCACACGCCCGGATACACGTACGTGATTCGGCTGAACAACGGGAACGTGAAGCTGGGATTCACAGCGGACCCGAGCATGAAGCGGCTGAGGACTCTGAGCGGTAAGGCGAACGATCAGATCCCCGTTCAGATCCTGGCTGTCATGCGTGGCGGTGAATCCCTCGAAGCTGTCATTCAGAACCAGTGGGGTCACCTCAGGGTTCAGGGTCGCATGGAGGAATTCCACCCGGACCCCTCCCTTCTCCAGTGGGCCAGCGAACAGGGCATCACCCCGGAAGTCAGTGACCTAGAGGACTGGCTAGTCAACAAGCACAACCGGGGCACGGCTACCAGCGAGGAGACCAAGGAACTCCAGGCCCTGATTAACGAGGGCAGGGACAACGCACTGAGCGAATGGTGAGCAGCACGGGCCGGAGTGATCCGGCCCTGTACATCCCACACACAACGAATACGAGAGGACATGCAGTGAAGATCGCAGCATCCGAAGCTAAGGCAGTACTCGGCAGCCTGGTGCGAGAGGCCGAGCAAGGGAATGTCGTAGAGCTGACACGGTACGGGAGGACAGCAGCAGTGCTGATTAGTGCTGAGCAGTGGGAGCGGGCTAAGCGAATCCTGTTCAGCGAGAACGGGAACTGAGGGGCGGGGAGCGAATGGCACGACGCAGGAAGTACACGCTGATACCGAGCATTCTGAGACTGTTCGAAGCGCTGGAGGTGAAGGCATGGATAACGCCGCAAGGACGGATAGCCCACGACGGTGATGAGGCATTGCGAGAAGAGATCGGTCAGGGAATCGAGACTGCCCGGACGATTGGGGTGAGAGGCACTGCGCTGCTGTTTGTCTCGGTCCTTCTCGTGGCCATGGATCGCGGGTGCTGGACCGAAGGGGATGTCGGGAAGTTCGACGCACTCGGCCAGGGGAACATGGGCTACGCACTGGAGAAGCTGAGGGAGGTGAATGGTGATGCGTGAACAGATCACGGAGCTGTGGACTGAATACCTTGAGGCTGGTGGTGAGGCTCTCCCGCTGCTGAAGACCCTGGTGGATGAGGCTTGGGACAGCCTGACCGGAGAAGACATAGCCGAGCTACAGAGATTCCTGAGCTACTGAAATGGGAACCCCGAGCCGGCTGACCTATTCCATAAACGACACAAGGAGAACAGCGATGTATATCGACCTGCAAGACCTCGCCTCTGCCGCATTGGATGAAGTGGTTGGAGAGTTCGGGGATGACCCCGGCTTCCTCCGTGCGCTTATCGAGGAGATCAACCGAGAGCTTGAGTCTACTGACTGATTGTCTTTGGTGGGAGAGCCTACGCCGGTGACGGCTACGGCTCCCCTGCCATGGATGCTCAGACAGCATTCACCCAGAACCCACAACCTCCCATTAAAGCCGTTACACGGAATGGATGAAGGTCATGGACACCAACCACACCACCAGCCATCACCACACCGAATGGAGATACGAACGTGAACGAGTACGGATACGAGGAGTACCAGGCCGAGGACATTCCCGATTGGGGTGGGGAGAGCTGGGGCTGGGATCAGATGATGCAGGCTGCTGACACAGAAGAGGACTTCATCATCCCCGACATTGCATCTGCCGAGACCACAGCCCTTGTGGGTAAGAGCGTCATCGGTAAGAGCTGGATGGTCTCCCACATCATCGCCTGCTCTCAGACCGGAGAGAAGGTGTTCGGAGAGATCGAGATGGCCGACCGAGATTGGAAGGTTGCAATCCTCGGTACCGACAACAAGCCTCACAAGGAGTACGGCAAGCGGATTCGTACAGCCGTCCCGGTCGGCATGACTCCCAACGTCCGAACCTTCGACCTCCCGGTAATGGACGCCGAGCAGAAGTGGAAGTCTCTCCGTAAGACCCTGGTTGCCAACGCATTCAACCTGGTGGTTATCGACTCCTACACCCAGTCGGTCGGAGACTTCAACGACAACGAACGAGTGACCCGCTACTTCAACGGGCTGGAGCTACTCGTCAAGGCAGGCATTGCGGTATTCATCGTTGCCCACGAATCCGAGAAGGGTGGTGGCGGTGGCAGCGCACTGGGATCCAGCCTCTTCAAGCAGAAGGTGCGCTCTCACATATCGGTGACCAAGCAGCGCCGAGGAAACCTGAAGCTCTTCATCGAGAACAACGCCAGTGAAGAGCATCACTACATTCACCTGAAGGCTGGCGTAGGGGCCCGATACACCATCACAGAGCGATACACCGAGACCGAAGCAGAAGAGCGCAGCGCCAGGGCCTCACAGGAGAACAAGGCTCGACAGAGGGCGGCACAGGAAGACAAGCGAAACCGGGAGACTGCCACCCTGAACGACAACAGGGATAAGGCTCAGTTCGTGGTCGACTTCTATGCGAGCCAGGCCAAGACTCCCTCTAAGGCTGCTGTTGCCAGGGCAATGACTGAGAAGTTCCAGGGCAGTGAAGGCACGTACAAGGTTGCCTTGTCGAGTGGCCAGGGGTTCGGTGCCATGTTGGCGTGGGATGCCAGTGGACGGCCGACCATGAAGCAGGAGAGCTGACACCCAGGGGGAGGGCGTTAGAGCATTATTATTATTATCCCCTCCCCCTTAGGTATCCCCCTCCCCACCATAATAATAATGCTCTGCTGGCAGGGGTGACGACGACGGGCTACCGGAGGAGGAGTCATCCCCTAACCCGTAGCACCACGGATCACCAGCCAGGCACGCTATCGCCGCTTAACGCTAGGGCTACGGCTGCGTGCACGTGAACGGTGTGCATCGGTCCACCAAACCCATTCGCGGGGGAGTGAAGAGGCTGAGCGTCTAGCGGTGCCTCTTCCTGACTGCCCGGAGCGGGGGAAGCTGGGGCACTGGCACGAGGAATCGCAGGGACCAGGGGTGTAGCACGGAACGCATCGTGAGGGCAGCGTTAGACCTGTTCCCATCCTCGCGTTTCAGGTCTACCGATAACCGCGCTCTTCGCCCCTGACGGGGACGCGCTATCCACTGTCGTCCTGCCCTGCTTCCCCCGCCGGATTCTTTCCCCCGCTTAGTGCTTGCATCACTTCTTTAGGCACCACTGTGGGAGGCGTGCCCTCCAGGGCCGAAGAGCCTCCATTACCTAGACCACATCAGCAGTACCAACCACACCGAGACTTCTCTTTAGACATACCCCAGTCCAGCCCTATTCAAAGGGTCAGCCGGCTCGGGGTATCCATAACCGATTAGGAGACCACACCATGAAGATGACCGAACTCAGCAAGACCACCATTCAGACCGAGACCACCAGTGAACTCAAGTCCATCACGAGAACCAGGAGAGTCGTGGATGGAATGCTGTGGACTATCGCAGCTGGGTCCATCGTGTTCAGCCTGATGACCGGTGCTCCATTCGTCTCAGCTCACAGTCATTGGCAGTGGACTGGTTGGCTGCTCCCACTACTGGTAGACGCTGCGCTGATCCTGTCTTTGTCTGCTGATTCAATCCTGAGCAGGCATGGAGTCCACTCGGGTAACTGGCCTGCTGGATTCAGGTGGACTACCGGGCTGGCTTCACTGTTCCTGAATACCTGGACTTCTATTCAGGCAGGAGACTGGATTGGTGTGGCAGTACACTCCATTGCTCCGGTGATTCTGATCTGCTCTGCTGAAGTGGCACCCATCTATCGCAGGAAGTTCCACGAGATTGAACTCAGCCTCAGTGACCAGGTTCAGGAGTTCACGGTCACTAAGGCAGTGAGCAAGAAGAAGACCGTAGTGAAGGACTCTGCTCCACTCACAAAGAACCAGCAGGCCATTAAGGATGGATTCCTGGCGGGGAAGAAGGCGGCAGACCTGGCTGAGGAGATTGGTGTCAGCCCCTCATACGTCTACACCCAGTACAAGAAGATGAAGTCTGAACTCGACATGGCTGCGTGACTACAGGGAACCTGTGTCACAAAAGGACGAGAGAGTGACCTCTCGTCCGCATGAGAAAGGGCGGGGAATGTACCCCGCCCCATCCCCTGACTCAGTAAAGTTCGCTCAGCACCAACTCTGGCGAGTCCTCTATCCCGTCGATGCGCATACGCGCCACGTAGTATCCCAGCTCGAACGCAAGCACAAGACTACCCTTGTATTCGTCCTGACTTCCGGAACCGCAATACATCACCATGCCGTTGTGTACAACCGGATGCGTGAGACCTTTGATGCACTTCCACTCCTCGTATTCAACCTGCCCAAAGGCCCACCCCATACACGACTCATAGAGAACATCTTTGCCAGCAGCAATGCCAATTGGATCAGGAGCTTGTAGGAGTCTACTGAGTAGCAGTTCGACGTGAGGAGCTGTGTCGTCTATGGCTACCTGATTTGCTTCACGGGTTGAATTCAGCAATGAGTACGCCCGATCAGCCATCCTCATTGCGTGCCCAAGGTTCGTCCCTTCGGCCCACTTCGGAAAAAGCACTCGGCTGCGATGCATCTTAGGGCGATCAATCGGCGCATAGGCTGTCCGATCAACTCGTCTAAATAACCCCATCATCCCCACCCCTCGTGTTTTCTTGTGCGTGGATGGAGTATGCCAGAGATCCAACCTGCTGCAACACAAAGGGCCGGGAATGCCCCGGCCCCTTCTTATGTCACTGCTCACGGTGGTCGCTTATCTACTCCTCTTACTCCTGCACAGGTGGCACTGACAGGGTGGGTATTCGGAAGTCATCAGCACTTCCCCTGCCTCGATCACTCGCTCAGGCTTGATGACTGTCTTCTCTCCGGTCTCCCTGTTCACCCGGTACACACCGATCCTCAGCGTTGCCAGGGGTGGGGATGCGTCGCTGTCTGCCATGGCCCGATCGTGGCCACCCGTTCAGGACGTATCGGCCCGTGTGCAACGACAGTTGGGATGTCTCGGCGGTACCGTGGAAGAACGCCCAAACGTCCGCAGGGGGAGCCTTGAACACTGCTCTACGATCAGCTATGGAGTCCGCTGGCATGTCACCCCGGCAACTGGCTCTGAGGGTGGGTGTCTCGGGCAAGACGGTAGAGCGGTGGATCAGTGACCCCGACCTAATCCCGCATGCCCGTAATCGGGTGGACGCCTGCAATACGCTGGGAGTTGACGAAGAGATGCTGTGGCCCAAGGTAGTGAAGGAGAGGATCAAGACCGGCGGGGACAGGGAGATCGTCCACAGCTACCCATATCGCTCCGCCTGCCCTTCCAATGTTTGGGCAGAACTGACAGAGGAATCCACAGAGGAACTGTTCTTCGCCGGTTACACAAACTATTTCCTCTGGACTCAGCTGCCTGACTTCCTCGGGACCATTCGCAGGAAAGCGCAGGAGGGATGCCGAGTAAGGTTTCTACTCGGCGACCCCAACGGCGAGGTAACCACACAGAGGGAAGCAATCGAGGACGTAGCCCTAACCGTTTCCACTCGAATCAGGATCACCCTGGAGAACCTGGCTAAGCTCGACGGAGTGGAGGGCATAGAGTCTCGCTTCTCTTCCCCGCCAGACGCAGTGAATCATGTCTCCCTGTCGGTATTCCGTTTCGATAGTGAGGCCCTGGTTACACCACACCTGGCCAGGCTGGTCGGGCATGACTCTCCCCTGCTTCACCTGCGACGTATCGGGGATGCAGGGATGTTCTCCCGATTCTCTGAGCATGCAGAGGAACTGTGGGGCAGGGGTGTTCCTGTAGGGCAGTAGAACCACGGATAGGGGCCCCAACGCTGGGGCCCCCTTCTCTGTGTAGCGGGGGAAAGTGGGGCGTAGCGCAGAGAAACACGAGGATACGCAGCGACACAGTGGCTTTACCCTGAGTATTTTATGGTCCAGCTTGCCTCGGACTATAAGGTCAAGGGCTTCAGGAGCAGGGGCAAGGGTGTAGCTGGGCAGGTATGACAGTCCCCTTGACGTCAAGTTTTATGGCAGATTTTTCTTGGGTCTCACACACCCACACACGGCACGGTTTAATAACCCTGGGGTCGGATATCCGGACATGTTCACCCCTGTGCCTAGCCTGGTGCTGCTGGCTTCTGTCCGTCGAGAAAAGCGGGGAGGAATGCTGTGGGCTGGCTTTCTCTCGGCTGGCCTGGCTTGTGCTGCATTACCTAGTAAGAGGCAGTCGGTATTCATATCCACACGTTGCTATTGCCTAGCCATTCACCCAGCCTGCCTGCCACTCACCCCCCGCTCAGCCCTTGACCTAGCTGTACGCCCCTGTGTGCCCGTCTGGCAGCCTCACACCCCATGCCCAGGCCGTCACACCAGAGCGTCCGAGATAGGCCAGGAGACAGCCATCTGTGGCTTCGTGCAGGTGAGCCAAGGGTGTGGGCTAACCGCCCACAGCCAGGGCTACGGAGGATGGGGCCGAGTGGCGGCCCCCACACCAGGGCGGGGAGTGAAGCACCTTCACTAGGGAGTCCTACGCAAGGTGCCTACATAGGCGCGGAGGAGTAGTCAGGGCACGTTTCCGCAGGTTAGAGTCTTGGCTAGTCACGTTGCCTTCTAAGCGCTTGGCCGCAGGTTCGAGTCCTGCCGGGGGCGCCCTCTCTCCGCCCTCCTTCGGGAGGGCGTTTTTGCTGGTCAGAGGCCGTTTATCGGGCTCGGTGGAGCAGCTTCGCGGGTGCAGGTGGGCCCTCGGACGGAGTCGGCGAGTGTCCGGCTGGGGACGATTGCGTCCGGCCCTCGGCGGGTGTTCTTCCCGAAAACTTCCCGAAGTTTCAGTGCGGTCTCCTGCCGTCGAACCGCTCACCCACACCGCGGTCCGCGGTCAGCCACAAGCATCGCACTCGGCCGCGCAAGGCGGGGCGCTCCGACCGTCCGCGACATCCCGCCCGGCCGAGGCTCGGAGTCCCAGGCGTTCGCCGCAGACGGCAGGGACGCTGAAGCACATGTTCTTCGGGGATGTAGCAGTCGACCCATCGTGGACCTTCGAGCCGGCAGAGGCCCCTCCCTCGAGAAGCGGCACTGGTTCTACTGGCAAGCCGCCACGGCCGACTTCGACTTCGGGGTCAATCGTCTGGGACCCGGATACCGGCAAGGTCTGGACATCCATCTGGAAGCCTTCCGTTCCGCGATGGCCGGCCTGCCTGCGCCCGGGACCCAAGGACAGGTGGCACAGGCACGACAGCTCATGCGCACCCTTGCCCAGGAGGCGTGTTCGGACAGCCAGCTGATTCACGCAATAGTCTGCGATCGGTGCGCAATTCACTCGCCCCTGGCGGTCCCGTCACACCAGGGGCGGCTACATCGGGTAGCACCACTCGCCCACTTCCTGGCGGGCACCGGTCTGATGGACAGCCTCAGTGCGCTCCTCGAAGGCGAGTCTCAGGCAATCGCGCACGCCAAGAGGCGAGACAGTGCCGAAGCCTGGGCCGCGCGATGGCTCTCCGGCGTTTCTGCAAGCGAGACGTTCGAAGCAGAGTGACGACACCCGCCGGTCCAGCGGGCGACGTCGTAGGACCGCCTCGTTGCAGTGCCCCAAACAATGGCAAATCGGCATACGGGTTGAAGGAGGGCTGGATATCAGATCATCCTTGCCGCCATGAGTCTCGTCTCCACCTCCTTCGATGTGCCCGCGATGGGCGACTACGCCCACGACTGGGCCTTGGTTGATGTGGAGACGTCGGGCCTCATGGCCCGGCGAGATCGCGTGCTGTCGGTCGCGGTGATCACGATCGGTCCGGACGGTGAGCAGACCGGGGAATTCTCGACGCTGCTCAATCCAGGGTGTGATCCGGGGCCGGTGGAGGTGCACGGGCTGACCGTCGAGCGGCTGCGGGGTGCGCCGGCGTTCGACCAGGTCGCCGGGCGGATCGGGGCGATGCTTCAGGACCGGGTCCTGGTCGCCCACAACGCCCAGTTCGACTACGACTTCCTGGCCTACGAGTTCGCCCGTGCGCGGATGTGGCTGCCGGTGTCGCAGCGGCTGTGCACCCTGGCGCTGAATCGCCAGGTGGATCCGCCGACGGACGACATGAAGCTCGGCACCCTCGCCGCCCATTACGGCGTCCCCCAGCAGCGTGCGCACGATGCGCTGGACGACACCCGAGTGCTGGCCGGGATCCTGCGGGCGTCACTGCGCGAGGCAGCGCGGCTCGATCTGCCCCTGCCGCTGGTGACCTGCCCGCCCCGGGCGGAGTCGCAGTTCACGCCGAAGCCACCGAAGACTCCCTGCGCCTACCGCAATCCGGGACGGCTGACTCCCGGCGGGCCTCTCCAGCAGGGGATGAAGGTCGCGATCACCGGTGAGACCGCCCATGCCCGGGCGGAACTGGTCGGGCGGGCCGTCGCCGCCGGGCTGAACATGATGACTTCCGTCAGCCGGCACACCAGCGTGTTGGTCACCAATGAACCGGCGTCCGGTTCGGCAAAGGCCCGACGCGCACTCACCGAAGGCGTGCCGGTTATCGACGAGCACGCCTTCCTGCGGCTGTTGGCCGACGTACGGCCGGGGACAGCACATGAGACGACAGCCGTAGCTGTCACCCCCGCGACTGAGCCGGAAGCAGAACCAGTCGTCGGACCCGCGGAGTTGGCGCCCGCCACAACCTCCGCCGCACCGCCCGCCACAACCTCTGCCGTACCCGTCCCGGGAGCCGCAGCCCTCCCCACGGCCGCCCCCGGTGCGTCGGTACCCGCTCCGCGCCGACCGGAGCCCACCATCGTTCCCTTGGGCAAGCCTCTGGCCGGGCATCGCGTGCTGGTGCTCGGTGGCATCCATGCCGATGCCGCGGCGGCTCGTACCCGCGTCGTCGAACTGGGCGGATCCGCGGCGGTCAACCTGTCCGCCAGCGTCACCGACGTCGTACTCCTGGAGGGAGGGAAGGGCGACCGGCGCATGAGCCGCATCACCGCCCTCGGACTCCCCGTCCACGACCTCCACTGGCTCACCGCTCCGACCGCCACCGCCCCGGCCGAGGCGGCGCTCCGGCCTCAGGAGCCGCACGTGATGCCGAGAGGCGGCGTCATCGACCTGCCCATGCCGCACGGCAGACCCGCGCAGGAGTGGTATGTCACCGCCGGCTGGGCCCCGCAGTCCGGCTACGAGATCGACGTCGTCGCCTTCCTCCTCGACGAGGACGAACAGGTCACCTTCGACGAGGACTTCATCTTCTACGGAACTCCTGAGAGCCCCGCCGGAACGGTGCGGGCTGACCGGCGGCCCAGCCGAACAGACCATCGCCCTCAAGCTGGCATCCCTGCCGCCCGCGACGCGCAAGGTCGTCGTGGCCGCGGCCATCGACGGCGCCGCCACCTTCGGGACGGTCGGTGCGATCCAGATCGGCGCCGCCCCCGGCAGCAGCGGGGCACCTCTCGCCCGGGCAACCCTGGACGCCGCAACCACCGAACGCACCATGCTGCTCGCGGAGATCTACCGCAGAGGCCCGGTCTGGCGCCTACGCGCCGTCGGCCAGGGCTACGACCACGGCCTCGACACCCTCGCACGCGGATACGGAGTCGACATCGCCGACTGAACGCCGGTGCCGGAGACGGAGGTGCCCGCGTCCCCTGGGTCTGGGTCAGGCCCGGCGACGCGGTGCGAACGTGGATCCAGGCTTGGGCACCGGCATGCTCGGGGACGGCCCGGCGGGCAGTCGCTGGGGGCCTTCGATGCGCTGCTGGAGCTCGGCGAGCTGGCCCGTGATGCAGCGGGCGTAGGTGGCGAGCAGGACAGGGACGCTGTGGCCGGCCCACTCGGCGGCCTGGGCGGGTGGGATGCCGTTGTTGAGCCAGGTGGTCAGGCAGGTGTGGCGCAAGTCGTAAACGCGCTTGCCCACAGGTGACTCGTACTCGTACTCGTACTCCGGCAGGACCGCCTTGCGGGCCTTGTCCCAGGCGCGGCGGAAGACCGATCCGGCCAGCAACCCGCCCTTCTCGCCGGGGAAGAAAAGGTCGCCCGGCTGGAGGCCGTCCCTCTTGATCAGGTCGCGGAGGACAGCGACGAGTGCCGGGGGGCGGGGACGGGGCGGGTGTCGCCCTCGGCGCGGCCCTTGAGGTCGCGGGTCTCATGGACGCGGCCGTCGTCGGTCCACTGGCTGCCGACCTCGGGCTCGGCGATGTGGACGAGCAGCTCGCCCCAGCCCTCGGCGGGCAATGTGGCGGCGATGACGCGGAGGGCTACGGCCTCCTCCGGCCGCAGACCGGCGTAGTAGAGAGTGGCGAAGAAGGCGTGGAGGCGGTGGCCGGTGCGTGAACACCAGGTCAGGCCCGGTGCTGAGAGATCAGCACCGGGCCTGATTTGCTGTGCGGCCACCCCATGCGGTGGCGTCCAGGCCGACGCGCGTGACGGGGCCGAGGTGCCCGGTCAGCACGTGGATGAGCTTGGGCGACTCCGCGCCGATGTCGCGGGAACGCGGCCACCACGCGCCGTCGAGATCGCCTTCCCGGGAGGGTGTCATCTCCAGCCGCAGAAGAACTGCCCCGGGTTTCGCGGCCCGATGGATCGCGTCGACAGGAGCCCGGGCGCGCTAGGAATGTCGGATTCGGCCATGGTGTGTCCACCTGTCTGCGGGATTCGGCGTCGCCGCCGAACGCGGGATCTCGCCCTATCAGTTGTCCTCTCACCGTAAGTCGTACGCCGCCGCACCGGCTGCGCTCGCCGGCGGTGCCGGACTCGTTGTGTCTCGGTAAAATGCCTGCTCACGAGCACGTCCCGCACCTCGGAGCGGCGTAGAGTGAAAGCACCGGGAGTACTTTGCACACCGGCCGCCACGTCGGTGTTGTTCCCGGCGAGCAACAACACCGGCCTCCAGCAGGAGGCTCGGGGACGGGTCCGTGTCATGACCGCGACCATCGAACCTACGATCATCAAGGAGCGCCTACCTTCGGCGTCGGCCCGGCTGTCCCTGGCCCCGACGGGCTCGGGTCCAGGTCTCCTGGACGGTGCCTGGTGGCCCCGTTCCCGTGATCTCCTCCGGGAGATCCCCACTCTGACGGACGCGCTGGACGCGTGCTGGGGCCGGATCACCCACGTCACCGTGAACCCGGCCCACTGGCCCGTCATCCCGCGTAAGGTCCCCGTCACGGGGCACACCGTGCATGTCGGCTGGTTCGCCGACGAGCAGGACCCGAACAAAGTGATCCTCCTCTCCTACACGGTGGGCCGCCTGGACCTGCTGGTGATCCCTCCGGAGACGGAGCCGGCCGCCGCCGCCCGGCTGATGGCAGCAGCAACCGTTCCGGGAGGTATCCGCACGGCCAGCGGGCTGATGGCCGACGAGGCCATGAGCCACGACGCGGCGGAGGCTCGGAGCCGGGAAGAGGAGTGGGAGACCGACGGCGGAGCCGCTTCGGCGGCCGGAGCCTCGATCGGGATCTTGAGTTCCGCCCTGGGGAGGTGAGGATGTGGAGACAGCCGTCACCGTCGCCGTGATCATCTTCGTCATCATCGTGGGAATGTTCCTGATCCACCGGCTCAATGCGCAGCATGACGAAAGGATCGGGGCGTTCCGCTACAGCGACGCCCTTCCGGGAATCGGTCGGCGGAACCGTAAGGGCCCACGTGCGACCGCGCCGAAGGGTCCTCCTGCCGACGCCACCCGCCGTGAGCGTCGAGACGGGAGCCGCTGATGACGCAGACCGCTTCCAGCCGGGGGCGGGTATGGGGCGACGGCCGTCGCGCCCACCGACACGCCGCCCCTGATGAACGCCGTCCTGAATGAGCAAGGGGTCACCATGAAGGCACCGGAACTGCCGTCGGCCGGGCACGCGGAGGTTCGTATCGTCGCCGCGGACCCGGAGGCGGCTCGCCATGTCGCGGAGATTCTCCGCCGTTGTTTCACCGCCACCGAAGCGCGCAGCTACCCCGCAGGCGCCGACGGCGGAACACGCCTCCACCTCACCGTGGACACCACCCGCATGGCGGAGCCGGTGCGCTCCTGGCTGCTGACCAGCCAGTCCTCCCCAGACGATCACACACAGCCGGACGAAATCTGAGGAGATGTCCCTCAGCGGGGGAAGGTGGATACCGCCCCAGACCTACGGTTTTCGTCGATGCCGGCACGAGAGGCAGGCGACCATGGCGACACTGCACCAGCGGCGGCACTACCGCGAGGCGATCATGAAAAGCCTGTACGAGGCCATGGAAGGCAATCGCCTCCTCGGCCTCACCGGGGCGCAGCTGCGCGAGCACGTCGCCATGCCCGAGGAGGACCTGGCCGCCGCCTGCACATACCTGGCGGCCGAGGGACTGATCCAGGTCGACTGGGCGCGAGGAAACACACCCGCGATGGTCACACTGCTGCACAAGGGGATCCAGCTCATGGAGTCCGAGGAGAAGGACGGTGACTGACATGGCCGAGGCCACCCTCAGGGCTCCGGCCGGTCACATGACGGCCATGTCCTCCCATATGACTGAAATGGGCGTCTCGGGCCTACCCTGGTGAGTGGGTCGGCGCACTCTCACGTGCAATGACCCGGAAGGGCGGCCCCGGTGTGTATACGCCGGGGCCGTTGCGTCACCGGCGTCGTCGGGGCGCTCGGCAGGGACACGCTCCACCTGCTGATCATCGGGGTGATGGTGCTCATCGCCGATCTTGTCCTCCTCAGATCACGGACGGGCGCAGCCGCAGGTCCCGCGTCCGGTAGGGCGGTCCGACCGGCCGGCCGACCTGCCCTTCTGCGTGGGTCACCACCGCTGCCTCCTGGCGCAATGCCCGACATCGCTCACATGCCATTTGCCTGAGCGAGGTCGGGCACTCGCCGTCAGCGTGAAAGGAAGGGGCACGACAGGCCGCCTGTTGCGCCGGAAAGTGGTGACCGAGGCGAACCGCGGCGGGAAGAGTGCGGGGGTGCCGCACAGAAGCGATCCGGGGTCGCGCGGCCCTGCGACAATCGCCGACGGTGTGGTGGCGAAGATCGCCGGGATGGCGGCCCGCGATGTGCCGGGCGTCCATTCGATGGGCGGTGGGTTCGCCCGTGGCGTGGGGGCGATGCGTGAACGTATGCCCGGTGCCGGCGGGAAGTCCGTCACCAGCGGGGTGAAGGTCGAGGTCGGCGAGGTACAGACCGCGGTCTACCTGGAGATCGTCGTCGAGTACGGCGTCTCCATCATCGAGGTCGCGGGCGACGTCAGAGAGAACGTGATCGCTGCCATCGAGCGGATGACCGGTCTGGAAGTTGTCGAGGTCAACATCGCGGTCGGCGATGTGCATGTGTTCGACGAGGACGAGGAACAACCAGAGCGGCGGCTCGAGTAGTCGCTTGGCGGAGCCAAGGCGAGCAAGGAGCGCGCGATGGGGATGGCAGCGGTTGGCCTGTTCACCGGGATGGCGCCGGGTTTCGCCGGACACTTAGCCGGCTTCGGCACGTTCTTGCTAACGGGGGCCTCTGCGACCTCTTCCACACCCGCGAGCACGGCAACCAGCGGCGGTGAGACCAGCCGCTCCTGGGAGGACGACCGCCGACGGAAGTGAGCCGACGTCCAGGAGCGGTCCGTTCGGCCTCTCCGAGGAGTAGCGTGAATTCATCGGGAGCATTTCGCACACCGGCTCCGATGCCGGTTTCGTTCCCGGTGAGCAACGACGCCGGCCAACTGTCCACGCACAGAGGTCCGGAGACGGGTTCGCGCGATGTCCGCGACCACCGACCATCCCCCGCTACGGGCCGTGCCCTTCAGGGCCCCGACCGCACGACTCGCGCTGAAACCCGTGAGTCCTTCACCAGGGCATGCCGAACCGGACGGCGCCTGGTGGCCCCGTTCACGTGACCTGACACCCGAACTCTCCGCCTTGGCGGACGTACTGGATCCGCTGTCGGGACGGATCACCCATATCGCCGTCAACCCCCGCCACTGGCCGATCCTCCCGCGCAAGATCTTCGTCAACGGCCATGTGGTGAAGGTCGGTTGGTTCACGTCGGAGCAGGATCCTCAAAGAATCCTGCTGCTGTCCTATACGGCGGGCCGCTGGGACCTCCTGGTGATACCTCCGGAGACCAGCGCCCCCTCCGCCGCCCGGCTGATGGCCGCCGCGAGCGCGAACACCGGCCCGCCGATGACCGCGACCGCCCTCCTGACGGCGGAACAGGCCGGCGAAACTTCCTCGTCGTACGAGGCCACCACCGGCCGGCCCGGCCGACTGGTGGTGGGGATGTGCCGGTCGTCGTCGCCGCTCTGGCCGTCGGTGGCCTGATCATTCGCCGGGCAGTCCGTGGTGGGCCGGATCAGACGTGACCACTTGCCGCGGCCGCCATGAGCGGTTCCGCGGCCTCCTCGGTCGTATCCGGAGCGACGACCAGCAGGTCCCAGCGCCCCCGGCCGGGGGCGAGCAGGACGATCGTGTGCGGGGCGGATGCCGCCACGGTCCTGCGCAGTCGTACGACCTGGTTGAAGACGAGCATCCGGCCGGGCACCGCGGGCCACGCCGCCCCGTTGACGGTGACGCTGGTGATGTGGCCCCACGCGCGTGGCAACCCGGCGAGCAGCCGGGGGAGTTCGGCGAGCAGATCGTACGAGCGGGGCCACCACCCCCCGTCGATGGGCTGGGGCATGCCCCCGTGGGGAGCCAGGCGCAGGCGGAGAAGGGGATGGGAGGGAGGCGGGGGTTGCAGCGCGGTGGTCATGAAAGCTCCTGTCAACTGCCGTGCGGCGGAGGAGGTGAGTGACCGGTGTCAGGCGCGGCGGGCGGCCACGCGGTCCGGTGTGGGCCAGCGCACGTCGTGCACCCAGCCGAGGCGTTCGAGGAGGCGGATGACGGCGGCGGAGGGGTCGAGCTGGCCGCGGTCGACGCCGTGGCGGGCGCTGGTGGGGTCGGCGTGGTGGAGGTTGTGCCAGCTCTCGCCGAACGACAGCAGGGCCAGCGGCCACAGGTTGGTGGCCCGGTCGTGGCGCCGGGTGCGGAACGGGCGCTCACCGATCATGTGACAGAGGGAGTTCACGCTCCAGGTGACATGGTGGAGCAGCGCGATGCGCACAAGTCCCGCCCACAGCAGGGCGGTTACGCCGTACAGCCACGTACCGCCGATGGCCCAGCCCACCGCGAACGGCAGGACGAGCGTGAGGACGCACAGCGCCGGGAAGGCGCGGGAGACGGCGCGGATGTCGCGGTCGGCGAGCAGGTCGGGGGCGTAACGGTCGGCGGGTGTGCGGTCGTTGCGGAACAGCCAGCCGACGTGCGCGTGCAGCGTCTGTGCATCGTCGTCGCGGCTCTGTGCGGGGTGTCGGTGCTGCTGCGGGAGACTCCGTACGCGGTCGCTGTGGCCTGGCTGGCGGGTGCGGGAATCTGTGTGCGCGGCTGCGGTAGTTGAGGCCGGGGGCGAACGGGCGCGGCGGTGGGGGCGAGCAGGCTCACACCGCGGGCCGGAGCTCCGGACGGCCGGTGAGGATGCCCTGGTAGACGTCCGGGCTTCGTGCACCCTGGCGGCGTCGGGCGGCGGTGCGCAATCTCGGTCCGGTGGGCAAGTTGGGCGGTTACCCAGGGTCAGGGCTGGACCGTTCCGCGGGAGATGCGGCCCTTATCCGATGATGGCCACCGGGGCGTCCCAGGCGTTGCGGTCGACGGTGATGGTGTGGCCGCCGCGGGTCTCCTTGCTGTTGACCATGTACTGGTGTGCACGGCTGTGGTTGGTGTACAGCTTGGGATCCCAGGGCCAGTCGGCGGTTGTGGTGTTCTGCTTGTTCCACAGCGCGTACCACAGGTTCCCCGGGAGGTCGGTCCGGTTGGTGGCGGTGGCGACGGCTTTGGCGCTGGAGCTGCTGAAGCCGTAGTACCCGGCGCGGTAGGTGTTGGCTCGCAGGGTCTTGGTGAAGGAGCGCACGTACGTCAGGGCGGCGTCGTTGCACGCTTTGTTCGTGATGTCGTACGGCTCCATGTCGAGGTAGATGGGGCTGCCGGGCTTCATGCCGAGTGCGGACGCCTTGGCGATCGCGTCCTTGGCGTTGCTCGCCCCGAGAGAGGCTGCCGTGGTGGCGGTGAATTTCTCCGGGTTCTTGCTGGTCTGGCAGGGCGGCTGGGCGCCGACGTAGAGCGGGATGATCTTCCAGCCGGCGGCATTGACCGACTTCACCCAGGACGGGGTGAGGTTGGGCTGGGCGCAGCCACGGTTCTTGCCGCCGATGTAGACGGCGGCGGCGCCGTAGAAGCCGTTGTTCCAGGCCTTCATCGCGGCGAGGGAGGGCGCCGTGCAGGTGTCGAACGCCCGGCCCGTGTACGTCTTCTGCGGCGGCCAGGTCGTGGCGGCCATGGAGGTCTGCGCAGCGATCCCGGCGCCCGCGACTACGACGACGCCCGTTGAGACCCACGCGATGTGCCGGTTCCTCTTGGACAGCCGGTGACTGGCCATTCCCACCCCATTCGGAACGCGGCCCACGGCCGCATTGGTGCACCGGCGGAAGGTTTTCAGAGCGGTGACACACCATGGGGTATGACTGCAGCACTCGGCGTCTTCTGTGGCGGCGCGGTTGAGCTCCGAGCCGGAGTCCTCCACACCCTATCCAAGATCTACACGCTGGTTGGCAGCGGAGGGGCGTCCATGCGCTGCCATGAGCTGCACGACGGCGTGACCGTCGCCCAACAAGAAGCCAGGACGTCGCGTCAGGAGGTCAGGTGGGCAGTGCGCCGTAGGTAACCACACCCACAGCGGCTAGAAACGGCCGGCCCATTGGTGCGCGTTTCCGCCGCGTGGGCGAGGGTCACTGCGGCCATACGGGTCACAGAATGCTGAACGGATCGGGGCCGGCAGAGATGTTGCCCGCGGCGACTGAGTACCTGGCGATTGCTGGAGAGTGCAGCGGGCGTGATCAGGGCGGCGGCCGCGGCTGCGTCCACCGCTCAGGGGGCACGACCGGGCGGGCTGGGTGAGTCCGTACGGATCCTTTCTGACGGACACGGCACAGGCTGGTTCGATGCTCTCCGCACAGATGACGGCGGCCTTCCAGACCATGGTCTGGAAGGCCGCCGTCATCCAAGGTGTGCCCGGATCATTGGGATAGCCGGGCGTCTCAGTCGCCGATGAAGCGATCGACTCTCACTTCGGTGAGTGAGTCCAGCGCATCGAGCTGTGCGGCCGCTGCGGCGATCTGGTCGTACTCCGTTCGCGAGATGCGGATGCGGTAGTACTCGATCACTCGCGCGAGGTCGTCCACGGCCAGTTCGGCCTCGTCATTGTCGATCATGTGGACGACCGACCGCAGTGCTCTTACGGGACCTTCCTCTCCTGCGAGCCGGCCCGAGATGCTCTCGGCGGCCGCGCGGATGAGTACATCGGGCGAGTCCGGTTCGTTCATCTGCTGAGACTTTCTCCCTCGGAAGGTCACCCGGTCCGGTTGATGGAGGCAGTGGTCACGCCCAGAGGCTTTCCGTCGGGCGCCGGGGTGGTGCGGTAGTACACGTAGACCGTGTACTTCTTTTTCTTACGGCATCCACAGCCGGTCGAGGTCCGCGAGGCCTTCGCCGGCGGGATCCGCTACGTGCAGAACCTGCACGACGGCTACGGACTCGGCAAGAGCTGGCAGGACACCTTCGAGACCGACGACCGCGCCGAGGTGGAGCGGTTCCTGGCGGCCTCCGAAGCCGAGTGGGAGTGGGGCCCGGACGGCATCCGCGTGGTGCAGCACCGCCGGGCCACCACCACGCACCCGGTGACGGGCGCCGAGGTCTGGTTCAACCAGGCCGATCAGTGGCACCCGGCCGGCCTCGGCGACGAGACCTCCAAGGAGCTGTACGACATCCTCGCGCCCGAGGAGTTCCCGCAGTACGTCACGTTCGCCGACGGCACGCCCATACCGGACGAGTACATCACCCAGATCCGCGACCGGGGCCTGGAGCTGGCCGTGGACGTGGACTGGCGGTTCGGCGACGTGCTGGTGATCGACAACGTGCTCACCGGGCACGGCCGCCACCCCTTCGAGGGCACCCGCCGGATCCTGGTCGCCATGTCCGACTGACCCGTCCCGCGCGGCGACCGCGGCCCCGTCCTCCCCCGCCACCGGGACGGACGGGGCCGCACCGTCATGCCCGCAGGAAGGCGAGGACGGCGAGGACCCGGCGATGGCCCTCGGTGTCCACCGGCAGGTCCAGCTTGTTGAAGATGTTGCCGATGTGCTTGTTCACGGCCGCCTCGCTGATGAACAGATGCTTGGCGAGGCTGGCGTTGGTGCGGCCCTCCGCAATCAGCGCGAGCACCTCGCGTTCCCGCGCGCTCAGCCGCTCCAGCGGGTCCTGGCGCAGCCGCACCAGCTGGGTGATCACCTCGGGGTCCACCACGGTGCCGCCGGCGGCCACCCGCTCGATCGCGGACACGAAGTCCACGACCGCACTCACCCTTTCCTTGAGCAGGTAACCCACCCCGGCCCCGCCGCCCGAGTCGAGCAGGCGCAGCGCGTAGGAGCGCTCGACGTACTGGCTGAGGACGAGCACGGGCAGGCCGGGGAACTCCTCGCGCAGCGTCACCGCCGAGCGCAGCCCGTCGTCGCTGAGCGACGGCGGCATCCGTACGTCGGTGACGATCAGGTCCGGCCGGTCGGCGCGTACCGCCGCCACCAGCGCGTCGGCGTCCCCGACGGCCGCCACCACCTCGTGGCCGACCCGCTGCAACAGCCCGACCAGTCCTTCGCGCAACAGGACGGCGTCCTCGGCCACGATCAGGCGAAGCGACATGGAACCTCCACATGCAGCAGGGTGGGACCACCGACCGGGCTCGACACACGCATCCGGCCGTCGAGCGCCATGACCCGGTCCGCGAGCCCGGTCACGCCGCTGCCCGCTTCGGGATCGACCCCACCGTGACCGTCGTCCGTGATGTCGAGGATCAACAGATCGGAATGGTAGCGCCCGCGTACCTGGGCGCTGCCGGCTCCGCTGTGCTTGGCGATATTCGTCATGGCCTCGTTGATCAGGTAGTACATCGTCGTCTCGAGTTTCCTGGGCAGCCGCTCGGGCAGGCGCAGATCGACCGTCACCGGGATCGGGAACCGGCCGGCGTAGTCCTCGATCGCCGCGACCAGCCCGTGGTCGGCGAGCACGGGCGGGTTGAGGCCCCGGATCAGTGCCCTCAACTCCTGGTGGGCGGTGGACAGTTGGGCCTCGGCCTGGGTCAGCAGGTCGGCCTGCGCGGAGTCCTCCGGGACCTCCAGGCGCATCAGCCCGAGCGTCATCCCGAGCGAGACGAGCCGCTGCTGCGCCCCGTCGTGCAGGTCGCGCTCGATGCGCACCCGCTCGGCGTCGAAGGCGTCGAGCAGCCGCGACTGCGAGGCACGTACCTCACGCAGCTCCTCCCCGAGCTCCTTGTCGCGCGGCGCGAGGAAGGTGCGGGCCATGGCGGCCCGCGCCCCCGCCCATGACGTCACCGTGTACGGCGAGGCGAGCAGCACGATCGCCCCGAACACCGTCCACGGCCAGGTGTCGCGGTCGGTCGTGGCGATGGTGGTGGCGGGGATCCCGAAGGAGAACCCGAGGACCATCAGGTCCATCCACCACAGCGCCGCCGCCGACAGCAGCGTGAACATCAACTCCCGCCATGTCACCTGTTCCTTGAGCCGGGTGGCCATCCAGGCGCGCAGACCGGGGCCGTCCGGGGCCCGGTGCGGATCGGGCAGGTGGTCCAGGTCCACCAGGCGCAGTCGGCGGCGCTCCACCCTGGCCACCAGCGTGGAGACCAGCACCATGCCGACCAGAGGCGCGACGCCGATCAGTACGACCAGCAGGGCGAGCCCCGCGGCCAGGCCCAGGGCGAAGACCAGCACAGCCGCGGCGCCGACCACGACGCCCCCGCTCAGATAGGCCAGCGACCGCCAGGGCCAGCTCGAGGTCAGGAAGCTCAGCGGACGCTGGGCCATGGCCTGCCAGGCCGTTGTGGGTTGCATGCGATCAACGTAACTGCGGGGAAGGGGATTTGGGGTAGAGCTGCCTCTACCCCAGGAGTAGAGGGTGGACCAGTGCTCCGCCCACCCGCCGTGCAGTGGAATCGATGCGTGACGACAACGAGGCAAACCGCGGTGCAGGACACGGTCGAACTTCACGGTGTGCGCAAGGTCCACGGCGCCGGCGGGCGCCAGGTGACCGCGCTGGACGGGGTCTCCATCGGATTCCCGCGCGGAACCTTCACCGCCATCATGGGCCCTTCCGGCTCCGGGAAGTCGACCCTGCTGCAGTGCGCGGCCGGGCTTGAGCAGCCGACCGACGGCAGGATCGTCCTCGCCGGCGTGGACATCGGTCAGCAGAACGAGAAGGAGCGCACCCAGCTCCGCCGTGACCACATCGGGTTCGTCTTCCAGGCCTTCAACCTGGTGGAGTCCCTGACGGCGGCGCAGAACGTCGAGCTGCCGTCCCGGTTCGCCGGCCGCAAGGTCAGCCCGGAGCAGGTCGCGAACGCGCTCGCCGCGGTCGGTCTCGCCGAGCGCGCCGGGCACCGCCCCAGTGAGCTCTCCGGCGGTCAGCAGCAGCGCGTCGCCCTCGCCCGGGCCCTTGTCACCCGCCCCGACGTCCTCTTCGCGGACGAGCCGACCGGTGCCCTGGACACCGTCACCTCCCAGGAGGTGCTCCGGATGATGCGGATGCTGGTCGACCGGGAGGGCCAGACCACCCTGATGGTCACCCACGACCCGGTGGCGGCGTCCATGGCCGACGTCGTGGTCTTCCTCAAGGACGGGCGGATCGCCGACCGCATCCAGCTCGACCGTCACTCCGGCGGCAACAGCGCCGCCGCAATCGCCACCCACATGGCCCGGCTGGAGGCGTGATGCTGATCCTCGCGAACGTACGCGAACGCTGGTCCGGCTTCCTCGGAGCCTTCGTCGCCGTCCTCGTCGGCGCCGCCCTGATCACGACCACACTGGTCATCTACGACTCCGCCCGGCCCAAGGTCCAGCCCCGTTACGCCGGCACCGCCGCCCTGGCCCTGCCCCAGCAGGCCGTCGACGCCGACGGCAGCCCCGAGGACCGGATGCCGTGGAGCAAGGCCGAGGCCGAGCCGCTGCTTGCCGGACTCGACAAGGTCCCGGGCGTGGCCGACGCCGTGGTGGACCGCTCCTTCTACGCCCAGGCCATCAAGGACGGCAAGCCCGTCACCGACGAGGGCGCCCTGGTGTCCGGGCACGGCTGGGGCAGCGCGCAGATGACGCCCTACAAGCTGGTCTCCGGCCGCGCCCCGAGCACCGCGGACGAGGTCGTGGTGGACCGCGCCCTGGGCGCGGCCGTGGGCAGCGAACTGACCGTCAACATCACCGAGGGCCGCAAGCAGTTCACCGTCGTCGGCACCGTGGACGGCCCCGGCTACTACTTCAGCGAGGCGTTCGCCACGCGGCAGGAGCCCGGTGTCGGCGCCATCGCGCTGGTCGCCGACAAGGGAGCCGACACCGGCGCGATCGTCAGCGCCGCGAAGAAGATGCTCGGCGACCGGGGCGACGTGGTCTCCGGCGACGGCCGGTCCGAGCTGCAGCCGCAGCACATCGAGCACAAGCGCTTCCTGGGCGTCCAGCTCATCAGTGCCATGGCCATCCTCGGCCTGTTCACCACGGTGTTCGTGGTGGCCTCCATGCTGGTCCTGGCGACCGGGATGCGGCGCCGCGAGATCGGCCTGCTGCGCAGCATCGGCGCCTCCCCTCAGCAGGTCAAGCGCGTGATCATCGGCGAGGCCGCCGTGGTCGGCCTGCTCGGCTCGATCGCCGGCTGTGTGGCCGGCGTGGCCGCCGCCCCGCTGCTGCGCTCCGTCCTCGACGGCCTGGAGGTGGCCCCGCCGGGCATGGAGGTCACCGTCGCCGCCTGGCCGTTGCTCACGGCCTCCGTGATCGGTGTCGGTGTCAGTGTGATCGGTGCCTGGACCGCCGGCCGCAAGGCCGCCCAGGTCGCCCCCATCGAGGCTCTCCTGGACAGCCGCTCCGCCAACAAGGGCATGGGGCACGGCCGTTGGATCGCCGGCCTCGCCATCCTCGGTGCCGGTGTGCTCCTCGCCCTCGGCACCGCCACCTCCAGCGCCGACAACCGCATCAACATGGCGATCTTCGCCACCATGACCCTGATCGTCGCGGCCGCTCTGCTCGCCCCCGTGTTCATCGCTCCCGTCAGCCGGTTCCTGACCGCCCCGTTCCAGCGCGGCGGCTCCGCGGGCCCGGTCCTGATCCGGGCGGAATTGGTCGCCAACCCGCGCCGTGCCGCCTCTCTGGTCGCCCCCGTGATCGCCGCCGTCGGTTTCGCGGTGCTGCTCAGCGGCATGGTGGAGACCATGCGGGTGGCCTACCCGGCGGGCGAGGCCCTGAAGGTCTCGGGCCAGACGATCGTCACCCCGGACGGCACGCCCGGGAACACCGACGAGGTCGTCGCCGCCAACCCGGTGGGCAAGGCCGCCCTGCCGACCCGCGCGTTCGTGGTGAAGGACGCGTCGGCCGCCAAGGCCGACAAGCACACAGAGCAGGCCGAGAACGCGGCCGGCGCCACCGTCCTGGACGTCCTGGGCAGCCGGGACCCGCGCTGGAGCAAGCCGGGCGAGGCCGTCCTCGGCGAGAGCACCGCCAAGCAGCTGGGCCTGACGAAGGGCCAGGAGGTTCCGGTCCGGTTCGCCGACGGCACCGCCGTCACCCTGCGCGTCGGCGCGGTCCTGCCCGACGACCCGGCCCGCGGTGCCTTCGTGGTCGCCCGCGACCTGGTCCGCGCCCACGACCCGGCCGCGCTCACCGACGACATCTTCGTCCCCGGCGACGCCAAGGCCTCCGCCGCCGTCCCCGGCACCGCCCTGCACGACGCCGCCGAGTACGCCCTGGCCGACTACCAGACCGACGCCAAGCTCACCGACAGCCTCGCCATGATGCTGATCATCATCGCCGTCGGCTACAGCGTGATCGCCGTCGCCAACAGCATGGCCATGGCCGCCCACGGCCGACGCCGCGACTTCGGGGTCATGAAGTCCGCCGGTGGCACCGTCGGCCAGCTGCTCCTGGTCTCGGTCGGCGAGACGTCCCTGGTCATCGTCATCGGCGCCGCCCTCGGCATCCTGGTGACCCTGCCCCCGCTGGCGGGCATGGCCTCCGGTCTCTCCCAGGCCACCTCGTCCGACGTGAGCCTGCACCTGAGCACCGGCACCCTCACCACCGCCGTCATCGGCACCCTCGTGGCGGCCGTCCTCGCCGGACTCGCCGTCACCGCGAAGACGCTGCGCGCCTGCGGGCAACGGCGGTGTAGAGATAGGCAAGAGCAGACGTAGCGAGCCGGTGTGGTGTGTCCGCGAGACATGTTTCCCAGAAGGATGAGGAGTTCACCATGCGGCGACTGCTATCGGCGGCACTGCTCGGCGCCTTGACCGTCGGCATCCCCATGACGGCGACATCCACGGCGTCCGCGGCGCCCGGCTGTATCAAAACGAGCGACACCCGTACTTGGGGACGCGGCGAGATCTCGGCGTGCTTCGAAGGCGGAGTGGCCAGGATCCAGGGCAACGTCGTGGATCTCCTGCCCGGTGGCGGACTGGGTGGCGCCGACGGGTACTGCGTCGCCTGGTACATCGAGTACGAGACCACGTCCGGTGTTGCCTATCAGCACTCGCCGCTGGCCTGTGGCCACCTGGGGCGTGTCGAGAGGACCTTCGACTACGACCCCTCGGCGGGCGAGTACGGGGTGAAGGGCATCACCGGCGTGAAGCGCGTCGTGCTCAACAACGTCTCCATATAGAGGGTGCGGCGCCGGTGCGTGGCGGAGGGCACGGACGCCGCCGTTCACGCACCGGCCCTCACGGCATGGGAGATCGCGAAGCGGCTGCGGCGCTCAGCAGCGGGTCGCCGTCACAGGTCGGAGCCGCCGCTGACGTCGAGGTACTGGCCGGTGACCCAGCGGGAGGCGTCGGAGGCGAGGAAAGCCACCACGTCCGCCACGTCGGAGGGATGGCCGATGCGGTCGAAGACGGACAGCGCGGCCAAGGCGGCCCGCGCCTCGGGCGTCGTCCTGCGCCGGGCGTTCATGTCCGTCTCGATGAATCCCGGCCCGACCGTGTTGACGGTGATGCCGCGGCCGCCGAGCTCCTTCGCCAGGCACAGGGTCATCGTGTCCAGCGCGCCCTTGGACATGGCGTACGCGACGGACTCGGGGAAGGAACGCCGTGAGGCGAGCGAGGAGATGTTGATGACGCGCCCGCCGTCACGCATCCGCGGCAGCGCGCCCTGTACGAGGAAGAGCGGCGCCTTGGCATTGACGGCGATCATGCGGTCGAAGACCTCGGGAACCGTCTGACCCACCGGCCCCGAACCGCTCACCCCCGCGTTGTTCACCAGGATGTCGAGCGATCCCTCCACGTCGGCGCCCACATCGCCCCCCTCCCCCGGCGCCCCCCGATCCCTCCGCTCCGCGCGCAGCCCGGCGTCGAAGGCCGCGAAGACGGCGTCGGCATCGCCCGGCACCCCGAGCTCCGCCTCGACCGGGAAGGCGCGCCCGCCGTTCTTGCGTATCTCCGCCACGACCTCCTGGGCGGCGGCCGCGCTGTGGCCGTAATGGACGCCGACGAGCGCCCCGTCGTGGGCGAGCCGCCCGGCGATGGCTCTGCCGATGCCTCGGCCGGCCCCGGTGACCAGTGCGATCTTGCCCGTCAGTGCGTGTGGGGTATCCATGAAGACCTTGTGTGTCGAGGGATCAGGGGAATGTCGAGGAATCAGGGGACTGACAGTGTGCCCGTCACCGGTCCACGAACTCCCGGTACCACGGGGCGTGTTCGGCGAGGCTCCGTGCGAACCCCGCGCCGGGATCGGCGCCGACACCGCTCCAGAACCCGTCGTCCGCGAACCAGTGGTCCACGGCGAGCATGCCGAGGTGGTGCAGCGCGCGCGGCTGCCCGGCGAGCCGGGTCCGGGCCTCCTCGATGTCCAGCGGCGCGCCCGGCAGGCGCAGGCCGAGCCGGTCGGCCACCGTGTCCAGCAGTTCCGAACAGTCCACCGGCTCCGGGTGGCTGACGTGATGCACGCCCGCCCGATCCCGGTCCGACAGCCCGGCTGCGACCACCGCACGCCCCAACGCCCGTACGTCGACGACGGAGTGCCGGGTGATGCAGCCCTTCAGGCGGGCCGACAGCAACCCCAGTAGGCGGGCCAGCCCGGGCACCACCCATCGGTCGCCGGTGCCGAGCACGAGGTGCGGGCGCAGTACGACCCCGCCGGCATCCAGGACATGCCGCTCGGCGGCGGCGCGGGAACGGCTGGTCGGCGAGGCCGGGGCGAGCGGCAACTCGCCGGGAAGCGCGCCGGTGAAGGGGCCGCGGCCGTACACGGCCGCCGTACTCACGTGGACGACACGGGTCGCACCGGCGCGCGTCGCCTCCTCGACGAGGGCGCGGGTGCCGTGGTCGTTGACGATCCGGGTGAGGCGTTCGTCGTCGCCGATGTGGGAGGCGCAGTGCAGTACGACGTCGACGCCGTCGCAGACACCGCGCAGGGACGCCGGGTCGGCGAGGTCGGCGCGTACGACGTCCGGCGGGGCACCGGCGCCAGGGCCGCCGCCCGGTGGCGGGCTCCCGGGGTCGCGCAGCAGGAGCCGGATCCGGGACGGAGTCACATCCTGCGACTCCTTCAGGGCCGCGACGACATGACGTCCGATGAAGCCGCCGACGCCGGTGACGAGGATGCGGGGTGACAAGGTGAGTTCCTCCCTGCCGGCCAGTGGGGGGACGATGGCGGGGTACGCCGGGCCCGTGCATCGTGACCCTCACGGTACTGCGCAAGGCCTCGCGCCCTTCCCGCAGCCCACTTCCGTACAGTCGTCCCATCTGGCCATGGAAAGGAACCACCGTGCGGCTGCGCTGTGCTGTGCTCGACGACTTCCAGAACGTGGCGACGGAGGTCGCCGACTGGTCTCCCCTCGCGGACGACGTGGAGGTCGTCCCCTTCACGACCCACTTCCCCGACGAGGACGCCCTCGCCGCGGCCCTCGCCGACTTCGACATCGTCGTCACACTGCGGGAACGCGTCCCCTTCCCCGCCGCTCTGATCGCCCGTCTCCCCCGGCTGAAGCTGCTGATCGCCTCCGGTATGCGCAACTCGGTCATCGACTACGCCGCCGCCGAGGCGCACGGCGTCACCGTCTGCGGCACGGCAAGCTCCTCGACCCCGCCCGTCGAACTCACCTGGGCCCTGCTGCTCGGCCTCGCCCGCGGCATCGTCGAGGAGAGCAACGCCCTGCGCTCCGGCGGCCCCTGGCAGCACACGGTCGGCGCCGACCTGCACGGCCGCCGCCTCGGACTGCTCGGCCTGGGCAAGATCGGCAGCCGGGTGGCCCAGGTCGGTCTCGCCTTCGGCATGCACGTCAGCGCCTGGAGCCAGAACCTCACCAAGGAGTACGCCGACGAGGTAGGCGTCCACCTCGCCGCCTCCAAGGAGGAGTTGCTCGCCGACAGCGACTTCGTCTCCGTCCACCTGGCCCTGAGCGACCGCACCCGCGGCCTGCTCGGCGCGCCCGAACTCGCCCTGCTCAAGCCGACGGCATACCTGATCAACGCCTCACGCGCGGCGATCGTCGACCAGGACGCCCTGCTCACCGCCCTGCACGAGGGCCGTATCGCCGGCGCCGGGGTCGACGTCTTCGACATCGAGCCCCTCCCCGCCGACCACCCGCTGCGCACGGCTCCCCGCCTGCTCGCCACGCCCCACCTGGGCTATGTCTCGCAGGCCAACTACGCGACGTACTACGGCCATGCGGTCGAGGACATCCAGGCGTACCTGGCGGGTTCACCGGTACGACAGCTGCCCTGAAGTCCCTGGAGCCGTCGGTCCGACGGCGATCCGACGGCGGTCAGGCGATGTCGGCGTCCCCGGCGTGCGCGGCCTCGACCGGCCGCCGGTAGATCCCCGCGCTCCGGTGCAGATGGTGCAGGTCCACCAGATAGCGCCGGAGCGTCACATGGTCGATGTCGTCGCTGTCCTCGCACCAGACGCGCAGCTTCTCGTTGACAGCCCGCTCCGGGTAGGCGACACCCGGCTCGAAGGTCTGCTCGGCGATGTACCGCAGCACCAGCTTCTTGCGGTTCCACTGCGCGGGCAGCCGGACCAGCCGCCCGTCCCGGACGAAGGTCCGCAGGATCAGGTCGGTCCGCTCGTCCCCCAAGGCAGGGCTCCCGGCGGCCGCGGAGTCGTACTCCCGCTGCGCCGCCTCCCGCGCGTACTCCCTGAACAGGCCGTACGCCACGCCCAGTGACCCGTCGTCCCCGGCCGTCACCACGCCCTGCTCCCGCAGCCGGAGCAGCGCCAGGGCCGTCTCCTTCGGGGACAGCCCCGCCGCCCGGGCGACCTGCTCGCTGCTCCCCGCGCCCAGCGCCACGGCGGCGAAGGCACGTACCCGGCTCTCCTCGGCGAACAGCCGGATCAGTTGTTCCGTCGGATCAGTAGCCATGTTCGGAGGCTAGTGGACGTGGGCCGCGGAGCTGAGCGATTTTCCGGCGGGCGCGGCGGGCTCGGCGGGACAGGACAGGACCGGACAGGGCCAGGCGTGCCTCACTCGTACCGGTAGATCTGGGACATGTCCTCCATCTCGTCCGGAGTCATGTCCCACGGCGGCAGCCGCTCGTGCCGGGCGACGATCCGGCCGTACTGCTCGCTGTTCCTGCCCGGCGGCTTCGCCGGCAGGTAGCGGTGTTTGCGGTGGCGCCGCTGCCAGCGTTGCCACTGCATGTCCACGAAGGCGTGGACCAGCCAGAAGACGGGGTCGTTGACGGACGCGCCGCCGAGCATGACACCCCCGACCCAGCGGTGCACCCGGTTGTGGTTGCGCCATACGACCCGGCCGCTGCCCCACCCCTCCATCTTGTTGCGGAAGCCCTTGGTGACCGTCGAGTCCCACGGGGCGACGTCATAGACGGGGTCCTTCAGCGCCCAGTTCAGATCGTCCCGGGTGGGCAGGTCGATCGGATCGCGGGGGCGGCCCAGGTTCCGGGTGAGGAACTCGACGTTGGTGATGCTCTCCCTGATGGTCCAGTTGCCCGTCCGGTAGGCGAACGGCCCGGTCATCACCTGCCGGTCCACGGGCCGCCCGGTGCCGCCGAGCAGATCGTCGCTCCACGGCACCGAGGTGGGCGAACGGTCCCGGGTCCAGTCCCAGTACGGCACCGTCACCGAGGGGTCGACACGCTGCAGGGCGCTCTCCAGGTCCAGCACGAACTGGCGGTGCCAGGGCAGGAAGGAGGGCGTCATATGGGCGGCGCGCAGGCCTCGGTCGCCGTCGCCGACGAAGTGCTCGATGTGCAGCCGTACGAACTCGTCGTACTCACCGCTGCGTTTGAGCTCGAGCAACGCCTCGACGAACCGTCGCCTCTCGGTGCGCGTCAGCTTGCTGACGTTCTTACGCACGTACACCATGCTCCGCCTCCATGTGCAGGTGCCCGCCGTGGAACGGCCCGGGGGCCAGGTCGAGCAGCCGTCGGCGGGGCCCGAGTTCGTCGACGGCCGCGCGGGTCGCCTCCAGCGGGGTCCGGTACCAGCTGTAGTGGTCGACCATGCTCAGCCAGGTACCGTCGGCGCGGCGCATCAGGTGCAGCGGGCGGCCGTCCACGGTGACGCGCCAGGGGGCGCCGAGGGCGCTGAGGTCCTCGAAGGGAAGCGGGGTGCCCTGGATACGGCGGCCGCGGTAGGTCTCGTCGAAGGGGGTGTCGGACTCCTGGTGCCCCTCCGCGGACCGCGAGGGCCGGGATGCGGCGAGCACCGGCGTGAGCGCCACGGCGGCGGAGGCGAGCAGCATCCGCGCGGCCTCCCGCCGTGTCCGCCGCTCCGGCTCGCTGCTCACCGGGGTGCCCGCCCCTTGTACAGCACCCACCGACACTCCGTCTGCGCTGACGGCCATCGCTCACTCCTCGTACGGTTCGGCTGTTCGTACGAGTAACCGTCCAGGACGTCCCACGGTCACCGCCGGAACGCCCATACGGCGGTGTCACCCGGTCGGCGTCAACTCGTCCAGAAGTCCCACCAACGGGTGAGGATCAGCATGCCGACGATCCCGATGTGCAGCAGCGGAAGTACCCAGGTGAACTCCCCGAAGAAGGCCTTCACCGGACCCGGCGCGGGCAGGAAGGCGTTCCGCACGAGGAAGGAGGTGAGGTACCAGAACAGCAGGATCGTCGCGAGCCAGGCCAGGCAGCACCACAGGCACAGCGCGTTGATCCGGTACAGGGACTCGAACTGCAGCCAGGAGACGACCCCGATCCCGAAGAAGCATCCGGCCTCGAAGGTCAGCCAGTACCACCGCGGGAAGGCCGCCCCGGCCAGCAGGCTCATGCCGACGCAGATCACGATGCCGTAGGCCACCAGGCCCAGCATCGGGTTGGGGAACCCGAACGCCTCGGCCTGGTCGCTCTCCATCACACTGCCGCAGGACACCACCGGGTTCAGGCTGCAGCCCGGGACGAAGTCCGGGTCCTGAAGCAGCTCGAACTTGTCGAGGGTGATCACCCAGGAGGCCAGCAGCCCGGCCGCCCCGGTGAGCACCAGCAGCAGGGCGAACGCCCGGCCGCCGCCCGCGGTCCGCCGCGCGCGCGGTGCCGGGGTCACCACCGCGCGGCCTCGCGGTGGACGCGGAGGTAGTCGACGCCGAAGGTGATCGGAGCCGGTACGCAGGGTGCCGGGTGGTACTCGCCGGCGCACACCGACAGGTTCAGGATCAGGTACGCCGACCAGTCGGCGCCGACGCCGGTGCCGTCGGAATGGACGCACGCGCCGTTGACGTACCACTCGACGGAACACGCGCCGTAGCCGGTGCCGATGGTCACCCACCTGTCCGGGGCGATCGCGTCCTCGTCGGTGTAGTACGTCGAACCGCAGTCGACGTGGTTGACGTGGTTGGACAGCTCCAGCAGGTGCGGGTTGTCCGGGTGGTACTCGAAGGAGTCGATCTCGTTCCCGCCGTCCTTCCAGGTCCACAGCGCCGGCCAGGCTCCGGTCCCGGACGGCAGTTTGACGCGGGTCTCGACGTAGTCGCCGGTCCTCACCCGGAAGCCCTCGTCGGAGTACTCGGTGGTGAGCAGGCCGGTGTGCCAGGCCTGCCGGCCGTTCTCCAGGGTGTGGCCGGACGGGGTGGCGGTGAAGGTGGCCACGCCGTCCGAGACGGTCACCGAGTCGGGGGTGAGCCAGTCGAGCTTGTTGTCGTCCGGGTTGTGATCGCGGTAGCGGTAGGCGCTCGATCTGTCGCCGACCCATCTGGCACCCCAGGCGATCGGCGTGCTGAACTCCTCCGACCAGATGAGCGATCCGCCGGGGGGCGTGGTCGGCATGCGCTTGGCGCTGTCGGTGGTCATGGCGGCGAGGGTAATTCCTCTAGCGGATCGTGTTTCGGATCGCGTTTCGGATCGTGCATGCGGTCGACCGAGCCGGACGCACCATACGATCAATCGATTCGCCGACCAGATACCCGTCCCTCCGAATGCCTCTGTGCATTCCATTCTTCACTCCTGCATTTTTCACGCGTATGGAGCAACGCGTCACTTTTGCAGCGGCCTTGGACTGCTATGTTCTCCAACCGTCGGATCAGAGGTACTTTCAACCGAGGTGAATCATGAAGAAGGCAGTTTTCACCACTGCTGCGTTGGCCATCGGTGCGGGTCTTGTGGGTGGCTCCGCCGCTGCGGCGGCGGCCGCCGGGGGATCGGGAGTCTCCACCAGCCCGATCGGGGGGCTCATGTCCCCGACCAAGGTGAGCCCGGCGATCCTGCCCGCCGCCGATGCCGTGACGCGACTGGCCCGCGAAGGCGGTGTTGCGAAGGGCAGCGCGTTCGACAAGAACAAGTCCGGGGGAATGACCGGCATTTACCTGGACGGAATGGACCCGGACGCTGCCAAGAGGCCCACGATTCCGGTGAAGAACCCGGCCGGAAGCGGCGATGTCCAGGTGCACCCGCTGCACGCACCGACCGCCACGGGTCTCGGTACCTTGCTCCCCAAGAAGTGAGGGCCTTCACCCCGTCTGTCCGCGGGACGGGGCTGGGCCCGGAATTCTGAGACTCTGATCCGGTTCTCGGCGGCCGGAGCCCGACAGCAGGCCCAGACGCTGGATCCGGACCCGCAGCTCCACCTCCGCACACGGCCGGCCCGTAAGCCCACTGCACCCGCGCATCATCTGTCCGGCCCACCGGCCCTCCCCCTGCCGGTGGGCCGGACGCACGTCGGCCTGTCGTTCCGGCCGGCTCCATTCGGCCCAACGAAACCGAAAAACGCCCGGGAACTCGGACAGGAATGAGCGCAAAGCGGTTTGTCACGGCGGGCACGCCGCATTGCGCCATCCGAAGGAATCTGGCCACGTTTGAATGTTCCCACCGTGACTTAGACGTGCATATACGGGTTTCCTTTTCGTAAGCGTGCGCAACCGTGAATTCAGGAAGGAACCGAGTTGTCCAAGAAGTTCGCGGTCATCACGGCCCTCGCCCTCAGCACCGTCGTCGGAACCGCCGGCCTTGCCTCTGCTGGTGAATACGACGGCAACGGCAAGACCACCACCGTCAAGGGCGGCGATGGCTTCTCGACTGCCCCCGTCGTCGTCAACGCCCCCCAGCAGGGCATTCTCGTCGTCAACGGCACCGTCGTCGACGGTCGCTGCCTCGCCCCGTGGTCCAACGGAGCCGTTCTCGGCGGCGTCGTCCCACCGAACTCGCACTACGCCGCCTGCAACACGGCCGAGGTCAACCAGGCGCAGAACGCCCCGTACGCGGGCGGCCTGCTGTTCTGACCTCTGCTCCGAATTCGCAGCACCTGAACCACCCCAACGCAGCCCCGAAAGGCGCAACTCATGCGTAAGAAGGTTACGGCCATCTCCGCTCTCGCGGCAGGCATCGCCCTCGCGACCGGCGGCACCGCCGCGGCCGACGCCGACACCACCACCGTCAAGGGCGGTAGCGGCTTCTCGACGTCCCCGGTCGTCGTGAACGAGCCCCAGCAGGGCGCCGTCATCGTGAACGGCACGGCCGTCGACCTGCGCTGTGCCGTGCCGTGGTCCAACGGAGCCGTCCTCGGCGGCGTCGTCGCACCGAACTCGCACTACGCCTCTTGCAACACGGCCAAGATCGACCAGTCGCAGAACGCCCTGTACAAGGGCGGCCTGCTGTTCTGACTCCTGCTCCGAGCATTCGGAGCAGGTAAATCCCGAACGCAGCCCGGAAAGGCTCAACTTATGCGTAAGAAGGTTACGGCCATCTCGGCCATCGCCGCGGGCATCGTCCTCGCGACTGGCGGCACCGCCGCGGCCGACGGTGACACCACCACGGTCAAGGGCGGTAGCGGCTTCTCGACGTCCCCGGTCGTCGTGAACGAACCCCAGCAGGGGATCGCCGTCGTCAACGGCGCCCTCCTCGACGCTCGCTGCCTCGCCCCGTGGTCCAACGGAGCCGTTCTCGGCGGCGTCGCTGCTCCGAACTCGCACTACGCGGCCTGCAACACGGCCAAGGTCGACCAGGCGCAGAACGCTCCGTACGTGGGCGGCCTGCTGTTCTGAGCAGTGCTCCACTCGATGGCGGCCTGCCGGGTTTCCGGCAGGCCGCCATCGGCTTTTGTGCACGGAGATTTCGGTAACAAACTCGTGGGCCCTGTCCGCATCGGTGCGCAGACAGGGCCCACATGAGGGAGCGCCAACAAGGAGGAATGAGCGCCCATTCGATGGGACTAACGGAGCTGGGCCATCCGTGGTCACCCTGATTCCTTCGTTTGGCCCAACGGGGCACAGCTCAAAAGCAACACATCAAAAGCAATTGCGCTCCCCGAACATGCCGAAGGGCCGGCTCCGAGGATGCGGAGCCGGCCCGGAACGTCGAGCCGATGGGCGACGAAGTCGAGGAACGAATCGCCTACCTGGTCGCCTACCTGATCGGGAGTCCGCCGAGCAGCTGGCCGTCGACGGGGTTCGGCAGCGTGCCGCCGAAGACGGGGGTCTTCACCACGGACGACTTCTTCACGCCCTGCTTCACGCCGTCCGCCGTGCGCTTCACGTTGTTGCCCACGTAGCCCGTCGGCAGCTTGGCGGCGTTGGGGAGGCTGCGGGCGACCGTCTTCCCGTTGTCGACGAGGCCCGACGCCGGCATGTCGACCGCGGCGGCGGGACCGGCCACTCCGGCGACAGCGAGGGAGCCTGCGACGACGGCGGCAGCCTTCAGGTTCTTCATCATGTTCCTTTCGTGGGGACTCGACTTCCGTAACTCGCGCCCACCGGAAGGGATTTCACGCCCCGGGCGTCGCGAGTGACTCGGTCTCGGTTCTCCTGGGCTAACGACAGGGGATCCCCGTGGAAACTCTGCTGCCGACAAGTTGCAGGAACTCATACGAAAAGACCCGCTGCGTCGCGGGCGCGGGAGTTTCAGATCATGTGATCACCAGCCGGTCACCCCGAACGGCCCATGGCACCAAACGGGTGGTCCCGCGCGAGAAACTACTCAGAAAACGCGATCATTCCAACATCGTTGACCGGTTGGCAGATAAATATGGATAAGTGGCTGGTGCTGCTCGTCCCATGACTCCAGGAAGCCGAACGCGAGCCACACATCGTGTTGCTGGTTCGGACTCTTTTCTTCGGAAGGGCAGCCTCGGTCATGCGCAGTTCCGTGCCGCACATTCTGCATGTCGCCCAGCCCGTCGAGGGCGGAGTCGCGCGGGTCGTGACGGATCTGGTGGCGGCACAGCTCGCCGCGGGGATGCGGGTGACGGTGGCCTGTCCGCAGGGCGGCATGCCGGCGGAGGCCCTGCGCGGGCCGGCCTGCACGGTGCTGCGCTGGGACGCGACCCGCTCGCCGGGGCGTCGACTCCCGGGCGAGGTACGGGCGTTGGCGCGGCTGGTGCGCGAGGTGCGGCCCGACCTGGTGCACGCGCACAGCGCGAAGGCAGGGCTCGCGGCCCGGCTCGCGGTACACGGCCGCCTTCCGACCGTCTTTCAGCCGCACGCCTGGTCGTTCGAGGCCGTGGACGGCGTCATGGCGCATCTGACGCGGGGCTGGGAGCGGTTCGGGGCGCGGTGGGCGACGCGCGTGCTGTGTGTGAGCGAGGCCGAGCGGCGTACCGGGGAGCGGTGCGGGATCGCCGCCGAGTGGCGTGTGGTCCCCAACGGTGTGGACACCCACAGGTTCCGGCCGGAAGGAGACAGAGCGAGCTCCGGGGCGGGGCCGCTCGTCGTGTGCGTGGGCCGGCTGTGCCGCCAGAAGGGGCAGGACGTGCTCCTGGCGGCCTGGCCCGAAGTGGTGCGGCGGGTGGCCGGCGCGCGGCTGGTGCTGGTCGGCGACGGCCCGGACGCGGCGCGGCTGCGCTCGGGGGCGCCCGCGTCGGTGGAGTTCGCCGGCGCGACCGCCGACGCCGCCCCCTGGTACCGGGCCGCCGACGTCGTGGTCCTGCCGTCCCGTTGGGAGGGCATGGCGCTCGCCCCGCTGGAGGCCATGGCGTGTGGTCGGCCGGTCGTCGTCACGGACGTCGCCGGGGCGCGCGAGAGTCTTCCGCCCGGCCATTCGCCGTCCTGCCTGGTGCCGCCGGAGGACCCCGGCGCGCTGGCGCGGGCGCTCACGGCGTTGCTGCGGGACGAACCGCTGCGCACGGCGCTGGGCGCACAGGGCCGGGCACATGTGCTCGTCGCCCACGACCTGCGGCACACCACGGACGCAGTGGCCGACGTGTACCGCGAGTTGCTCGGCATCGCCGTCACGCCGGCCGCACCTGACGAGGGCAGGAAGTGCATCACCACATGACCGCGGAAAGCACCGTCGCCACGCCCGCGGGGCAGCAGCCGCCATCCCGGGACTCCGGTTCCGTTCTCGGCCCGCGCGGCCTCGGCGCCGGACGCCGGGCGCCCGCCGGCCGGGGTGCCCGGCGTCCGCGGCGGGTCTTTGGGGCCTGCCTGGGGATCGTCGACGGCGGCGCCGCCCTGCTGGGCGCCCTGGTGGTGCCCGCGCCGCACAGGTATCCGCTGGTCTTCGCACTGCTGGCGCTCGGTGTGATCGGGCTGAACCGGCGGGCCTCGTTGTACGACACCTCTGTCGTCCCCGGCGCACTCGACGAACTCCCGGCCGTCTGTGGCCGGATCGCCGTCGGCTGGGCGGCTGTCGTGGCGCTTTCCCCGCTGCGGTCGCTCCCGACGGCCGTGCTGGTCGTCGCTGTCGCCGTGCACGGTGCGGCGGCCTGCGCGGGGCGCGCGGCGGTGCACGGCGGTCGGCGCCGGGTAGTGCGGCGCCGGCCCTGTCCCGCCCTGGTGGTCGGGCCGGTCGCGGCGGCCCGGCGGGTCGCGGCCGCGTTGCTGCGCCAACCGGGCTGCGGGGTACGGCCGGTGGGTGTCATCGCCGACGACGTGGAAGTCCTCGGCGACATCGACGACGAGCCCGGTCTGCCGGTCCTCACCACGGCGCAGGACGCGCGTCGGGCGCTCATCCAGAACGGTGTGGAGGCGGTGCTCGTCGTAGGTGCCGCGACCCGGGTGGAGAAGGCCGCGGTGCTGCGGGGGCTGGCCGCGTACGGATGCGTGCTGTGGGAGCTGGACGCCGACTCCCCGTGGTACGGACTGGGCGGGCGCCGCGAGGGGGCGGGTCATCTGGCCGGTTTCTCGCGCAGGTTGCTGTGGCCGAGGAGCGGGCGGCGGCGCGGCAGCGCGGGCAAGCGGGCGCTCGACGTGGTCCTTTCGGGCTCGCTGCTGGTGCTGGCCGGCCCGGTGCTACTGGTGTGCGCGGTCGTGCTGCGGGTCATGGACGGGCCGGGCGTGGTGTTCCGCCAGGAGCGGATCGGCAAGGACGGGCGGCCGTTCACGATGCTGAAGCTGCGCACCCACCGGCCCGCCAGCGCGCACGAGGCGGCGACGCGCTGGAGCGTGGCGAACGAGCAGGACATGAGCCGCTTCTGCCACTTCCTGCGCCGCACCTCGCTGGACGAGCTGCTGCAGCTGTGGAACGTCTTCCGCGGTGACATGAGCCTGGTCGGCCCGCGGCCCGAACGGCCTTACTTCGTCGCCAAGTTCAGCCAGGCCCATCCGGGCTATCCGGCCCGCCACCGGATGCGGACCGGGATGACCGGGCTCGCCCAGATCCACGGGCTGCGCGGTGACACCTCGATCGAGGACCGGTGCCGCTACGACAACGCCTACATCGACAACTGGTCGCTGTGGCAGGACGTCTGCATCCTGCTGCGCACGGCGGCACAGTTCGTACGCCCGACGGGGAGCTGAGCGCCGGTGAGCACATCCTCGGCGGCCTCTCCCCCGCTCGCACCGCCGCTTCCGGCGCTGCCGCCGCCGCTGCGCCGGGCCGGCTCCGTGCTGCCCGTCCTGTCCGTCCTGCCGGTCGTGGCGGTCGTCGTCCTGCTGGGGCTGCCGGTCGCGTCGGGCAGCGCCGCCACACCCGCCGACGCGGCCTCGGGGCTGGTCGTGCTGTGGGCGGTCGTGGACACCGTACGGCGGGCGCGGCGCCCGCTGACGCGGACGGCGGCTCTCGTGCTGGGGCTGCCCGTGGTGGGCATCGCGGTCGCCGCGGCGGGGGCGGTGACGGCCGGCGACGCGGTCACCGGACTGGCCCGCTACCTGCAGGTGTTCGTGCTCGTCCCGGTCGCGGTGGTGCTGCTGGTGCGCGACCGGCGGGGTGCCCGGCTGGTGCTGTGGTCCCTGGTCGGCCTCGCGCTGTGGCAGGGGGCCATCGGGGTGCACCAGTACCTCACCGGGACCGGGGCCCTGTACCAGGGAGCCGACATCCGGGCGGTCGGCACGTTCGGGCCGTCCGACGTGATGGGGATGGCGAGCGTCGTCGCGTGCGGCGTGGTGGCCGCGACCGGTCTCGCCCTCGGGACGCGGGCGCGGCGGCTGGGGGTCCCCCCGCCCGAAGGGTGGGGGAGGCTCGTGGCGGTCGGATGTGCGCTGGCCCTGCTCGTGCCGCTCGCGCTGTCCTTCAGCCGGGGTGCCTGGATCGCCACGGCGGTCGCCTGCGGGGCGCAGCTCGTGCTGGTCGGCATGCGGCCGGCGGTGAAGGTGTTCGCGGCGGCGGTCGCGGCCTCGGTGGTGCTGGTGGGCGGGCTCGGCGTGGGCGCCGCGGCCTTGCAGGAGCGGCTGACCAGCATCACCCAGGTCGCCGAGGCGCCGGACCAGTCGGTCGTCGACCGGTACACCATGTGGGCGGCGGCCGCCGACATGTGGCACGGGCACCCGGTGACGGGCGTGGGGCTGAAGGCCTTTCCCGCACACCGGGACGGCCATGCCTCGCTGGCGCTGTCGTCGGGCAGCGACACGCAGGGAGCGGGGCAGGCCTTCCGGCGCCAGCCTCTGCTCTCCCCGCACAACATGTACCTGCTGCTGCTCAGCGAGCAGGGCCTGCTGGGTCTGCTCACGGTGGCGGGCAGCTGGCTGGCCCTGCTGGTGTGCGCACTGCGCCGGCTGCGGCGCAGCGGACGCGCCCGCGACGTTGCGCTCCCGGCCTGCGGGCTGCTGCTGTGGCAGCTCGTCAACTTCCTGTACGCCGACATCGGCGGCCCCTCCACCGTCCTTACGGCGATCTGCTTCGGCCTCGCCGCCTGGTGGGCACTGGCACGCGTCGGGACGACGGCCCCGGCCGCGGAAGCGGGCCCACGATGAGGCTCCGCCCGGCGATGCCCGAGGACACTCCCGACCACGGGCCCGGCATGGCCGTCCCGCGTCTCGTCGAGGACACCCGCCCCAAGCACCCGCCCACCGCGAACAACCCCGTCCCAACCGACCACGACCCCGGCCGCCCGGTCGGCACGAACGCCCCCCACCCGACAGCCGCCCACCCCAACAC
>NZ_LLZG01000409.1 GCF_001509475.1 Streptomyces regalis
GCACCGCGCGCTCACGAAGCTCAGCAGGGTAGGGGGACGGACGTGCCATGACTCGATCCTCTCAGGGAATCGAGCCTCCATCAGACCCGGAGCGGTTCAAGACGACCCGCCGGACGAATGGAGCACGCACGAGCGGCTGGTGTGGGAGGCGTATCGGTTCGGCGAGTGGTGTGAGGGCGTTCCCGAGGTGCGCGGTAGTGCCCTCCGCTACCTTCTGATCGCCGCACCCTCGCCCCACCCCGGTTGCCAGGCCCGCCTGCGGCTGCGTGGAGCGCGCGTTACCGGAGAGTTGGACCTTGCCGAGGTCACGGTCGTCGGCTCGGTCCGCCTAGACCGGTGCCGCTTCGACGCCACTCTTCGCCTCGACAACGCGCACTTCGACGCAGCCTTGGAGCTGAGCGCCTGCACGATGCCCGGGCTGAGTCTGGTCGGTGCCCGCGTAGCCCAGGAGTGCGGGATCACCGCTTGTACCGTCACCGGCACAGTGGACCTGCGCTCCCTCACTGTCGGAAACCGGCTGTCTCTGAACGACACCGCCGTACGCCCAACCCATGGCGAGGCCGCGCTCGACGCGCAGTCTGTCGAGGTGGGTGAGGACTTCTGGGCGTCGGGCCTCGACTGCGCCGGCACGGTGTTCCTGAACAGCGCCCGGATACAAGACGTCCTTGCCTTCCGAGGTACCCGCATCCGTGGCGACGCGGGCCTCCAGGCCCCCGAGTTGGCTGTGGGCGGCGGTCTGTTCCTCGACTCCGGCTTCTCGGGCACCGGGCAGGTCAATCTCTACGGGGCCTCCATCGGCGGAACCGTCAGGATGGACGACTGCCGCCTGGACGGACCGGGTTCTGGCCCAGGTACACACGCCCTGAACCTGTCCTGTGCGGAGATAGGCGGTGACATCTGGGCCGGACGCGGTCTGGTCGTAAACGGCCCCGTCATTATCCAGGACACCTCGGTGCGCGGCAGTGTGGTCCTCAAGGGGGCCCGATTCGACGTCTCGTCCAGCGTGCCGACCGCGGATGCCGCTCTAAACGCCCCCCGACTGCGCGTCGGCGGCGACATCGACTGCCGGGACAGACTCGTCGGACACGGCATGATCGACCTACGTGACTCCCATATCGGTGGCTCCCTCCTGTTCCAAGGCGCCGAACTGACCGCCCTCAACGACCAACCAGCCCTGTGCGCCAACGGAGTTGAGACCGGCGGTGTGATCCGTCTGTCTAACGGCTTCACCGCGCACGGCAGGATCTCCCTCATCAGCGTCACGGTCCGCAGCCGTGTCAGCCTCGATGACGCTGTACTCGACACACCTGCGGGCGAGTCGGCCCTGAGCTTTATTGCATCCTCCACGGCCTCCCTCGCGCTTCGCCTGCGCGAGGCCCCGGCGGGCGTGATCGATCTACGCCACAGCAGAATCGGGTTGCTGGAGGACATCCCTGCCGCCTGGCCCACTGGACTGGTCCTCGACGGCGCCATTTACGACAGCCTGCACCCCGCGCTCCCGGCTCGGGCACGCCTGCCCTGGCTGGGCCGTGACCCTGCCGGGTTCGTGCCCCAGCCGTACGAGCAGCTCGCCGCCACCTATCAGCGCCAGGGCCAGGACGCCGATGCCCGAGCCGTCTTGGTCGCAAAGCATCGCCGTATGCGGCGCGCGCTGTCTCCCCCTGCCAGGTTGTGGAGCCTGCTCCAGGACGGGACGGTGGGCTACGGCTACCGCCCTCTGCGTGCCGTGTGGCTGCTGCTGTGTCTCCTGGCCGCCGGAACGGCTCTATTCACCGCCTTGCCACCCACCGCTGTGGGCGACGGCAAGCCACCGCCTTTCCAGCCCGCGATCTACACGCTCGACCTGCTGCTGCCCCTCGTCGATCTGGGGCAGGAACGCTCCTACGCTCCGACCGGCATCATGCAGTGGAGCACCGTTGCACTGATCGGCATGGGCTGGCTCCTGGCCACGACGGTCGCAGCAGGAGCCAGCCGGGTACTGCGCCGGGCATAGAACCCAGTCCTCCGATTGCGGTCGCAGATCCACAACGAATACGCCGCAAGCATCCATTAGCCTCCGGCGTCGAGCTGAGCCGTCACCAGACGTCGGCCATAGCCCTTCCAGTTGGTTGTGCCCTTCTCGGTGACTCCTCAGCCCGACGACGTAGCGCGCAGCCTGGTTCTGGCCTAGTCGTCACGCAAGCGCGGTCACAACCCCACAGTTGGCCAATGAGCACGGGACTTCGGCCACACGGTGCTCCATGCCGCCCAGCCGTACGCCGGTCAACTCGCCGCCGCCGAATCCAGCTAGTCGGAGGGCGGAGGCGGCGTCCGGCTCAGCTGCGGTGAGGGACCCGCCGCGACCATCAACGACGCCATGAGCCTTCAGGTCGCCGAGATCCTCGACACCGCCGCCGTCCTCCGTATCGAACCCGCCGGGTGACGGTACGGCTTGGCCCTTGAGCAAGGGCTCCCCGCGGTCCGTACCAGGGTGCCGGTCGCGCGGGGACAGTGCCGAGAGGGCTGAGGTGCTGAGGGCTGGGAACCCGTGGGCGTCGCCTGCTCAGCTTCGGCGTGCATCTGTTCGGACAGGCGGTGCATCACCGGCTCGGCGACGGCGAGTTCTTCCAGTTCCTCGTGCGCCATCTGGAGCTGCTGGCTCGGCCTCTCCACCAGCACTTCCAGCTCGGCCCGCCACGCGGCGATCCCCCCTCGGCATAATCGCTGGGCATGGATGAGGGGGCGGCGGCCATCTGGGCCGCGGGGATCGGTGTCGGCGGAGTTGTCGTCACAGCAGCAGCCGGCTGGTTCTCTTCGATCAGGACTGGTAGGGCACAGGTTGATGCGGCTCTAGCTGGTGTTAATGCACAGGCGGAGGTGCAGCGGCAGGAAGCGGTCTGGCAAGCCCGGAGAGATGCCTACGCTTCGTTCCTCGGGCAGATCGAAGTGATGAAGCGGGCCATAGCGCACATGCAGGCTACGGCTGGTATGTACGAGGAAGGCCTGGGCAGGTCTGGAGCGGATCTCACTGCTGCCAAGGAGGCGATGGCGCGCACTTTCGAGGTCTTGTGGTTTCGCGAGTCCGCTCTGCGGTTGTCCGTCGATACCGATGAAGCGGATCGGGCCGAGGCATTGATGGTGTTGGCGAGGCGCGCAATGGAGCATGCTGAGGACTTCGCCGATGCGGCGTGGTCAGCGCAAAGAGGCCCTTACGAACCGGGACGCCGTTTGGACGCGGCGATGAGGGAACTCCATGGCGGCGTGCTTGAGTGGACCCGCACGGCTCGACGAAACCTCGAAGGGGGAGCCCAAGCCACCGATTGAGGGCAGAGTTGTTCACCGAGAACCTGGCACCTGCCCTGACCTGGGGTCATGCCGCGTTGCGTGGCGACGTTCGGTCGTCGAGTGCCTAGATGTCGGCGACGGCCTACGACTGTCGTGGGGAGACTCAGGGGCGCGGAGAGGGTCTGATCCTGCTTTCGCTGAGGGGCGTGTGCAGGAGCCTCTCCGCTTCCCTGAGACTGTCGCTTTCGTGATCGGCACTCCCCGGAAGGCACGCGGGGAGGCGGTCGCCCTGTCAGCAGTTGAGCGATGTCCCCGCCGCGCAATCTGCGATCTTGTCGGCGGCGTCCCAGACGGCGGCGTTATTGGCGTTCGTCTCGATCTGGTCCTTGGCGGTCTGTGCCGTGGCCCGAGTTTCGGCGCTGAAGCAGTCCGGGTTTTGGAGCACCACGTTCACCATGGTCGGCGTCCGCTGAGTCCGGTTGGCCTCTGGGAGCGATGGACGCGATCCACTGGGCAGGCGGTCGCTGGATCCCCTTGTTCCAAGGGCGCGCCCGTGGATACGGCAGGCTCCCCGGCGGCTGCCGTGTCATCGCCTCGCCAGGGCCCCCACATTGAGCACGAAACTGGAGTTAAGGCCGTCGCGCCGTACAACACCGCTCATGATCGACGCCTGTTCTTTCCCGTCGCTCGCTACCTGCCAGAAGTCGACGGTGACGGTTTCGCCGGGCCGTTGGCAGACCTGTCCGGGCGGGTTCAGCTCCGCAGTGTTCCCCCGCACCGCCAGGGTCCACCGGCACCCGTCCGCGGTCCGGGCGACGACCGCGCGGTCCGGCTTCACCGTCATGGCAACGAGGCCGCGCTGATGCGCTTGGCTGACCTGCATCGAACCGTCCGGTCCGACCGATCGATACGTGACCATGTTGATCAACCGCGAGCGGTCCGCAGGGACGTACGCCCACCGGCCGGTGAATCGCTTCGCCACTTTGCCCCAAGGCTCTGGCTCGACCTTGGTGCGGGCGCCGCGGTCCAGTACGAAGGCGTAGTCGCCGTTCGGCCCGTGGCTTACGCCCGCGATGGTCTCTTTCTCGTGCCTGCCCGAGACGGTCACCGACCAGCGGGTCAGGGTGTAGCCCGAGTTGATCACGCGATTGAAACAGTGCTGGGAGGGAGGATCGAGCTGGAGGGAGTCCGACTGCGCCTTGAACCGGTACGTGCAGCCTCGATCGGTCCGCCCCACGATCCTTCCGTCGGACTCCTTCGAGAACAAGATCCAGCCGATCTGGGGGATCTGCACCGCGGAGCCTGGCGTCGAACCCGGGACGGGGCTCGGACAGTCCGGCTGCGCGGCCGGACACCTGAGTTCCGCGATGTTCCTCATGCTCTCGCGGTTCGGCTGATCGTAGTTCCACACCCCCAGGTACTTGCCCAGGTTCCATCCCGTGTCGGTTGCGGCGTCGGCCGGTTCGGGCTGGACGGCGCCGGGGACACCCCACCCGGCCACGCCGAGGGCCAGCACCGCGGTCACCGACAACAGCCGTGATGGCGACCGACGCCCCAGCGTCTTGTGGTGAAGGTGGGACGACATAAACCCTCCTGGAGTTGTGGGAGTCGGGTGGCCCGGGGTGGAATCACGCCCCCGGGCCACCCGATTCGGGATGCTCGGCACACCCCGACTCGACACACACCATGAGGAGGCACGTGGCCCCGCATGTGACATCGGCCCGGCGAATGTGACCCACGTCATGCAAGGGACCCAGGGTGCCCATCCTCAGGTCATCCCCGGTGATCTCGGCGCCCTGGGCCACGCCGCGGATCTCGCCGTCCTGCTCGACGGCCGGAGTCCATGCGGCGGCCGACACCCGCAGTACCGCGTGGTGGACGGCGTCGGTGGTGGTCATGCCGGCCGAGTACGACAGCCACCGCCCTGCTGGGTGAGCCAGGCGACGCACTCGTGGGTGAACCGCCGTGCGGAGAGCGGTGGCAGTGGTACCGGTCCACCGGCGGGCAGCGCCGGTAGCCGGACAAGCCAGCTGGGTGCTGGGCAAGCCCTGCTCCCTGCGGCTTGCCCAACGACGTTCCGGCTGACCGTCGTCCACATGCTGCCCAGGAGGACGGTATCGGCCGGGAGCAACGCGAACGGGTGACGCCGCCGCGCCCTACTTGTTGGCGTAGAGGTAGACGTAGGCGCCCTCGGCTTGGCAGTACCAGTCGCTCCACGTCCCGGCGTCCTGCCCAGCCGCCCCCTGCTTGAGACAGACGTACGCCTTGGTCCTGCTCGCTCCGTTCTTGTAGGGACCCCAGGTGCCCACCCGCCCCCATTTGGGGGCGCCGGTGACGTGGGCGTCGAGCGGAGTCACCGTGGCGTGGTTCTCTTGGGGGGTGCCGGTGATACGGCTGTCCTGGGGGGTCACGCTGACGTGCTGGTCGGCTAATGCCGGCGCGGTGGCGGCGCCGATGAGTGCTGCGGTGAGTGTGCAGATCGCGAGGATGCGCTGATTGACGTTCATGAGCCTTCCTATGCGGATCGCTGTGCCGTGGTGGTTGCCCGACGGCGAGGCTGACGGCCTGCCGTCCGGCATCGGATCTCCTTCGCTGCCGTATCCCTAGAGGGCTACGGGCGCCAGGGTGTGACATACGTGCCCGAAGAGGGTGATCCGTCGCTCGGGTAGGGGACGCGTCGGGCCGCGGCGTTTCCTTGGCCGGTGCGACAGCACCTTCTCGGTCGTGAGCTTGATATGCGATGGACCGGGCGGTATCAGCGGCCGTACCCTCGGCCGGTCCCAGCCTTCACGCGTCCGAAGAGGTGGATTTGATGACGGTTCAGGTACGCGCGGCCCTCTCCCGCCGGCCGTTTTGCCCAGCCGCTCCGACCTCCCTGGACCGAAGGAACCCCCGCAGTGGATCTGCCACGTAGCTTCACCATCCGCGAGAGCAGCCATCGCCTCTGCAACCCGTTCACGAGCGAGAAACTGGCCATCCTGGGTCAGGCCATCAGCCCGTCGCCGGGCACCCGCGTGCTCGACCTCGCCTGCGGCAAGGGCGAAATGCTGTGCACCTGGGCCCGCGACCACGGTGTGGCCGGCACCGGGGTGGACATCAGCACCGCGTTCATCGACGCCGCCCGCGCGCGGGCCGTGGAGCTGGGGGTTGCCGATCGGGTCGGCTTCGTGCACGCGGACGCCTCGGGCCATGTCGCCGACGATCCCGTCGACATCGCTGCCTGCGTCGGCGCCACCTGGATCGGCTCTGGCGTGGCCGGTACCGTCGAACTCCTGCGGCGCAGTCTCGTTCCCGGCGGCATGATGCTGATCGGTGAACCGTACTGGCGCCGTGAGCCTCAGGACCAAGCCACCATCGAGGGCTGCCACATGGCCCGCAAGGACGACCTGCTCCCGCTGCCTGAACTGCTCGGACGGTTCAGCGCCCTGGGCTGTGATGTCGTCGAGATGGTCCTTGCCGACCAGGACAGCTGGGACCGGTACGTTGCGGCACAGTGGCTCAACATCCGACGCTGGCTGGATGCGAACCCCGATGACGAGCTCGCCGACGACATGCGTGCGGAACTCGCTGCGGCACCCGTCCAGCACGCCAGGTACCAGCGCGAATACCTCGGGTGGGGTGTGTTCGTACTGATGGACCGCTGACACACCACTCCGGGTGAGCCCCGGCGCGCCTGCCGGGGCTCACCCGCGCCCCACCGCACCTCGCCGGACATGCCCAATAGGTGTGGTCCACGTCCCACCCGAGTGCGGGGTGTCACATTCGCCGCCGTCGGGCTCCTCTCATCTGGCAAGACCAGCCTGGACGACGACACCGTATGCACCCCCATGCCCGTCGGCAGAGTCGTCCGCAGGAGAGGGGAAACCACGTGAAGCTCGTCATATTCGGGGCGAACGGACCGACCGGACGGCAGGCCACCCAGCAGGCGATCGCCGAAGGGCACACGGTCACCTCTGTCACCCGGCGCCCCGAGGAGTTCCCGCTGAGCGACCCGCGACTGCGGGTGGTCGGCGCGGATGTGCTCGCCCCCGCCGCCGTGGAGCGCGCCGTGGCCGGGCAGGAAGCGGTGATCTCGACGCTCGGGGTGCCGTACAGCCGAAACCCCGTCACGGTGTACTCCGAGGGCATCACCCACATCACGCAGGCCATGACGAAGCACGACGTCCGACGCCTGGTCTGCGTGACCTCGACCATGCTCTTCGGCGTGCCGGCACCCGGCGAGACTCTCTTCTTCCGGAAGGTGCTCGAACCCTTCATCGCGCGCACCATCGGACGCACCGTGTACGACGACATGCGGCGCATGGAGGAGATCGTGCGCGACAGCGATCGCGCGTGGACGATCATCCGCCCCGCCGGTCTCTTCGACACGGATGCCGTCAGCGACTACCAGGTCGCGACCTCGCGCCTGCCCGGCCGGTTCACCTCGCGCGCGGATCTGGGAAACGCGCTGCTGCGTGAGGCGGCCGGAGACCGCCATGTGGGCGCCTTCGTCGACGTCCGCACCACGGAAGGTGTTCCGAGCTTCCTCGATGTCATCCGGAAGGAGGCGTTCGGCGGCAGGAAATGAATCCGGATCCGACCGAGCCGCTCAAGGAGGGCCACGCTCATGCCTGCAGACCGTTTCATCCTGCTGGAACCGGGTGCCGCCAGGCCGGGGCGGATCCCGCTGCCGCCCGCATTCGCCGTCAAGGCGACGACCGACGACACCGAGGGGCGCTTGTCGCTGCTGGAGGTGACCGTGTCCCGGCCGCCAGGCTCTTGGGCCGCATCCAGAGAGCCGGAGGGACACATGGCATGACCTCGGCGGCCATGGGGCGAAGGTGCGGCAGGCGCCCTGCCTGTCAGGAAGGAAGGGACTGCGACAGCCTCCACGGTCTCGCCCGTCCGGGACGCGGCCGGCTCGGGCAAGTACGACTCCCAAGGGCCGGTCGGTGACGGTCACGCTCACCAGGTGGATGTCACACTCCGGCTGCCCCGTCCCTCTAACAAGTGAGCGCCGGACAGGAGGGCGACCCATGGCAGCCATACCCGACGACAACCCAGCAACGGGCGGGGCAGGACCGGCGCAGGACGCGCCGCGCGGACCGAGCACGGGAAATCGACAGGACGGCCTGGCGCACGACGCGACGCAGCTCTTCGTCGACCACCGCGAGCTGCTGTTCTCCGTCGTCTACAACATGCTCGGCACCGTCGCCGACACCGAGGACGTGCTCCAGGAGACCTGGCTGTCCTGGTCCGGCAGGAACCGCCGGGCGCCGGCGGCGGAGATCGGCAACCCGCGCGCCTACCTCGTACGCATCGCGGTGAACCACGCGCTCGCCCGGAGGACCGCCATCGCCTCCCGCCGGGAGACATACGTCGGTCCCTGGCTGCCCGAGCCCCTGGTCACCGATGCCATCACCGGCAGCCTTGCCCCGGACACCGCAGACCACGCGGTACGTACGGACTCGGTCTCCATGGCGATGCTGGTCGTCCTGGAGACCCTCACACCGCTGGAACGGGCGGTGTTCGTCCTGAACGAGGTGTTCGGCTATCCCCACACCGAGATCGCCGGCATGCTCGACCGCAGCCCCGCCTCCGTACGTCAACTCGCCCACCGAGCCCGCGCCCACGTCCACGCCCGCCGCCCCCGCTACCGCGCCCACCCCCGCGTCCGGCGGGAGGCCACCGAACGGTTCGTCGCCGCCGCCCTCGGCGGCGACCTCCACGCACTCATGGAGATCCTCGCCCCGGACGTGACGGTCTGGATCGACGGCGGAGGCGCGCGGCAGGCGGCCGGGCTGCGCCCGGTCCACGGCCGGGACAAGGCCGCCCGCATGCTGGCCGGCTACGCCACCCGACGCACCGAGGACATGGACATCCGCTACCGTCGCGTCAACGGCGACGACGCGGCGGTGCTGTTCACGGGTGACTCCCCCTACGCCGTGATGGTCATGGATCTCACCCCGGACGGCGACCAGGTCTCCGACGTCTACATCGTCACCAACCCCGCCAAGCTCACCCACGTGCGACCGGACGACACGCGGAACGCGCCGGACGAGGACACAGTCCCGGAGCGCCCCGAGCTCTCCCCACCGCACGCCCCCGGGGAGCGCGCATGACCGCGGCCAAGCACCCGAACTCGCGCGAGACGGGGGCACGTCCAGCCGGAGGCGGGGAGAAAGTCGCGGACTGGTTCGACGGCCGACTGGGGTCTGTCGCCTCGGCCGCACCTACCTGCCCAAGGTCTTTCCGGACCACTGGTCGTTCCTGCTGAGCGGCTGGCAACCGTCGCCCTCTCGGCGTGGTCACCGGGCCGGGCCAGGACACTCGTCACCACCGCACACCACGATGGCAGGAAACGAGTCCAACATACGGAAAGCCGGTCCGTCGACGCCCCGATAAGCGGCTCTGACCTGGGCCACGCCGCCCGCGACTACCACCGGCCCCTGTCAGCCCTCGGCCTCACCTAACGGTTCCCGGCACCGCCGGGTGGCCGATACCGCAGCAGGACGTTGCCCGAACGGAACACGGTCACCGCAACTGTCATGGATCCTGCGGCAGATGGGCTTTTCAATGCAAGTCACGGTGCACGGGGCCGCCGAGCAAGACGACAAAGCAGGTGGCGGCGTGGTGGCGGGAGACCGGGCCGCGCGGGGAAAGAAGGTGAAGGGACCGGGACGCCTGGCTGGTCAGGCGCAGGGGTCGTCGTAGTCCAGGTCGGGGAAGGTTTTGCGCCACACCCGGTCGGGGACTGGCCCCGTGCGGACCGAGCAGAGCGTGTCGGCGAGCCGTGCGGGGGCGGTGTCCAAAAGCAGGATCCCAGCCCCGAGGCCCTCCAGGAGCTCCGTGCCCGTGGACAGGACGAGGGCATCCCCGCGCGGGCTGAACTGTTGCACCCGGAAGCCGAGGATCCCTTCTGTGAGGCCCGGTACGTGGTAGAGGAGTTCGGTGTCGCCGTCCGCGTCGGTCAGGTGCCACACGGCCAGGTCGCGGGCGCCGGTCTCGTCCTGCCAGGCGGCCAGCAGACCGGCTTCCGGATGCGCCTCGATGCCGTCCAGGCCGCTGAGGGACCCTGGGAGGGCGATCTCGCGTCCGGCGTCGTCCAGTTCCCACAGGGCCGGCTGGCCGGAGTCGGACAGGTTGGCCAAGAGGCGTTCGGAGGCCATGACGGTGAGCCGGCGTTCACCTGTGATTCCGTCGGTCAGTTCGCGTGCCGTCCCGTTCTGAGACAGGGCCCATACGGCGATACGTTCCGGGGTTAGGGGATCATTGTCCTCCTGGGTCGGCGCGGCGAGCAACAACGGCCGATCGCCGGGCGAGTCCGGCCGGAACACTGCCCATGGTGTGCCCTTCACCTGCTGCCCTCGTCGTGGGCGTCGTGGGTCGCTGACGTCCCAGATCTGCGTTCCCTCTTCCGTCATGACGGCCAGGACGCCGGGGCGCGCGAAGGCGGGCTTCATCGACCTGTCGTCGGAGACGGGCACCTGGCCCAGCCGCCGCGGACGTTCCACGTCACGGACGTCCCACAGGATGAGCGGGCCCTTGCCGCGTTCCTGGATCGCCAGCAGGCGCCCGTCGGGGCTGATGGCAAGAGGCCCGGACGTGGGACTGAACGTGAATCCCGGGCGCAGCCGTCCGTCCGTCAAGGTCCACAGCTTCGTCCGTTTGCCCTCGCGGTCCCGGACGACCAGCACATTGCGGCTGGGCAGAAAACGTGGTGAGCCGCTCCAGGGCTCGGGCAGGGTGGCCAGCGCCAGAGGCGTCAGCCTCTCGCCCAGTCGCCAGACCGTGGCGGTGCTCAGTTTGCTGTCGACGGTCGCCAGGTGGCGTTGGTCCTCGTCGAAGGCGTCACCGGGGGCGAGACCGCCGCCCGCGAAGGATCCGGTGACGGTACGCGGAGGTGGGTTCCACAGGTGGATCCCGCCCTTGAAGTCACCGGTGACGATGCCCCGCCCGTCGGGCCGGTAGGCGACTGCGCGGAGTTGGGCGGTGCGGGGCAGCGTCGTGCCTGAGTAGAGGTTGCTGGGTACCGACGTGGACCCGCCGTTGTCGCTGATGATGCGAGCCCGACCGTCCGTGGCAGCGACCACGAGGTGCGACCCGTCCGGGGCGTATGCGATGTCGGGGTACACGGGTTGCTTGGGGGAAACGTTCTTCAGCGCCTTCGGGTGATCGGGGTCGGTCACGTCGATGACGTACAGACCTCCTCCGTCGCCGCTGAGTCCGACGCCGCTGACGGCCAGGGACCGGCCAGTGGGGTGGAAGGCGGACGTGTACAGTCCCACCTTGAGCGCGAGCGCGCCGCGGCGTCGTGGCGCATCGCGGTCGGACAGGTCCCACAGCCGTAGTAAGCCGTCATCGGTGGAGACGGCCAGGGTGTGACCATCGGGGTGAAAAGCGCAGGTGTACGCGCTGCGTTGCTCGGCGGCGACGCGGAGCGTGGTGACGGTCGGGTGCGCCGGATCGGTAAGATCCCACAGCAGTACGCGGCCCCGGTCGGTCGCCACGGCCAGAGTGCGGCCGTCCGGGATCCAGTCGGTTTGGCGGACGAAGCCCACATCCGCGGGCTTCCGGACGACCTGCCGCGGGTGTTCGGGGTCGATCATGTTCCAGACGTACAGCTCCGACGTGGTGAGCGCGGTGAGGTGGCGGCCGTCGGGGCTCCAGCCGAGGGCACCGGCACTTCCGGTGCGCAAGACCGGGCCGGGGGTGGGGTGGTACGGGTCGCGGGTGTGCCAGAGGCGGATGGTGCCGTCACGGGAGGAACTGGCCAGCACCGCACCGTCCTTGCGGTACGCGACGTCGTTGACCCGGTCGCGGTGTCCGGCCAGCGTCACGTGCACCGGTGTCATCGCCGCCCGCACCAGGCTCGCCCGGGCCTCGGCGGTCGGCGACCTGCGGTACGCCACCAGGCTCATGTCCAGGGCCGCCGCGGGGTCTTCCGACCGCAGCGCGTCAGCCTGGGCCGCGATGCGCTTCGACGCCAGCTCCGCCGCCCGTTCGCGGGACCGCTCACGTTCGGTGACGGCGACCGTGCCGACCGCCGTGAGCAGCAGCGCCAGAGCCATCACCCCACCGACGACCAGGGCTCGCCTGATCCCCCCACCCCGGGCCGCGCGTACGCAGGCGCGGGCGAAGTCCCGCTCGGCGGCGGTGAGCACCACACCGGGGCCGCCGCCCGGACCGGGGTCCTCGCGCAGCCAGGGGCGGATCGCAGCGAGGCGGCTGCCGGTGAAGAGATAGTCGCGGCCGCGATCGTGCTCGGCCCAGGCAGCGGCCGCCTCGGCCAGTTGCTGATACGCAAGCAACTCGGCGCGGGCATCGAGGATCCACGAGCGCAGCCGGGGCCAGGCACGCAGCAACGCCTCGTGGGCGATCCGCACTCCGTCCTGGTCCACGGTGATCAGGCGTGCCGTGGTGAGCCGGTCACAGACCCCTGCGAGGCGTTCGCGGTCCTCGTCGCCGCGCCCCGCCGACACGTCCGCCAGCGCGATGCGGCGTGGCACGGGCTCCGCGCCCGGAGTCAGATGGACCATGCGCAGCAGCAGGTCGCGCAGCGTACGCCGCTCGGCCTCGTCGAGTGTCTCGTGGAGCTGCTCGGAGGAGGCGGTGACCGACTCCCAGATTCCGCCGGTCGCCTGGTAACCGGCCAGGGTGAGGACGGCACCGGATCTCCGCAGCCAGGTTTCACGCAAGGCGTGGGCCAGGAACGGCAGCGCCGCGGCCGGGCCGCGGGCCTCGTCCGGATCGGCGCCTGGATCGGCGTCGTCGGCCGACCGGTTCAGGTCGTCCAGGATACGGTCGGACAGGCCGTCCTGGAGAAGAAGCCCGGCGTCCGCAGCGGGACGCTCGATCACGGCGCGCAGCGCCCGCTGGTCCAGCGGCGGGAGGTTCAGCGGGCCGACAGCGTCCAAGACGTCACGAAGCTCGGGGTGCGCCAGACAGTTGCCGTAGTGGTCGGCCCGTACGGCCAGGACGATCCGTGGGCGGGAACCGGCGGGGCGGTTCGTGGCGCCGCCGCACAGGGCGCGGATGAAACGAGTGCGCTCGGCCGGGTCCGGACAGCGGGTGAAGACCTCCTCGAACTGGTCGATCACGAGCAGGCGGCAGGCGGAACGGCCCGCCGGTGGCGCCGGGAACCCGCCCTCGGCCAGCTCCCGTTCCACCTCTTCCACGTCCCGGCCGCAGGCCCGCGACCACAGGTCGGCCAGCGCACGCAACGGACGGGGCCCGGGCGCCGCCAGCAGTAGCGCGGGCCACGCGCTGTCGTCCCCGGCCTCGTGGGCGCGCTCCATCCCGGCGAGCAGACCGGCCCGCAGCAGCGACGACTTCCCCGCTCCGGACGCCCCGACCAGGATGACCGGATGAGTCCCGGCCGTCGGGTCGCGTACCGCGGTCAGTAGCCGTGCGGTCTGCTCCTCGCGGCCGTAGAACCAGCCGCTGTCCTGCGGCTGGAACGGCTCCATCCCCGGATACGGGCACGGCACGTCGGCCTGCGGCTCCGCCTCGGGGGGAGCCACCGGCCGGTAGGCGTTGTTCGGGGCGACGACCAGCGCGCCGAGGGTGCCCGTGCTCTGCCGGTGTGGGCGTGTGGAGTCGTCGCTTGACGCATCGTCGAGGCAGGCGTGCAGCCGGTCCAGGGTCAGCCGCGGCGGGCCGCTGGGGTCGCCTTGTTCGAGTACGCGCAGCAGGCGACCACCGAAGAGCGTGTGCCGTTCCCCGACCGGTGCGAAGGACACCGCAAAGTACGAGGCCGAAGCGAGCAGAAAGCTGCCATCGGGGTGGGCGGACACGAACGGGTCACGGCGCGCGCCGCCCTCCGGGGCCACGGCGCGTCCGGAGAAGCAGCAGTCGAGCAGTACGACGCTGCCGCCCGGCGCCCTGCCGAGCAGGTCCCTGACCGTACGGTACGGAACGGCCTGGGACACCCGGTCCGCCGCCAGGCAGTCGTGCGTTGCGAGATACAGCTCGTCCGCGGGTCCCAGCAGCCCGTGACCGACGTAGCAGAACAGCACCACGCCGGTGGCCTGTTCGACCGCGTCCTCCACCGCCGCGATGACATCCGGCACACCGGCCTCGGGAGGTACCCGGTGGATGCGCTCGGTGGCCATGCCGCAGACGTCGTGCAGCACGCGGGCCAGATCGTCCAGGGTGGTCGCAACACTGGGCAGGCTGGGCAAGCTGGAGCTGGGCGCGTGGCTGTCGGCGCCCACGAGCACGGCGCGCGCACCGGGCGACGCCAGGCCGGTGGCGGCCGGGGCCGGTGGTGCCACTTGCTCCTGCTGCGCCTGGGGATTCACGGCGCGGGCGACCCGGCCGTCGGGCCCGCGGCCGGGCCGGCGGTCGGCCCCGGGCCGCCAGGAGAGCCTGGAGACGACTCGGGCAGGGCATCGTCGCTCTCCGCACGCGCCGTTGCTTCGAGGCCAGCCGAAATTCGCTGGGCCAGTTCCTCCGCCTGGTGCGCGTCCATGGCCCCGACCTGTGTGGAGGTCACGCTGATCTCGGTCCCGTCGGGACAGGTGATGGTGACGGTCCGGCTGCCCTTCCTGGTCTGCACCCAGGCGATCAACGCTCCCGCCAGTACCGTTGCGACACCACCTGGGGCGAGCAACGCCAGCACCGCGTCGCCTGCGAGGCCCATCGTGCCCGCCTGAGGGGCCGGATCAGCAGCTCTCCGTAACCTGCCGCGCAATGCGGGCTGGCTGTCCAGCCATCGGCGCAGATCGTCCGCACCGACATCGCCAGGGTGATCGCCCCGCACGGTGATGACGACCTTCATGACCCTCCCAGTGAGCCGAGGAACCGTGGCTGTACGCGATCACGGATCACGATCAATTGTAGTGAAAGCGCTTGAGAGCGGGAGCGGTTGAGTGATCTGTGGCCCGGAACGCAAAGTCACGACCTACGACCGGAGCCCGGTGAACACACGATCCGCGCTGACCTGTTCGGCGCGGTGGCCGAGGTCGTCTGATGCGAGATCGGTGGATCTCCGCCCCGCGTAGGCGTGCCCGTACCGTGCACTGCTCGACGGTGTCCTCGTCCGCCTGACGGAGCTGGATGTCGACGGGAAACAGCGCGGCCCGGCCGTCCTCGGACACCAGTGTCTCGACAGGCCCCACAGCTCCCGGTGCGTACGCCGCAGTGACGGCGGGCTCGATCGGCCTGCGCCTGGCCCAGGCCGACGGCCGTCAACCGCCCGTGGGCGTCTGTGCACGACGATGGCCGTCTCGGCCTCCGTATGTCCGGTTCGAGCTCGGCGGAGCCGGGCCTCAACAGCGGACTCATAGCCGCTGGGCAGGCAAGCGGCCACATCATTGCTCTGCACGTCGCGGCCGTCGCGGCGAACACGCTCGCGACGGCCGCGACAGCAAGCCAGTCCAGCAGCACAAGCCACTTTTCGTACGGCGCAGGATCCCGACGAGCCGGGTCATTGAGCGCGGCCCGTCCAGGCGCCGTCGGGCGGCCGGAGTACCGCTGTCCCTCGCCCTTACCGGCCCACGGGTCCGGATGCGCGGCACGGTGAACAGCGAGGTCGGCTGCCGGCTGTTCACCGACGGCGCAGGCCGCCGGCGCGGTGGACGAACCGTACCCGGCACCGCAGAGTCGATGGCCGACGAAGACCGCCCTTGCCGGCTCACGGGCGCGTCGCGGTCGATTCCGGTAGCGCGACCTGGCCGGTGACGAACTCGCTCCACAGGCCGATGCGCAGTTCCTCACCGGGTTGCGCGGTCGTCCGGGCGAAGCTGACCGCATCAGCGCCGGTGGGGCGGGTGGCGCCCCACGTCAGCTCGAACCGCCGTGTGCCGACGCGCTGCTCGGGCGGAGTCACGGTGGGCGGCAGGATCTCGTCGAGGGCCCAGCGGTAGCCGAGGCGGCCGTAGGGCGCAGTGACCCGCTCCCACGTGAGTTCCAGGATCGTGTCGTTGGCCGGGATGACGACGAGGGCGCCGCGCGCGCCGTTCGGATAACGGGTGTTGAAGGCGTATACCTGCGCGGTGCCCGTCGGGTAGAGGTGACTGGTTCCGCGACCGATCAGCGAGTGCTGGGGGCAGGCGTCAGCCCCCTGTTCCTCTATGACGGTGCGGGCACAGGTGGGAAAGGCGTCCGGCCGGAAGCGCAGTGATGCGTCGAAGAGGAACACGAAGCGGCGGGCTGCCGCGGGAGGGCCGGCCGGCTCGGCGTGGCTGGCGCGGTCGAAGCGGACCCGGACGCCCTGTTCCGTGCCACCGTCATGGGTGATCTCGGCGGCGAGGGTGTCGACGTTTCGCGGGCCGGAGACATCGGGTTCGTAGGGGCGCTGAGGGCCACCGGGCGCGGGATCGGCCTGTGGCACGCCGGACCGACCTATGGGGCCACCCGTTGCCGGTGCGGGCAGCAGACACACTCCCGCCATCACCGTCGCCACCACGGTTGCGCCGACCCGACATGCTCGCTTGCGCATACGTCCGCCCCTCGTCCATCGTCGTCGCTCTCCATGCTCACGGAGTCGCACACGGTCTCCCGCTGCCCCGTGGTTCCTGGGGTCCGCCGTACCCAGAGACCGCCGTACCCAGGACTGCCGCGCCCGGGGACGGCGACAATGAACGACATGGATGAACACAGAGCGGAACCCAGGGAGTTAGGGGATTTCCTGCGCTCACGACGGGCCAGGATCCGGCCGGAGGACGCCGGGTACGCCTCCGGATCCGGCCTGCGGCGGGTGCCCGGGCTGCGCCGGGAGGAACTCGCGCATCTCGCCGGAGTGAGCGTCGACTACTACGTGCGCCTGGAACAGGGCCGCAACCGCGGTGTCTCGGACACCGTTCTCGACGCGGTGGCCGACGCCCTGCGCCTGGACCAGGACGAGCGGGCACACCTGTTCCGGCTGGCCCGGCCCCGGAAGACGCCCCCTGAGCCACGACAAGCCGTCGACGACGCAGCACCACGCACCGGAGTACAGCAACTGCTGGACTGGATCACAGCACCCGCGCTCATCATGGGACACCGCATGGACGTCGTGGCCTGGAACCACTCCGTATGCACGCTCATCACCGACTTCGCGGCGCTGCCCGTGGCCGAGCGCAACCTGTGCCGGCTCCACCTCCTCAACGACGAGATCGGCCCCCGCTACCCGGACCGCGAGATGATCGCCCGCGAGGCGGTGGGCCATCTACGCATCGCGGCAGGGCGCTTCCCCCAGGACCCGAAGCTGTGGCAGTTGATCGGCGAACTCACCACACACAGTGAGGAGTTCCGGCGGCACTGGGAACGGCACACGGTGCGGACGAAATCGTACGGGCTCAAACGCATCAATCACCCCGAAGCCGGACCACTCACACTCTCGTACGAGATCACTCACTTCCCCCAAGACCCGGAACTGAGCCTCCTCGTCTACACCGCCGCCCCAGGCTCCCCTGAAGAGGAGGCCCTGCGCGTGATGGCCAAGGAGTGAACCACAGGTCCCTCCAAGGGAGGCACCGGCGATACCCGGCCCGGCACCCCGGCTCTCCTGCCCCCCGGGCGCAACGCTCCGATGGCGGAGGCGAGCAGGCATAGCACGGGTATCGCGGGCCGACGATGAACAGGACAGTCCGACCGACCGACTTCGTCAAGAGGTTCTCCCATACGTCTGCTCGTCGGCGGTGAGCAGCGCCTCCTCCGCGCTGCCCCTCACCTCCACCACCGCTGCCACCGCGCCGCTGCCCGACCACCACGTGATGCGGGGAATTGCATGACCGTCGACAGTGCCAGACGCCCAGACCCCGGAGTCGGCGTGCCGTTGCGCGCAGGTGTGCCGGTAGGCGTGGGGGAAGATCTTGGTCTTGTCGAACGAGGGCATCCGTGTGACCGGCGCCAGCGAGCCGCCGGCCGGTGCTCACTCCTCAGCCAGTACGCAACAGCGACCGCAACCGCCAAGCTCAGGGATGACCCGACCCGGCGATCTAGGGACATGACGTACACAGCGGCATCGGGCCTCAAGGGACAAGATCGTGAGACAGAAGTGCCGTGTCCTCCAAATGAGACAGTCGGGAAAGGCCAGGCCGCCCTGACGGAACGGGACATTCCGAATGCGGGCCTACAGCCGCTGTAGGTTCCGCGCTTCAGCTTCCAATTCCGGGCCGTCATGTCCAGCCGATGCCCAATTGGACACGTCGCATGGAAGCGCTGGCCAGCGCGTTCACTCTTTCGGGCTACCTCGTAGTCGTCGCGGAGACAGCGGTCACGTTGAACCGTCCCGGCGGTACCGGGCCAGCCATTCCAAGCTCACGTCGTTTCCCTGCCGGCGCGTGAGCGGCTGCACCGGCCGGTCGCCTCGCGCGACCCCCACGCTGTCCAGGAGCCGGTCCACCACACCTTCCGGGTCTGCCAGCGCGTCCTCGTACGTCACCGTGATCGGCGTGATCCCGCTGTCGGAGAACCGGCGCGCCCACTCCTCGTTCTGCTCCCGGATCATGTGCTCCCAGTGCGCGATCCGGTCGCGACGATAGGGAACGTCAGCGCCCACGCCACGAACGTCGTCGGCATACCAGACGTCGGTCTCCAGCGCCCGGTACAGAGACACCGCTTGTGCCGCCGTGTCCAGCCGCCGGTTCCACACATATACCGGGCGGTCGAAGGCGCGCTCGATCACCTCGCGCCAGCTCGCTCCACTCGCGGACTGGTATCGCCGCAGCCCGGCGACGACCTCGTCCAGGTACGACCCCATGACGATCAGGCCCCACACGCCGTTGGCCGAAGTCCCGATCCGCATCAGCTTTCGTAGCTGGTCCGGCTGCGTCCGGTGCGCCGGACCGATCGGGATGTCCTCACCGTCCAGTTCAATAACGTGGTTGTACAGATACTCCCGCGGTTTCCCCGACAAACCCGTGCTCTCCAGCAGACCAGCCAGCAGGTGAGTCCCTGCCCTCGGTGTGCTGCAAATGAGCAGGCCTCTGCCCGCCGCCGGCGCCATGTCGCTCGCTCGCGCCACAGGTCGCACCCCCTTTTGACCGCCTTGACCGTCGCTCGACCGCCCCTTAGCGTATTGGTTCCTAGGTCGCACACGTGGGGCATGGGGGGTCGGGGGATGCGCATAGCGATCGCGTTCGATGGTCAGTACGCATCGGCGGCACGCAACATGCTGTCGTCGCTGGCCCGCTGCCTGCCGCCGAAGAGCGGTGTGCGCATCTCGGCACTGATGACGGACGATTCGCCGAGCGCCGACGTCGTCGAGCACGCGAGGTCCCGCGGGCTCGATCTGGAGGTCGTCCGTCTGCGCCGCGACCTGTCCGACCTGCCACTGCTGCGCTACCTGACCGGCGCGACGTACGCGCGCCTGTTCCTGCCAGAGCTGGTGCCGGACGACGTGGCGCTGTACATGGACGTGGACGTCGTGCTGATGCGAGACGTGACAGAGCTATTCGCGACGGACCTCGGTGACAGACCCCTCGCGGCCGTGCGGGACATGTGGCGTCCCAACCTCCACGAGGCGCTGGCAGGCGGAGGCAGCGGACGATTCGCGCCCGACGCGCCCTACTTCAATGCCGGGGTGATGCTGTGCAACCTCCGCCAGTGGCGTCGGGAGAGCTTGACCGAGCGGGTCCTCCACTGGCTTGCGAGCCAGGATCAGGTCCCGGTCTGTCTGGAGCAAGATGCGCTCAACGCGCTCACGCACGGTCGATGGATCGAGCTGGATCCGCGCTGGAACGTGTTCCCGATGACTGACTTCCGCGACATACCGCCCGAGGCTTGGCCGCCGCGACTGGGTACGGAGTACCACGCGTACCGAGATCAGGAGCGACGTGCCTTCGTGCTCCACTTCATCGGCTCCCGCAAGCCATGGCGTCACCCGTACCCGGACACCGAGAACCTCAGGCGATATCGTCACTTCACCACGCCGACCGTCGAGGACGTGACGCCGAACCCCGTCACCTCGCCATCTCGGCCGACCTCCCCGCCCGTCCCAGAGACGCCGTCCCTGGCACTTACCGGGAGAAGGGGGTCGGCGACATTGCCGACGGCGGTGTTCGGCTACCCAGTCGAGTATGATCAGGATCAACGGTCCCGGCGTCGCAAGAGGACTCGCTTCGTCTGACCAAGAAGTACGCCTACGGCGAGGTCCTCCACGTCGTTTTGGTCGGGCGCTTAGTGGCGGAGCCGGAGGCGTTCCAGGCGGCTCCGGGTTCCAGTCATCGCCATCGTCTTCACCTTCGTCAGGGTTGTCGTTGGGTGGATCGGAGTGGTCGGCGTACGGCAGCGGCACACGGTCACGGAGCTGATCGATTGTCCTGGCTGCTGGAGCGGTTACGCCAATGGCGGCCAGTTGTGCTTCCAGTTCGCGGTCCGTCAATTCCAGCGCCTCGAACACGACATCGGCACCCGCCTGTTCGAACGGCCCACTCCACCAAACCCATGCGACCCACCCGCTGCGGCACAGCGCTCCTTGAAGCCCTCAACAACCCTCAGCAAGCCGGCCAGCCTGCCACCGTCCGCCGCCGCCAGCGCGCTCGGCACCAGCCTTGAGCACCTCAGGATCGCCTTCGAACCCCGGAACCCGACGCCGGGGCCCTGGTGGCCGCGGCGGCGACCAGACCGCTACGAAGGAGTTGAGGAACCCGTGCCCGAGGACACCCGTGCCACCTCTTCGGACGAGGTCCGTGCCAGGCCGTCGGACGGGGCCACGGCCAAACGGACCCCGGCCCAGGTGCTGCGCGAGACCAGAAAGCGCGACAGCGAAATCAAACGAGGCCGCGTACTCAAGACCCTCGACGAGATGGCCGCGGCCGGAGAGAAGATCACCTTCCTCGGACTCGCTCGAACTGCGCGGGTCTCGAACTGGCTGGTATACGCCGATGGACTGCGCGAGCGCATCGAGGAAGCGATCGAGAAACAAGGCAGGGCCGTTCGCGAAGTGGAGGTGGGCTCAGGCACTTCGGCCGAATCGCTGAGGGCCGACCTGGAACTGGCCACAGCCGAGCTCAGAACCTTGCGCGCGGAGCGCGACCGACTCAAGGCGGGCATGACCCGGCTGCGGGAGACCGAGGCCGAGCGTGATCGGCTGCGAGAGGCGTTGGAGGAGACCAAAGAGGAACTGGAGGCCGCGCTGAAGGAGAACCGCTCGCTTTCAAGACACCGTCCGGAGAAGTGACACGAAACCCGGAACGATCAAGGTGACACAGAGCGCGGATTCAGCGGAACGCACAGCTCACGGACTCGCCATATGACATCGGAACGCGAAACCTACACGGTGATCCACTGCCGGCGCGTCTGACACGACTGCGGATTCCAGCGCAGGGACGCGGCTGCCCACACATACTTCTGCCGACCCGTTGTATGCATCGTCTTGCCGGTCGAACAACAGTCCATATGTCGTAAGTGTTTACGTGGACAGACGGTAAATCGCCTGTTCGGAACGGGGTTTTGCGCCCCCTCATCATGGCAGCGTCCACCGACCACCGGGTCCATGTCCTTAAGCGTTCGCGTGATGTGTTCCCTGCATGGGCGGGCGTTTGCCGCCGTGCGCACGATGTTCATTGTGTGGATGCGGCGCCTGGACGGGGCCGTTTGCGGGCAGCTGCCTGAGCTCGCGCTGGGATACGTGCGAGCGTTGAGCGGCGACCTTGACGCTGCACGTGTTCATGGATGACGGGGCCCTCGCGCCGCCGACGCCTTCAGTGATCTCCTCGCCAAGGCGTACATCCTCGACGACGACGGCCATGATGCTGGACCGCGGCGTCACCGGGCCGGGCAGTTCGCGGCAGACATTCCGACGGGATCGGCCGGCAGGGGAGTGAGGCAGCTGCGAGGGCTCCGGCAGCGCTGGCCCGTCGTTCGACTCCCCGATGGCTCTGTCGGCGGTCACCGACATCTGCTGTCGCTTCTCGGCTCTGGCACAGATCTTGGGGAGCGGTCGCAGAGCGTCACTGCAGCAGGATCATTTTGCGGAGTAGTTCGAATCCGGCCCGGCCGTATAGCTGCCTCTTGATCTTTTTGATGCGGTTGACGGCGCCCTCGGTGCCTCCGGAACTCCATTCCAGGGTGAGTCCGGCGGTCACTGCGTCGAGGTCCCGAAGCAGGTGGAGTGCGAAGCCAGTGAGGCCGGGTAGTTGGCTGGCGTCGACAGCGTCGATCCAGGTGGGGAGCGTGGTGCCGCGGCGGTCGGCGAGTATCTCACCGAACTGGCGGATATGTCCGGCAGCGGTGTCCAGTTCGGAGCAGCGGGCCAGGACGTCCTTCAAGACGGCGCGGTCCTCCTCGCTCAAGGCTGTGGGGTGGCGGGTGAGCCAGCCGGTCACTTGCCGCACCGTCGGTGGCGGTGGCGGTGCTTGGGACGGAGAGGCGCGCAGGGAGGCGATGTGGGCGCGGACCATCTGATAAGTGACGGGGGCGTCCTCGGCGAGCAGTTCGCGGTGCAGCCGAGTGACGCTGGTGCAGCCTTCGGTGAACCGTCGTTCCAGGTAGGGCTTATAGGGATCCAACCGGCTGGGCCTGGGGCGGTTCTCGCGGAGGGTGTTCTGCCAGTGCGGGGCATTCGCGTAGCGCAGCACGGTGTTGAGGCCCCAGCCCAGGTGCCTGGCAATTGCCCGGCGGGAGTGGCCCTGCTGGAGCAGTTCATGGACCAGGGCATGCGCGGCCTTCTTGCGCTGGGCCCGACGGCCGGCAGGCCCCGGATCTCCTTGCGGCATGTCCGTGTTCGGCGGCGTGGGCGGCGTCGGGACGCGGAGGCACTCGCGGTGGGAGGCGACGCAGGTTTCAACGGCCCGGCCAAGGCCCTGCCACAGGGTACTGGTGGGCCGTCGGCGAGGTGCCTGCTGAGCAGGTCCTTTTCCCACGGCCCCCGGCCCGAACGACGCATGCGACTTATCGCCGCACGTCGCTCTCCAGTGACTACTCCGTGAGTGCTGCGACAGGCTTCTTGCCGTGGATGTCCGCGTCGCAACTCCCGCAGACCACCAGAGTCTTGCGTTTCCGCGCGGCCATGAGATCTGCCCACGGCGGCCGGGCTCCCACTCGTCCGAGGTCGGCGAGCTTGGCGACGTGGTGGACTTCCACCGCGTCGATGCGTCCGCATGCCTCGCACCGTCCAGCGAGGAGCCGGGTGACCAGCTCCTTGCGTTTGGTGTTGACCGGAGCCAGCCGACGGTCGGTAAGGACCGTCTTCTTGTTCTGTCGCAGCGGGATCCCGCCGAACCGTCCGACCAGTGACTTCCTACCGGTGCGTTCGACGCGGGCCTCGAAGCACTTGCGCAGCCCGTGCGGTGTCTCGATGGTGGCCGCGTACTTGCGGGCCATCTTCGACACCGACGAGCGGTGCTTGTTGGCGAGCGTCATCAGCATCGAGGTCTCCATGACCCATTGAAGCCGGGCGAGTCGAAAGACGTCGCCGGCCATCAGGTAGTACTGGACGATGCCGCGGTACTCCGACCCGTAGGTGCTGATGATGACGTGGTCGTCCTGGTTCAGCAGTTCGGGCCGACGCGCGGGTTTGCCGCGCTCCATGTACTGGGCCTGCTTGGCAACTACCACCGAACGAGGGACACGCAGACGGATAGTCCCATTGACAGAGCGGCGTCTGCCGGAGACCTTCCGGTCGTTGTGGAGCACGGTGATGTCGTAGCCGAGGAACCGCGCCGCCCGGGTGCGGGCGTGCGTGATCAGAGTCTTCTCTGGCGACATGTCCAACTTGAGTTCCTCATGCAGGAATTGCGCCAGCCGCTGTTTGATGTCCTCGGCCTCTGCCTTCGGTCCGGCAAACCCGAGCAGGGTGTCGTCTGCGTAGCGCACATACCTCAACCGCCGATATCCAGGATCCTCGGGATCCCCGCTCGGCATGCTGTGGAGTTGCTTGCGGAGTCTCCGCACCGTGGTGCGGTCATCTCGCTTGCGGGCGCATTGAATCGCGTACCAGACCTTATGGAACTCGCGACTCTGCTTTCTGACTCTTCCTCGGGTGTACTCGGGGATCAGAACCTTCTCGATGAACTCGTCTATCTTGTGCAGGTAGATGTTAGACAAGATCGGAGAAACAACCCCGCCTTGCGGGCTTCCGCTGTGCGTGGCATTCCAGATCCAGTCCTCCATGTATCCGGCCTTGAGCATGTTCCGCATAAGCCGCAGGAACCGATTATCGCGGATCTTCTCGCCCAGGATCCGCAGCATGACCTCGTGATCGATGCGGTCGAAGCACTGGGAGATATCACCCTCGATAAACCAGACCGTCCCCGTCCAGGTATTGACCACATCACGCAGCGCGGTGTGGCAGCCCCGGCGGGGGCGGAAACCGTGAGAGAACTCCGAGAGCGTTGGCTCGTAGTACGCCTCAAGCAGCAGGCGGATCACTTCGCCGACGAGTTTGTCACTCCACGGAGGCAGGCCGAGCGGCCGCAGCTTGGTGCTGTCCCGCCCCTTCGGGATGTAGACCCTGCGAGCTGGGCTCCACCGGTAGCGTTCGTGACGCAGCGCGTCAATGACGTGCCCGATCTTGCCCAGTGACATGCCGTCCACGGTCTCCCCAGTGACCCCGGGCGTCATCGCTCCCTTGTTGGAGTACAGACGCCCGTAGGCCAGCAGATACAACTGCGGATTGAAGAGCTGTCGATACAGTTCATTGCACGGCAGGCCACGCCTGCCGCGTTCACGGAGGACACCCAGCACCGTTTCGGCGCTCTGCATTACGCATACCTCCCGACTCTGTGGTGCCCGATCACCTGGCCCCCTTCGCCCGATGCGGACGGGTCTCCCGTCCTCCTTGGCCGGTCGTGACTCCGGCGACTACTACGGGGCCTCCGTCGCCATAGGAAGATCTCTTCCCGTAGGCGATCCCATGTTCGTCCTCGTTGTACGTCCTAGCGTGATGTAGGTGCCCCACTCATCTCCTTGAATGCCCTCACTGGGCATCGCTCCGCACTCTGGAGGTTGCGTCGGCCATTCCACTAAGCCGTCGCAGGGTGCGGCGCCGGCGGCAGGTAGCTTTCCGGCGGATCTGACCTTCGATCTTCTGGAGATTGGGGTTCAGGCAATCCAGCTTTCACCATGTCACGCGAGCCCCTCGACACCCCGTCTCTACTACCTGAGCCCGGCCGTCGATTTCCTGGCATGCTCTTTTCCCCATCACCGTTTCCGGATTGGGTTAGCCATCAGGCCCAAGAATCTCCCTCCAAATTCCCCCCGACTGGGTCGGGGATACAACAAGGCGCCTCATGGCGCACTGGAACCGGTCTGCGACCTGGAGGGCATCGGGAGCGCCGAGCCGGGCTCCCTCGGCGTATGCGCCGGCCCGGTCCCGACAGATGATCTCCACGCCGGGATGTGCGGTGAGCCACGCGGCGAGCGGTGCCGCTTCCCGGCCGGGAAGAACGTCGATCGGGCGGTGGCGTTCGCCGTCCGTGATCACGGTGGCGTACGACTGTCCGCGCCGGGTGGCGAAATCGTCGACGCCCAGCACCCGCGGCGTGCTGGACTGCGGATCCGGCAGCGCCATGACCCGGCGAAGCAAGGTCATCCTCCCTGCGTCGAACCCGAGTTGGGTGGCCAGCCGGGAGCCGGCCCGTCCGGCCAGCGCCAGCCCGATCCGCTCCAGGGTGCGGTTGAGCCGGCGGGTGAAGCGTGCGTACGGGCTGGTCAACTGCGTAAACGGCTCGGCGAACGTCCGGCGCGGGCAGTGGGCCGAGCCGCAGATGAACCGTCGGACCGTCAGCAGGATCACCACGCGGAACTCACCGAGCGGGAGATCTCTGAGCCTGCGCTGGTAGGAGTCGTGCACCCGATGTGAGAAGCCGTTGCAGTTCGGGCAGGATGCTCCGGCCCCTCGGCCTCTTGCCACCACGTCGACTGTGCCGAAGGTGGCGGCCACCGCCTCGACGGCGAGCTCGTCGATCCCGTCGAACACCAGCGAGTTCCAGAACGATGCGTCGGCCTGCATGACCAGCACGGTCACCAGCCGCAGCCGCAAGCAACGGATGCCTACAGGTACCTGACGGAGCGTCACTATCTGCCGTTCTATGTCGCGGCGTACGCGGTCTCACACCCGATCGGTGCATCGCAATCGAACACCGCGGTCACCCTCTGCGACCGCTCCCCAAGATCTGTGCCAGAGCCCGCTTCTCGCCGACAGAGCCACCACACCTCGAAGGTCAGCAGGCGTGATGTCAGCCATCCGACGGCCGTGGTGGTACAGGGACCGGGCCGGGCTGCTCGGCAGGCAAGTCCTTGCGCAGGATCACGGTGACGTCGTAGCCGGTGTCCCGGGTCAGAGCGGGGCGTTCGCCGGTCAGGCCGAGTTCCTGGGCAAGGAGGGTGCCGTGCAGGTCGACCGTGGCCTCAACGAGATCGGCGAGCACCGCGGCGGCCTCGCGGCCCCGGATCCACGCGGTGAGGGCGATGACGGCGGCACCGGGCAGCGCCGGCCACCACCACACCGCCAGGGGCAGGTAGAGCAAGGCCCATCCGCCCAGGCGGGCGGCCGCGCCGTAGGCGTCGCGGGCGGTGCCGAGTTCAGCGCGGACCGAGTCGGATGCCACGAGCCACAGTCGTGGCCAGGCGGAGGTCAGGTCCAGGTCGTAGGCGCGGTACACGCGTTCGTCCACGGCGTGGAAGCGGTCGCCGATCCATGTCGGCCGTTCAGGCAGCTCGAGCGCGATGGCGTTGCGCCGGGTGATCGCCCGGGCGATGGCGGACCTGGTTTCGGCCTCGGCCCGCTCCTGATCGGCCCGCAGCCAGCGCCGCCGCCGATGCCGGACGAGCAAGCGTGCGGGTCCGCGATCGTCCGGTACGGTCCACAGTCGTTCCACGGCCACCCCCAGTGCCCGTGCGGTCAGCCCGGCGAGGGCGGCCGCCGCCAGTACAGCGGCGGCCGTCAGCAGGATCGCTCCAGGGCTGGAGGCGCTTGAGTGGGTTGCCGACCGGTCGATGACGTGCTGGAGTTCGACGGCGTTCAGCGCGTCGTGGTGCCCCAGGACGGCCGCGGCGCCCAGGCAGGCCACGTAGACGAGTCCGGGCAGCACCAGCAGGGCGAGCCATTTCTCGGCTGCCTTGCCCGCCAGCGTCGAAAGGAACGTGCTCACAGCCGGACCCGGCCGTGGACGAAGGGCCGGCCCGTTGCCGCGCACACGGGGGCTTCGGGATGCAGTTCCGTGCTCGGGAACCTCCCGCACGGCTGGGCGGCGGGGCAGGTCCAGCGGTGGATCACCGGTCGGCCGCCGCTGGTCCCGGGCAGTGGCTGGTAGCCCTTCGAGGACCTGGTCACGATCCCGAATCCGGCTGCGGCCATACGGTCGTCCAGGGCATCAAGCAACTGGTGGAGCGCGGACTGCGTTAGGTGCGCCCGGCCGCGCAGCGCGTGGAGGATCGCCGTGACGATCTCCTCCGCATCCGCCTCACAGGCGGCCTCCTCCAACTCGCCTTCGCCCACGAGGGTGCACACCCGGCCGAATCGTTCCGCGAGTTCGTCCACCGACGGGTCACCTGCCTCCGTGATCGTTCTGTCCCCGAACTCCACGGGGAGGAGAGGACCTTACGGTGTGCAAGCACCCGTGCGCATCTCGCTACTGTGAGGGCTGAGCGGCCCGTGAGCCATGTGGGGTGAGGGAGGAACAATTGGGGAAGTGGGAGCGCCGCAGGCTGCTGTTCGCGGCCTGCCGGCACCTGCGGGCGGGCAGGGACGCGCCCGAGGTCCTGGCACGACTGCGGGCGCTGGCCTCCACCGACCTGCAGGACCTACAGGTGGCGTTAGCCGCCGCAGAACTGCTCAAGGTGCGGGCCTCGCGCACCGAAGGCGCCAACACAGCGGACCTCGCCGAGGCGATCAACCTGTATCGTCATTGCGCCTCGCTGGCGCCGCCGGGCCATCGCGACCGAGCTGGAGTCTTCCACAACCTGGGCCAAGCTTTGTATTTGGCGTCATCGGACAGGAGGTTTCCCGGCGCAGCGGCGCAAGCTGTACACGCCTTCCGGGAGGCCCTGGCCGCCGCACCGTGCGGCGACTCGACTCGGCCGCTATACCTGTTCAGCCTGGCGGCCGGGCTCTCCCGATGCTTCGAGGAGAGCGGTGATCAAGAGGCGCTGGAGGAGGCCGTGCGGGTGGCACGCGAGGGTTCCGCTGCAGCCGCGACCGGCAGTTCTGATCGTGCCCGGTGCTGGCTCATGCTCCTCAGTGCCCTGACATCACTGGCCGACGCCACGGAACGGCCGGAACCGCTGCACGAGGCCGTCGAACTGGCGCGCCAGGCCCTGTCGGAGGCGCGCAGCTCCGCTGCACGCGCGGATGCGCGGGCCGGACTCGCGGTCTCACTTAAGCGTCTCTACACAGCCACCCGGGAGACGCAGCTCTTGGTCGAGGCGGTCGAAGCGGCCGCGAAGTGCTGCGACGCGACGCCGCGCTCCCATCCCGACCGCGGTCTGCGCAGGGAGCTCTTCGCGGGCACTGTCCGGGATCTCGCGGACGACACACGGGATCCCGACCTGATGCGGCAGGCCGTCACCCTGATGAAGGTGAGCGTCAACGCGACCCCGAAGGGCCCCGACCTCGTCGACGGCCTCATCAATCTCTCCCGGGCCCTACTCAAACTGCACGCCATGACTGACGCTCAGGACGCGATGCGGGACGCGGAACGGGCGGCGCGGGCGGCCGTGGCCGTCGCCCCCTACGGCACAAGCCACAGCGTGGCGGCCTGCTTCGTCCTGGCGGAGGTCCTGCTGCTGCGCCACCGCGACGCTGCGGAAGCGTTGGAGGAGGCGCTCACGCTGACCCGTGCTGGGATAGCGGCCACTCCGCGCGACGACGCGGACCGCGCCTCGCGCCTGTTGCTGCTGGGCCTCGTCCTGCACAGCTTGCACGTCAGTAGCGGCGGCATCGAGCGGCTCCACGGGGCCCGGGATGCCTTCGCCGAGGCTGCGTCGGCCCCCGCCCCGGCCAGCACCAGACTGGCGGCCCTAAAGGCCCTGGCGTCCGTCGAAACGGCCCGGGGTGACCGGCGGGCCGCACTCGCCGCCTCCGAGGCCGCCGTCACCATGCTGCCGCAGCTCACCGCAGACTGGATGCCGTACGGAGCCGTCGTCCACCGGCTCGCGGACATCGCGGGACTGCCCGCAGACGCCGCTTCCGCCGCTTTGGACGCAGGCAGCCCCGGAAGGGCCCTCGAACTCCTGGAGTTGTCGCGCGGAGTCCTGCACGGCCGCGCCCTGGACATCCGCGGGGATCTCAGGGCCCTGCGGCGCCAGTCACCGGAGTTCCACGACGAGTTCGTCCGGCTACAGGAGGACGCCAACGCCGGTATCCAGGACGAGGTGTGGGACAAACTTCTCGCCCGTATCCGTGGCCTCGCCGGCATGGAGCGGTTCCTGCTCCCGCCGTCCGCCCACGACCTGCGGCAGTGCGCTTCCCGTGGGCCGGTGGTGGTGGTGAACGTCAGTGAGCGGCGCTGCGATGCGCTGATCCTGCGCGCGGATGCCGGAGATCCCGTCCATGCGATTCCGCTGCCGATGTTGACCCAGGCCGACATGTACCAGCAACTCCTGCGTCTACTCAAAGCCGAAACGGGTGCCGCCGACGCGCACTCGCTGCACGCACGACGACAGTGCCAGCGCGACCTCCACGACATCCTGGGCTGGCTGTGGGACTGCGTCGCGGCGCCCGTGCTGGAGGAGCTGGGGTTCTCCGGCCGCCCCGAGACAGATGCCTGGCCCAGGATCTGGTGGTGTCCGGTTGGCGAGATGGCGTACTTCCCGTTGCACGCTGCCGGATACCACGACACCGGGAGTGCGGAGTCGGTCATGGACCGGGTCGTGTCCTCCTACACCACCACGGTGCGTGCACTGCGCCCCGCCGCCGACGACCGGCCAGGCACGTCGGCACCCGTGGGGAACCCCGGCGTGGTGGTCGTCGCAATGCCCGTGACGGAGGAAGCGCCCGCGCTGCCGTGTGTACTGGCGGAGATAAACGCGCTGACGACGCTGATGCCGGGCACAACCGTCCTCAGCGGAGCGGAGGCCACCAGCGATAGAGTCCTTAAGGCTCTGGCCCGCCATGGCGTCGCCCACCTGTCCTGCCACGGCATCACCGACGTGATCGCCCCCGCCGCCAGCCGACTGCTCCTGCACGACCACCTGACTCGGCCGCTGACCGTGGAGCAGATCAGCAACTTGGAACTGCTCCACGCGGAAATGGCGTACCTGTCGGCCTGCGACACGTCGATGCCAAACATCAAGGCCACCGACGAGGCCCTACACATCACTGCGGCGCTCCAGCTCGCCGGCTACCGACACGTCATCGGCACCCTCTGGTCGGTCAACGACGTCACCGCAGCGGACATCACTCGTGCGACCTACGCCCGGCTCACCACGAACGGCACCACCGCCCCGCGCACCGACGAGTCTGCGGACGCGCTGCACCAAACTGTGCGGGAACTGCGCGACCGCTACCCCGCCAGCCCAACCCTATGGGCCGGACACATCCACGTCGGGCCGTGAGCTCACCGTCACCGGTCGGCCGTGTCTCTCTGCCTGGCGCCCGCCCCACCCGCCATGTACAGAGAGTCACCTCAGACGAGTCGAGCCCGGCGCACCGCCCACCTGCTGAGTGCTCTATCAGTGGCAGATCGATCCCTTCACGCCCTCAACGGACATGTCCAAACCCGCATAAGCGAGCACGAGGACGGACGCCTCATAGCGGACCGCGAGTTGCCGTACCTGGTGGCCACGGCCCGTGCCCGTTTGCGGCTGGCGACAGAGTTCTGAGGATCACTTGCCGGCCAGCGGGACTTCGGCGAGCAGCTCCTACGTCATACACCAACCGTCGGCGTCCAAAGCGAGCATGCGGGCGGGATGCGGACGCGCAGTCGGCGCCTGGTGATGCGACGAAGTCGAAGTCGCAGGTGCCGGTGTGGCCTGAGAGGCTGGCCTGGTCAGTGCTGTCGACTACCAGCGCATTATTAGGACGCTCGCGGACCGTGCCCGGTTCGGCCAAGGGGCGCTGACCTGCCAGGAGATGGCCGCCGTGTTCGGCATGGACGTGGTGCCGACGCGGGTTGAGGCATCCAGCCCGGGACCGGCAGCATCGGCCGGATGGCCGCCCACTCCTCGTCCGTCGTGTCCGTCGGGTTGCGCGGCTGCCGGCACCCGTTGTCGGCAGCATTTCCGAACCGGCGAGCCAGACAGCCACACTCCACGGCGATCGAGCTGGACTGCCCGGCCATCGACACGGAACATTTCGGCACCGGGGCCTCCTGATGCTGCTCGGTGGTTCGACATCAAGGAGCTGTTCAGGAGGTCCCGCTCGTATGCGCGCAGCGTCCTGCGGGTCACCCCATCGGGACTTCCGTTCGACGCGTATCTCTCAAGACCGGAAAGATACGTGTCCGACCACGGGGACCCCGTGGCCATCTTGCGGCCCCTGAAGCACTACTTCGACGGTGTCGACCTCGATCTCCCGGAAAGCATCCGTCTCTTCGACTTCCACCGCGCGGCGAATTACCTCCGCAGCCCGGCCGTCGCTGCCGCTCTGGATCCCTACATGCCACGACGGTAACCGGCTGCTGGGAGGAGCGGACACCGCTGCCTGCGGGGGAGTGCCAGGATCAGCGATCTCCTCGCCATGGCGTACATTCCGGCTGGATCGGCCGGCAGGGGAGTGAGGCAGCTGCGAGGGCTCCGGCAGCGCCGGGGCGTCGTCCGGCTCCCCGGGGACCGAAGCGCCCTCTGGTCAGGGCATCGGCATCTCGTGCGATGTGCACCTGCATCCTGGGCGTCGGTTCGCAGCCGCTGTGGGTTGAGCGTGGTGCCTGCTCGGCACCGGCTGCCGCCTTGCGATCCCGGCCTGCCAGGGCTGTCAGCCCTGCGCGGTGTGCGGCTATCGAAGCGGCAACGGCGCCCCCGGCTTGGATGGCCAGTGCGGGCTCCCCGCTACTGATCCACCCGCCCGACGATGTGGCGACCGGTTGGCCTCTCGCATGGGCCCCCGGAGCCTCGTCGTGAAAGGGCGCAGAACGCCGCGTATCCCGGCCCGATGCGTTCCTGAGAACGGTGGGCAGGTCAGCGTGCCCTCGCGTCCGGCCGCGTCGTTGGGCTGGGCAGGATAAGTCCCGCGCGGAACTGGAGAGAACATGACAGGTGTCGAGTTGATCCTGGCGGCTCTGGCCACCGGTGCCGCCGCGGGTGTCTCGGATTCGGCCGGCGGTGCTGTCCGCGACGCCTACGCCGGTCTCCGTGACGCACTCCGGCGCCGCTCATCCGCAGAGGACGACGCCGAGACACGGGAGCTGTTGGAGGCCCGGGAGGTCGAACCCGGCACCTGGGAAACGCGATTGCGGGGCCGACTGGTGGAGGCGGGGGCGGACCGGGACGAAGACGTTCTCGCCGCCGCGCGGCTTCTTCTGGAGCGGGCGGACGCGACCGGCGCGCAGCAAGGCCGTTATGAGGTGAACGCCGATCAGGCCAAGGGCGTGCAGATCGGCAGCCACAACACGCAGACCAACACCTTCTCTTGACTGGTGAGGAGTCCGCTCCACCGGCCGGTGGACCAGATGGCCCCACGCGAATCCGGAAGCCTGGGCCCGGTCTCCGGATCGACGCGTCGCACGCCCGCGGGGTGCAGATCGGCGACGGCGGCGTCCAGAACAACGTCTTCGTCACGGTCGGTCGCGCGGTCCGCTCGGCCTACCAGCACCAGGTACGGACCGTCGCCCCGGCCGAACTGCTCAACCGACAGCCGGAGCTGGAGGAGCTGGCGGCATTCTGTACGAGTCCGGAAAACGGCGGCTATCTGTGGTGGCGGGCGCCGGCGTGGGCGGGCAAGTCCGCCCTGATGGCCTGGTTCGCCCTGAACCCGCCGCCTGGCGTACACGTGGTGTGCTTCTTCATCACAGGCCGCTTCGCCAGCCACAGCGACCGGATCGGCTTTCTCGACGTCGTACTGGAGCAACTCGCCGAGCTGCTCGACCGGCCGTTGCCAGCACACCTCACCGACGCCACGAGCGGCGCGCACCTCCTCGCCATGGTCACGGACGCCGCAGCGCTGTGCCAGGAGCGCGGCGAGCAACTGGTCCTCCTCGTCGACGGCCTCGACGAGGACCGCGGCGCGGTGCCGGGGCCGGAGGTGCACAGCATCGCCGCGCTCCTGCCGGCCAGGCTCCCGCACGGGCTGAAGGTCGTGATCGCGAGCCGTCCGGATCCACCGCTACCAGTCGATGTGCCGGACGACCACCCCCTGCGAACCGGGGACGTCGTCATCCGGATCCTCGGCATGTCGCCGCACGCCCAGGTGGTGCGCCGGGACGCCGAACGGGAGCTCAAGCGACTGCTGCACGGCTCCCCTGTCGAGCAGGACCTGCTGGGGCTGGTCACCGCGTCCGGTGGCGGACTGCGGGCAGCGGACCTCGCGGAGCTTACGGGCCTCGACCGGTGGCGCGTCGGCGAGCACCTCGGGGCGGTCACGGCCCGGACCTTCACCCGCCGCAGCGCCCCCACTCAGGGCGTGCCCGGCGCGGCGGCTGGCACCGCCCCGGACACGTATCTCCTCGCACATGAGGAACTCCAGGCCTCGGCAAGCCGGTTCCTCGCGCCACGGCTCAGCGCGTACCGGGAGCGTCTGTGCGCGTGGGCGGAGTTGTACCGCGAGCGTGATTGGCCGGCGGACACGCCCGACTACCTGCTGCGGGGCTATGCCGCCATGCTCGCCGACACCCGCATGGTGACCGAGTTGGTGGCCTGCGCCACGGACCGCGCCCGCCACGCCCGGATGCTGTCCCGTACTGGAGGCGACGCGGCTGCGCTGGCCGAGATCGGCGCCGCGCAGGACACGGTGTTCGGTCAGGAGACACCCGACCTGCGCAGTCTGGGTGTGCTGGCCGTCCATCAGGGTCTACTCTCCGGACGCAACGCGGCCCTGCCGACGGCGTTGCCGACCGTGTGGGCGGTGCTCGGCGACTTCGCCCGCGCGGAGGCACTGGCCGGTGCGGCCCCGGAGGCCCAGACGCGGGCCGCGCTGCTGACCGACCTTGTGGAGCGGGCAGGCCACGCTGGCGAGGAGACACGCACCGTCCATCTCGCCAAACGTGTCACGGCGACCGTCCGGAACATCACCAACTCCTGGTTGCGGAATGAGGCGTTGGTCCGCCTCGCCACCGTCCTGACCGAGGTCGGGCTCATGGAGAGGGCGACGGCGGTGATCGGCTCTCTCCCGGACGGGCAGCGTCGAACGGCAGCCCTGAAATCCGTGAAGGTGCTGGCCGGCACCGGACGCGATGAGCCGCTCCACGCCCTGATCGATCAGGTGGTGCGGCCCGAGGAACAGGAGGACGCCTGGCAGGCGGTGGCAGAAGTGTGGGCCGGACATGGCCGTGTCATGGAGGCGGAGCAACTCGCAGCGACCCTCACCTCGCGGGCCCAGGCCTTCGCGCTCGAGTCCGTGGTCCAGGCGCACGCGGCGGCAGGCGAGCACGGGAAAGCTGAAGCCACCGCTGCCGCGATACCGGACCGGTTCCGGAAGGAGCGCGCCCTGAAACGGGTCGCGGTCGAATTGGCCAGGGTCGGCCGGTACGAGCGTGCCGAGGCGATCGTGGACGGCATCAGCGAACCGATGCTCCGCGGGGCCGGGTTGGAGCAGCTCGCCGAGACCGCGGCAGCCGTTGTGGCGCGGGGGGATGCCGGGGCGGAGGACCGCACCCTGGCCGCCCGGCTGTGGGCGTGCGCGTGTGCGTTCGCCGACGCGGAGCCGGACCCCGAATTCCGTGTGGACGCCTGGACACGGCTGGTGAGGATCGCCGCACTGGCTGCGGGACCGGCGCAGATGCACCGGCTCGCCGACCGCACCGAGATGGTGGCCCGTACTCTCAAGAGGCCGTACCGGGCCTCCCACGCGCTGAGCAACTTGGCGGTCGCACTCGCCCACGCCGGCGCGTACGACCGCGCCGAGGAACTGCTGCGCACGCTGTCCTCATACACCGCTCAGGAGACGGCCCGCAGAGTCATAGAGGTGGCCGTCCGGCGCGGCCACCACGAGCGAGCCGAGGCGCTGGTCCGGTCCGGTGAGAGCGCCGTCGTACAGGATGTGTTGCTGCTGGCCATGGTGCACGCGCTGCGCAAGGAGGGCCACCTGCCGCAGGCTACGGCTGCGGCCCGCACGCTCCGCTCCCCACGCCGAAGGGCGGAGGGACTGGGTGAGCTGGCGCTGGCGGTCGCTGAGACCGGTGAGCACCACAGGGCGGCGGAACTGGCCGTCGAGGCGGAGCGAGAGGCCCGGTCCTTCATCGACCCGGTGGAAGAGGGCCGGTCCTTGACCGCGCTGTTGCGAGCCCTCACGGTCGCCGGCGACCGGACCCGCATCGGCCTCCTGGCGCAGCGAGCAGGTGCCGTGGGCTGCCGGATCGCCGAGGAAAACCCGCACAGCGACGCACTGCCCGAACTGGTGGAGGCACTCTACCGGGCGGCTGAGCTCGGACCTGCGGCGAAGGCGCTGCACGCGGCGCAGCCCGCAGCGCGTGCCGCGGTCTTCACCACTCTCGTCCGGACGGCCGGACGAGTGAGACGGCCCGGGCACGTCACGGCATTCGCAGACAAGGCCCTGGCCGCCGCGCGGTCCGAGCAGACAGACCCGGAGTCCGCGCCGTATCTGGTGAGCCGGCTCGCCCAGGCGCTCCATGAAGCCGGTTCGCCGAACCACGCAGAGGATCTTCTGACGACGGTGGAGCACCCTGTTGCCCAGGCGGACGGCTGGACGGCCCTGGTGAAGGCGACTTCACACGACGACCGCACACGTCTGGAACGACTCGCTGACCGGGCGGAGGCAGCGGTCGCCGACATGCAGCCCTCCAACGCCCGCGACGAGGCACTGCTGCGGCTTGCCGAGGCGCTCGTCGAAGCGGGAGCACACCACAGGGCTGAGACCGTCGCCCGCCCACTCCTTCACCCGTACGCGAAGGACGTCGCCACGACCGTACGCATCCACACTGCGGCGGGCCGTCGGGACTGGGAGGAAATCGACCGGCTCGCGAGAACCATGCAGTCACCGAGCAGGCTGCGCCACACGATGTCGCTGCTCGCCACCGCTGCGGCGGGCAACGGTGACACCGCGGGAGCCCGGAACCTGCTGCGGGTGGTACCTGCGAAGGCAGTGGGACCAGAGGAGTGGGACGGGCTCGTCGGCCGGGTCGCGGTCGCCATAGCAGCCTCCGGGGACCCCGCCGCAGCCCAAACCCTCGCCGAGAGCGTGCCCTTCCCCGCGGACAGGTCCCTGGTCCTGACCTCCGTAGCCCGAAAGCTCGAGCCGTCCCGAGCCCTGCCGCTGCTAGCGCGCGCCCTGCGCGAGGGCGACTGGCGCCGCACGGTAGGCGCCCTAGGCCGACGGTGGCCCCACACCATCGAGGCGATGGCCGACGCCTACCTGGACGGCGCGTTCTAGGATCTCTTCGGCGCATGACCTGCTGAGCGTTCGAGCTCCGTGAAGAGATCGGGCCAGCCGCCTTCCGAGGCCTCCCGCTTGTATCTGTCCAGGATCTTGTCGACCGCGCTCTGCAGGCGCGGGCCCAGCCCCTGGTGCAGGGCCACGGCCTCCAGCGCCGACCGCAGGTCGGTGGTGCGCCTCATCGGCACGTACCCCAGGACGAAGCACGGCCGCCGCATCACCAGAGCAGGTTCGAAAGGTTCGCAGCCTGTAGCAAGCGGACCTCAACCGTGTAGACCGTTGATGTGTTCGGTGCCCGAGGTGCTGGCTTGCGTGGAAGCATCACACGCTCTTTCCCTCGCCCTCTACATCGAGTTTGACCGACGTGTGCCGTCGGAAGTCGGCCGTTGGTGAACATGTGGTGATCGCAGAGGATTGGCCCGTTCGCACTGATTTCGCAGGGATGATTTTTGCCTCATAAACGAGCACACCAAGTCACTGATACGCGCTCCACCGGGTCCGTGTCCTTAAGCGTTCGCGTGATGTGTTCCCTGCATGGACGGGCGTTTGCCGCCGTGCGCGCGATGTTCATTGCGTGGATGCAGCGACGTTGCAAGTCATCGTGGATGACGGGGCCCTCGCGCCGCCGAGGCCTTCAAACGATCTCCTCGCCGTGGCGTATATCCTCGACGACGACGGCCATGATGCTGGACTGCGGCGTCACTGGGCCGGGCAGTTCGCGGCATACATTCCGGCTGGATCGGCCGGCAGGGGAGTGAAGCAGCTCCGGGGGCTCCGACGGCGCCGCGGGGACCGAAGCGCCCTGTGGTTGGGGCATCGGCATCCGTGCGCTGTGCACCTGGAGTCTGGGGTGTCGGTGCGCGGCCGCTGTGGGTTGAGCGCGGTGTCTGCCCGGCACCGGCTGCCGCCTTGCGAGCCTCACCTGCCAGGCCTGTCAGCCCTGCGCGGTGTGCGGCTAGCAAAGCGGCAACGGTGCCCCCGGCCTGGATGGCCAGTGCGGGGATCGGACGGAGGGCGACAGCGGCCGCAGCTGCAATCTGTGAGTTGCTGGGGCGCTCGGCAGGCGTCGCAGGGTCGGGGCGGGAAACGGTCCTTGACGAACGCTGTGAGTCGTCCCTGGGCGGAGGGCCGGAGCGTGGCTGCGGGGCCAGCCATGCATGGGCCGGTGGTGCCGAGAGTGTTGCCACGCTTCCACGATTCCATCGCGGGTCCCCGATGCGTATTTATTCCTGAATGCCTCCGACACAGTGTTCCGTACACTTTGTGTGAATATGTGTAATGCTCACCTGGAGCCTACCCGCGGGGAGTTAGGACTTGATGACGGCCTCCCAAGGGGTGTGGCGGGGCGCGAGTCGCGTTGCTGTTCGCCGCCACTGACGGCGGTGAAGGTCACATCCCGAATGGGTGCGGCTCGGTTTGAGGGACCGTGATCGCGAGGGGTTTCGCCTTCCGGAAGGCCGGTAAGTCCTTGGGTGGTGCGGGGGTTGAGCCCGGCGCGGTGGCGTCGGCGGCATCGCCGGGAGGGGTGCGTGGAGCAAGAGCTGCTGGCGTTGCTGAAGCAGCACGAGGAGGCGTCCCGTGAGCGAGTGGAGGAGCTGCGGGCCAAACTGGCCGTGCTGAACGAGCAGATCGCGGCTGCCGAGGAGGAGCTGTCCCTGCGCTTGCCGAAAACCTCATCCGGGCAGGTCAGGCCGCATGCTGGTATTCGTGGAGGAGACCGCCGAGTCGGTCCTGTCTACGTATGTTGATGGGGGCGATCTGCTCCGGGTTGTCGATCGGCGCGGGAAGGGCGCGGAGCGGCCGGGCGTTCGCGATGCCCTGATGCGGCCGGTGCTGGTTGTAGCAATGCTCGAACTCGCGCAGTGCATGCATGAGGTGGTGCTGGTCCCAGATCAAGGTGCGGTCCAGCAGCTCTCGCCTGCAGGTCTGCACCCACCGCTCCATGATCGAGTTCATCCTCGGCATCCGTACACCGCTGAGCACGATCTCGATCCCTGCGTCCTTCAGGACCGCATCGAAGAGTTCGGGGAACTTCCCGTCCCGGTCCCGGATCAGGTATCGGGCCGGGCAACCGGCATCCTCGAGGTCCATGACGAGGTTCTTCGCCGCTTGCGTTACCCAGGATGCGGTGGGATGCGCCGTAGCCCCCAGGACCCGGATCCTCCGGCTGGCGTGCTCGATGACCGCGAAGAAGTCACACGCGAGGAGGGCGTTGGCCTGGGAGCGCAGGAAGTCGGCCCAGGTGGTGGAGGTGCGCTCGGGTGACGGCGGGATACCCGCCTCCTTCAATATCTCCCAGACCGTGGATGCGGCCACCTTTACGCCGAGGACGAGCAGTTCGCCGTGCAGACGCCGGTACCCCCATCCCGGATTTTCGGCGGCCAGGCGCAGAACCAGGGCGCGGATGGAGCGCACGGTGCGCGGTCGGCCGCCGCGCTTGGGCCGGGACCGGGTGGCATGGCGGCGGGCCATCAGGTCGCGGTGCCACCGAAGAACGGTTTCCGGCCGTACCAGCAAGCGCACCCGATGCAGCGCATGCGCCGGCAGTCGGTGCAGCAGCGCTGCCAGGAACGCCCGGTCGCTCGCCTCGAACCGTACGCGCCGGCCACTCAGCTGCTGCTCCAGCACGGTGATCTGATGGCGCAGAGCAAGGATCTCCACGTCCTTCTCGCGGTCGCTCATCGGCAGCAGTCGCAGGATCGCGAACGCATTCGTCAGACCCAGGTACGCCAGTCGCAACAGCACGGTCAGTCATCATGCCGGGGAGCATGTCGCCCCTGCCAGACCGCCTGCTCACCCGACAGGGTCGGCACCTCTCTGCACCCTCACGAAGGCCTCCCACCAGGGCGGATGAGGTTATCGGCAAGCGCAGGCCCAGGCTGCGGTCGGGTGGGCGGTGACGCCGAGGATGTGCACGGTGCGGGTGCCGACCTCCATGACCACGAAGGCGTACAGCCTGGTCAGCGCGGC
>NZ_LLZG01000410.1 GCF_001509475.1 Streptomyces regalis
CGATCCACGGCCGAGTACTCACAGCATCACGAACGGCCGAATCATCAGACCGGTCACGCCCAACCAGCGCACCTCAACAAGATCGTGTTACGAGCTCTAAGGCGAAGCCCCCACGGGTGGGTGGGGGATCGGGATGGCCGTGCTCGTCCTCAAACGCCGGACGGGCTGGGATGCACGGACCGGCACTGGGAAGTGACCGTCAGCACCGTGAGGCGAAGCCCCTGCGGGTGGGTGGGAGATCGTGAAATGCACGGGCCGGCATTAAAAGGGACCGTCAGCATCATGAAGCCAAGCCCCCTGGGCAGGCTCAAGCCGACGCCGCCGTCAGGCTCGCCAGTTCCTTGTCCGTCAGCCTGAGCTCCGCCACCCCCAGCAGGGCCGGCAGCTGCTCGAGGGTTCGGGCCGAGGCGATCGGGGACGTTACCGTGGGCTGGGCTGCCAGCCAGGCCAGGGCCACCGTGGCCACCGGCGCCTCGTGGGCCTGGGCTACGGCGTCCAGGGCGGCCAGCGCACGCCGTCCCCGCTCCGTCTCCAGGTACCTGCCGGCGCCCTGGGCTCGCGGGCTCTCCACCGCCGTATCGGCGCGGTACTTGCCCGTGAGGAAGCCGGACGCGAGGGCGTAGTACGGGACTGCCGCCAGGCCTTCCCGCTCGGCGAGGTTCTGGAGGTCGCCCTCGTAGGTGTCGCGGGAGACCAGGTTGTAGTGGGGCTGGAGGGCGACGTACCGGGCGAGGCCCTCGCGGTCGGAGAAGGCCAGGGAGGCCTCCAGTCGCTCCGCCGAGATGTTGGACGCGGCGATGTGCCGGACCTTGCCGGCCTTCACCAGGTCGTCCAGCGCGCCGATGATCTCCTCGACCGGCACTTCCGGCTTGTCGAAGTGGGTGTAGTAGAGGTCGATGTGATCGGTGCCGAGGCGGCGCAGGGAGGCGTCCGCGGCCGCCTTGATGTTGGCCGCGGTCAGGCCCTGGAAGTCGGGGTGCTGGCTGACCTTCGTGGCGATCACGATGTCCGCCCGGTTGCCGCGCGCCTTCAGCCACTTGCCGATGACAGTCTCGGACTCGCCGCCCACGTTGCCCTCGACCCACGCCGAGTACGAGTCGGCCGTGTCGATGAAGTTGCCGCCCGCTGCCGCGTAGGCGTCGAGTACGGCGAAGGACTGGGCCTCGTCGGCGGTCCAGCCGAAGACGTTGCCGCCGAGGGAGAGCGGGAAGACCTCGAGGTCGGAAGAGCCGAGCTTGCGAAGGGAAGCAGTCATGCTCGACGTCAACGTCCTTGACGGAGGCCGCTCTTCCGGAACAGCCGCAAAGTTCCCGTAAACAAGCGGATCCCGGCGCTCCGAAAACCGGCAGCCCTGACGTCGGGGGGTGCCGTCAGGACCGCCGGGGATCAGAAACCGCCGGGGATCAGAAGCTGACCGCCGGGATCAGATGTGGATGCCCTCGGAGGAGCCCCTCAGCGACCTCGAAGGCTCAGGGCGTGAGCCCCTTGCTCTGCAGCCACGCCATCGGGTCGATGCCGCTCGTGCTGCCGTCGGGGTGCACCTCGAGGTGCAGGTGGGCGCCGGTCACGTTGCCCGTGGCGCCCACGCGGCCGATGACGTCGCCCGTGTTGACCTTCTGGCCGACGCTGACGCTGATCGAGGACTGGTGCGCGAACCAGAGCTCGGTGCCGTCGTCGAGGGTGATCTCGGTCTTGTAGCCGTACGAGCCGTCCCAGCCGGCGAAGGTGACCGTGCCGGAGTGGATCGCCTTGATCAGCGTGCCGGTGGGGGCGGCGAAGTCGAGGCCCGTGTGGTAGCCGGAGGACCAGTAGGCGCCGGCCTGACCGAAGGTCGAGGTGATGGTGTACGAGGAGGTCGGCAGCGTGTACTGCTTGGCCAGCTCGGCGAGGCGCTCGGCCTCGGCCTTCTTGCGGGCCTCCTCCTCGGCGGCGGCCTTCGCGGCGGCGGCCTTGGCCTCGGCCTCCTTCTCCGCCTTGGCGGCCGCGGCGGCGGCCTCCTTCTCGGCGGCGGCGACCGCGGCAGCGGCGGCCTTGTCGTCGATCTGGTCCTGCTGCAGCTCGACCTGCGCGATGATCCGGCTGCGCAGCGCCTCGCCGGCGTCGGTGGCGCCCTGCGTGGTCTCCTCGGTCGCCGCGCCCATGGTGCTCAGCGCGGTCGAGGAGTCCTCGGCGGGCGCGGAGGAGTCGTCGTCGGAGATCAGGGGCAGGTCCGGGATGGTGATGGCGACCGGCGGCTTGCCGCTGTTCGCGCTGGCCATGCCGCCCGCGCCGACGGCGGCTATGACGCCGACGCCGAGAACCGTGGAGCTGCGGGCGAGTCCCCCGCCGCGCTGCTTGGAGACGCGATGCCTGCCGCGTACGGGACGAATGGACTCCGCGGTGGGGTTCCACTCCTCCAGCGGGCCCTCGTCGGTGCGATAGCGGTCGTAGCCGAAGGTGTCGCTACTGCGTTGGCTCGGCACGAACGGGGCTTGCTGGGCAGGCCTGTTGGACGCCACGTGGGCGTACTCCTTTCCTTCCTTCTCGCCTACCGGGTTAGCTGACGGGTTCGGAGCAGGAAGGTCTCCTACGCGCGTATACCGGCCGTGAGTTCACGGCGGTATCCGTGCGATTCACCCCAAGGTGGTGGTTCCCCGGTTCCCTTGCGGGATTCGGCGCGTGCGCACGGAGCCGACTCTTGTGACGGCTGGGACGACCGCGCTGCGTTATCGAACGTTAATAGACGCGGGGTGCGGATTCCAAGCCGTTCCGCTTGATCATTAACTATTTTCGCCTGGACTTACGGGTCATGAGCGGCCTAAATCGGGCGAGTTGGCCAGGGCTCAGGAGTCACACAGGTATTGACGTTATGTCAGTTGTTATGCGGAGGGCGGTCACCCGATCACCGTTGGTGACAACGCTCGAGGGTCTGCTCCGCAAGAAAACACTCAGGGCCGGAACTGAATCAGTTCCGGCCCTGAGCCTTCAGTAGCGGGGACAGGATTTGAACCTGCGACCTCTGGGTTATGAGCCCAGCGAGCTACCGAGCTGCTCCACCCCGCGGCGATGACTCAATAGTACGCCATCCGCAGGACAGAAAGCACACGCCTTTCCCGGCGGTCGCCGTCGTCACGGCAATAGGTGACTATTCGGGGCCTTTGCCCTCTTCTCATACCCCGGCAGGACCAGGACACCCACCCCCCCCCCCGCCAGCACCCCACTCCCGTCGGCCCCCACCACGAACGTGTCCGGCTCCCGCCAAGCCGTCACCACCCGCCGCACCCCCGCCGCCAGGATCAGCCGCGCACAGGGCGTCGGCCGAGAGGCCCGCCGGGTGCACGGCTCCAGGCTGCTGTACACCGTCGCCGACGCCAGCCTCGGATCACCGGCCGCGATCTTCGCGAGTGCCGCCTCCTCCGCGTGCACCACGGGGTCGTCCCCTTCCCTGGAGTGCCCGCGCGCCAGCTCCGTCCCGTCGGCCGCCACCACCACCGCCCCGACGCTGAAGGCGGTCTCCGACGGCGGGCACTGGGCCGCCAGGTCGCACGCCAGGGCCAGCCAGTGCCGATCCGCGGCGGAGGGAAGGGCACCGGCGCCGGGTGCCGTCGGCTCGTAGCGCATCAGGACGACGTCCTCGATCCGCCGCGTCTCCAGCAGGCGTAGTCGCCCGCCCTGATAGCCGCCCGGCCCGAACAGCCGCGGCGCGTCCGGGTCCCCCACGAACAGCGGCGCCAGCACCAGCTGCAGTTCGTCCGCCAGCCCCTGCTGCAGCAGCTGCGTGTGGATCGTGCCGCCGCCCTCGACCATCAGCCGCTCGACGCCGCGCACCTCGCGCAGGTGCTCCAGCAGTCCCCGCCAGTCCAGCTCGGCGCCCAGCGCGACCACGTCCGCCGCGACCGGGGTCCGCCGCAGCCGCTCCGCGCCCTTCTCCGTCGTATAGACGATCTTGTCGCCGCCCGTGTGCCAGAAGTTCGCCGTCGGGTCCAGCTCGCCGGACGCGCTGACCGTGACCTTCAGCGGATACTCCGGTTTCCCCGCCGCCACCCGTACGGCCCGCCGCTCGGCCGAGTTCACCAGCAGCCGCGGATTGTCCGCCCGGATCGTGCCGGCGCCGATGAGGATCGCGTCCACCGAGGCCCGTACCTCGTCGACCCGGTCGAAGTCGGCCGGGCTGGACAGCAGCAGGCGCTCGGGGGTGGTGTCGTCGAGGTAGCCGTCCAGGGAGACCGCGGCGGACAGCAGGACGTAGGGGTACGACGGCATCGGCGCGCTCTCCGGCTCGGTCGGAAATCTCGGGCTTGGTTCAAGTTTGAAACAAACCTACACTGGTCGCATGACGACTCGCTGGCTCTCCCCCGAGGAGCAGCGCGCCTGGCGCGCCTACATCGCCTCCGTCGCCCTCGTGGAGGACGCACTGGACCGGCAGCTCCAGCAGGAAGCCGGCATGCCCCACCTGTATTACTCCATCCTCGCCACCCTGTCCGAGACTCCGGAGCGCCGGTTGCGCATGACCGATCTCGCGGAGGGGCTGAAGATCACCCGCAGCCGGCTGACGTATGCCGTGACGCGCCTGGAGAAGGACGGGCTGGTGCGGCGCGAGGACTGCCGCTGGGACAAGCGCGGCAGCATCGCGACGATCACCGGGGAGGGGATGCGCGTCCTGGAGCGCGCGGCCCCGGGTCATGTGGAGACCGTACGGGCACTGCTCTTCGACCGGCTGAGCCCGGAGCAGGTCGGGCAGCTGGAGGAGATCTTCACCGCGGTCGCCGAAGGCTTCCAGGGCGAGGACGCGCACGCCACCGCGGATGACGTGCCCTGGCGGCGGCGCTCCGGCAAGTCCTGTTCGTGACACACGGCAAACTAGTTGCTTCAAATTTAAAGCATGGGGTAGGGTCCTGGACCGAGGAGCTGCTTCAAATCTGAAGCAGCTGGCCCACGTACGGAACCCGGAGAACCCGCATGCCCGACTTCACCGCCGCCACCCAGCGCGCCCGTGTCCGGGTCCCGCTGCGCTTCCACGACGGCTACTCCGTAGACGCCGAGCTGGTCACGTTCCACGGCCTGACCGACGGCCTGGAGCACGTGGCCGTCGTCCTCGGCGACCCGGCCCCCGGCACCACCCCGCTGGTCCGCCTGCACTCCGAGTGCCTGACCGGCGACGTCTTCGGCTCGGCCCGCTGCGACTGCGGCCCCCAGCTGCGCGAGGCCGTCGAGCGCATCGCCGAGCGCGGCGGCGTGCTGCTGTACCTGCGCCAGGAGGGCCGCGGCATCGGGCTCTACAACAAGCTGGACGCGTATGCCCTCCAGGACCAGGGCCTCGACACCTACGCCGCGAACGCCGCCCTCGGTCTGCCGGAGGACGCCCGCGACTACACGGCGGCCGCCCAGATGCTCACCGCCCTGGGCATCGGCGAACTGGACCTGCTCTCCAACAACCCCGACAAGGCAGACCAGTTGCGCGCCCTCGGCATCGAGGTCCAGGGCCGCGTCCCCACCGGCGTCTTCGCCACCCCGGACAACGTCCGCTACCTGCGCGCAAAGGTCCTGCAGACCCAGCACACGCTGCCGCTGGGGGACCTCGCGGGGCTCAACGTGGGATGAGCGACGGCTGAGCGAGGGCCATACGAAGGGGCGGGTGTCCGGTACCGGACACCCGCCCCTCAGTCGTAGGTCGACTGCCGCCTTACGGCGACGGCAGCCTTACGACGACTACGGCGTGACCTTCTCGATCGTCACCCCGCCGACACCCGCGGTCGTCCCGCGCGTGCTCACCAGCCGTACCTCACCGAAGAGCTGCCGGCCCTCGGGCACGGCCCGCGCGACCATGACGTTCGCCGCCACCTTCGCCGAGTCACCCGTGCCGAGCTTCACCGGCGCCGACCCGTCGACGGTGACCGAGCCGAGCGCGGAGGAGAAGAACGCGTCCCGGTAGTCGAACGCGGTGGAGCCGGACGGCACCTCGAAGCCGACGACCTCGACGGTGTACTTGCCGGCGGCCGGGTTGGCGAGGGAGACGGCCTCCTCGGAGTCGCCGTCCGCGGACTGCCCGACGAGCTTGCCCTCGGCGTCGTACACGTTCAGGTCGAGGTCGGAGCCCAGGTCGGAGACCTTGCCGATGGCGACGTCCAGCGACGTGGTCCCCTCGGGCACCTCGACGGTGCTGGTCTGCGTCTCACCGTCGGCGATGGTCGGCCGCCCGGTCTTCGACGAGCCGAGCGCGCCGCCCTTGAGGTTGCCCTCCACGGCCTCCAGCTTGTTGGTCACCGTCCAGGAGGCGGCGACCGGCGTGCCGACCTTGGCCTCCGGCACGGTCACGGACGCCGGGTCGAAGGACGCGCCGTACACGGTGACGTCCAGCTTGTACGGGTTGTCCAGCAGCGCCGACGTACGCCGCGAGTCGACCTCGATCTCCCAGACGCCGGGCAGCGGGTCCGCGTACCGGGCGATGTCCGTCGTGCTGACGTCGTCGTCGGCGATCTGGGTGCCGTACGGGCTGATGGCGCTGAACAGCGTCCGACTGCCCTCCTTCAGACCGCCCAGCGTGACCTGGAGCGACTTGGTGCCCTCCGGGACAGTCACGAAGTACGACTTGAAGTTGTTGCGCTGCACCGAGCCCGAGGCGGTGAAGGTGTGCTTCACCGGCGTGGAGACCACGACGGTGTTGAGGATCTGCTTGTCGACGCCCACCGTCCTCGGGTCGTCGGCCTCAAGGATCACGCTCTTGATGCCCGCGTGCTTCGGCGCCGCCTGGACCTTGACGGTCACCGCCTTGTTCAGCGGCAGGTCGACCACCTTCGGGCCGACGATCGAGAAGGTACGGGCCTTGTTGTTCGCCAGGCGCAGGATGTGCGGGAGCGAGCCGCCGGGGCCGGACGTACGGGTGAGGGTGACGTCGTACGTCTTCTTCTGCCCGGCCTTCAGGCCGCCCTCGCGGTCGTAGACGCCCGTGCCGAAGCCCGGCGTCTTCAGCGCCTGGTCGAGCGCGGTGTCGACCGGGGCCTTGACGGCGTAGTCATGGGCGGTGGCGCCTGCCTTGATCGCCTTCCAGGCGTCGAGGACATCGATGAGGCCGGCACCCTCCTCGTAGGCCTGAAGTCCCTCGATGTGCTTGGCGGTCGAGGTGAGCGCGGTGCGCAGCTTCTGCGGCGTCAGGGCGATGCCCTTCTGCTTGGCGGCGCTCAGCAGCAGCGCGCTCGCGCCCGCCGTCTGCGGGGACGCCATCGACGTGCCGTTGTACATGGCGTAGCCAGCCGGCAGCTTCCAGCCCGCCTCGGCGATCGGCGCGCCGGGCATCCAGGCCGGGATCGTGCTGACCGCGGAGCCGGGGGCGACGACGGTCGGGGTGAAGCCGCCGTCCTCACGCGGGCCGCGCGAGGAGAAGTTGAACAGCTGGTAGTCGTTCTCCACGCCGGTGCCGTAGTTGGCGGCGAAGGTCTCCTTGGAGACGCCGGCGCCGACCGAGATGACCTTGTCGGCCAGGCCCGGGTCGCCGATGGTGTTGGCGCCGGGGCCGGAGTTGCCGCCGGAGAGGACGAGCTGGACGCCGTAGGTGTCGATCAGGCGGGTGTACAGCTCGGCGCCCGCGTTGTTGCCGTCGTTCAGCGGCGGCAGGCCGCCGATGGACATGTTGACGACGTCGACGCCGCGGTTGACGACGAGGTCGATCATGCCCTCGGTGAGCGCGACGTTGGAGCAGCCGGGGCCGAAGATGCAGGCGCGCGAGGAGACGATCTTCGCGCCGGGGGCCTCGCCGTTCATGTTCTTGCTGCCGAGCATGCCGTTGGCGGCGGTGATGCCGGCCACGTGGCTGCCGTGCGCACCGGCGGTGAGGCCGATGTTGACGAAGTCGGCCTTCTTGCCGACCCAGTCGCCGCCCAGCGGATCCATCGGGACGTCCTTGCGGATCTCCACGACGAAGTCCTGGCTCTCGGGGATGTCCGTGGCCGGGTTGTCGGTGCCGAAGTGGCCGACCTGGTGGCCGTCCTTGTACGGCTTCATCGGGGTGTCGTCCGTGAAGTCGCCGTTGTCGTCGACGTCGACGGTGACCGTGCCGGCGGCGGGGTCGTAGAGCACGCCCCAGTCGTCGGTCTTGTCGCCGTCGCGGTTGACGTCACCGTCGGCGTCGCCGTCCTTGACCTCGCCCTGGTTGGTGACGGCCTCGCGGAAGATGCTGATCCCGTACGAGCCCGCGGGGGCCTTCCAGGTCTTGTCGCCGTAGGTGAAGGTGGGCCCGGTGACGGACGTGGTCATCGGGCGCCAGGTGCCGTCGCCGTCGACGATCGGGTCGGTGGCGGTCACCCAGTCGACGATCTTGCGCTCACCGGTCGTCGTCTTCTGCAGCGCGGGGCTCGCGAGGTCGACACCGGTGTCGAGGACGCCGATGGTCACGCCACGGCCGTCCGCCTTCGGGTTCTTCTTCACGAAGTCCACGGCGCCCGTCTCGAAGGACGGGTTGTACGGGTTCTTCGCGGGGGTGTTCTGGTCCGGGCCGGAGTAAGTGGCCGCGGAGGCGCTCGACTTGCCGCCGCCGTCGAGGCTCGGCTCCTCGAGGGGTATCTCGTTGCGCAGGTCGATGGCCTGCACGGAGGAGAGCCTGGCGGCGGCCGCGATGGCCGAGTCCGCCTTGCCGGTCGGCACGGTGGCCCGTACGTAGCCGAGCTTGTCGTAGGTACGGCCCACGGAGCCGCCCTTGATCGCGTCCAGCTCCGCGGCGACCTTCTCGGTCTGTCCGGGCGCCGTGGCGATCATCATCGTGACGGTCTTGTCGCGCTGTGCCTTGGCCTCCGCGAGGAGGTCGGCGTCGTCCGAACCGAGCTTGTCGTGCGCGGACTTGACGCCGGGGTCGGCCGCGGGGGCGGGGGAGCCGTCCGCGGCGAGGGCGAGGGGTATAGGCCCGGCCGCGGAGAGCGCGGCGACGAGGCCTGCGGCCACTGCGATACGGGCGACGCGTCTGGCGCCCGATATCGGTGCCGGGTGGGGGGTGGTGGGCATGGTGATCCCTGGTGCTGAAGGAACGTAGACGTCGGCGGCCGTATCGAGCACCTTCGACCGCCGCGGTCCGGAATGTGATCCCGGATGATCGCCCAGCTTTCCTCAAGGGACCGATTTCTGTTGATAGTTCAGGGCGGGGAGATCGCCGGCTGGCACAAACCCGCCATGCGCCACGGGGGACTTATCGGAACAGGCTGTGACATTCCTGTGAGGCGGTCCGGTTACGGCGCGTGAGTGCCGGTCAGCCCAGCTGCACCCGGTCGATCAGCCCCGCCTCGGTGAACGCGGCCACCAGCTCGTCGCGACCCTCCGTGAAGTGGGCCCAACTGTCGAAGTGGACGGGGACGATCCGGCGCGCCCCGAGGATCTGGGCGGCCTCCACGGCCCGGAGGCTGTCGAGGGTGAGCAACTGCCGGTCCAGGACGGCCGTGCGGGCGGCACCGGCGAAGAGGACGGCGGTGTCCACCGACCCGAACCGCTCGGCGATCTCCTTGACCGGCCCGAGCTGGGCGTTGTCGCCGCTGACGTACACCGTGGGCAGACCGTCCCCCGTCAGCATGAAGCCGACGACCTGTCCGACGACCGCTTCGAGCTCCTCCCGCTCCCCCGGACCGTGCAGCGCGGGCACTCCGGTCACGGTGATCGCACCCCCGCCCGGCCGGTCCACCGTCACGGACTCCCAGTCCCCCAACCCCCGAGCAGTACCGCCCAGCCGCCCCGCGCCGCTCGGCGTGGTCAAGGTCAACGGCACGTCAGAGAGCAGCGCACGGCCGGAGATGTCGAGGTTGTCGGGGTGCTCGTCGTGCGAGAGCAGCACCACGTCGATCCGGCCGAGCCCGGCGGGCGAGGCGGAGGCGGCAGCGGTCTTGGTCAGCGCACGGCCGCCACCCAGCGGGTAGTCGCCGGGGGCGTCGAACGTGGGATCGGTGAGGAGGCGCAGACCGCCGTACTCGATGAGGGCGGTCGGACCGCCGAAGACGCGGACGGGGACAGGGGCGGGGACCTGCTCGCTGGCGGTGCGGGTGGCGACCATCGTCAGACCTCACGGTTGAGAGGAGATGTATCCGTGAGGCCTAGCTAACCGTCTCTCACGGATAGACGCAACCCATAGCGTGAGAAGCCGAAGTCGGCGCGGAAGTGAGGACATTGAGGACCCGTCACAGCCGATTGACCCTCAGGACCCCCATATGGCAGTCCCGATGAGCGCCTCCGGAGATATCGGATTAGCCTCCCATATGAGCGCAAAGCGGATCTATCAATGGTGCGCTCTACCAACCCAAGGAGGAGCAATGCGCAAGCTTCAGAAGGCCGCCGTCGCGGCCGCCATCCTGGGGAGCTTCAGCTTCATAGCCACCGGCACCGCCGCCGCATACGACCATGGCCATGGAGGATGCAAGTCGCACGACCAGAACATCGACATCCTCGGCGAGGTCGGCATCCTCAACGGCCTGCTGGGCAACGCGCTCAACGGTGAGGGCAACGCAGGCGGGCAAAACACCCACCTCGGCTCGAGTTGTCACCACTAGTCGTCCCAGTTCACCGCAACAACTCTCGGCGCCGGGCCCACCAGCCCGGCGCCGAGTCCGTGTCTGCGGGTGGCGCGCTCGAACACAGTGGCTGCCGTGCGGAGTTGAGCCCGAGGAGCCGTAGGCGTGAGCAGGGGTAGGACCGGTCCCGGTTACGAGAGCGGCCCCAGGATCTCCTGGGACTCGATGAGCCCCTGGTCGCTGGGCGCCCTGCCGTCGTCGAAGACGCGGGCGGCCTGCCGCGCCCGGAATTCGAGGTGGGCTTCGGCGGGCTTGGCGTAGCCGTGGCGGGCGCGGGCTTCCGCAGGCGTCAGCACTTCCTCCTTGCGGGGAGGGATGCCGAGCTTCATCGGCGCGATCACCGCAACCGTGGAGGGCGAGAGCCGGCCTATCAGGCGCAGTTCGGCCTTGGGGCTGAGGTGGGCGAGCGCGAAGGCCGCTTTCATGACGGGCACGATGAGCAGGTCGAGGAGGCGGGACTGCCTGATCCCGGCCATCTCGCGCATCCAGCGCGGCATGGTGGCGATCGTGGCGATCCGCTGCGCCTTCGCGACAGCCATGGTCGCCGGCTTCGCCCAGCGCGGCGCCGGCGGCAGTACGAGTTCACTCCTGAGCAGGTGGTTCATGGCCTGTCGGGCGATCGGGCTGGCGGACAGCCTCGGACGCATCCGTTCGAAGTACGCCCGGACGCCGTCACGGCTGCGGGGGATGTCGCCGGGGGAGCATGTCTGCAGTTCCGCGGCGACCGCGCACGCCTCCCAGTACTCCTTCTCCTCCTGCGCGGTGAGCTTCCCGGGCCCGTACTTCTCGTACGCGTAGAGGATCGAGTGCCAGCCGGTCAACTGGATCCACAGCTGCGAGGCGGGGTCGTTGGCATCGTAGGTCCCGCCGCCGTAAGGCAGTTGGCCGATCGCCTTGGAGTGGACCTTGACCAGGATGTCCGCGGCCTTGCACACCTCCCGCGAACCGGCGAAGGCCACCATCGCGAAGTACCGCAGGGTCCGGTCGTAGCGCGTGCGGGAGCGCCGGTAGATGCCCTGGGTCGCGTGGACGGCGGCCACCAGCGGCGGGTCGAGTTCCTCCACGACCACGGCCCGCTGAAAGCCCACCGTCGGGGCCGTCGGATAGCTCCAGACCTTCCACACCACTGAGCCCGGCCCGAAGAAGCCGTAGTCCTCGTGCGGTTCGACCTCACTCCACTTCGACCTCGACCTCGACCTCGGCTTCGACCTCGGCTTCGACTTCGCCATGGAGCCGCTCCTCACGCGTCCGCGGCGCACGCCGCCTCGATCCTGGATTACGACACTGCTGTCTTAAATTAAGACACGGGTGTCGTAAACTGCCAAGGTGTCAGCACCCACCTCTTCGGCAGACAGGCCACGCAAGCGACGCCCCTACGCCCCGCGGGTCCCGATCGCGGAACGCCGCGAGCAGCTGCTCGACGCGGCGCTGGCCGTGATCGTGAGCGACGGCTACGACCGGGTCTCCATCGATGCCATCGCGAAGAAGGCCGATGTCGCCCGGTCGGTGGTCTACGGCGCCTTCGAGAACCTCGACACCCTGCTGACCGCACTGCTCGACCGGCAGCAGGCACGCGCCTTCGGACGACTGCTTGAGACGATCCCCACCGCGGAGGACCTGCGCGACCCTGCCGCGTTCGCCTCCGAGGCGGTGCGCCGGATGTCCGCGATGCTCCGCGAGGACCCCGACACCTGGCGGCTGATCCTGCTGACGCCGGGCAACATGCCCACGGTCGTCCGCGACCGCATCGAGGCGGACCGAGAACGGTTTCGGTGCCGGGTGGAGGCATGGCTCTCCCTCGTCCTGGCCGACCGGAGCGGCCCGGCACTCGACCCGCAGGTCCTCGCCCACGCCCTCGTCGCCTGCGCGGAACACTTCGGCCGCATCGCGCTCACCGATCCCGGCAGATTCGACCCGGCCCACCTGACCGGCCAAGTAGAGGTGATCCTCGGCGCCATCTGGCCGCCGACGCGTTGACGGCAGGTCAGCGGAGAACGGCAACCTCAGCGCCGGCCTCCGCAGGCCACGGCACATCCGCTCACGTATCGATCACGCACGGGCCCGAAAACGAGTCAGCGCCCGAGCCGGCCGAAGCCGACCCGGACTCGGGTGAATCTGCGGTGCCATACCGTCAAAGAGCGTAGGGCTTGAATGCCCGCCCGCCAGCGAGCCCGTGCGCCATCCATGCCTGCTCGGCCTCAGCTCACCGAAGCCATGAAGCCACGAAGCCCAAACACCTCTCCCACTCAAGTCCCGTGCCAGGAAGCGCATTTGGCGCCGCGGCCAGAACGCCGGCCGAACTTTCGAGAGGGGGAGGTGACGCCGTGGCCGAGCCTATGACCGACCGAGACCGCGAAGGGTCCGCCTGCTGCACGGCGAGGGCAAGTCACGCAACCAGATCGCCCGCGCGATCGGGCGCAGTGTCGCCTCGGTCTCGAAGATTGCACACGAGCTCGGGCTCACCTTCGCCGGCGGCGCCCGGATCGCCGCGGCCACCGAGGCACGACGAGCCCATGCTGCCGCGCGCCGCGAGCTGCTCGCCGACGAGGCCCTCGACGGCGCCCTCGGACAGGTCACCCGCACGACGGGAGCCGAGAGTTCGCGCGATGCCCGCGACCACGCCACCGCCGCCCGCGCCAACGACAAGCTCGCCGACGCCCTGCTCGGCCCGACCAACGGCGGTGAGCACGAGGAGGGCTGATGGGCGCACCCCTCCCCCTCTCCGACAAGCAACTCGACTCGATCACCTGCAAGACCCCGCCCTCCTCGGCGATGCGACCGACGGGGTCCGCCACACCCGAGGCGCGACAACCGCCGTCATCCTGGGGCGCGTTGCCCGCTCACGCATCGCTCCCCGCAGAAGGATGTGCTGACCAGTGCGTTCGCCAGGCATTGCTGCATCGCGGGTGGCCCGCCGTACGGACGATCACGGGGGCGAGGCCGTCTCCGGGCAACCCTGCTGTGCACGTACCTGTCGGCCGTGCTCCTGGTCGGCCTGGTCCTCAACGCCGCTGTCGCCGTCAAGGAAGGCCGCGGTGCCTGGCAGGGCAAGGCTGCTGTGCGGCGCCCGCCTCGGCGGACCTGGCCATCGGCATGAAGAACGACGCATGCGGATGGTGCCCCAGCTGTGATTACTGCGGCTGACCGTCGACCGAGCGCGAGCATCGTGCGACGCCCTCACCCCCGTCGGCGCAGCGAGCGGAGGATCTTCGGCAGGACGCTTCCGATGACGAGGGCCGTGAGGGGCAGGACGACGTCGGACCACGGGTCGCGGATGGGCTTGTACGTGGCGGTGCCGTCCCGGATCTCGATGTAGCCCAGGGGCCTGGCTTCGGCTCCGCCTCCGCCGCCTCCCCCGTCGCCGCTCTTCGTGGCGCCCACTTCTCGTCCGGCTCCGCCGCCGAAGCCGAACGCGACCTTGGCGACCGGGATGACGGTGACGCCGTCGGCGGTGACGGGTTCGCCGTAGACGGCGGTGACCGAAGCGCGGCCGCCGAGCTTGTCGGCCAGGCGTTCCAGCAAGGTGACGGAGGCGTGGGCGGCTGACACGCCCGTGTCCGGTAGCCGCGCGGGTGCCGTCTCGTTCTCGCGGGCGGACACCTCGCGGGCGGTCATGAGGTGCCGCCCGGGCGGGAGCGCTCGGCGGTGCCGAGGATGTGCGTGGCCGCCGGGGAGGGAACGCGGGTCGCAGGGAAGGCGAACTTCTCCAGCGAGGTGAGGGTGAACCCGGCGGCGGTGATGGCCGCTTGGGTGTCGCGGCCGGTGTGGCAGCCTCCCATCAGCAAGGGCCAGACGGTGGCGTCCACGACGCGCTGCACACGGCGCATCGCGGGTGAATCGGCGCGTACGTGCTCGAAGAACCGGAGTTGTCCGCCGGGCCGCAGGACGCGGTGGAGCTCGGCGAGGGCGGCGTGCGGGTCGGCCACCGAGCACAGGGTGAGGCAGACGACCGCGGCGTCGAACGAGCCGTCCGGTACCGGCAGTTGCTCGGCGATCCCGTCGATCACGTCCACCTGGACCGATGTCGTGCGGGCGCTCTGCTCGGCCAGGGCGCGCAGGCGCGGCTCGGGTTCGACGGCCAGCACCCGCTTCACCTCCGGCGGATAGTGAGCGAAGTTCAGGCCGTTGCCCGCGCCGATCTCGACGACCTCGCCGGTCAGGCCGGACAGCAGGCGTGTGCGGTGTTCCGTGATACCGGCCTTGTCCAGGGCGGGGCCGGCGACCTTCGCGTAGAAGCGGGCGAATACCGGATGGCGCCTGGTCGGCGCAGCGATCTGTTGGGTCATGGCTGGTCACCGTCCTCCTCGACAGCAGTGCCTCGGGGCTACGATGTTTTGCGGAGGTGCTACATAGTGAAGTCACTTCACGATATGCCTGAAGGGACCGCTTCCGCCAGCGTCTCGCTGGACCGGCTCTTCGAGCTCGCGGAGGTGCTCGGCGCGATGATGGCGCGCGGCGTCGCCGAGCGCGGGCTGACGACGGCTCGGGCGGGTCTGCTGTGGGCCCTGCTGCACGACGGGCCGATGACGCAGCGGACGCTGGCCGCACGGCTGGGGGTCACCCCGCGCAATGTCACCGGACTGCTGGACGCCCTGCAGGCCGACGGGCTGGTGGCCCGCGAGGCACATCCGAGCGACCGGCGCGCGACCCTGGTGTCTCTGACCGAGAAGGGTCGCACGGTCACGGCCGCCCTGCGGGGTGGCCGCAACTCCATGGCCGCCGAGCTCTTCGGCGACATGACCGCCACGCAACTGGAGGCTTTCCAGGGCGGGCTGGAGGTCGTGATCGAGCGCTTGCGGGCGATGCGGTGAGGGTGCCGGTTGCCGTCGTCAACGGGCGTGCCGGCTGGGGACTGCATCACCAGGCCGGGACAGGGCGGCGGCACGTCCTGTGCTCAGCCCCGGGTTCGCGCCTGCCGGGCGTCGGGGCGCCAGGGCGCGTCGGGCCGAGTGGGCAGGGCGTCGGCCGTCAGACGGAGCGCGTAGACGTCCCGGTGCGGGTCGGGGACGGGCCCGAGGTAGGTGTGGCCGGTCATGTGGCACCAGGCGGGCAGGTCGAGCGGAGCGGCCGGATCGGTGGCGATGACGTGGACGACCGAGCCGGACCCCGCACCGTCGATACGGGCGCGCAGCTTCAGCAGGAGGGTGACGCAGAGCAGGCCGGTGCCGTCGACCGTGATGTCGGCGACGGTGGTGGAGGGGTCGTTCATCGGCTGCTCGCGGTGGCAGCGAGGTCGGCAACCGCCTTGAGCAGCGCGGTCGCCGCCGTTTCGATCTCCTCGGGCGTGCTCCAGCGGCCCAAGGACAGCCGCAGGGCCCCGAGCGCGCGGTCCGCGTCCAGACCCATGGCGGTCAGAACGGGCGAGGGCGTGTGGGTGTCTCTGTGGCAGGCCGATCCGGTGGAGGCCGCGAGGCCGGGGGCGGCGACCAGGAGTTCGTGCCCGAGCAAGCCGTCGATGCTGACGTTCAGCGTGTTGGGCAGGCGTCCCGTGTCGGGTCCGTTGAGGTGGACGCGGCCGGGCAGGGCATCGGTCAGGCGCCGGTGCAGACAGTCCCGGAGTGCCGCGATACGGCCGCCCGGCGTCCCGTCGGCGAGTTCCCCGGCGGCGAGTTCGGCGGCCGTGCCCAGCGCGACGGCGAGCGCGACGTTCTCGGTGCCGGCGCGCAGGCCCCCTTCCTGCCCTCCGCCGTGGACGAGCGGTTCGACGGCGACACCCTGGCGGACGTACAGCGCGGCGATACCCTTCGGCGCGTACATCTTGTGGCCGACCACCGTCAGCAGGTCGACGCCCAACTCCCGTACGTCCAAAGGGATTTTCCCGGCGGCCTGGGCGGCGTCGCAGTGGAAGAGCGCACCGTGGGCGCGGGTGATGCGGGCAAGCTCGGCGATGGGCTGGAGAGCGCCGGTCTCGTTGTTCGCGGCCATGACCGAGACCAGGACCGTGCGCTCGGTGAGGGCGGCGGCGAGCGCCGCCGGGTCGACCAGACCGACGCCGTCGACAGGCAGGTACGTCACCTCTGCGCCGTGGAGGCGTTCCAGGGAGCGGCAGGTCTCCAGGATGGCCGGGTGCTCAGTGACCTGGGTGATCACATGTGGGCGGTCGGCGCTGGTGCCCAGCACGGCGCCGCGCAGGGCAAGGTTGTCGGCCTCGGAGCCGGAGCCGGTGAAGATGAGCTCGCCGGGCCGGGCCCCGATCAGGGCCGCGACCTGAGCGCGTGACTGATCGAGCGCGCGGCGGGGCCGGTCGCCATAGGAATGGCTGCTGGAGGGGTTGCCGAAGTGATGCCCGAGGTGAGGCAGCATCGCGTCGACCACTCTCGGGTCCACCGGGGTGGTGGCGTTGTAGTCCAGATAGACCGGCCCGCCCCGCAGCCCCGGGTGCGCGGGGATCACGCGGCATCTCCGGTGGCCACCGGCAGATCGGCGAGGCGCCACTCCAGCATGCCGTCGGACAGCCGTACGGCTCGCCGCCCGCGGGCGTTGAGCAGCCGTACGGCGTCGTGGGCCAGGACGCAGTACTCGCCGCGGCAGTAGGCGACGACCTCGGTGTCGGCGGGCAACTCGGCGATACGGTCGGCGAGTTCCTCGACCGGGATGGAGAGCGCGCCGGGGATGTGCCCGGCGGCGTACTCCTCGGTCGGACGCACGTCGAGGACGACGACCTCGCCCGCCTGCGCGCGGGCCAGCAGTTCCTCGCGTCCGACCCCCTCCGGCCCGTCGTCCCCGAGGTAGGCGGTGCGGGCGGCTTCGACGCCTGCCTGGTGGGTCTGGGCGACCCGGCGCAGCAGAGCGTAGAGAGCGGCGACGTCGTCTCCGGCCAGCCGGTAGTGGATGCGCACGCCCTCGCGACGGGTGGCCACGAGCCCGGCCTGCTTGAGGGTCTGCAGGTGGGCCGAGGCCGTGGTCAGGTTCAGCCCCGCCGCCTTGGCCAGGGCGTCGACGGTGCGCTCGCCCTGGGCCAGCAGATCGAGCAGTTCCAGACGCTTTCCACTGCTCAGCGCCTTACCGGTGTGGGCGAAGGCGTCGTACAGCGCCGTCTTGCGCGCGGGGTCTCCCATCGCATCCTCCATAAATCCATGGAATATTGTATCTATAGGCGGGCGCCATGACCATCCAGTGGCCCCCAGTGGCCACCCCGGCGGCCGTCCAGGCGGCCATCCAGCGCCCACCGTGACACCAGGAGGATCTGATGGGCTTCGCTGACGATCACCTGATACCGCTGGTCGACGAGGGGCTGGGCAACAGCGCCTACCTCGTCGACCTGGGCGACGGACGCGCCCTGGCCGTGGACGCGAGCCGGGATCTGCGCGCCCTGCGCACGGCCTCCGAGCGGCGCGGGCTGAGCGTCGCCTACGCCGCCGACACCCATCTGCACGCCGACTTCCTCACCGGCGCGCTCCAGCTCGCGGCCGACGACGGCGCGACCGTTCTGGCCTCCGCCGCCGGACACCGCGCCTTCCCGCACACCGCGCTCGCCGACGGCGACGAGACCGACCTGGGCGGGCTGACCCTGCGGGCCCTGGCCACCCCCGGACACACCGACGAGCACCTGTCCTTCCTCCTCCTGGACGGCACAAGGGAGTTGGGCGTCTTCACCGGCGGATCCCTCATCGTCGGCTCCGCGGCCCGCACCGACCTGCTCGGCGCCGAACGCGCGGAGGAACTGGCCCGCGCCCAGTACCAGTCGCTGCGGCGGCTGGCCGACCTCCCGGACGCGACCGCCGTGTGGCCCACCCACGGCGCCGGCTCCTTCTGCTCCGCCCCGCCCGGCGCCGAACGCACCACCACCATCGGCGCCCAGAAACAGGCCAACGCCCTGCTCGCCGCGCCGGACGAGGACACGTTCGTACGGCAGCTGCTGGGCAGCCTCGGCTCCTACCCCGCCTACTTCGACCGCCTGGCCGAGATCAACCGGCGCGGCCCCGCAGTCCTCGGCACCGCCCCCACCCTCGCCGCGCTCTCGCCGGCCGGGACACGCCAACTGCTGGACCAGGGCGCCCAGATCGTCGACGTACGCCCCGTCAAGGACTTCGCCCACGGCCACATCCCCGGCGCGATCTCCATTCCGCTGCGCGACCAGTTCGCCACCTGGCTCGGCTGGCTGCTGCCCGACGCCACCCCGCTGGTCTTCGTCACCGCACCGGGGCAGGACCTCGCCGAACTCACCTGGCATGCCCTGAAGATCGGATACGAGCGGCCGGCCGGGCACCTGGAGTGGACCGCGTGGCAGGCGGACGGCGGACAGCAGCGGACCATCGACCTGCTCACCGCCGACCGCATCGCCGACCGCCCGGTCCTCGACATCCGGCAGCGGGCCGAGCACGTCACCGGACACATCCCCGGCGCCGTCGGCCTCGAACTCGGTGAACTGACCGCCCGTACCGACGAAGCACCTGCCGGGGCCGTGGTCGCCTGCGGGCACGGCGAGCGCGCCATGACCGCCGCCAGCCTCCTCGCGCGTGCCGGACACGACGACCTTGCCGTCCTGGACGGCGGACCGGCCGACTGGGCCAAGGCCACCGGCCGCACGCTGGAGGCAGGCGCGTGACCTCCTCCAAGTTCCCGACTCCGCTCGGACAGGGGGGACCCCCGTCCGCCACCCCCGGCGGCATACGGCTCGGACTGCGCGCCAACCTCACCCAGTTCACTCTGCTCGTCGTGGTCAACGCCCTGGTCGGCGGCATGCTCGGCCAGGAACGCACCGTCCTGCCCCTGCTCGCCGACGACGTCTTCCACCTGTCCGCCTACACCGCCGCCCTCACCTACATCCTGGCCTTCGGCACCACCAAGGCCATCACCAACTTCTTCGCCGGCACCTGGTCCGACCGCTACGGCCGCAAGCCGGTCCTGATCGCCGGCTGGCTGATCGCGCTACCCGTGCCTGCCATGCTGGCCTGGGGCCCCAGCTGGGCCTGGATCATCGCCGCCAACGTCCTGCTCGGCATGAACCAGGGCCTGACCTGGTCCACCACCGTCATCATGAAGATCGACCTGGTCGGCCCGGAACGCCGCGGCCTGGCCATGGGCTTCAACGAAGCCGCCGGATACCTCGCCGTCGCCGCCACGGCCATGGCCACCGGCGCCATCGCCGAACACGCCGGGCTACGGCCGGAGCCGTTCCTCCTCAGCGCCGCCTACCTCGTCCTGGCCCTGGCCCTGTCCACCGTCTTCGTCCGCGAGACCCGCGACCACGCCCGCGCCGAGGCCGCGCTGCACCCCGTACAGACAGCCACGGAGATGACAACGGCCCAGATCGCCCGCCGCACCAGCCTCACCGACAAAGCCCTGTCCGCCGCCAGCCAGGCCGGCCTGGTCAACAACCTCAACGACGCCCTCGCCTGGGGCATCTTCCCCCTGCTCTTCGCCGCCCACGGCCTGTCCATCGCCCAGATCGGCGTCCTCGCCGCGCTCTATCCCGCCGTGTGGGGGGCGGGCCAGATGCTCACCGGCTGGTGGTCCGACCACATCGGCCGCAAGCACCTCATCACCGCGGGCATGCTGCTGCAGGCCGCCGCCATCGCCCTCGTCGCCGCCGGAACCACCTTCTCCGTCTGGGCCACCGCCCAGATCCTGCTCGGCATCGGCACCGCACTGGTCTACCCGACCCTGCTCGCCGTCATCGGCGACGTGGCCCACCCCGCCTGGCGCGCCCGCGCTGTCGGCGTCTACCGGCTATGGCGTGACGGCGGCTTCGCCGTCGGCGCACTGGTCGCCGGGGCCCTCGCCGACGCCTACAGCCTCACCACCGCCATCTGGGCCGTCGCCGCCCTGACCGCCGCCTCCGGCCTCGTTGTCGCGGTCCGCATGTACGAAACCCACCCGCGTCCCACGCCAGCGGGCAACTGACCTGCGGGCACTCCACCATCACGCTGACCAACTCACGCACGGCAGGCTGGTGACCAGGTCCGCCTCACCAAGGTGACCGCGCCGCAGCAGGAAGCGCCAGAGCGTTTGATGCCGGGCGGTCCGCAGAGAGACCGCCCGGCATCTCGACGATGATCAGGAAGCGAGCTCCGCGTCGGTCAGGGGGCGACCCGCAGCCACGCCGTCGCGTCCTGCGGAAGACGGCCGGCTTCGAGAGGTGCGCTGCTGAGCAGGACTTCACCCGCGGGAAGAGCCACGGACTCCGTTCCGAAGTTGGCGAGGCACAGCCACCCGCCGGAGCGCCGGAACTGGAGGACGTCCGCCGGGCCGGACTCGATCCACTCGAAGTCCGCACCGGTGTTCAGGGCGGTTCGCAGCTGCATGGCCCGGCGGTACAGGGTCAGCGTGGAGTCCGGGTCCTCCGCCTGGACCGAGACGGCGTACGACTCGAACCACGAGGGCTGCGGCGGCCGCGCCGGCCCGGGGCCGAAGCCGAAGGAGGGCCCGTCGGCCGCCCACGGGAGCGGCACGCGGCAGCCGTCACGGCCCTTCTCACGACCGCCGGACCGGGTCGCTATCGGGTCCTCCAGGACCTCGGGCGGCAGATCGCCCACTTCGTGGAGTCCCAGCTCCTCGCCCTGGTAGATGTAGGTCGAGCCGGGCAGGGCCAGGGTCACCAGGGCCGCCGCCCGGGCGCGCCGCTCGCCGAGAGCGCGGTCGAGGGTGGGCGTCGTGCCGTCCGTGAGCAGCCACTGCCTCGCGGCGTTCATCGTCGTGAGCTCCGGGTCCTCGGGCAGGCCGTAGCGGGTGGCCACCCGGGGCGCGTCGTGGCAGCCCAGCAGCCAGGTCGTGGTCGACCCGTGCTCGTACGTCTGCTCCAGCCCCGAGTCGATGGCCTTGCGAAAGTCCGCCGACCACCAGCCGGCCTCCTGCATCTCGAAGTTGAACGCCTGGCCGAGGCCGTCCGCAGAGGCGTACCGGGCGCGGCGCGACGGATGGACGCCCGCCTCCGCGACAGCGAACCGCGGCGGGTCGTACTCGTCGAAGACGCGGCGCCACTGCGCGTAGACCTCGTGGACCGCGTCACGGTCCCACAGGGGGTGCGAGCCGTCCGTCCGGCCGGTCACGGCCACCTCGGTCCAGGGAGCGAACGGTTCGGACATGTCCTTGACCAGGCCGTGTGCGACATCGACCCGGAAGCCGTCGACGCCCCGGTCGGACCAGAAGCGCAGGGTCCTCAGAAAGTCGTCCCGGACCTCCTCGTCGTCCCAGTTGAGGTCAGGCTGCTCCCTGGCGAAGAGGTGGAAGTACCACTGCCCGTCGCCCACCGGCTCCCAGGCCGATCCGCCGAAAAGGGACTCCCAGTCGTTGGGCGGCAGTTCTCCCGCGGGGCCCAGGCCGTCCCGGAAGATGTAGCGCCGGCGTTCGCGCGAGTCGCGCCCTGCCGCGAGGGCCGCCCGGAACCATGCGTGCCGGTCCGAGCTGTGGTTGGGCACGATGTCGACGACGACCTTGATGCCGGCCCCGTGCAGGGCCTCCACCATGGCGTCGAAGTCCTGGAGCGTGCCGAGGCGCGGGTCGACGTCGCGATAGTCGTCGACGTCGTATCCGCCGTCGGCCAGTGCGGACGGGTAGAACGGGCTCAGCCAGACCGCGTCGACGCCCAACCGGGAGAGGTACGGCACCCGTGAGGTGATGCCGGCGATGTTGCCCACGCCGTCCCCGTCCGTGTCGGCGAAACTCCGGGGATAGATCTGGTAGATGACCGCGTTCTTCCACCAGTCGGGCGGGGTGTGAGGCATGGGGGAACTCCTGAAGTGGTCGGTGGAGCCGGGGCGGTGCGGTGCGGCGGGATCGGCTACTTGATGGCGCCGCGGGTGACGCCGGACATGACCCAGCGCTGGGCGAACAGGTAGGCGATGAGCGTCGGCGCCATGGCCATCAGGTAGGAGGCGAAGGCGACGTTGTAGTTCGAGGCGAACTTCAGCTGGAAGATGTTCTGCACGACCGGGATGGTCTGGAGCGAAGGGTCGCTGATGATCAGCGACGGCATCATGAAGTCGTTCCACGACGAGAGGAAGGCGAAGATGCCGACCGTCGCGTTCATCGGGGCCAGCAGAGGCAGGATCAGCTTCCGGAACACCTGCCATGTGGTGCAGCCGTCCATGCGGGCGCTCTCCTCCAGCTCGTGCGGGATCGAGCGCAGGAACGCGGTGTAGAGAAGGACGTTGAACGACATCGCGAACAGGATGTGCAGCACGGCGACGCCGAACGGGTTGTCCAGGCCCACCAGGGACGTCAGCTTCACCTGGGGCAGCGCCACCACCGGGAACGGGATGAACATCGCGGCCAGCAGGTAGAAGTAGGACCACTTGAACAGCCTGCGGTTCCAGTTGCGCGCGATGGCGTACGACGCGAGCGAGGACACGAGCAGCTGGCCGACGACGGCTATGGCGGTGACGGTCAGGGAGATGCCGAAGGCTCTCGGGAAGTCGGTGAGTTCCCACGCGGTCTTGAAGTTGCCCAGTTCGATCGGTGTGGGCCAGGCGAAGCCGGAGCCCGACGCCGCCTGCCGGTCGGACTTCAGCGCCATGGAGACGGCGAAGTAGAGCGGGACGAGCACCACCAGGGTGCCCAGGGCCAGAAGAGTGGTCTGGACCCAGTTGACCCGGTACTTCTCCTTCGGCGCCTTGATGGCCTCCGCCGCACGGGCGGTCACCGTGGGATCGATCGCTGTCATGACAGGTTCACCTCACGGTTGCGCACGAAGAGCAGCTGAAGCAGGGAGACCAGGACGGTGAAGACGAAGAAGACGACGGCGTTGGCCATCTGAAAGGCGTAGTCGCCGCCTGCGAAGCCGTTGAAGATGGTCATGGCGACGCTCATGGTCGCGGTGCCGGGGCCGCCGCCCGTGAGGCCGACGATGATGTCGTAGGCGTTGAGGAACCCCTTGAACCCCAGGATGGTGTTGATGATCACGTACCCGAAGAGCAGCGGGAAGGTGATGCTGCGGAACCGGCGCCAGGCGCCCGCGCCGTCGAGCTGGGCCGCCTCGTAGATCTCGTTCGGGATCGCCATGAGGCCGGCGAGGTAGATGATGACGGCGCCCGGTACGGCCTGCCACGCCGTCACGATGACGATGGCCAGCCAGGCCCAGTTCTCGTTGGCGAGGAGGCTGGTCTCCCCTGCGGTCCAGCCGAGCTGGGCCGCGAACTGCGGGACGGCGTTGGAGAAGAGGTAGTTGAAGACGTAGGCGATGACGATGCCGGAGATCACCATCGGGATGAAGTAGATCCCGCGCAGCCCCGTCTTCCACTTGATACGGCCGTTGAGCCCCAGGGCCAGCAGCAGGGCGAGGGTGTTGACCACGACCGTCGTGACGACCGCGAACCAGATCGTGAACCAGTAGGAGTCGAGAATCCGGGGGTCGCCGAACATCGACGTGTAGTTCCGGATGCCGATGAACTTCCAGTCGCCGAAGCCCGCGTAGTCGGTGAGGCTGTAGAACATGCCCACGAGGCCCGGCAGCGTGATGAACAGGGTGAACAGCAGGACCGCGGGCACGAGCATGAGGTAGTAGGTCCGCTCAGCCTTACGGGGCCGTACCTTCCCGGGGCCGGGCGGCTGGGTGACTGTGCCGGAACCTGCTTCCTTGACCGCCGTCAGACTCATGGTTGTCTCCTCCCGGTCGCCACGTCAGGCATTTCGCTGGGCGTACCGGGCCCAGTCGTCGTCGAGCTGGGTCAAAAACGCCTTGGCGTTCCGGCTGAGCACGAGTTCTTGCAGGTAGTTCAGAACGGGTATTCCACCCGGGAAGTAGGTGCCCGCGCCCTGGTAGAACCTGGCCGCGTCCACGTAGGGCTGGAGCCCGGAGACCCGCTCGTCCTTCGCCTTCGGCGCGTTTTTGGTGGTGGACCAGGCGAGGTTCTTCGCGTTGTAGGTGTCCATCACGTCCGGTCGCATGAGGTACCGGAGGAATGCCCGGGCCGCGTCCTGTTTCGAGGAGGCGTTCGGAATCCAGAGGGCCAGGTCGAGGTTGACTCTCACCTTGGTGTCGTCCGGGTTCTCGGTGCCCGGCATGGCGAACGTCCCGACTCTCACCTTCGGGTTGATCTTCGCGATCTCGCCTATGGCCCACGGCCCTTGGAGATACATCGCGGCATCGCCCCGGGCGAAGGCGACGTTGCCGTCGGCGTAGTTCCGGCTGGGGGCATCGCGGTTGGTGTAGGCCAGGAGAGCGAGCATCTTCTCGACGGCGTCCCCGAAATCCTTGCTGAAGGACACCTCGGCGTTCGGTCCGGCGTCCGGACCCAGAGCCTGGAGCCTGCTGAAGAAGCCGGCGACGTCGAGAGCACTGCCGGACACGTAGTCGAAGAGACCCTGCGAGATCGTCCACGTGTCCTTGAAGGTCTGTACGACGGGAACGATGCCCTTGCTCTTGAACGTCCGGCACGCGGCCAGCAGTTCACTCCAGGTCCGCGGGACGGACACCCCAAACTTCTCGAAGACGTCCTTGTTGTAGATGACGCCTGCGGCGGTGATGGAGTAGGGCAGCACGCTGGTCTGGGACTTGTACTGCGCGTACTGCGCCACGAGATCCTGCACACCGGGATCGATGCGCCTGGCGTCCGCAAGGCCGCCGAGGTTCGACAGCGCGCCGCGGGCCACGAATCTGGACGCTTCAAGGTTGTAGTTGTAACAGGCGAGGTCGGGCGGGGTCCCCCGGACGAACTGGGGGACGAGCGCCGTGGGCGTCGAATCGTGTACGACGTGGACCTCTGACTGCGAGGCGTTGAAGTCGGCGACCAGCGCGTCGAAGTAGGTGACGACCTCGGGCTTGTTCTGCAGGAAGCGGATCGTGGTCCTTCCGTCTCCGGAGGAGCCGCGCCCCGCGAGCAGCGCACCCCCGGCCGTGGCGCCGGCGAGGCTGCCGAGGAGGAAGGTGCGGCGGGGAAACAATCGCTGCGACATCGTCGTCGTGCGCATGGGCCTCACTCCTCAGTTCCTGAAGTCCGGGTGGGCGTCCGCCACTTCCGGTTCCAGCCACGCGGTCGTGTCCTGCGGAAGGTGCGCGCCGACGACGGGACCGCTGGCGAGGACGAGGCGCCCCGGCGGAAGCGGTGCCGGGGAGGTGCCGAAGTTGGTGACGCAGGTCCACCCGCCCGGGCGGCGGAAGTGCACGACGTCCGCCCTGTCATCGACCCAGGTCAGCGACTCGGCCGTCTGAAGCCGTCGCCGCTCGGCGAGGGCGTGCCGGTAGAACGACAGGGTCGATCCGGGCTCGGCTTCCTGGCCCTCCACGGAATGCGCGGCGAACGCGGCCGGCTGGGGCAGATGCGCCGCGCCCTGTCCGAACCCGAACGACGGGCCCGCCACCGTCCACGGCAGGGGGACCCGGCAGCCGTCCCTCCCCCGTTCGGTGCCCTTCGACCGCTTCCAGGTGGGATCCTGCAGGGCTTCCTCAGGCAGGTCGGCCACTTCGAACAGGCCCAGTTCCTCGCCCTGATAGAGATAGCTCGATCCCGGCAGAGCGAGTGCGAGCAGCGTCGCCGCACGACCGCGCCGGAGCCCCTGTTCCCCGTCGGGCCTCGGGTCCACGCCGCCACTGAGCAGCCATGAGCGCAGGTCGGTGCCGTTCGGCAGGGCGTAGCGTGTCGGGTGCCGTACGACGTCGTGGTTGGAGAAGACCCACGTGGACGACGTGCCGGAGACCCGGGCCAGCGCCAGGTTCTCCTCGATGATCCGGCGGAAGGTGACGGCGTCCCACTCCGCCTGCAGCAGGTCGAAGTTGAAAGCCTGACCGAGTCCGTCGGGTGAGGCGTAGCGAGGCCGGCGGTGAGCGGGCACCCATGCCTCCGCGACCGCGGTGCGCGGCGGGTCGTACTCGTTGAAGACCGCTCGCCATGCGCGGTAGATCTCGTGGACTTCGTCGCGGTCCTCCAGACGGTGTGTCCCGTCGGGCAGGCCGTCGGCCCGGAGCTGGTCCTGGCCGGGCAGCGGTTCGGAGAGGTCCTTGGCGAGCATGTGGGCCACGTCCACGCGGAAGCCGTCGACGCCGCGGTCGGCCCAGAAGCGCAGAGTCGTCAGGAAGTCGGCGCGCACCTCGGGGTTGGCCCAGTTGAGGTCCGGCTGCTCGGGGGCGAACAGGTGCAGGTACCAGTCGCCGTCCCCCACCGGCTCCCAGGCCGGCCCGCCGAACGCGGCGGTCCAGTCGGTCGGCGGCTCCTCGCCGTCCGGGCCGCTGCCGCGTCGGAAGACGTAGCGGTCACGGGCCGCCGAGCCGGGCCCGGCGGCCAGCGCTTCGCGGAACCACACATGCCGGTTGGACGTGTGGTTCGGGACGATGTCGACGATGACGCGGATCCCCGCGGCGTGCAGGGCGGCGACGAGAGCGTCGAACTGGTCGAGCGTGCCGATGCGCGGGTCGACGTCCCGGTAGTCGTCCACGTCGTATCCGCCGTCAGCGAGCGCCGAGGGATAGAAGGGGCTGAGCCAGACCGCGTCCACGCCGAGGTCGCGCAGATAGCCCACGCGGGAGGTGATCCCCGGGAGGTCACCGATCCCGTCACCGTTGGCGTCGGCGAAGCTGCGCGGATAGATCTGGTAGACGACCGCCTGCCGCCACCACGCGTCCGCTTCCGACCGTGGTGCGCTCGATGCGCGGAACTCCGCATCGAGCACCTCCCCGAGTACCTCCGCAGCTGCCTCCGTCATCGGCAGACCCTTTCGCCGAGCATTAAATATAGGAACTAGATTTATTTCCCGGATGTAAGCTAGGAGGCGAGCCAAGGGGGGTCAAGGGGTTGTCTGGGAAAAAGTCGTCCACCTCGACGCGGCAGATCCGGGAGGCGAACCTCCGAGCCGTACTGCACGACATGTGGGACTCGGATCCCGTGACGGGGTCGGACCTGATGGCCTCGACGGGCCTGACCCGGGCGACCGTCCACGACGTCTGCGAGGACCTCGCACACCGCGGCTGGATCCATGAGGTGGAGAACCAGCGCGAGCACGGCGACTACCGCCTGGGCCGGCCGGCGCGCCGCTACTGCTTCCAGCCCATGGCCGGCGTGCTGGTGGGTGTCGACTGCGGCCAGGACATGACCGTGGCCACGGTCACGGACCTGCGGGGACGAACCCTCACCCGCCACGACCACGCCTTCTCCAGCACCGAGCACTCGGCCGAGGAACGCCTCGACGTGCTCAGCCGGACCGTCCTCGGAGCGCTGGAGAAGGCATCACTGGCGGCCTCGCAGGTCCTTGCCGTGGCAGTGGGAGTCCCTGCACCCGTGGACGTCGACGGACGGACGGTGGGCACGGCCAACCCGTTCTGGGAGCGGATGAACCCGAACATCGTCGAGTACCTGGCCGATCGCCATGGCTGGACCGCTCTCGTCGACAACGACGCCAACCTCGCGGCGCTCGCGGAGGGTTGGCGGGGTGCCGGTCGCGGGCTCAGGAACTTCGTGACACTGCTCACCGGCGAGGCGCTCGGCGCGGGCATCGTGGAGGAAGGTCGGCTCCTGCGCGGGGTCCGCGGAGGCGCCGGCGAGATGAGGTTCCTCGATCTGGTGGAGGGGGTGGGATCTCCCACGGGAATCGGTGCGCTGAGCCGCGACTGGGCCCGGGAAGCGCTGCGCGATCCCAAGACCCATCCCACATCGAGCCTGCGCAAGCTCGCCCCGGAGGACATCGACGCCGAGGCGGTCTTCGCGGCGGCGGCCGCCGCCGACCCCCTCGCGACCGAGGTCGTCGAACGGCTCGGCGCGAGGTGCGCGAGGATCGTCAGCACCCTCGCCGTGCTTCTCGACACGGACCGGATCGTGCTGGCCGGCGCTCTCTCGGGGTCGTATACGGGGATCCTGCGGACCATCGAACGAGACCTGCCCCGGTACGTCCACCCTCCTCTCCCTGTTGTCGCCGCATCCGAACTCGGCGACGAAGCCGTCTCCATCGGCGCCGTCCGGCGCGCCCTCGATCACGTCCGAGAGCAGGCACTCGAGATCGAACTGCCGCCTGCGCACCCGGTACCCGCTCCTGCCCACCCGTCCTGACGGCGCGCCCGGTACGTCCGCTCACGCACGGACCCGAAAACGAATCAGCGCCCGAGCTGGCCGAAGCCGACCCGGACGCTGCGCAGTAGGTCAGAAGGGGTTTCCTCGCCCCCGCGTCCGTAGGCCCTGTGGGACTCGAACCCACAACCAATGGATCAAAAGTCCTGGCGCGATCTTGATGGGTGGTTCCGGACGCTGCTTCGGTGTCCGCAACCACCTGGTCAGGCCAGGGTCGGCGTGATCTTCGGTCCGATCCCTCCTGACCGCTGCCACATCGTCCGCTCACGCCGAGGGTGATGCCGTCGGCCATGGGGAGCGTGGAGAGGTCGACGCGCTGGTCGTCGCGGAGGATTGCGTTGACGGAGCGCATGCCCAGGGTGACGGGGTCCTGCTGGGCGGGGTCGGTGCCCCGGCCGGACCAGAGGGTGTGGTCGAGGACGATCAGGCCACTGGGCCGGGTAAGGGTGAGGGACTGCTCGTACTACGGCGCCCGGCCCTGCACGGACGCCACGGCCCGGTGTAGCTAGGCCGGGTGTCCGAGGGAACGACGACACCGGCCCACCGGGCCTTCGCCGAGGCATGCGGCCTGCTGGGCTTCGACTCCATCGACGACCTCCGTGCCCACGTGGGCGGGGTCGGCAGCTACCCCCTCGACATGGCCGACGGAGTCCGCCAGAGCACGGGCCCGGTCTACCTCGACGCGGCCACCCGCGACGCCCCAACCTGCACTTCCTGGGCGGGACCACGGTCGGCAATGTCGCCTTCGCCACGAACGGACGGGCGATCGGCGTCCCCACCCTCGTACGGGCCCGCGAGACGGTGCTGTCCGCGGGAGCCGCCGCGAGCCCAGCCATCCTGCTGCGCTCCGGCATGCACTCCCTGGCCGACAGGCGACGTACCCCCGGACCGGACCGCCACGCCTGAGACCGCGACAGGATCCGCGACCTGCTGTCGACCTGAAGGGGGTCCGGCGGTGCGTCCGCATGCCAATGGCCGTGACGCGCGGAGTGGACCGAGCCTTCTGTGAGCCGTGGGCCGACGTCAGCCCGACGTCACCAGACTCAGTGCCGGCCCGCCGATCTGGACCCACTTGCCGGAGCGGTCGCCAGTGCCGGTCCACTGCCAGACTCCCTGAGCGTCGCGCCGGTAGACGTGGTCGGTGGCGACGGCGTACGAGGTGGCAGTGCCGCCCACGCGGGTCCAACTCTGCGATCGGGTGCCGTACGCGAACAGTTGGCCGCTGTCGCGGGCGGTGGCGAACAGGCCGGCGCCCCCGGCGTAGATCTGACGGAACTCCTCTCCACCGAGCCTGGACCATTCCAGGTCGTTCCTGGTTCCCCAGCGCCAGACTCTGTGGTCCTTCTTGCTGAGGCCGTAGAGGTGATCGTCGTCGACGGCGAACCCGAGCGCGTCGTATCCGGCGTCGGACCACGAGTCCGGAGCACCGCCGTACTTCCGGATCCTGCCGTCATGGGGATCCACGGCGAACAGGCCCGGCTTGCCCGCGTACAGCTGACGGGCGGCCCAGCCGATCCTGGTCCAGCTGTCTCGTGCGCCGCCCCACTCGTAGACGGCCGACCTGTCGCCGCTGAGGACCCACAGCGCGTCGCCGACCGCGAGCACGGAACCGGCGCCCTGGTCGCCCACGTAGATCCACTTCCCGTCCCGGTGCGCGAAGATCCGGCCGTCCTTCGGGTCCGTCGCGAACAGCCCCGCGCGGCCGGCATAGATCTGCCCGGCGGGGACGCCGACCTGTTCCCAGCCCGAGCCCCGCCACTCCCACACGCTCCGGTCGACCGGACTCATGCCGTACACATGGCCGCTCTCGGAGACGGGTGAGGGCTGCCCGCTCTCCCGGGCGCTCTTCGGAAGATCGAGGTCGGCGCTTTCGGGAGGCGTGTACGGCGTGGTGGGAAAGGTGTCCTCCAGGTCCGGGGCCTCGGTCTCCGAGGACGAGGGTGACGCCGTGTCCGGGGGTGTGGCGGCGGCGGATGGCACCGTAACGTGTGAGGTATGTGATGCGACGGGGAGCTCGCGCCCCTGCCCGGCGTTCTGCTGATGGCCGCTGTCGGCGAAAACAGTGATCTTCAGGCCTACGACGATCCCGACGCAGACCGTGAACACGGAGACGGCGGCAACCGCTCTGGCCCTGCCACCGCGCCTGGCTTCCTGGAGCGGAGGATTGATGACGAGCGAGTGAATGGTGTCGGCCTGGGTCAGCGGACCGTGCTGAACGCCACCGCCCACGCTGTTGCCGACGCTCCCCGTCTTCCCCACGCCCTCCGGCTCCCCGGAACCGGATGCCGACGGAGTTCCGTCGTCCCCGTCGCCCTTCCGCAAGAATCCGCTCACGGCTCCCCCGAGTACGTGACACATGACCAACCCGACCGATGGATCACCGTACGGTAAACGCCGTCAGAGGCAGGGCTGTTCCATCCCCGGTCGGGTCAAGTTGGCTGATTCCAGAGCCAGTTGTGCGTCAGGGGGCAGACTCAAACCCGATCGGGAGGTGTCCCGTGGTTGAACGAGCCCAGGATGCCGGTCTGAATCACCGGAGCGTGATAAACGCCTCCACTGATCGTGTTGTGGACATTCACGTCCCGTTGGTCGTTCCCTCCGGGCGCCAAGTCGTCCAGTACTGCCCGTAGTTCAGCAGCAGCGGCCGGGTTGGCCTGCAAAGTGCGACGCAATCGCGTACGCCACTCCGCCTCGACGTCCAGGGCAGTCTGCTCGTCGCCGCTCCGCAGCGCCGCCGTCAGCTCGCTGCGCGACGTCTCCAGCTCCCCCTCGATCAGGTCTTCCTCACCGACGCGATGCCGAGAGAAGCGAGAGAGGAACGAGACCAGGCGGTCACGGGCCTGTGCCCAGGAGTCCGCTGCCATGTGCTGAACGAATGCCGTAGCGCCCGCGGCAGCGAGTGCCGTCAACTCCGCTTCCATCGAACCCCCATCGCAGCAGCTGAGGCAGCCACCGTACCCCTGCCCTGGAAGCGAAGCGACGCCCGAGCCGGCCGAAGCCGACCCGAGCGCTGAACAGCTGCCGCATGCCACGCCGGCCGCCGGCCGAACACCTGGGCATCACGCAGCCACCGCTCTCCCGCACGATCCCCGCCCTGAGCGCAAGCTCGACGTACCGCTGCTGGTCCGCAGCACCCGCCAGGTCGAGCCGACTCCGTCCACCAGGTGCTGCCGGAACGAGCCCGGGTCGCCCTGGACGCGGTGTCCGCGGCGTCCGCCTGGCCGTACGGGCGGGACAGACCGAGCCCCGGCCGAACGTCGCGTTCGCGCGCGCCGCCACCGATGCCGCCGAGACCGGCCCCCTCACCCTGACATCGCTCGTCTGACACGCACCGCTCACGCAAAGGCCCGAAAACGAAGCAGCGCCCGAGCCGACCGAAGCCGACTCAGGCGCTGCGTAGCAGGTCAGAGGCACTATCCCCTGCCTACCAGCCGTAGGCCCTGTGGGACTCGAACCCACAACCAATGGATTAAAAGTCCACTGCTCTGCCAATTGAGCTAAGGGCCCAGGCGATGTTGCCACCCCGAGCATAGCTGCCCATGGCCGTGTCTCCGATCGGGTATCGGGGACACGGCCGCGTCGGCGGTGGCGGAGGGCGATGAAGCAAGCCCTCGCGCGCCCCGTGGCCCTACGGATCCACCGCTTCCGGCGCCCCCGCGCGAGCCGCCTCCCGGGCGATCGTCCGCTCGTGGTCGGGGGGGAGGAACCAGTGCCGGGCCGAGGCCAGCCACCAGGTCGTGGCGAAGCCGAGGACGACCAGGACGGCGATCGGGGCGTAGTTGAAGGTCTCCCAGGTCACCGGGGACACCTGCGGCAGCATGAACAGCACCGTGATCACGCCGACCCACGCCACCGCCACCACACCCACGGCCCCCGACCAGCGGCCCAGGTGCCACGGCCCCCGATCGAGGTCACCGCCGCGTAGGCCGCCACATTGATCAGATACGGCAGCCCGAGGAGCAGCGCCCCGCCCGCCGCCAGCCACACCGCCGCGACGGGCGTGCGCGTGCGCGGACTGACCGTGTGCCACACCCGCGAGAACGGCAGGGCCCCGTCCCGTGAAAAGGCATAGATCATGCGGCTGTTGGCCGTCACCGACGCCATCCCGCAGAACAGCTGCGCCCCGATGACCACCAGCAGGAGCTGCTTGCCGGCCGTCGCCCCCAGCGCGTCGAGCAGGATCTGTGCGGGCGGCGCGCCCGTCGGGGACGCCAACGCACCCTCGTACGACTGGATCGCGAAGGTGAAGCCCAGCAGCAGCACGAATCCCGCGATCCACGACGTCCAGATCGACCGCACGATGCCCTTCGGACCGGCCGTCGACGCGTCGTGCGTCTCCTCCGTCATGTGGGCCGAGGCGTCGTACCCGGTGAAGGTGTACTGGGCCATCAGCAGGCCCAGCAACACCACGTACACGCCGCTTCCCCATCCCGTGTTGATCACGAACTCGCCGAACACGAAGGACGCGGACTGGTGCCTGTCCGGTACGAAGGCGAGCGCGCCGACGATCACCGCGACACCCAGCACGTGCCACCACACGCTGATGCTGTTGAGCAGCGCGACGATACGCACGCCGAAGGTGTTGAGCAGGCCGTGCAGCACCAGGATCCCCGCGAAGAGCAGGATCGTCCGGCCCGGCGTCACCTCGAAGACGCGGCCCCGAAGTCGATGCCCGCCGTCACCGCCACCTGGCCCAGCACGTTGAACCAGCCCGTGAACCACGCCCAGACGCTGGCCGTACGCGGCGGCGCGAGCCGGTGCGCCCAGAAGTACAGGCCCGCCGACGTCGGGTAGGCCGAACAGATCTCGGCCATCGACAGGCCGACGAAGAGGGTCATCAGGCCCACGGCCACCCAGCCCCAGGTGATCACCGCCGGGCCGCCCGTGTTCATGCCGAACAGGTAGAGGGTCAGGCAGCCCGACAGGACCGAGATGATCGTGAAGGAGACCGCGTAGTTGGAGAACGCCGACATGCGACGGGCGAGAACCTGGCCCATTCGCTATGTCGTCATCTGTCATGCCCCCAGCGATTCCCTCGCCGGGGGCGTGAGGAACGGCTTGCCCAACTCGGCTACACGCAGGGCTGAAAAGCTCGGCTAAAAAATGCCCTTGTAGCCCTGCCAGCCGCTCGCGATCTTCACCCGCGCCCCGAACGACCCCTTGCCGTCACCGTTGTTGCGCCACACGTTGCCGCTGCCGTCCCGCGAGACGAGGTCGGCCTTCCCGTCCCCGGTGATGTCCCCGGCGCCGACGATGACGTTGTAGCCCGAGCCCCAGTTCGCGAAGACCTTCACCCGGTCCTTCAACAGCCCGTTGCCGAGACCGTTGTAGCGCCACAGCGTCCCGGCCTTGTCGCGGGCGAGGACGTCCCCGTGACCGTCGCCGTTCAGGTCCCCGGCACCCACGACCTTCGTGTAGCCCGTCCACGCCGAGCGGATCTTCTTCCCCGCCGCCAGCGTCCCGTCGCTCTTCGCCGCGAAGAGGTAGATGTCCCCGGTCGATGCCTTCCGCGCCAGCAGATCGGCCCGCTTGTCGCCGGTCAGATCGCCGGGTGAGGTGAGGATGTTGTACGCGTTCCAGCCCGTGCCGAGCTTCGTGTACGCCGTCGACGGGGTGAGCGCCTTGTCGCAGCCCGGCTGGTATCCGCGCAGCGAACCGTCACTCATCCGCACCAGCGCGTCGTTGCAGCGATCCCCGTTCAGGTCGCCGAACGGCACCGCCGCGACGGACGTCGACCAGCCGCCGCCCGAGACCTTCCCGGAGAACAGCCCCTTGCCGCTGCCCTGCTGGAACGTCAGCGCACCGGAGGAGTTGAGGGTGAGCACGTCCCCGATGCCGTCGGCGCCGATGTGGTCGCGGCGCACTGCGGCGCCGCCGGACACGGCGACCGTGCCGGTGGCGGTCAGCGCCGGGCCCTGGCCGTCAGCGGGCCGGGCGGTGAGGGTCCAGGTGTACGACCCGTTCGGCGCGTACGCGCCCGATCCGTTCCTGCCGTCCCAGACGGCCTTGATGACGCCCCGTGTCTCACCGCCGCTCAGCGTGCGCACCGTCGCACCGGTCGCGGCCGACTTCACCGTCAGCGTCCAGGAAGCCGCCGGCTTGGACAGCTGCCAGGACGCCGCCCAGGTGTCCGCCGCCTTGAACGCGGCCGGCGTGGTGGCCGAGGCCGCCGTCAGCGGCGAGGCGGGCACGCCGCTCGCGACGACGTGGACGACGTTCTCCTTGTCGACGTAGGCGATGCCGCCGCCGAAGCGGTCCACGGCCCAGCTGCGACGCCGGGTCTCGCTGCCGTCCGTGGACATGGGGATGCCCAGGTCCCGGGTGACGGCCGTGCCGCTCTGGAACTCGGTGAGGCGCAGGTTCGCGCTGGTGTAGCGCTGGTTGACGAAGTAGCCGTCGCCCAGCATGCCACCCCGGCCTGCGGGCAGCGCGACCTTCGCGCCGGTGGCCACATTGACCACGCCGTGCTGGCGGAACTGCTCGCAGGTCCAGTACAGCCACGGACCGGCGCTCTGCAGCTCGACGGGCACGCAGGGGGCGCCGGTGTCGAGGGTCCCGGCGTCCTTCCCGGTCGCGAGGTCGGTGCGGGCGAAGGTGCCCGCGGTCGCCGTACCGGTGTAGAGCGTGCTGCCCCACACGGTCGCGGCCACCTGCGGCCGGTTCGCGACGACGGAGCCGGTGTCGAGGTCGACGACGATCGTCTTCCCGTCCGTCACGAGCAGCCCGGGCACGGTCGGACGGCCGCTCTGGTAGACGGCGTACCGCCCGAAGGAGTCGACAAGCCGCCCGTCGAAGTCACCGGTCAGCGCGCGGTCCGCCTGATCCGGGCCGCGCCGGCCGACGATCTCGACCTGAGGGCTGCTCTGGTAGTTGCGAACCTGGTAGACGCTGCGCCCGTCACCGCTGTTGAACAGCTGGGTGCACAGCTGCTGCCCGCAGACGGTGTAGTCGTACGACCGTCCGCTCTCCCGTCCCAGCCACTCCGGGCCGGACGCGGAGGTCGGGGCCTGCGCCGGGCTGAGGGTGCGGTTGTAGAACCCGGCGCCCTGCGGGCCGCCCTTCTCCACCGTGGACAGCGTGCCCGCGCTCAGCGCGATCGCGTCGATGCCGACCGCGACGGGGGCGACGCGCCGCAGCTTCTCCAGCCGGGGCAGGCCGTCCGCGCCGATGGTCGCCTTCTGCAGGTACCAGTCCGCCGACGACGTCCCGCCGATCACCGCGACACCGCCGCCCGCGATCTGCACGGCCTCCTTGTCGGCCTTCTCCAGCAGCGTGCGCCGCTCCTGCGAGGACGACACCGCGACCAGACTCCGCTTCAGCGCCGCGTCCGTGCCGTCGGCCTGGGTGAAGGCGAGCAGCCAGCCGTTCAGCAGCCCGATCTTCGAGCGGTCGAGGTCCGCCGGGAGGGGGAAGACCCGCTCGGGCGCCTCCAGGTCGGTGCGCGAGCGGATGTGGGCGACCCGGTCGGCGCCGACCCAGGCGATATCGTCCCCGGCGACAGTGACGGGCGTCTCCCAGGCGAGGTCTGCGGCGAAGGAACGCAGCTGCCCGGTCTTCAGGTCGATCAGCCCCAGCCGGTCGAACCGCCCGGACTCCGCCGCCTCCGCCGACATCGCGAACCGTACGACCGCCTCGTCGACGTCACCGGCGATCAGCCGCGCGTACTTCAGGTCCGCGCCCTCGGGCCAGCCGGTGACGGGGACCTTGGCGTCGGCCACCGGGTTGCCGGCCGGCAGCAGGTACCAGCCGTCGACCGTGCTCAACTGGTCCGACGTGTAGTCCTTCATCAGCGTCGTGGAGCCGACCAGCCCCTGGAAGAGGTCGTCGCCCGGGACGGTCAGCTTGTGCGTGCTGCCGTCCGCCATGTTCCGGATGTCGATCCAGCCCAGGTGGTGGTGGGCGACGTAGTCCGACTCGGCACCGAACTCGCCGAACACGGCGTCCTCGTTGTTGCCGTAGCCGAGCAGGGTCGTGGTCTCCCCGGTGTCGAACCGGGTCCACTGGAACTCCTGCCCGAAGCTCGTCTCGGCGTCCTCGGGCGAGTGCACGAACCCGCTCGCGCCGAAGGACCCCAGCGAGTCCTCCCGGGGCACGGCACGCCAGTTGGGCGTGACGTCGAGCTGCCCCGGGGTGTCCGCTGCGGCCTCGGCGACGAGGGCCGGGGCGAGTCCGAGGGCCAGCGCGAGGACGCCGACGACGGCCGTGGCGCGCATCGTTCTCGGCGCGCGGGTGTGTCGGGTACGCATCAGAAGACCCCCTTGTAGCCCTGCCAGCCGGTCGCGATCTTCACGCGCGGCCCGAACGACCCCTTGCCGTCACCGCTGTTGCGGTAGAGGTTGCCCGCCGTGTCCCGGGCGACGAGATCGTTCTTCCCGTCCCCGGTGATGTCCCCCACCCCGACGATCGCGTTGTACGACCCGCCCCAGTCGGCGACGAGCTTCACCCGGTCCTTCAGCAGCCCGGTCCCGGTGCCATCGTGACGCCACAGCGTCCCGGCCTTGTCCCGCGCGAGAACGTCCCCGAAGCCGTCGCCGGTGAAGTCCCCTACGCCCACGACCTTCGTGTAACCGGTCCACGCCGAACGGATCTTGACCCCTGCCTTCAGCTTCCCGGCACCGTCGTTGGCGAACAGATGGATGTCGCCCGTCGACGCCTTGCGGGCCAGCAGGTCCACCCGGCCGTCACCCGTCAGATCGCCGGGCGCGGTGAGGACGTTGTACGCGTTCCAGCCGGTGCCGAGGGAGGTGTGGCTGCTCGACGGGGTGTACGACGTCCCGCACTTGCCCGCGTACCGCCGCAGTTCGCCGTTGGGCATCCGGATCAGCATCTCGGCGCACCGGTCCTTGCCCATGTCGCCGAAGGGGACGGCGACCGTTCCGGCGGGCCAGCCGGAGGCGGACTGCTTCCAGTCGAAGGTGCCCTTGCCCTGGGTGTAGTGCAGGGTCAGGCCGCCCGAGGAGTTGAGCGTGACGAGTTCGCCGTAGCTGTAGCCGCCCTGGTCGTGGTGGCCCTGCCTGCCACCGGTGACCTGGATCGTTCCGCCGGTGGTGTACGTGCCGGACCCCTCGGTGGCGGTGGCCGTCAGCGTCCAGGTCGTGCGGCCGTTGTACACGTACGCGCCCGAGTCCGTCTTGCCGTCCCAGGCCAGGTCGATCGCCGTGCCGCTGCCCTTGATGGTGCGCACGAGGCGCCCTTGGGCGTCCTTCACCGTGAACGTCCAGTCGGCGGGCTTGTTGAGCTGCCAGGTACTGTCCCACGTGGTGCTTGCGCCATAACGGCCCTGAGCGTCCAGAACCGAGTCGTCCACACTCGACTCGATCTTCGCGAGGGCCTGGGTGGGCACCCCGCTCGGCACGATCCGGATCGCGTGGTCCTGGTCGACATAGGCGATGTCGCCGCCGAATTTGTCCACCGCCCAGGTCATCCGCCGCTGGTCGGCTGTGTTCCCGGCCGGCAGGTCGGCGATCTCGCGCGCGGCGGCGGCCGTACCGGTGTGGAAGTCCGTCAGCTTCAGCTTCCCCGCGCTCCGGTCGTGCCGCACGAGGTAGCCGTCGCCGACCAGCGCGGGCCCGGACGGCACGACGATGTTCTTCTTCGCCGTACGGTCGTACACGCCCGCCGCACCTGTCGAACCGCAGTTCCAGTAGATCCAACGGCCTACGACCTGAAGCTCCTTGACCGTGCAGGGTGCCCCGGTGGAGACGCTCTGGACGGTCTCCTTCGCCTCCAGGTCGTACGCCGTGACGGTCCCGTTGCCCGAACCGGGGGCCCACAGCGACGAGCCCCACACGGACGCCGCCGTGATGGAACGAGTGAGGCGAACGCCCTCGGCACGGTAGGGGTGGACGGCGTCGACGTACTGCTTGCCGGTCGAGGCCGCGTCGTAGACGAAGTAGCGGCCGGTGGTGTCCACGAACCGGCCGCCGGTCACCGCAGGTTCGGTCCCGTGATAGGTGCTCGGCGAGGTCCAGACCTGCGCGCGTTCCTGGTCGTACTCGTCGACCTGGAAGTAGCCGACGTTCTGGTTGCCGGTGGACCGCAGCGGGACGCAGGCCCCGGCGTCGCACGGCACCCGCTTCAGGTGCGTGCCGTCCGCGAAGGTGCCGGCGAACCCGCGGCCGGTCTGCGACAGCACCGTGGAGCCGTCGGCCGAGATCTCCCGGCCGACCACGCCCTGGTATCCGCTCGGGCGGAGCTCGACGGTGCTGAGAAAGCCGCCCGCGTAGTCGATCCCCCACACGCCGTCCGTCTGGACGGGCGTCGGCGCGGTCTCCGCAGCAGCCTGGGCGGCCGCTGTCAGCGAGCCGGCACCCAGGGCGGCAAGGCTCGCCAAAGTCAGTGCGATCCGGGCATGCCGGGTCAAGGGTCCCTCCCCAGGGAAAAGTGAGAAAGGCATGGTGGCGACCGTGTCGGACCCCCCGGTCGTGCTCTCCCATGCGAGTCAAAGGCAAGGGATGTTAACAACCGTCACACAGGTTCCGGTAGTGGATTGAGAGGCAGGAGAGAAAGCCGTCGCCGCGCCGTGTCCCGCACCGACCCCGGAAACGCCGGAAGGGCCCGCACGAGGGAAATCGTGCGGGCCCTTCTCAGCTCAGTGGGCGTCAGCCGTTGCGCTTCCAGCGCGGCTTGTCCTCGCGGCGCCCGAAGGAGCCGGAGGTGCCGGAGGTGCCACCACGGTGGTCGTCACGACGGCCGTACGGGCGCTCGTGGCCGCCGGAGCGGAAGCCCGGACGGTCGTCGCGACGGTCGCGGTTGAAGGGACGGTCGCTGCCGCGGTGACCGCCGCGCTCGTCCCGGCGCTCGAAGGGGCGCCCGGCCGGACGGTCGTCCCGGCGGAACCCACCCCGGTCGTCGCGGCGCTCGAAGGTGCGGCCACCACGGTCGTCACGACGGTCGAAGGAACGGCCACCACGGTCGTCACGACGGTCGTCGCGGCGGAAGCCGCCACGGTCGTTGTCGCGGCGCTCGAAACCACGGTCGCCACGGTCACGGTTGAACCCACCGCGGTCGTTGTCCCGACGCTCGAAGGAACGCCCACCCCGGTCGTCCCGGCGGTCACCGCCACGGTCGTTGTCCCGACGCTCACGACGCTCGTACGCCGGAGCCTCCGTCTTGTCGACGTCCTGCGCCGCCGGCTGCTCGGGCACGGCCACCTCGACGGCCTCGACCGCCGCGGCCTGCGCCTCGGCCACCGCGGCCTCGGGGTCCTCACCGCGCTCGCGTGCCACGCGGGCGACGAGGCGGTCGGCCTCCTCGCGCAGCTCCGCGGCGCGCCGCTGCGCCCGCTCCAGCTGCTTGGTGAGCTGGGCCACCTCACGCTCGGCCTGCTGCGCCGCGTTGGCCGCGGACTCGGCCTGCACCTCGGTCATCGAACGGGCGCCGGTGATCTCGGCGACCTCCGGGTCGAAGGCGGCACCGCCCTGGATGATGTGACGGCCCGCATCGACGCCCGCGTCCTCCATCAGCCGGAAGATCTGGCGGCGCTGGTGCGGCAGGGAGAGGGACACGACCGTGCCCGTACGCCCCGCACGCGCCGTACGGCCGGCCCGGTGCAGGTAGTCCTTGTGGTCACCGGCCGGGTCGACGTTCAGCACGAGGTCGATGCCGTCGACGTGGATACCGCGAGCGGCGACGTCGGTGGCGACGAGGACGTTGACGTAACCGTCCTTGAAGTCGGCCAGCGTCCGGGTCCGCGCGCCCTGCGTCATACCGCCGTGCAGCGCGTCGGCCTTCACGCCGGAGTCGCGCAGCTGCTCGGCGACACGGTCGGCGCCCAGCTGGGTGCGGACGAAGATGATGGTGCGGCCCTTGCGGGAGGCGATCGCGGCGGTGACCGGCGCCTTGTCCTTGGGCTTCACGATCAGGATGTGGTGCGACATGGTCGTCACCGCACCCTGCGCCGCGTCGACCTCGTGCGTGGCCGGGTTGGTGAGGTACCGGTCGACGAGGGTCTTGATCTCGTTCTCCATGGTCGCGGAGAAGAGCATGCGCTGACCGCCGGCCGGGACCTGGTCCAGCAGCTCGGTGACCTCGGGCAGGAAACCCAGGTCGGACATCTGGTCGGCCTCGTCGAGGACGGTGATCTTCACGTCCTCCAGCGAGCAGGCGCCGCGGTTGATGATGTCGCGGAGGCGACCGGGAGTGGCGACCAGCACATCCACACCCCGCTCCAGGGCGTAGATCTGGTTGCCCATCGACGTGCCGCCGCAGACGACCTTCATCTTCAGGCCGAGGACGTCGCCGTAGGGCTGGAGGGCGTCCGCCACCTGCATGGCGAGCTCACGGGTCGGGGTGAGGATGACCGCGCGGGGCTTGTGCTTCTCGGTGCGGCCGCCGGCCAGCGTAGCCAGGGTGGGCAGACCGAAGGAGAGGGTCTTGCCGGAGCCGGTGCGGCCACGGCCGAGGATGTCCTTGCCGGCCAGGGCGTCCGGGATGGTCGCGGCCTGGATCGGGAAGGGGGCGGTCACGCCGTTCTGGGCGAGCTTGCGGACTACGCCCTCGGGGAGACCGAGGTCCGCGAAGGTCACCTCGGGTGCGTCCTCGACGGCCGCGGTCTGGGCGTCCTCGGGCACAACGACGTGATCAGTACTGGAAATGGACATGCGTATGCGAAACCTTCCGGAGTCTCGTCGGCACGCGCCCGTCAACTCCGTGATTCGCAATCGACCGCCTCAATGCGGTCCGCCACGGCAAGGGAGAGTACGCGCCACACGGCGCGCTCTGCAGTGGCGCCGGGCAAATGGGATCAAACGATCTACCACCATACGCACCCCCAGCCCCCCAAGGCAAACCGACCGCCACCCGTGTAGGCAACGTCACTTGCCACCACCCCCTCGACCTCGCCGGGCCCTACATCACGCAGGCGCCCCCGCGGCCGGCGCCGGCTCCCGCTGAGCCAGCTGCGGCCCCGTCTCCTCATGCGCCGACGACGACGGCTCGGCCTCCGTGGGCGTCGGCGTGGGCGACGTCGGCTGCTCGGTCGGCGTCGGCTCCGGGTCCGGATCCGGCGTCCGGGTGGGCGTCGGCTCCGCCGTACGCGTGGGTCCCGGCTTCTCGCTCTGCCCCGGCTTGACCGGCGGCCTGCCCCCCGCGGGAGCGGACGCGCTCACCTCCGCGGACGGCGAGACCGAGGGAGACGCCGACTCCACCGCCCCCTTCTCGCCCTTCCCCTTGCCCTTCTCCTTCTCCCGCTTGCGGTCGTCCACGTGCGCCCCGTACCCGGCCCCGCCGCCCGACACGGCCGACCCCCCGTCGGGCGCCTCACCGCCCTGTTGCCCCGCGGAGTGCGACGGCTTCGCGCTCCCGCCTCCGCCGTCGTCACCCACGCTCATACAGCCGGCGGCAGCGGCGACGGCCATCACCGTGGCAGCCAGACGGACAGGTACGTACAAGGGGCGCACGGGAGCCACCTCCAGGGGCGGGCGAAGAAGTCAACCTGCCCAACTCCCGCCGCCCACAAGAGGACACGCGCCCGGTATTCACAGGGAGCGCGGGCGACGTGGAGGAGCCTCCGCCGCCCGACCGCACACCGCCGGCGTCAGCGGCCTGACGTCACCCGTATCCCAGGGCGTGCAGCCGCGCGTCGTCGATCCCGAAGTGATGCGCGATCTCGTGCACCACCGTCACCTCGGTCTCCTCGACGACCTCCTCCCGCGACTCGCACATCCGCAGCGTCGGCCCCCGGTAGATCGTGATCCGATCCGGCAGCACTCCGGCGTACCACTCCCCGCGCTCGGTCAGCGGAGTCCCCTCGTACAGCCCGAGCAGCTCGGGATCGTCCGTCGGCGGTTCGTCCTCGACGAACACCGCGACGTTGTCCATCAGCCGCGTCAACTCCGGCGGAATCCGGTCCAGCGCCTCGGCGACCAGTTCCTCGAACTCCTCGCGCGTCATCTCCAGCACAGGCCCATTGTCGGGTACGACACCCCCGTACCAGAGCCGCCGACGGCCCCGCATATCCACCCCTACACTTGGGCATACGGGATTAATGGCCCGCGACACCGCCGCTGTCATGAACGTACTGAGCCACCTCTCCCGGGCCCCGCGCGCCCTCGTCCGCCGCTATCGCTCCCACCAGGCGGCCACCTCGGTCGAGCTCGTCCCCCAGTCCCACCCCTGGGGCCGCATCCTCGGCCTGGTCACCGTCGTCCTCCTCGGCGCCTGGCTGGGCCTGCTGATCGTCGGCAACGTACGGGTGCCGGTGGGCCCGTTGGACACGACGATGACCCTGCGCCCGTCGTTCACCGGCGGCACGAAGATCAATGTCTCCCCGCTCGGCGATCTGCAACTCGACAGCCACACGGCCCCCGTCCGCCTGGACGTGAACGTCGACCAGCTCGACCCCGCCCGCTCCCGGGCCCTGGTCGACCACCCCGAACGCCTCTCCGGCCTCCAGGACGAGGTCACCCAGGACATCGCCCACGGCACCCGCGACCTGGCCGTACGAAGCTGTGTGGCCGTCGTCTCCGGAGCCACGGCCCTCGGCCTGGCGGTCTACCGCCGCCCCCGCCGCGCCCTCGCCGCCGGCGGCCTCGCCCTCACCCTCCTCGCCGCGTCCGGCGGGACGGCGTACGCCACCTGGAACCCCGATTCCGTCCTGGAGCCGAAGTTCTCGGGCCTGCTCTCCTCCGCCCCCTCCCTCGTCGGCAACGCGCGCAGCATCGTCACCGAATTCGACGTCTACCAGAAGGAGTTGGCGCGCCTGGTGACGAACATGACCAAGCTCTACGACGTCACCTCCACGCTCCCCGCCTACACACCGGACCCGAGCACCATCCGCGTCCTGCACGTCTCGGACATCCACCTCAATCCGGCCAGCTGGAAGATCGTCGCCTCGCTCGTCGACCAGTACAAGATCAACGTGATCGTCGACTCCGGCGACACCATGGACCACGGCACGGCCGCCGAGAACCGCTTCCTGGACCCGATCGAGGACCTCGGCGCCCCGTACGTCTGGGTCCGCGGCAACCACGACTCGCGCGTCACCCAGCGCTATCTGGAGGGCCTGAACAACGTCCACGTCCTGGACGACGGCCGCCTGGTGGAAGTCGCCGGTCTGCGCTTCGCGGGCATCGGCGACCCCCAGTTCACCCCCGACCGCTCGAAGGTGCCGGGCGGCGACGCGGCGAACGAACTGGCGGGCGCCCGCCTGGCCTCGGCCCTGCGCGACCATACGGCCGCGGACACCCCCGTGGACGTGGCCGTCGCCCACGAGCCGGTGGCGGCCCGCCAGACGGACGGCGAGGTACCGCTGGCCCTGGCCGGCCACATCCACCACCAAGAGATGGAGGTCATGAAGTACGGCACCCGACTCCGCGTCGAGGGCTCGACGGGCGGCAGCGGTCTGCGCGCCGTCGAGGGCAAGTACCCGGACCCGATCCAGGCCTCGATCCTCTACCTCGACCGCGAGAGCCGCCGCCTCCAGGCCTGGGACGAGATCGAACTGGGCGGCCTGGGCCTGACCACGGCGGAGGTGAGGCGCCACCTCGTGGAGGAGAACCAGCCGGGCGCGACGGAGTCCCCTGCCCCCACCCCGGCCCCGTCACCCACCCCCTCCCCGTAAACCGTTTTGGCGATACCTCCCGCCATCCCATATGCTTCTCACGTCCCCGACGCGCTGAGAAGCGCCCAGGCGGGCCGATAGCCCTCATCGTCTAGCGGCCTAGGACGCCGCCCTTTCAAGGCGGTAGCACGGGTTCGAATCCCGTTGGGGGCACGCAGTACGGTGTGCGACATTGTCGTACGCATTGCTTGGTCCTGTGGAGCAGTTTGGAGTGCTCGCCACCCTGTCAAGGTGGAGGCCGCGGGTTCAAATCCCGTCAGGACCGCTGAGGCGGACCGCTGAGGCTTCTTGCAGGCCTCGTGGCTGGGTAGCTCAGTTGGTACGAGCGATCGCCTGAAAAGCGATAGGTCGCCGGTTCGACCCCGGCCCCAGCCACCACTCTGGGAACGTCCCCGACGGCATACCGTCGGGGACGTTCTCGTTGTGTGCCCTGGCGAAGGCGCGCCCCTGGCGGCAACCGAGCACAGGGGTTCTGGCTGTCGGCCCCTTCCTGCTCCCGTACGAAACCCGTGCTGGTACGCGAGCGCGGTCAAGAAGATCCGGGGGATCCTCCGGGCTGAGGTCTCCCGACCGTCAGGCCCGCAGCAGGGTGACGGTGCGGCCAGAGGGTGTGGTCTTCTGGGAGAAGGCGGTGCGCTCGTGGACCGGGGCCGCCTGGTCACGGGTGTCGAAGACAACGAGGGTGCCCGTGGACAGCTCCATGCGATCGAGGTAGTCGTCCAGCTGCGCAAGGCCCTCGACCAGGGGGTCAGGGCGGCCCTGACGCCACACCTTCAGCTCCAGCGCCTCACGCTGCACCGCCCGCGAGCCGTCGGATTCAACGGTGTACGGCTGGCGGATCAGCAGATCGATCCGGCGCCGGCCCACCCCGTACTCCCGGTCGATGAAGCCTGCACCGTTCACGATCCGGTGCAGGTACGCCATCATCACCAGCTGCGCCGCCGCCTCCGGATAGGTCGAGCTCGTGGCCAGGATCTCGCCGTTCTCCCGCCAGAACCCGGCGAACGAACGCAGCAGCTTGTCCATGTCGATCCGGCCATCCGGCAACCGGAAACTGGCCGGGGTCGTGGTGATGACCCGGGCACCTCGACAGCTACATCGGGCAACGGAACTACCCGAGCATGCCCCCTGACCATGCCGCCGCACCGCGAAACACCAAGATCCCCGACTGTGAGGATGGGGGAGGCACCACTCGAGGGTCTGACCCGATCCCCGATTGACGCTCCGGCTGTCCTCACTCTGAATCGTCGGCCTTCCGAGCGGTGCCGTTGCGCGTACCGGCTCGGCGACCGTGACCTCATAGGAGCTTGACCGAAGCGGTCCCATCACAGTCGTGTCCGTCCGCCGGACCGGTGCGCGCGAGCCCACACACCGCGCACGGAAGGACCAACCCGGCCGCCATGCCACAGCCCATCGAGGTGATCGGCGGGATCGACAACCACACCGACGTCCACCAGGCCGCCGTCATCGACACCATCGGCCGGCACCTTGCCACCGAGGCATTCCCCACCACGCCTGCAGGCTACCGCCGCCTGCTGGCGTGGCTGCGCTCGCACGGCCAGGTAATGGCGGTGGGCATGGAGGGCACCGGATCCTTCGGCGCCGAACTCGCCCGGTACCTGCGCGCCAACCAGATCGCCGTGATCGAGGTGGAGCGACCCGACCGTCGAGCGCGCCGCGCCGCAGGCAAATCCGCCCCTGTCGACGCCTACGCCGCCGCCACCGCGGTGCTCTCCGGCCGTGCCAACGGCACCCCGAAGGACCGCGACGGCAAAGTCGAGGCGATCCGCGCGCTGCGCGTGGTCCGCGCCAGCGCCGTCAAGGCCCGCACCCAGACCACCAACCAGATCAAATCACTGATCATCACCGCGCCCGCTGCGGTACGGGAAGCACTGCGCTCGCTGACCACCACCGAGTTGATACGGCGCCTGGCCGCCAGCCGTCCCGGCACCGATCTGACCGCCCCGGCCGCCGCCGTCAAACTCGCGCTCAAGCGCCTTGCCAAGCGCTTCCAGCACCTGAGCGAGGAGATCGCAGACGCGGACGCCGAGCTGCGCGCCCTGATCACCCGCACCGCGCCGGGCCTGCTCGCGCTACCGGGCGTCGGAACCGAGACTGCCGGGCAATTGCTGGTCACAGCCGGGGACAACCCCGACAGGCTCGTCTCGGAGGCATCCTTCGCCCACCTGTGCGCCGCCGCACCCGTGCCAGCCTCCTCCGGCCGCACCGACCGCCACCGGCTCAACCGTGGCGGCGACAGGCAGGCCAACCGGCGCTGCACACAATCGTGCTGGTTCGCATGCGTCACGACCCACGCACCCGCGACTACGTGGCACGGCGCACCCTCGAGGGGCTCAAGACGAAGGACATCCTCAGATGCCTTAAACGCTTCGTCGCGCACGAGGTCCACCGCCACCTGACCAGCTCCTTCAGGAGCGAACCATCGGTATCTCCAGCCACTTGACGATCTATAGGAGCTTCTGTGATTGCAGCATTAGGCCGTTTCGCGGATCGCCCGCACCAGCGTCCGCAGGCCCTCGTCCAGCTCCTCGGGCGTCGTCGTCAGCGCCGGCATCAGCTTGACGACCTCGCCCTCCGGACCGGAGGTCTCGATGAGGAGGCCGAGGTCGAAGGCGTGGCGGGCGATCTTGTTGGCGCGGGTCTTGTCGGTGAACTCGATGCCCCAGGCCATGCCCCGGCCGCGGTACGAAGTGCCGGCGTCCGCGTGCTCGGCGCAGATCGTGCGCAGGGCGGCCTCGATCTGGTGGCCGCGCTCCACGGTCTGCTGCTCCAACTGCCCGTCGGCCCAGTACGTTTTCAGGGTCGCGGTCGCGGTGACGAACGCCGGGTTGTTGCCGCGGAAGGTGCCGTTGTGCTCGCCCGGCTCCCACACGTCCAGCTCCGGCTTGAAGAGCGTCAGCGACATCGGCAGGCCGTAACCGCTGATGGACTTCGACAGGGTGACGATGTCCGGGGTGATGCCGGCCTCCTCGAAGGAGAAGAAGCCGCCGGTGCGGCCGCAGCCCATCTGGATGTCGTCGACGATCAGCAGCATGTCGTGGCGCTTGCAGACGCCGGCCAGCGCGCGCAGCCACTCGGCGCGGGCGACATTAATGCCGCCCTCGCCCTGGATGGTCTCGACGATCACGGCGGCCGGGTGGTTCAGGCCCGAGCCGGAGTCCTCCAGTAGTCGCTCGAACCACAGGAAGTCCGGGGTCTGCCCGTCGAGGTAGTTGTCGAACGGCATCGGGATGCCGTGGACGAGGGGGAGGCCGGCGCCAGCCCGCTTGAAGGCGTTGCCGGTAACGGCGAGGGAGCCCAGCGACATGCCGTGGAAGGCGTTGGTGAAGAACACGACCGGCTCACGGCCCTTGACCTTGCGGGCCAGCTTCAGCGCGGCCTCGACGGCGTTGGTGCCCGTCGGGCCCGTGAACATGATCTTGTACGGCAGGTCGCGCGGGCGCAGGATCAAGTCCTGGAACGTCTCCAGGAATGCGCGCTTTGCGGTGGTGCCCATGTCGAGGCCATGGGTGATGCCGTCGCGCTCGATGTAGTCGATGAGCGCCCGTTTCATCACCGGGTTGTTGTGCCCGTAGTTGAGTGAGCCGGCGCCGGCGAAGAAGTCGAGGTAGGCGTTGCCGTCCTCGTCGTACAGATAGCTGCCCTGCGCCCGGTCGAAGACCGTAGGCCAGCCGCGGCAGTAGCTGCGCACCTCCGACTCCAGCGTTTCGAAGACGCTCAGGTCGGGCTGGGTGATGGTCACAGCGAAACACTCCTGGTTTCAGCGGAAGAAGTAGGGGTTGTCGGTTGGCCAGGCCGTCAAGTCAGAAGCTCCTATAGATCGTCAATTGATCTGTGGGAGCGGTGTGGTGGCGTGGGTCACGTGGGATAGGTGGCGGCAGATCTCGCGGGCGACGAACCGTTTCAGGCACCGGACGATGCCCTTCTTGACCATGCCTTCGGCGGTACGGCAAGACCGGGCAAGGCGACCAGCTTCGGGACGGCGCGGTGACGATGAGCGTGCGGATCTGGTTGATGGTCTGGGTTCGAGCCTTGGCCGCGCTCTTGCGGGCGATCCGCAGTGGCCCGGATCGCCTCCACGATCCCGTTGCGCGCCTTAGGCGTCCAACCAGACGGCTGGACGGGGCCGCGACCGGAGCCGCGTAGGCGTCGATGGGGTCGGACTTGCCATTGCCCCGCCTGGCCTTGCTGTCGGGACGGTCGACCTCGGCCACCGTGACGTCGTTCGCGGACAGGATGCGGGCGAGTCCGGCGCCGAATGCACCGGTCCCCTCGACGCCGACGGCGAGGACCTGTGCGTGGAAGCGCAGCCAGTCCAGAAGCTCCTGGTCACCCTCGGGGGTGGTGGCGAACGCTTCGGTGGCCAGTTGCCGGCCCACCGTGTCGATGACCGCGGCCTGGTGGAGATCGGTATGGGTGTCGATCCCGGCGACGACCGCTATCTCGGCTGCTGTCATGCCGGTTCGTACTGCCTTTCCGACCTGTTCTGCGTGGGAGTCGGTCGGGCCGCCGGACAAGACAGTGACGGGACCTCTGGCCAGGCTCCAATGAAGTCACCGAAGCCCGGCCGGCCACGCACCAGACGGCACCGCCCGGCAGGTTGACGATTCCACGCAAGACAACCGAAGCGTCAGTCAGTCGGAGAGTCAGACCTCCGGGCGATGCCATGGCCAATCCTCACGGTCAGTCGCTGCGGATCTCGACGAGCATGACGGCGGCGCTCAGGCCGTTGCCGGCCCCGATGAGCAGTACTCGGTCGCCTGGCGCGAGGAGCCCGCGGTCGATGAGGTCGGCGAGTCCCAGAACCTGGTCGCTGACGCCGGTATGGCCAATCGTGCGCCCGTAGTCCCAGGCGTTGGCCTGCGCGAGGTCGCCAAAGGAATCCTGGTAGAAGCCGGCACTGATCCCGGCCCCCACGTTCGGGTACACGACGTACCGGGCCGGGTGGCGGTCGAGCGGATACCTGGCCAGCAGCTTCTCGCGGAGCCGCCCCAGGGTATCCGCGAACACCGACCTGATCTCGCCGTCGCCGAACCGCTGGAGGTAGGCGCGCTTGGCCGAACCAACGTCATAGTCACGGCCGGGGTTGTCCGCATCCTCCGGCGTCGGCGACTCGTCCCGGTACATGCGCTCAAGCTCGCTGCCCTGCTCGACATCGAGAAAGAGCACCTCGATCGGCCCGGGCTTGCTCGAGAGCACGACTGCCGAGGCGGCATCGCCGTAGACGGTCCCGTGATCGGATGACCAGCGGTCGAACAGCGAGCCCTCGAACCGATCGGCGCCGACGACAACGGCCGAGGCATCGGGGTGGTGCCGGACGTGGTCGGCGGCAAGGCGCATTGCGACGAACGCGCCGTTGCACCCCTGGTTCAGCGAGAACGGGAGCGCGCCGGGGTCGAGTCCCAGCTCGTGGTGCGCGTAGCTCGCGACCGGCCACAGCGTCTTGTGGCCGGTACGGTGGATCGAGGTCCACGCCAGCCAGTCGATTTCGCGACGGTCGATGCCGTCGAGTGCGCGCCGGGCCGCCTCGACGCCCATGTCGGCCGGGAACAGCTCATGCTCGACGGCGACGCTGCTGAACCCGTCCTTGACGGCCCGGTCGCGGCCGTATGAACCGGCTGCGACCGCCTTGTCGACGGTGTCCCGGGTCGGGGGCAGCCACGCCCCGATCCCCCGGATGAACAACCGGCTGTCGCCGGCGCGGTCGGTCGTGCCGCCTGTCATGCCGCCTCCAGTGCCTGGCCGATGTCTTCGATGATGTCGTCGATGTGCTCGAGGCCAACCGTGATCCGGATCAGGTCATCCGGAACCGTGGCCATGCTGGACGCGGAAGCGACAACCTGCCGGTGCGTCGCGATGGCCGGGATCGTGGCCGCGCTCTTGGCCCGCCCGATGTCGTTGGCGCGCCAGATGAGCCGGAACTTGTCGAGGATCCGGACCGCCGCCTCGGCGCCGCCGACGGGGCGGAAGCCGAGCACGAAGCCGTACCGGCGCGCCGCCTTTCCGTCCTCCTCGCTGTCCACGAGGACCATGTCCTGGGCCAGTGCGTGGCTGGGGTGCGAGGCGAGCCCCGGGTAGAAGACCTCCTCAACGCGGTCCGAGGCCTGGAGGTACTCCGCGACGGTGAGGGTCGAACGCGACATCACGTCGACCCTGTACCGCAGGTCGCGGATGTCGCTGAGAATGGTGAAGGCGTTGAACGGGCTGAGCACCCCTCCCATGTCCCGGATCGGTCCGCGCCGCAGGTAGGCCGCGAAGTCGTCAGTGACCGCTGGATCCGCAACCGCCGAGGTAAGGGCGCGACGGGCGATGACGGCGCCGGCCAGGCTTGCGCCGCTCGTGCCGGCAGCCTTGCCGAGCGATTGCACGACGATGTCCGCTCCCATGCCCAACGGCCGGAGAAGCGCCGGGGTCGCGAGCGTGGAGTCGACGATGAACGGCGCACCGGCCTGATGCGCCAGCCGCGAGACCGCCGGGATATCGATGAGGTCGAGCAGCGGGTTCGACGGCGACTCGGCGTATACGAAACGAGTTCGCTCGTCGATCTTCGAGGCCCACTCGTCGATCGCGGACGGGTCGCGGACCCACCGGACCTCGACGCCGCGCTCCCGTCCGTAACGCTGGGAGAAGACCATGAACGTTGCGCCGTAGCACGCCGACGACGCGACGATGTTCATCGGTCCCTCGCCATCCACAGCCAGGAACGGGGACGTCGCGAGGGTTACGGCGGCCATTCCGGACGGCGTTGCGGCAGCGCCGACCTCGGCATCGACGCCATAGCCTTCGAGTGCCGCGACGACGGATTCAAGGTAGCGCACGGTCGGATTTCCGAGACGCGTGTACACCCAGTCATCAGACCCGCCGGAAAGGGCCGCGCCCATGTCGTCCGCCGTCGGGAAGTGCTGTGAGGAAGTCAGGTACAGCGGCGGGATGATTGAACCCTGATTGGCCGCCGCCTCCTCGCGACCGTAGCCGGCGCCCACCGCCAGCGTGTCGAAGCGTGGACCCCGCATGGTCATCGACCCTCCTCCATCCCGGAGCCGACCGCGACCGGCGCCGCAGTTCCTTCGTCGGACTGCCGGAGCCGCCGAAGGATGTCTGCCGAGCGGATCGAGGTCAGGCTGAGGGACCCGCCGTCGCCGATGCCGTGCGTGCGCTCGCACAGGCCGTTGAGGACGACGACGCCGGAGGCGTCTGCGGGCTGGTTCGCAAAGTCGATGGCATACCCGCGGTCGACATCGACGTGGCCCTCGCCGGCGGACGAGTCGAGCCACGACGACAGGCCGTCGAGCAGGCTGATGCTCCGCAAGTCCTCGGGCCCCGGGCCAATGTTGGAGAAGCCGGTGGCCAGGATGACCAGATCGTAGCTCGCGGTGCGGGTCTCGCCGCTTGCGCGATCGGCGAGGGCGAGCTCGACACGGTCATTGTCGACGCGGGCGTCGACGATGTCGGTGAGCCGACGCAGGTGGATCTGGTTGCGACCGTGGAGCCGGTCATAGTACATCTGCCGGTATATCTCCTCGAGGACGTCCATGTCGCAGGCACCGTAGTTCGTCCGGGAAATGTCCCGGTCGATGCGTCGACGAAGCTCTACCGGAGATTCGTAGTACATGTCGGTAAATTCCGGGAAGTACGCCTCGCTCATGAAGGGGCTCGTGTCCTTCAGCGGGAAAGCGTATCGCCGCATGATCGAGTCGATCGAGAGCTGCGGGTACGTCTTGCTGAGGTGAAGGATGATCTCGGCCGCGCTCTGGCTGCTCCCGATGACGGCGACTTTGCTCGACGGCTGCGCGCTGAGGATCGGCCGGGTGCCGCTCTGATAGCTGGACTGGTGAACGATGCGGTCGGTCTCAAGCTTGGCGAACTGCGATGGCACCTTGGGAAGCCGCCCGGTGCCGATGACAACGTGGCGCGCGAGAAACTCCTCACCCGTGTTGGTCACGAGTCGGTAGGCACCCCCGCCGGGTGCCGCTTCGTCGTACGTGAGGGCCTCGACTCGCCGACCGTAGCGAACGCGATCCTCGAAGAACCGGGTAACCCACTGAATGTACTTGGCATAGTCCGGCCTCAGCGGCATCAACATATCCATGTTGAGGTGAGAAAAGAGAAGGTCGTTCTCGACGAGGTAGTTGAGGAATGTGTACCGGCTTCGAGGATTTCTCGGAGTGACGAGGTCACGGTACGGGATGTTCTGGATATTCGAGTACGTGTCGAGGCTGATATCGAAGAGCATCTCCTCCTGCCAAACGGGTGTCGACGCACCCTCGAGGAAAAGCCAGTCGTCGTACGCTCCCGACTCCTCCAGCGCGATCGCCAGAGCGATGTTCGACGGCCCGAAGCCGATCCCGATGACGTCCATAACGTCCATAATTACTGACTCCTTCAACATGCAGGAATGGTTTTTAACGCTTGCCGGGAGGCCCGGTGCCTGAATCTCGGGACCGGCGCGTCTGGCTTATCGTCGTCATCCACCGGCCGTCGCGGTCTCCGATTCGGCAGCTGCCGGGGCAAGCCCGATGACGTTCGACTCGTCGGGCTCACGGAGAGATGCCACGAGGACGATCGAGACCACGCAGAAGATCGCGGCGATGTACATGAGCGGGGTGTAGCTGCCGAATCCCTCGTGCAGTACCGCCCCGATCTGGCTGCTCAGTGCGGCGCCGACCTGGTGCACGGTCCACAGGACGCCGAGGAGCAGGCCCCGGACCCGAGCCGGGTAGAGCTTGATAATCCAGGTCGTCGTCGCGACAACCGTCATGAGATAGCTGGTCCCGAATATGACCCCGAAGACCTGGACGACGGCGGCGTTCGGGGCGAATGCCAATAGTGTGATCGACGCTCCGCGGAGCAGATAGGCAAGGATAAGGATCATTCGGATGCGGCCCCGGTCGCACACCATCCCGGTGACGAACGCGCCGATCACTTCGGTGAGTCCCAGCAGCACCATCGCGCTGGACACCGCCGGCGCTCCCACGTGGTGGTCATGGAGCATCGGAACCATATGGACGTCGACAAAGGCCATCGTGATCCCGCAGGCGAAGAATGCCGCCGCGAGGGCGGCGAAAGGGCCACGCCGCAGGATCGAGATGCCCCGCGGGCCGGTGGCGGCGGGCGCCTGAGGCGCGGCCGTTCCCGCCCACCGGTGCCGACGCAGTGTGAAGGACAGCGGCAGGAGAACGAGAGCCATGAAGACGCCCACGGCAAACATCACCAACCGCCAGTCGGTGAGCTGCTCGAGCCAGACCCACAGCGGGACGAGGACCATGAAGCCGATGGCCGTGCCGTTCGTGAGGAGCGCGTAAAAGAACCCCTTGCGGTCCGGGGGGAACACGCGGTCGACGAGCACGCCGATCGGAATGTACGACAGCGACGCGTAGCCGAGCGCCCCGAGAATGCCGTAGCCCACAGTGAGCAGGACGAAATTCTGGACGAGGGAAACCCACACGAACATCGCGGCCGAGACAACGAGCCCCGCACGTAGGACAATTAGCGGTCCGTATCGGTCCGACAGGGCTCCGATGAGTGGTGAGGCGACTGCCAAGACGACAGCGAACAGCGTTGTCGCGAGCGCGAACCTATCCCGAGGTTCGCCGAAGGAGTGCGCCATCGGGACGAAGTACACCTGGACGGTACTTTTCAGGGACGACCCCATCAAGGAGATGAGAGCTGCGACGCCCGTGATCCATATGATCGGCGTCAGCTGCGTCATCCCGGCAGCCTTGACTTTGGACATGTTCTCGGGTTCTCCTTGCCGAACTTGTATGCCAACGCCCTCGCCCCGCACCGTCTCGACCATTGCCGCCGACGGGGTGTTGTGTGGTGTCGACTGGCTACAGCCTGATGCGGAACAGGATCTCCGGTTCGTGTGAGTCCGGAAACTGATCCGGGGCGAAGAGCGCATGTCGGTGCGGTTGACCGTGATTGGCCGCAGCGAACGCCGAGAACAGCCTGGCAGCCGGTTCGTCGTCCGGGGTGACGGTGGTCTCCACGTACCGCAGGTCCGGTACGTTGCCGGCCAGCCACTCCAGCATCGCCAGCTCAAGCCCCTGATCCCGGGCGGCCCGGGCCACCGCGACCTGCCGCACGAACAGCGTGTCGGCGGCCTCCGGCCGTCGGTATCCGGTCACGAACCCCAGCGGAGCGCCCCCGTCGGTCGGACGGGCGACCACAGACGTCGCCGCGAAATCACGGCACCACATGAGGTAGCTGTACGAGGGGTCCAAGTCGGCAAGACCCACGTCACGAGCCAGGCCCCAGACAGCCGCGCCGTCTTGGACGTGCGGATGCCTCAGGCGCGCCTTCATGCACTCAACCGCGGCGTCACAGTGCGGTACCAGCTTCTGAGCGGATATACAAACGTCCTCAGTAGACATGGTGGGCCCCTTCCTCGGGCCGCTGTCGGTGGGGGTCACATCTGCCGGCGGATATCGGCCGCCTCCCCGGCCTCAGCCGGGGAGGCACCGGTTCGGCTGATGGAGCCGGCGGACGACGAGGGGAGGTCATCCCCAGCCGAGATCGGTCATCCCCCGACTCCAGCTTCAGCGGCTCCGGCAGCACGCACCACGAGCGCCGCCCCTGCGGCTGTCCTGGCAGCCATGCACCGGTGACCGGCAGCTGCCCGGATGCACTCCGGGTACGGTCAGAGCAGTCCGTGGACATGGAACTCCTCCTTTGCCTGAGGGTCGTCGAGTACGTCCAGGGCGGTGAAGTAGTGCAGGGTCCGCTTGGCCGTCGCCCGGGTGTGCGCGGCCACGGTCGCTTCGTCGTAGACCTCCGCGAGCACCTGCTCGGCGTCGTCCCTCGCAAGCCCGTACTCCAGCAGCTCCGCGCGGATGGCGTCGCGGTCGGGCTGCAGGAAGGCGGTGATCAGACGCGGCACCAGCAGCGCCGCAGTGCGCCGGCCCGCCGGGTCGAGGGCGGCCCACAGGTACCGGAGGAACGTGGCGAAGTAGGCGTGGTGGCGGCCCTCGTCGGCGGCGTGGTCGCGGATCGACTCGCGCACGGCGGGCAGCACGGTGTCGTCGGCCGGCAGATCGGCGAGACTCGCCGAGATCAGGGTCTCCGAGACGGTCACGAAGAGCAGCTCGGCCAGCGGCCGGTTCTCGGGTGTCAGCGACTGCTGGATCTCGGCCAGCCGCCGCAGGAAGTAGGGCTGTTCGGGCAGCAGCGGGCGGATGCCGCTGGCGTCGCGCACCTGGCGCATCAGGTCCACGGAGAACAGGGCGTGATAGGCCTCGTCGCAGTAGATCTTGTAGGCGTCGAAGCGCATCTCCTCGGGCAGGCCGACTCCGACCGAGCCCGTGGCGATGCCCAGCACGGTGCGGTTGACGACAAGCGTCTCCAGCTGGGCGGTGAAGTCGAGGTAGCGGTAGAGATGCTGGACGAGGATCTCGTCGAACAGCTCGGGGCGCAGCCCGGTGACCAGCCGGTGGCGGGCGACGGGAACCAGGTCGGGTGAGAAGTAACGCGCTGTCCCAGAGGGCGAGTCGTCGAGCACGCGCCGCGGCGAGCGCCGGACGGCGGCCCGCTCGTCCCAGCGCGCAAACGGGCTGGTGTATGACACCTCGCCGGCCTCGACGACCTTGACGGCTTCGTCGGCCTCGTCTGCGTCCCGAGGTGGACCTTGCCCGGCCGGGGCGGAGCCGGCCGGCGCGAGGGTCCGGCGGGGGCAGTAGGAAAGGGCGGAGCAGCCAGTGAAGAGCCCGACAATCCCGCACATCGCGTGGTTCCCATTCTTTCGTGACAGTGGTGGTTGCCGGGCGGGGGCGAGCCGTGCGGCTCAGAGGCCGCGCCCGTGGCTCACGAGCTCCCGAGCGCGAGGATTCCGGACTCGGCCAGGTCGGTGACGAGTTCCAGCGTGTCCGCGATTCCTTCGTCGGCGTCGATGCCGTACTCCTGTGCGAGCAGTGCTCCGAGCTGGGCCACCGAGTGCTGTCCGTCGACACGGGCGAGGACGAAGGCCGCCGTGTCGGACAGCTCCAGCGCGTTCGGCCCGAAGGCCACCACGGTCGTGCCCCGGAACTTCCTGAACCGCGCCTCCGGCCGGAGCTCGGGCACGGCGTCGGCCGTCGGACTGGTCGTCATCTCTCAAACCTCCACTTGCAGGGACAGGCTCTTGCACAGGGCGACCACGTCCCGCACCCACTTCTCCGGGGCGGCGGCGTCGAAGCCGGCCATGGTCTCGACCGCCCAGTACCGCTCGAACGACAGCGCTTCCGGGCGGGCGGCGAGCATGCGTCGGGCGCGCCACTTGACCAGGCGGTTGCACTCGCCCTGGGAGGCGAGCAGACCGTCCACGGCGTGCCCGAACGCCGCCCGGGCCGACAGGACGGCGCTCGCGGTGTCGCCTTCGGCGAGCTGACCGAGCGCGTCGTCGACGAAGTCGTCGGCGTTGGTGAGGCAGTACGACACCACGGACGCGCCGAACGCCGACGTACGGATCAGCTCCTGCTGCCCCGCGACCCAGTCCTCGCCGTCCAGCGGGCGGCAGTACAACAGCCGTTCCAGCAGCTGTTCCTCGTCGCGGCTGAGCAACTGGCCGATGGGAACGGTGGTTTCGAAGCTGTCCCAGGAGACCTTGGTGAGGATCTCGTCGAGCTGGCCGGTGGTCCAGTACTTCAGTTCCCAGCGCCGGTCGGCGACGTACCAGCTCTCGGTCGGCACCTCGGGGTGGCTGAGCGACACCCGGATCGCGGAGGACACCGGGCCGGGCCACGGTGCGTCGCCGATGACGTAGATGTCCACGTCGCTCGCCGCGTTGGCCCAGCCCCGGGCCAGCGAGCCGACCACGAAGGCGGAGCGGTAGGAGGCGGGCAGCAGGCCGCGGCCGGCCAGTTCGGGCAGGCAGCTGGAGAAGTCGATGGTCATACGGTGTCTGCCCTTCCGGAGCGGGCGCACTGGATCTGGAGTACGGCGGACGGGATGTTGTTGATCAGGTGTGCCAGCAGCGCCGGATAGACGGACTGCGAGTACACGGTCAGGGCCAGCAGCAGCGCGGCGGCGCTCACCTCCACCGCCATGGCCCGGGTGGAGTCACGGCCGTTGGCGCCCGGGGAGATGTGGTGACGGGCCACGAACGCCGCGGCGGCGAGCAGTCCCAGGGGCAGGTCGGTGGTCGCGGCGGACGCGGCCGCCGTCAGGACGATGCCGCGGTAGAGCGCCTCCTCGCCGAACGGGCCGACGAGGATCGCGGTGGCCCGCGCGTATCCGTGGCCGGGGCGGGTGGGACCGGCGAAGAAGGCGAGCTCCCCGGTGGCCAGGGCACGCAGGTTCATGCCGCCGAGCCACAGCAGCGCGCCGCCGAGCGCGGCACCGGCCACGTACCACTGCGGCGCTCCCGGTTGCCACAGCCAGGCGGGGCCGGCCCAGACGGCGACGGCGAGCGCCCCGAGGGGCGCGAGGAGGCCACAGACGATCTCCGCCCAGAATCCGGCGACCGAGCGTCCGGTCCTGGGCACCCGCCATGGCAGGGCGAGCAGAAGCGTCTCCATCAGGACGATGACACCCGCGGCCCGGAAGGCGCCGGCGTCCGCACACAGGGCCACCGCGAACGCGGCCGAGCACGCGGCCGCGGCCAGCCGCCCTCGCGACAGCTGCCAGTGCGGCCAGTCGAAGACCCGGTCGAGCGGTCCCGCGCCGACGGGGGCCCGCTCCCGGCCCACTGCTGTCCCCATGGTTACCCGGCCGACGCCGGCTCGGCGAGGGTGAGCACGCCGAACTCCACGGACTGCAACAGCGGTTCCTCGACGTCGGCGATCGCGCAGCCGGCCGCGGCCAGCAGTTCACCGAGGCCGCGCTGCCCGTCGACGGCGTCGAGCAGCCGCTGCCAGGCGGGCGTCTCCTCGCCGTCGATGACGTACTCGATCTCACCGTCGACGATCACGTACCGCACCAGCGGATCCCGCCGGTCCGACAGGAGGAGGACCGAGTCGTCGAATGCCGGGACTAGTGCGTCGTGCAGCTGCGGGTGCAGCAGGACGCGTGCCTCGACGGCGGCGCTCTCGCTCTCCCAGTCGGAGACGGGCAGCTCGGTCGGGACGGGTCCCCATGTCGCCTCCACCGGGGGACGGGGCGGCTGCCCTGCCATCTGCTCCAGCAGCCCGAGGTTGACCACCCGCAGCAGGAACTCCACATGCCCGGAGGAGGGGTCGTCCTGCAACGCCCGCAGCGTGGCGCGCGCGTTGTCGGCGTCGATGTACTCCTTGGCCCGCGGGCCGGACAGGGCCTCGTCGAGGAGCGCGTCGCCGTCCGCGGCGAGCATGGCCGCGAAGGTGCGGTAGGTGTGGTGGACGCCGTCGCCGTAGAAGAAGGGGACCTTGGGGCGGTGGATGAACTCCTGCGGAAGGACGCCGTCGAGGCCGTCGCGCAGGATGCGCTTGTCCCAGATCAGTCGCTCGCGCAGCGCGGGCGGGACCCGCACGGACAGTTCCACCAGGCGGTGATCGAGGAACGGCACCCGGGCCTCGATGCCGCTGCCCGCCGCGGTGCGGTCCTCGTGCCAGCAGTTGTACTGCTGGACGTCACGGTACTTCCAGCGCAGGAACCGCTCGTACGGGTCCTCGGGCGGTGCCCCGCCGCGCAGCACCTCCGCCCGTATCAGCGGCAGTGCGGACTGGTCCCACCAGGCGGCGGCACCGCGGTTGCGGTGCAGATGGTCGCGCAGCGCCATCCCGCCGATGTTGGCCATGAACTGTTCCCAGCCGCCGTCGGACGACATGGAGACCGAGTAGCCGCCGTTGAACTCGTCGGCGCCGCCGCCCAGGAGCATGCCCTTGATCTCGGGGAACCGGGCCTTCACAAAGCGGTAGAGCTCCCGCTTGTAGTAGATCTCGGGGCCGCACTGGGGACTCTCCAGCAGCCACAGCAGGCTCTTCCACTCCTCGGCGGAGGGCACCTGTGCGGTGTCGAAGAGGACCTGGTGGTTGGCGAGCCCGAGCAGTTCCGCGGCCCGATGCCCGTACTCCGCGTCCCGGTTGGCCAGCGTGCTGCCGTTGAGCGCGGTGAAGGTGCGGGGGCGGACGGTGCTGAGCGCGGCGATCGCGGCGGAGTCGACACCGCCGCTCAGGAACAGGCCGAGTTCGGCGTCCGAGGTCTCGCATTCGGCCACCGACGCCGAGAGCAGCCCGGCGTACTCCTCGATGAATTCCTCGGCGGACAGATCGTCCCGGTATTCCCCGGCATTCGGGAACGACCAGTAGACGTGATCGCTGATGCTGCCGTCGTCGAGATCGACGGTGCGGATGGTCCCGGGCGGCACCGTCTCGATACCCCGGAACCAGGTTTTCTGCATTCCTTCGCTGAATTCCAGGGCCCCGTTGATCGCCTGGTCGGTCAGCGCGCCGTCCCAGTCGAGTTCGCGGGGGCAGGCCGGGTCCTCGAAGAGGGCTTTCATCTCCGAGCCGAACACGATGCGTTCGCGATTACGGTGAAAGAAGAGCGGTTTGACGCCGAACCGGTCACGCGCGAGAACCAGGCGATTCAGCTTTCGGTCCCACAGCACGATCGAGAACATGCCGCGAACGTCGTCGAGAAAGCCGAGCCCCTTATGCTGGTAGAGATGGACCAGCACCTCGCAGTCGGATCCGGTGCGTGGACGGGAGCCGGCGGGCAGTGCCGCGGCCAGCTCGCGATGGTTGTAGACCTCACCGTTGGCGATGAGGACGACACTGCCGTCGGGGCTGTGCAGCGGCTGGCTGCCGGCGGCCGGGTCCACCAGCGACAACCGCGTGAACGCCAGACCGACGGGGCCGGATCGCAGCAGTTCCCGCTCGTCGGGGCCGCGGTGGGTCACGGCGTGAGCCATGCGCCGCAGCAGGCCGTCCGCGTCCGGGGAGAGCGCCCCACCATCAGTGCGGGCCAGGCCGGCCAAGCCGCACATGTTCACCTCACTCGAAGCTTTTCGGGACAGGAATCCGGGAAAACGAGAGCCGGGGCGCCGGGCTCCGACAGAGCTGGGCGTCCCGGCTCTTAGCATTACGCCACGGACGCCAGGACCGTGCCGTACGCGACCTTCTTCGCGGCGGGCTTCGTGTACTTCTTCATGCTGAATCACCTCTCTTTCTCAGGGAATTCAGCGAGAATGCGCCCCCGCAGCAGGGAGGCGCCGCCTCGCTGCTACAACCGTAGGAGACGCCGAGCAGGTTGCACACCTTCAGCATGATGCAGTGCAGGATCCTGAACTCGGTCCGGACTGGCTGTCGCAGGAGCGGCTGAACGAAACTCGAGAGAGTGCGACTTATAGGATTGGGAGTGTTCTCGTGAAATCCCCAGACGAAAGCCAGCTCCGGCCACCGTTGGAAGATCTTCCCGAGCTGCCGCCGGTGGAGGTCCATTGCCACGGGTTCGGCGATGTCGACTTCTCGGACTTCACGAAGGTCGACCTCGACCGGCTCGACGCATGGTGTGCACGCGAGGGCGTCCTGAGCCTGCCCACAATGTATCTGCACCGCGAACAGCTCGCGGAGTTCGAGGAGTTCGTCCGCGAGTACCACCGCATGCGCGGTGACGGCCTGCTCCCGCACATCGCCGGCATCGCTCTGGAGGGCCCTCTGCTGGCCAGCCACGGCGGCACGCCCGCCGCCACGGTCTGGGCTCCCACCCGGCACGAATGGGAGCGCCTCGCGGCACTCGGGTCGTACGGCCTGACCTACACGGTGCTGTCACCGGACGCGTTCTCGCCCGCCTCGGAGCTGCACGACGAGCCCGGAGCCCGCGAGACCGGTTTCGGCTGGATCATCCCCCTGCTGATGGCCCACGGAATCCGGCCGGCGCTCGGCCACTTCACCCGGGCCGACCCGCAGGCCAGCGCCGAACTCGTGACCGAGATCGTCGAGTTGGCCTGGCAGTCGGACTGGACCGACAACGGTGTCCGGGTCGTCACGGACCACCTCTTCAACGACATGCCGCTCAAGATCCGGCATGCCTTCCGCAGTTCGCGGGCGCGTGCGGAGCGGGACGCGGTCATCGCGTCGTACGACCTGCCGTCGTGGTCGCTCGACACGATGGCCGAGATCGCCGGACCGGTCCCGGCGGCGATCATGCAGCAGGCGGCGGCCGGGCGGATCGGCGCCTGCATCAACTTCGACGGCGAACACGTGGACCTGGCCATCGCGGCCCGCGCCGTGCAACTCATGGGCGCCGAGAACTCGATGATGATGACGGACCGCTGCGACTCGGCCCGGCTCGGCGGCCAGGATCTCCACCACATCGTGGACAACGGCCTCTGGTACCAGGAGGACGGCATCGTCGCGGCCGGCTCGGTGCCGCTGGCCCGTCAGCAGGCCAACGCCCTGTCCCAGGGCCTCACGCCCGAAGAGGTCCACGCCCTCGTGGCCGGCACCGCGCACCGGGTGTTCGGCCTGTCCGTCCACGCGGACCTGCGCCTGCCCACCGCATAACTCCCCACCACCAAGGAGCCACCCATGCTGGAAGACCTCGACCGGCTGGTCGTCGACTGGTCGGACCTGCCCAAGGCCCGTGCCCAGACGAAGGAGATCCTCACCGCCCTCGCCGAGGACAAGGCGGCGCTGACCCACCTCCTGGAGCGGGCGCGGGAGGAGGAGGACCTGTTCGACAAGTGCGAGCACCACCGGCTGCTCGACAAACTGGTCATCTACGACGCCCTGGACCGCGGGTTCCGCATCCGCGTCCACGTCTCGACCGAGGACCACCGGGACCGGCCGCACGACCACCGGTTCACCTTCACCTCGCTGATCGTGCGCGGACAGTACAAGCACGTACGGCACGAACTGGTCGGGCGGCTCGCCGAGGAGGACATCCCGCAGAACGTGCAGGACGACTTCGACGCGGTCGCCACCGACCTGCGGGTCGTGCCCCGGTTCGTCACCAACGAGCAGGCGGGCAACTGCTACACGCTCCACCACAGCGAGATCCACACCACGTACACCACCCCCGACACCGTCTCCCTCTTCCTGCGCGGCCCCGCCGAGAAGGAGCGCTCGATCATCACCGAGCGAGAGACCGGCCGGGTGTGGTGGCGCTTCGGCGAGGACAAGGAGAAGGCCGAACGCAAGGGCAGCAAGCGCATCAGCAAGGACTACTTCGACGAACTCACCGGCCGCCTGCGTGCCATGGAGGTGCTGTGATGGCCACCCGCCCCGGCGACGACCTGCTGGACCCGAATCCGGCGATCCTGCTGACACCGCCCTCCGACACCGAGTTGACCAAGGCCGAGGCGCTGATGGCCTCGCTTCCGACCGTCCGCTGGGACGAAGTCGAACGTGCCGCGGAGATCACCGACGCGATCGCCCGCCGGCTGGGCGACGACCGCGCGCTGCTGCGCACCCTGGTGGCCCGTGCCGTCCGGACACCCGAGCTGCGGGAGAAGTTCGAGTGCCACGCCCTCGACGACAAGATCGTCATCTGGGACGACCAGGAGAAGGGCCTGCGCATCCGGCTCCGGCTCGCCAACACCGATCAGTACGAGCGGGTGCACAACCACCGTTACAGCTTCACCGCGTACATCCTGCACGGCGCCTACCAGCACACCCTCTACGCGACGGACCAGCCGCTCGACGAGACCGCCGACGTCACCCGGTTCTGGCCGTACTTCGTACGTGAGGAACCGGCCGGCCGCGTCATCACCCTCGACCACGAGCAGCTGCACACCACCATCACCGAGCCCGAGACCATCTCGCTGATGATCCAGAGCCCGGCCCGCAAGCGCCGCGCCTTCATGATCCGGAAGGACAGCGGCGACGTGTGGTACCGCTACGGCGCCGCCGACGAGTCCGCGGAGCGCCGTGCCGAGGTGCGGATGTCCGACGAGCGGCTGCACCACTGGCTGTCCCGCCTCGAAGCGTTCGGCCTGCTGTGAGCATGTCGTACGGCCGTCTCGACTACGGCCCCTCGCCCTGGCAGCGGATCGATCTGTACGGACCCGCGGAGCCGGAGACGGCATCGGGCACAGAGACGCCATCGGGCACGGAGACGGCCCCGGGGACGCAGGCGGGGCCGGCGGATTCCGCCGTGCCCGTCGTGCTGGTGCACGGCGGCTTCTGGCGGCACGACCGTACCGCGCACGACCTGGAACCGCTGGCCTGCGCCCTGGTCGGGCGCGGTCACCGGGTCGCCGTGGTGGAGTACCGGCCGAGCTGGGACGGCGGCGCCTGGCCGGCCGCCGCCGACGACTGCCGGGCCGCGCTGCGGGAGTTGGCGGAGCAGGACGCGTGCTGGGCCGGCGCCACACTCGTCGGGCACTCCGCCGGCGGACATCTCCTGCTCGCCTCGGTCGCGGGGACGGCTCGCGGGGCCGCCGTGGTGCTGCTGGCCCCGGTGGTCGACCTCGCCGAGGCCGCCCGGCTCGGGGTGGGCGGCGGGTCCGTGGAGGACTTCCTCGCCGCCCATCTGAAGGCCGGGGGCAGCCACGAGCAGGCGACCCCCGAGCCGGACCCGGCCGATCTGGGCTCGCTCACCGTCGTCGGCGCCGAGCACGACCAGGCAGTGCCCCATGAACTGACGGAACATCAGCTCACCGTGTGGGGCAGGCGCGGGCTGCCCCTGACGTGGGTGAGCGTGCCGGACGCCCGGCACATGCACCTGGTGAATCCCGAGCGCCCGGCCTGCCGCACCGTCGTCCTGCCGCTGTTGACGGGCCGCGCCTCGAACGCGGAGGAATGAGAGAACGATGACGACGACCACCGCCGAGGCGGACCCGGTCACCCATCCGGCGTCGCCGAACGCGACCATGTCCGCCGTCAGCCACAGGGCGTTCGACCCCCTGACCGCGGACCCGCGCAAGCGGACCGCTTACCGGCTGGACCCCTACGCCCGTGAAGGTCTCGACCTGTTCCGCTCGGCCGGCGACCGGGCCTGGCTGTACACGACCACCTTCGTGGTCCTCAAGCCGGACGCGGTCGCCGGCCGGCGCGGCGGGCTGGTGCTGGACATCCTGGAGGAGGAGGGCTGGAAGCCGTTCGCAGCCCGTCCGTTCACCTTCGACCCGGTGCTGACCAGGGAGATCTGGCGCTACCAGTTCAACGCCGCCTCCCGGCAGCGGATCGCGGTGGTGGACCATCTGCTGGGATCGAGCCCCTCGCTGCTGGTCCTGCTGCGCGACACGCGCCGGGTGGACGGGCTGCCCGCCAGCGTCCGGCTGACCGCGGCCAAGGGCGCCGCCGACCCGCAGGCCGCCCACGCGCGCGATCTGCGCACCCGGTTCGGCAGGGTCAACGGCCTGTTCAACTTCGTCCACACGGCCGACGAACCGGCCGACCTGGTACGGGAGTTGCGGCTGTTCTGCTACCGGACCGGCACCGCCTGGCTGCGCACCGCCCTGACCACGGCACCGCCGTCCGCCGGCGAGGAGTGCCCGGCCAGAAGCCTGCTCGCCGGTCTCGAAGCCGACGTCACGGCCCACGACCTGGACTCGGCACAGAGCCTCACCCGGCTGGCCGCGCGCTCCGACGTGTGGGGCGGCCTCGCACGCGCCCACGGCACCCGTGACGCCGTACACCGGTGGCTGTCGGCCCTCGGCGAGGCCGCGCTCCCGTCGGGCTCGGCCCGATGGGACGTTCTGTCGGTCCTCACCGAGTGGATCGACTGCAACGAGCCGGGGGTAGCACCCCTGTTGGCGACCGTATCGGCGACCGACTGGAGGAAAGAAGCGTGACGTCCCTTCCCCTCGCCCCCCAAGCCGTTGTCTTCGACTGCGACGGGCTGCTGGTGGACACCGAAGTCTGCTGGAGCAGAGCCGAGACCAAGATCTTCGCAGCGCACGGTCACGACTTCGGCCCCGAGCAGAAGGCACTGGTGATCGGCCGCACGCTGGCGGGCGCGGGCGAGGCGATGGCCGACTACTTCGGCAGGCCCGGCGCCGGCGCCGAACTCGCCGCGGAACTCCTCGACCTCGTACGGCGGGAACTGGCCGCCGGTGCCGACGCCCTGCCCGGGGCCGCCGAACTGGTCAAGGCCTGCGCCCGGGCCGTCCCGGTCGCGATCGCCAGCAACAGCCCCCGCGAACTCCTCGACACCGCCCTGGCCTCGGCCGGCCTCGCCGGCCTCTTCCCGGTCTCCTTCGCGGCCGACGAGGTGGCGGTCGCGAAGCCGGCCCCCGATCTCTATCTGAAGGCATGCGAGGCGCTCGGCGCGCTCCCGGCCCGCTCGGTCGCCTTCGAGGATTCCGCCACCGGCGTCACGTCGGCACGCCGGGCGGGACTGTATGTGGTGGCCGTACCGTCCCTGCCCGGCACCGCGCTCGACCACGACCATCTGGCGTCCGCGCTCGTCGACCGCGAGCTGGTCGACTGGGCGGAAGGTCTCGCTCAGGGTGCCTGACGCCGACGACCCGCTGATCTGCCTGTGCCGACGGGTGCGGGAGAGCGCGATCCTGGCCGCCGCCGACCAGGGGTGCCGCACCCTGGCCGACGTGCGCGACCGGACCGAGGCGAACACCGGCTGCGGGGACTGCGCCGCCGACATCGAGGAGCTCCTGGAGAGCGTTCGGACCGGATGACGCTCCGGCACCCGGGATCAGCACGACAAGCAGTGCAAGCAGTACGAGGCTGGAGAGACCAAGAGCCATGACAGACACGCCGGTCGAAGAAGAGCGACCCGCACGCCGCCGCGACGCCGGCGCCTTCTGGCGGTACTGGACGGGTGCGACGGCCAGCGGCGTCGGCGACGCGGTGACCACGGTCGCGCTTCCCCTGGTGGCCGTGGAGGTCCTGAAGGCCAGCAGTTTCGAGGTCAGCCTCATCACCGCCGCCAACTACGCCGCCTGGATCCTGATAGGCCTTCCGGCCGGAGTGCTCGTGCAGCGGCTGCCGCTGCGCGGCACCCAGGTGGCGATGGACCTCCTGCGGGCCGCGGTGCTGCTGTCCGTGCCACTGGCGGCGGCGCTGGGGGAGCTGCATCTGGCCCACCTCGTCCTGGTCGCACTGGTCGTCGGGCTCGCCACCGTGGTCTTCGACATCGGGAACTCGACCTTCCTGACGTCGATCGTCAGCAAGGAGGAACTGACCGCCCGCAACAGTCTGACCTCTGCCTCGTCGGCCGCCACCCAGCTGGGAGGCCCCTCCCTGGGCGGCGTCCTGGTGCAGGTGGTGGGTGCCGCGACCAGCCTGCTGGTGGATGTGGCGAGCTACCTCGTGTCCGCGTTCCTGCTGCAGAGCCTGCCGCGGCCCGACCGCGAGGCACGCCCCCCGGCGGGCGTCTCCATGGGCCGGCTGATCCGGGACGGCTGGCGCTTCGTGGCCCACCATCCGGTCATCGGCCCGTGTGTGGCCGCCGCGACGCTGGTCAACTTCGGCTGCGGCGCGCTGATGGCGATGACCCCGCTCTTCCTGGTCCGGACGCTGGACCTCCCGGTCGGCGTGGTCGGCCTGCTGATGGCCGCCGAGGGGGCGGGCAGCCTGCTCGGGGCGGCCGTGACCCCCCTGCTGGCCAGGAAGCTCGGCGGCGCCCGTGCCGTGCTTGCCGCGTCCTCGGCCGGAGCACTGCTCGCCGCGCTGATCCCGCTGGCCTCCGGCGGCTGGGGGATGCTGTTGTTCGTGGTGGGCGCCACCGGATTCTCGACGGGCGTGGTGGTGCTGAGCATCGTCACCCGCACCCACCGCCAGACCGTCACCCCGGCCGAGCTGCTGCCCCGGGTGATGGCCACCGTCCGCTTCGTCTCCTGGGGGGCCGTGCCGGTGGGGGCGCTCACCGCCGGCCTGCTCGCGACCGCAGCCGGGCCGCGCGAGGCCCTGTGGCTGGTCTCCGCGGCCGGCGCAGGGGCGGCTGTCACGCTCGCGGCGAGCTCGGTCCGCCGCTTGCGCGACTTGGTGTGAACAGGTCGGACCTCCCCCATGCGCACGACACCGGCCGGGCGAGACACCGCGGCCGCCATGACCGTCGGACGCGTCCTGCTGTCGCGGCCCTCGGTGCCCCAGAGCTGATCAGGCCCCCGGCACCCGCACCATGAACACGTCCACCGCATCCTCGGTCTCGAGCGTGAACCCGTGCCGCTCGTACAGCCGCCGCACTGCCCTGCAGCACGTTCAGCCGGACCCGGATGCCGTCGCGGTCGCACCGCTCCAGCAGCCCGCGCAGCACGGCCGTACCGATGCCGCCGCCCTGCAGGTGCGGGGCGAGATAGAAGTGCTCCAGCACCATATGCGCACCGCCGTGGGCATCCTCGGTCGGCCGCAGTGACACGCAGCCAGCGAACGTGCCGCGCGCCTCGATCACCCAGGTGTGCGCCGGAGCGAAGCCGTCCCGCAGTCGCTGCCGGACCCGGTGCTCGTCGTATCGCCCGAGCCGCTCCAGATCCGCCCGCAGCACCACGGCCCGCAACTCGGCCACCGCCTCGACGTCCGCCGTCGAACCTGCTACAAGTGGCGCGACGGACGCGAGGCCCGCGCCGAGCGCGAGCGCGCCGACGAGGACCTCGCTGACAAGATCCGGACCATCCACACAGACTCGGGCGGCACCTACGGCGCCCCGCGGATCACCGCCGAGCTCCGCGACGCCCATGGCATGACGATCAACGAAAAGAAGGTCGCGCGCGTCATGCGCAAGTTCCGTATCAGCGGGTTCCGCCTGCGCAAGCGCATGCGCACGACCGTGCCGGAGCCGGCGCAGACGCCGGTGCCGGACCTGTTCAAGCGGGACTTCACGGCGTCCGCGCCGAATCTGAAGTACATGGGGGACGTGACGTATCTGCCGGTCGGCGACGGCGAACATCTCCATTTCGCGACGGTCCTGGACTGCTTCTCCCGCCGTGTCGTGGGCTGGTCGATCGCCGATCACATGCGCACCGACCTGGTCGCTGACGCGCTGACGATGGCCGCCCACACTCGCGGCAGTCTGAAGGGTGCCGTCTTTCACAGCGATCACGGGGCTCAGTACGGACCACGTCAATTCGCTGACCCGTGCGCCGAGTTGGGCGTCACCCAGTCCATGGGTGCTGTCGGCACGAGCGCGGACAACGCCGCCTGCGAGTCCTTCCACGCCGCCCTGAAGCGCGAGACGCTCCAGGGCGCCGGCCGCTTTGGCGGCCCCGACGCCTGCCGGCGCCGCGTCTTCCACTGGCTGACGCGCTACAACACCAGACGCCGTCACTCGGCGAACGGGCAGCTCAGTCCCGTCGCCTGCGAGCAGCGATCAGCTACCCTGATACTCGCCGCATAACCACACGAACTGGTGTCCACTTTCCGGATGGAAGGCCCATCGTCAGCTCACCCGCCACCGTGTTCATCAGCAGCCACGGCGGCTGATCGGTGCGCCAGACCCGTCCCGCGCCCAGCTGGACCGCGTCCACCAGCACCACGTGGGGGCGAGGAACGCCGGGACAGCGCGAGAGATGGTGGGCGAGTCGTTCGAGCACGGCGATGCCGCGCGGCCCGGTCCCGACGATCGCCACCGTCGCCCCGGTCACGGCCTCGTTCTCCCTCGAGTCGCTGCCGGCGGGGTTCACTTCTGCCAGCGCTCGGTCTCTGCGAAGAAGTCGTCGATCGGGGTCGTACGACCCGACTCCACCGCGCGCCGGTACACGAAGGAGCCGACGGCCAGGTCGAGGATGCCCAGCCCGAAGGGGGAGAAGAGGCGCGGCCTGGCGGCGTCGAACTCCAGCTTGCCGAGGACGGCCTGGGCCAGGGTTCCGTCGATGAAGTCCCGGTGGCCGCAGGCCTGTTCGGCCAGGTGCACAGAGGTCTGCGCGGTCAGGCAGTGGTCGATGTCGTCGACCACGTTGTGCGACGCCAGGATGGTCTCAGGGGCGATGTCGCGCAGCGAGATGTTGAGCACCGTCTGCCCGGCGGAGAAGACGTCGGTGCCGGTGATGTAGGGGGCGGCGGCCGTCGTCGCCAGGACGACCAGGTCCGCGCCCCCCACCGCCGATTCCAGGCTGTCCGCCGCTGTCGCGGGAATCCCCAGCGTCTCGCGGGAGTACGACACCAGCGCGTCCGCGTAGCCGGGCACCTGGTCGTGGACGGTGAACTCGCCGATCTGCCACTGCTCGGCGGCGAAGAACTCCAGGATGTTGCGCGCGATCACACCGGCGCCGACGACGGCGATACGGTCCGCGCGGGTGGCCCCGTGCAGGGTCGCGGCGCCCAGCACACAGGACGCCGCGGTGCGGGCGGCACTGATCTGGGACGCCTCCAGGCAGGCGAACGGATAGCCGGTGGCGTAGTCGTTCAGCAGCAGGACGGCGGAGGCCCGGGGGACGTTGCGGGCGACGTTGTCCGGGAAGCTCGCGATCCATTTGATGCCGGCCACGTCGTGGTCGCCGCCGAGATACGCGGGCAGTGCGATGATCCGTGCCGAAGGCTTCTCGGGAAACCGCAGGAAGTAGCTGTTGGGGTTGACCGACTGCCCCGACTCGTGGGCCAGGTAGGCCTCTTTCACGACCTGAAGGATGTCCCGCCGTGACTCGGAGATGACCTCGCGGGCCACCGTTCCGCTGACTACATCGAACGCGAACAAGGTGTTTCCTTCTCGGGACTCTGCGGGCGCGTCAGCGCCTCGACGGCGGGAAGTGTGGGATCGATGCCGAACCGGGCGGCGACCCAGTCGTCGTCGTACACGGTCGCGAGATAGCGCTCGCCCATGTCCGGTGCGAGGGCCACCACCCGCGAGCCGGGCGGGATGTCGGGCGCGGCGCGCTGCACCGCCGTGAACACCGTGCCGGTGGAGCCGCCGGCCAGCAGGCCGTGTCGCCGGGCGAGCATCCGGCAGGTGCGCACCGCCTCGGTCTCCTCGACCAGCACCACCTCGTCGACCAGGTCTGGGCGGCAGATCTCCGGAACCCTGCTGGTGCCCAGGCCGGGAATGTGGCGGGGGCCCGCGGCGGTGCCGAAGGTGACCGAGCCGAGGGTGTCGACGGCGATGATCCTGGTGTGCGGCGAAACCCTGCGGAAGTAGGTGGCACAGCCGGTCAGGGTGCCGGTCGTGCCCGCCCCGACGAACAGGAAGTCGACGTTCCCCAGCGCGGCGAGGATGGCCGCGGCCGTACGGGTCTCGTGGACCTCGGGGTTCGCCGGGTTGGCGTACTGATTGGGCCACACCAGCAGGGGATCGTCAGCCAGCATGCGCTGGATGTGAGCGATCCGCGTGCCCAGGAACCCGCCGCCCGCGTCCCGCTTGTCCACCACCGCGACACTCGCGCCGAGAGCACGCATCAAGGCCACGTTGTGCGGTGCGGCGTTGACGTCGGTCACGCAGGTGAAGGCGTAGTCCTTCGCCGCGCAGACCATGGCCAGGGCGACGCCGAGGTTGCCCGACGAGGACTCGACGACGCGTCCGCCCGGAGACAGCAGCCCGCGCCGCTCGGCGTCCTCGATCAGCCCGACCGCCGTCTTGAGCTTCACGGAGCCGGCCGGGTTCAGTCCCTCGATCTTGAGATGGAGCTCGCTGCCCGGGAGCACGTCGGGGAACCTCAGGAAGACGTCGTCGGTGACGAGGTCGTATACGGAGTCCTTGATCACTTCGCTCCTGGGCGCGGCTGCGCCAGAGCCTCCAGCACCGCCATGGCGCTGGTGAGTTTCATCTCTGCCTGGGTCCAGGCGAGCGACCGGTCGCCCTCCAGCACCTGGGCCGAGATCTCGTCACCGCGATGGGCCGGCAGGTCGTGCATGAGGACGGCATCCGGCCAGCGGCTCATGAACGCCGTGTCGATGTACAGATAGCGGAACGCCTCACGCCAGCTCGCGTCGGGTTTCGACGTTCCGGTGGTCTGCCAGCGGGTTGTGTACACCACGTCGACGGCGTCGGGGGCCTCGTCGAGCCGGTGGATCTCCCGGACGCAGGAGCCGCGCTCGGCGGCCCGGGCGCGGGCGCCGGCCAGTTCGGCCTCGGGTACGCCGTAGCCTGGCGGGGTGAGCAGGGTCAGCTCGATCCCCGCGTAGTGGGCCAGGCCGTGCGCCAGGGCCACGGCAGAGTTGTTGCCCTCGCCGACGTACAGCACCTTGATGCCGTCCAGGGCGCCGAAGTGCAGGCTCATGGTGGCGAGGTCGCAGATGCCCTGGGTGGGGTGCTCCTCCTGGCCCATGGCGTTGACCACGGGGATGCCGCCGTACCGGGAGAGGGTCTTCAGCTGGGCCACGGGTCCCGCGGTGCGGGCGACCAGGAGGTCGAGCATGCGCCCGAAGACACGGCCGGTGTCCTCCAGCGACTCGCCCGTCTCCAGCTGGAGGTCGTGCGGGCCGTAGCTGATGACCTGGCCGCCCAGGCGCAGCGCGGCGGTGGTGAAGGCCGTACGGGTGCGGGTGGAGGTCCTGGTGAACAGGATGCCCGCGATCCTCCCGCGCAGCGGCTCGTCGTGGTCCGTCCGGTCGGCGAAGAACTCGCAGGACCGGCGCACCAGTTGGTCGAGGTCCTTGTTCTCCAGGTCGGCCAGGGAGAAGACCCCCGACTCCGTAGCGTGCTCAGGTAGTCCCAACAGCGATGGGGCCGCTGCCACCATGTCTCACATCTCCTGTGGTCACAACAACCCGGCGGCTGTGAAGGAGTCCCGCGCCCCGGGAACGTCCAGCACACCGACAGATTCGAACAGTTGAAAGGTGTGTCGTGCGGAGGCCCGGACGCTCTGCCTCAGTCGCTCGGGGGCGTAGCAGTCGGCGACGACCTCGCGCACGGCCGCGTCGCCCAGTCCGGCCGCGGCGAGCGAGGTGCGGACCGGCACCAGGTCCGGCGTGAGGCTGCGGCTGACCAGCTCCGGCAGGCAGCGCGCGGCCCGCTCGCGCAGCGCCGGGCTCAGGCCCTGCCAGAGTTCCCTGAAGAAGGCAGCGAAGTAGGCGTGATGGCGACCCTCGTCCTCGGCGTGGTCACGGACCACCTCGCGGACCGTGCCGATCACAGAGGGGTCCTTCGGTACGTCCTTCAGGATCGAGGTGACCAGTGTCTCGAAGACGACCACCTGGAGCAGTTGGACGAGGACGGGCTCGCCGGGCAGGACTTCGGCGCCGATGCCGTCGAGGCGGCCGAGGAACGGCGTGAAGTCGTAGTCGGGCGTCTCGATGCCCGTGGCGTCCCGCACCTGTTCCACCACGTCCAGGCTGTACAGGGCGTGGTAGGCCTCGTCGCAGTAGATCTTGTACGCGTCCAGGCGTACCGGGGACGGCAGGTGCAGCCCCGATGTGCCGTCCGCGATGCGTGCCGCGGCGCGGTTCACCACGCTCGTTTCGAAGTGCATCGTGAACAGCATGTACTGGTAGAGGTGGCGGGCCACGAGCCCGAACCGGTGCCGCGGCTCGAGCGCCCGCACCAGCGGATGGTCCAGGTAGGGGATCAGTTTCTCTGGAAAGAGGGTCATTCCCGCTTCGAGCTCGTCCCCGATGACCCGCCGCGGATCCGTCCGCACTCCTGCCTTTTCGTACCAGCCGTCCAGCGGCGACTTCATGCGACTTCTCCAGGCCTTGTCAAATCTCTGTTACCGCGGACAGCAGCAGCCACAGCCCGACGGCACACAAAGCGGTTCCCGCGGCCCTTTCCATGACTTTGCGCCATCTTCCTTGGCGGAAAATGTCGCCCATGCGCGCCACGAGAACGCCATAGGCGAGCAGGGACAGGAAACTCAGGGCGATGTGTATCGACGCGAGCAGCGCGGCGGGTGTGAGCGCCGAACCGTGGGCGGGCAGGAACTGCGGCAGCAGGGATGTGTAGAAGACGCCGACCTTGGGATTTCCCAGACTCGTCAGCGCACCCTGCCGCCAGTCCCGGCCGACCGGCATTGAGGGCTCCGTCGCCGCTCGGGACGCGGCCAGCAGCGCCTGCACGCCGAGGAAGACGAGATACGCGGCGCCGGCCGCCCGAAGCACGGCGAAAAGTTTCGGAGAGGCGGCGACAGCGGCCGCGAGTCCTGCCGACGACAGCAGGGCCCACGCGGCCAGTCCCGCGCATACACCGGTCGTGGTTCGCACAGCACTCCTGGCGCCGCCGCTCAGGGTGTTGCGCACCACGACGAGCGTGTCCGCTCCGGGGACGACCACCACCAGGGCGGCAAGCGCCGTATAACCCGCGATGCCGGTCAACGGCCGCTTTCAGCCGACGGCGGGTCGAGCGACGCGCAGGCCGAAGATCATATCCCAGCGGATGTCGTCACCCGCCGAGAGAAGCGCGAAACGGGATCGTATGAGCGAGTGTGAAATCATCCGAATTCTCCCACCGTGACGAGTTCAACGAATGCCGCCTGTGGCGGCCTCACCACACTCACTCACGGCCCTGGCCGATATCCAGCTTCGTGGGCATCATGTCCATGCATTGCATGAACATGAGTTCGGCGCATTGCATGAACATGAGTTCAGCTCGATAGGCGTACCGTCGGCTCGGAAATGTCGTCCTTCAGCTTCCTGCAGTGCAGCAAACTGGGCCGGAACGGGATGGACCGGCATGCCGCCGCACCCCACAGTGGACGGGACCCGAGAGAAGGGATCACCCTTGTCCGCACCTCCGTCCGCCACCGGCACCCCTGTCCCGCTGCGCCGCCGCTCGATCTCCGGGCCGCTGCGCATCGGTGTCCTGGTCTCCGCGACCGGCGCCAATCTGGGCACGCTGCTCGGCATGCGGGACGCGCACCCGGAGGAGTTCGAGGTCTGCCTCGTCGCCTCGCACGGAGAGCGGGTCAAGGCCCTGGACGTGGCACGCCAGGCCGGAGTCGAGGCGTGGACGGGTGACTTCGACCGCTACTGCGGCACCGCCTCCGCCGCGCGTGACCCCGAGGCCCGCGCACGGTACCGGGCCCGGGCCCGGGAGTGGCACGACGGCCTGGCCGCACGGCTGGCCGACTGGGAGCGGCGCAACGGCGAACTGGATCTGATCGTCCTCGCCTACCACCGCTGGATCGCGGGCGGGCTCCTGGAGCGCTACCGCGGCCGCATGATCAACCAGCATCCGGCCGACCTGTCGGTCCTGTCCGACGCCGGTGCACGCGCGTTCACCGGCAAGGACCCCGTACGGCTGGCCATGGCCGCGGGCCGTCCCACCACCCGTACCTCCTGCTTCCTGGTCGACGAGACCCAGGACGGAGGCGCGGTGCTGGCCATGGGACCGGAGGTTGCGGTCGGTGGACGGCGGCCGACCCCGGAAGACGCCTGGCAGCAGGAACTGGAGCAGAAGAGCCGCAGCGACCGCCCGTGCCTGCAGTGGACCGTACGGGCGTTCGCGGCCGGTCGGCTCGGACTCGGCGAGGACACGCACCCCGACGGCAGCCGGGTGGTGCTGGTGGACGGACGGCCCACGCCACTGGGCGGCCGACGGCTGACCGAGGAGACCTCCGCATGACCGGACCCGAGAACGCAGCTCGCATTCCCGCCTTCGCTGGGGCGGGCAACCTCATCTACCGTGAGCCCGAAGTCCCCCGATACGTCTCGGGCGAGGGCTGCTGGCTGACCACCGCCGACGGCCGCCGGTACCTGGACGCGGAGGCCGCCAACGGCACCCTCGCCTGGGGCTACGACGGCGAACTGCTGCGGGAGGCGCTGGCGCGCTGCGAGCGGCTGCCGGCCCTGCCCTCCTTCTGCGAGTCCGAACTGCGGCTGAAGGTGCTGTCCCGGCTGGAGCGGCTGGTGTCGGGCGTCCTGGACACGCCGGGGCGGGTGGAACTCGACCTCGGCGGCGCCCAGGCCATGGAGACCGCCCTGCGCATCGCCTTCGCGGCCAACGGGCCCGGCACGGTCGTCGTCTTCGAGGGGGCCTTCCACGGCCGCTCCGGAGTGACGAGCATGCTCAGTTCGAGCCCCCGCTACCGCGAACTGCTCGCCGCGTGGGGTCTGGAAGTGGTCCGGCTGCCCAGCCCGGACTGCCGACAGTGCCCGCACTCTCCCATCGGTGACGGGTGCGCGGCAGGCTGCCGCAAGGCCGTCTCCCGCTGGGGATCGGAGCTGACCGGGGTCGGCGGCAACGGCTTCGGCCGCAAGGTGTCGGCGTTCGTCTTCGAATCCGTACAGAACGTCGGCGGGATGGTGGAGCCCGATCACGAGCTGCTGCGCTCCGCCGTGAACCATGCGCGGGAGCAGGGCGCGGTGGTCATCGCGGACGAGATCTTCACGGGCATGCACCGGGTCGGACCTCGCTGGGGCTTCCAGCGGGCCGGCGTCGTCCCGGACGTCGTGGTGACCGGCAAGGGCCTGACCAACGGCGGTGCGGCGCTGAGCATGGTGTGGTCGCGCGAGCCCCTGGGCCATCCCGACCGGTACCGGCCCGGCAGCCACTCCTCCACGTACATCGGCATCCCGCACGCGCTCGCCGTCGTCGACACGGTGCTGGACCGCTGGGAGCTGTGGACGACGGTGGACAAGGACATCCTGCTGCTGGAGGAGGCACTGCGGGAACGGCTGTCCGCCGTCGCGGCACGGCACCCCGCCATGGTGCACAGCGTCGACGCGATGGGCGGCACGGCGCGCATCGTCCTCAACGGACCGCACGCCGGCCGGCTGCGCCATCTCTTCCGCTCGGCGCACCCCGAGGCCGGCGTCCTGGTCGCGACGACCGGCATGGCACCCGACGTCATCAACGTGCATCCTCCGCTGGTCGTCCAGGAGGCCGAACTCGACGTGTTCGCAGACGTCTTCGACACCGCGCTGACCGGGATCGCGTAATGGGGATGGAGACGGAACGCAAGTTCCTGGTGCTCCGCGGCTGGCGCGAGTCGGTGATCAAAACCCGGGAGATCCGCCAGGGCTATCTGTCCTGGAACCCCGAGCGGGCCGTGCGGGTGCGGATCACCGACGGACAGTTGGCGGCCCTCACCGTCAAGGGCCCGCGCGACGGCGCGCGCAGGCCCGAGTTCGAGTACCCGGTGCCGCTCGCGGACGCCGGGGAGATCCTCGCGCGGCTGTGCCCGCAGCCGCTCGTGGAGAAGGTGCGGCACTACCTCGGTGCGCCGTACGACGGCTGGACCGTGGACGAGTTCTACGGCTCCAACGCTGGCCTCGTCCTGGCCGAACTCGACGCGGACGATGCCCAGTCCGTCACCGACCTGCCCCCCTGGATCGTCGCGGAGGTCACCACGGACCTCCGCTTCGACAACGCCCGTCTGCACCGCGACCCGTATCCCGGCTGGGCGGAGCCCGCGCCTGTCGCGCCGTCGCCGCGGGACCCCGCCGACGCCGAGCTGGTGATCTTCGACAACGACGGCGTACTGGTCGACTCGGAGCCGATCGCCAACCGGGTGCTGGCCGACCTGCTCACCGAATGCGGGTTCCCCACCACCTACGAGGGCAGCGTCCGCCGCTACATGGGCGGCACCCTGGACCGGGTGCGGGACCTGGTCCGCGCGGACACCGGACGCGAGCTGCCGGACGGCTTCGCGCAGCGCTACCGGGAGCGGCTGAAGGCTGCGTTCGAGCGGGAACTGCGCGCCGTTCGCGGGATCCCGGACGTCCTGGACGCCCTGGCCGAGCGCGGCACCCCGTTCTGCGTCGCGTCGAGTTCACCGCGGGACCGGCTCGACCTCGCCCTCAGGGTCACCGGGCTCGCCTCTCGCCTCGGGCACCGGGTGTACTCGGCGGACGACGTCCGGCGCGGAAAGCCCGCCCCCGACCTGTTCCTGCACGCAGCCGTCCGCATGGGCGTCGACCCGTCCCACGCGGCGGTCGTCGAGGACAGCGTGCCCGGCGTCGACGCGGCGCTGGCCGCGGGCATGACCTGCGTCGGCTTCGCGGCGCTGACCCCGGCCGACCGGCTGAGCCGGGCGGCGTACGTGGTCCATGACACCGCCGGTCTGGCCAAGCGCCTCGGCCTGCCCGCCGTCGCGCCGGCCTGAGCGTGCCCGGCTCAGCCCGCGGCGGCCTCCTCGTGCTCCGGGACAGCCTCGGCGTCCAGGATGCCCGAGGTGGCGATCAGCACCCCCAGCTGACAGCGGCTGCGGGCGCCGAACTCCTCGTAGATCTTGGAGATATGGCCCCGGCAGGTGCGCACGCTCACGCCCAGGCGGCGGGCGATGGTGTCGTCGGTCTCCCCCTCGGCGAGCAGCTTGATGATGGACATCCGGACATCGGACAGCAGAGTCTTCACCTCCGACGCCCGATTACGGGTAGAGAAGGGCGTCGCCAGATTCCAGAACCGCTCGAAGACCGAGACCAGGAACTCGACGACGGCCGGCTGGTGGATGGCGAGCGCGACCTGCCGGTCGCTGCGGGCCGGGATGAAGGCGGTCTTGCGGTCGAAGATGATCATCCGCTCGGTGCACGCGTCGATACTGCGCACGGCCCCGCCGTGCTGGGTCACCTGCTTGACGTACTTCCGGGTGGCGGAATGGAAGCGGGCGGAGTGCTGGTAGATGGTGCGCATCTGGACACCGCGCTCCAGCATGGCGCGGGTGGGTTCCCAGGACGCGGCCAGGCTCTCGGCCTTACGGCCCCCGCCGGGCTGCACGGTGAGCACTTCCTCGGTGCAGCGTGCCGCCGCGGCCTCCAGCTCGGAGTTGATGGCATCGAGCCCGGTGAGCATGCTGAACTCCCTTCCGTCCTCGGGGCCGTGGACGGCCTCCTCGTACGTGGCCTGATAACGCCCGAGGTCGGTGCGGAGCTGTTCCGCCTCGCGTTCGAGGTACTCGATCTGCTGGTCCAGCGGGGCGAGCAGCCGGGATACCGCTCTGCGAGGGGTGGAGACGGCGAAGGCGCTGCCCTCTCCGAGCAGAGGGACCAGCAGCTCGTACTTGCTCAACTGCTCGGCGGCCGCGACGGTGCGTTCCTCACTCCACCCCAAGAGGTCCGCTGCCGTAGAAAGTTTCAAGCCATCCTGACGAACCATCAGGTGATAGAGGGCAACTGAATCGACCTCCGATTTGGCGTCTTCACCCTGTTCAGAGCGATCTTCACGCACTCCTAACTCCCCCTTTACCGGCTGTACCAACCCGCGTAGACAGTAACAGCAGGACCTGTGCCCAGGGCTACCATTTGCCCGGCTCGACTCCCTGCCGCTCCCGCGATCCCGTATGTCGAAAATCTGAGGTTCCCCTCCTACTGTGGAGACCGTGACCGGAGGGATAGTTGGGGTCATGGCATCCAGGAAGCGCATCTACGACACTGAGTTCCGCGAGGGAGCGGTACGGATCGTGGCGGAGACAAGGAACTCTTCAAGTGCTCGTTCCGCAGCGACGCCATTCGCCTCGAAGCCGTCACGCTCCTCGGCTTTGTGGACCTGTGCTGTCACGGCGATGCCCTCGTGGGCACGGCGCACCAGCTGGGCATCCGGGGTCAGCAGGCGCACGCGGTAAAGCTCCTGGCGGGCGATTGACCATAGCCGGTACGACGCCGTGCGCGCGGCAACGTACGCGGTACTCGTCAGGTCCTCATGATGTCGCCACCATCGGTCGTACTCTCCTCGTCGCTGTTCCATCACGGCAGCGGCGAACGCGGCCAGCGCATTGCGTAGTTCGCTACGGTCTGCGGCGCGACGCTGGAAGAAGTAGGTGACGGACACTCCCAGGAGTGTGCCCGCGACGGCTATGAGGCTGTTCACGGCCTGCGGCATGGCGGCATTCGACCATCTCGCGGCTTCTACCGGTACCGGCCCGAGGGCGGCAGCCACTTCACGCCCATCACGCTCCAGAAACACCACGACATTGGCACAGAACCCTGGATCATGAATGTCTCGCGCCGCCCCAGAGAACCGAGATTTGCGATCACAACGGCTTGCCGCCCCGTGCTGATATGTCAGCACGGGGGCCGGATCGAGGAGGATCGAGCTAGACTCAGGAGGACGCAAACGGGCGTATTTGCCGGGCTCCCGCGAATCTCCGCAGGTCAGCAAGGTAACGATTTCGGGTTCGAATCCCGTTGGGGGCACGCAGTACGGTGTGCGACACTGTCGTACGCATTGCTTGGTCCTGTGGAGCAGTTTGGAGTGCTCGCCACCCTGTCAAGGTGGAGGCCGCGGGTTCAAATCCCGTCAGGACCGCTGAGGCCGACCCCGGCCCCAGCCACAATCTCGAGGGCTCCGACCATGCGGTCGGAGCCCTCGGTGTTTCCGTCGACTACTTGCACGATCCGGCCTTGAAGCCGGGATGCGGGTTGCCCTGCTGGCCCGGGACGCACTGCTTGTCGCCGGGACCCGGCGGCTCAGCCATGGCGGGGGCCGCGGCCCCAACCCCCATGAAGCCGGCCAGCAGGAACGCCGCCAGCGCCCTGCGGATCTTCATGACTCTCTCCTCACGCCCTCGACGTCGCGTCACACCCATCACGCTAGAAAGCGACATCTCAGGCATCAAGAGCGATCGGGAGAAACTGCAAAAACATAACAAACAATGGTACAGAGCGGTCTCGCCCTGGTATCGGCCGCACCGCCGGAGGCAAAAGCGTTCGCCACGGATTTCGGCGGGATGAGATCCTGGATCGCGTATGTCTACGCACCCTGCCCCCGCCCTCGGCGCCCTCGCCCCCCGCCTGACCGAGCTCTCCCTGCGCGACGCACAGCGCCTCGGCAGGCGGCTCGAAGGTGCGCGCAAGATCCGTAAGCCGGAGGCGCGCGCCGCCGTGCTCGCCGAGATCGAGGCGGAGATCGCCAGGGGCGAGGAGCGTATCGCCACCCGGCGCAGCCGTCTGCCCGAGGTCAGGTACCCCGAACAGCTGCCGGTCAGCCAGAAGAAGAGCGACATCGCGGCCGCCATCCGCGACCACCAGGTCGTGATCGTGGCCGGCGAGACCGGCTCCGGGAAGACCACACAGATCCCGAAGATCTGTCTCGAGCTCGGGCGTGGCGTGCGCGGCATGATCGGGCACACCCAGCCCCGCCGTATCGCGGCCCGTACGGTCGCCGAGCGGGTGGCGGAGGAGCTGGACACGCCGCTCGGTGAATCCGTCGGCTGGAAGGTGCGGTTCACCGACCAGGTGAATCCCGAGGCCACCTTCATCAAGCTCATGACCGACGGCATCCTGCTCGCCGAGATCCAGACCGACCGCGAGCTGCGCGCCTACGACACGATCATCATCGACGAGGCCCACGAGCGGTCCCTCAACATCGACTTCCTGCTCGGGTATCTCGCGCAGTTGCTGCCGAAGCGGCCGGATCTGAAGGTCGTCATCACCTCGGCCACCATTGATCCCGAGCGCTTCTCCCGGCACTTCGGCGACGCGCCGATCATCGAGGTCAGCGGCCGTACATACCCGGTGGAGGTGCGTTACCGGCCGCTCCTCGAAGAGGACGCCGAGGACGCCGACCGCGACCAGATCACCGCGATCTGCGACGCCGTGGAGGAACTCCAGGGCGAGGGCAAGGGCGACATCCTCGTCTTCCTCTCGGGCGAGCGGGAGATCCGGGACACCGCCGACGCGCTGGAGAAGAAGCAGTACCCCCGCGCCGGAGGCGCTAATTGGCAGGGCACGGAGGTACTTCCCCTCTACGCCCGGCTCTCGCACGCCGAGCAGCACCGCGTCTTCCAGCCCCACACCGGGCGCAGGATCGTTCTGGCGACCAACGTCGCGGAGACCTCGCTCACCGTCCCGGGCATCAAGTACGTCATCGACCCCGGCTTCGCCCGGATCAGCCGCTACAGCCACCGCACCAAGGTCCAGCGGCTGCCCATCGAGCCGATCTCCCAGGCCAGCGCCAACCAGCGCAAGGGCCGCTGCGGTCGTACGTCCGACGGCATCTGCATCCGCCTGTACTCCGAGGACGACTTCCTCGCCCGCCCGGAGTTCACGGACGCGGAGATCCTCCGGACGAACCTCGCCTCCGTCATCCTGCAGATGACCGCGGCCGGCCTCGGCGACATCGAGAAGTTCCCCTTCATCGACCCGCCGGACCACCGCAACATCCGCGACGGAGTGCAGCTGCTCCAGGAACTGGGCGCCCTCGACCCGGCCCAGAAGGATGCGCGCAAGCGGCTCACCGACACCGGCCGCAAGCTCGCCCAGCTGCCCGTCGACCCGCGTCTGGCCCGTATGGTCCTGGAGGCCGACCGCAACGGCTGTGTCCGCGAGGTCATGGTCATAGCCGCCGCGCTCTCCATCCAGGACCCGCGCGAACGACCCGCCGACAAGCAGGCCCAGGCCGACCAGCAGCACGCCCGCTTCAAGGACGAGACCAGCGACTTCCTCGCCTACCTCAGCCTCTGGCGGTACGTCCGCGAGCAGCAGAAGGAGCGGGGATCCAGCTCCTTCCGGCGGATGTGCAAGCAGGAGTACCTCAACTTCCTGCGCATTCGCGAATGGCAGGACATCTACACCCAGCTCCGCACGGTCGCCAAACAGATGGGCATCCACCTCAACGAGGACGACGCGCCCGGCGACCGTATCCACGTCTCCCTCCTCGCCGGCCTGCTGTCGCACATCGGCATGAAGGACGTGAAGGAGGGCGCGAAGAACGAGTATCTGGGGGCGAGGAGCGCCAAGTTCGCGATCTTCCCAGGCTCCGCCCTCTTCAAGAAGCCGCCCCGGTTCGTGATGTCCGCCGAGCTGGTGGAGACGAGTCGCCTCTGGGCCCGCGTCAACGCCAAGATCGAGCCCGAGTGGGTCGAGCCGCTCGCCGAGCACCTCCTGAAGCGGACGTACAGCGAACCGCACTGGGAGAAGGACCAGGCGGCCGTGATGGCGTACGAGAAGGTCACGCTGTACGGCGTCCCGATCATCGCCCAGCGCAAGGTGAACTACGGCCGTATCGACCCGGAGGTCAGCCGCGAGCTGTTCATCCGCAACGCCCTCGTCGAGGGCGACTGGCGCACGCACCACAAGTTCTTCGCCGACAACCGCAAACTCCTCAGCGAGGTCGAGGAGTTGGAGCACCGGGCCCGGCGCCGGGACATCGTCGTCGACGACGAGACCCTGTTCGACTTCTACGACGAGAAGGTCCCGGACCACGTCGTCTCGGGCGCCCACTTCGACTCCTGGTGGAAGCGCAAACGGCACGAGCAGCCGGACTTCCTGGACTTCGAGCGCGAGATGCTCATCCGGGAGTCGGCCGAGGCGGTCACCAAGGCGGACTACCCGGACTCCTGGCGGCAGGGAGCGCTGAAGTTCCGGGTGACGTACCAGTTCGAGCCGGGCGCGGACGCGGACGGTGTGACGGTCCACATCCCGCTCCAGGTCCTGAACCAGGTCACGGACGACGGCTTCGACTGGCAGATCCCGGGCCTGCGCGAGGAGTTGGTGACGGAGCTGATCCGTTCCCTGCCCAAGCCGATCCGCCGCAACTACGTGCCGGCGCCGAACTTCGCCAAACGGTTCCTGGACACGGCGGTGCCCCTGCAGGAGCCGCTGACGGTGACCATGGCGCGCGAACTGAAGCGCATGGTCGGGGTCCCCTTCACCGCCGACGACTTCGACTGGCCGAAGGTGCCGGAGCATCTGCGCATCACCTTCCGGATCGTCGACGAACGGCGCCGCAAGCTGGCGGAGGACAAGGACCTCGAGGCGCTGAAGCTGCAGCTGAAGCCGAAGGCGCGCAAGGCCCTCTCCCAGGCCGCGGCGGCCACGGCGTCCCGCGAAGGCGGCGAGTCCCTGGAGCGCCAGGGCCTGGCCGACTGGTCCATCGGCTCACTCACCCGCGTCTTCGAGACCCGCCGCGCCGGCCAGCCGGTCAAGGCGTACCCGGCGCTGGTGGACGACGGCGACCTGGTCTCCGTACGCCTCTTCGACACGGAGGCGGAACAGCAGCAGGCGATGTGGAAGGGCACGCGCCGGCTCATCCTCCGCAACATTCCGGTGAACCCGGCGAAGTTCGCGTCGGACAAGCTTACGAACGCGCAGAAGCTGGCGCTGTCATCCAACCCGCACGGCTCGATCCAGGCCCTCTTCGACGACTGCGCGATGGCGGCGGCGGACAAGCTGATCGGCGACTTCGGGGGGCCGGCGTGGGACGAGGAGTCGTATCGGAAGCTGTACGACAAGGTGCGCGCCGAGATCGTCGACACGACGGTGCGTACGGTGGGCCAGGTGCAGCAGGTCCTCGCCGCCTGGCAGGCCGCTGAGCGCCGTCTGAAGGCCGTACGGAGCCCTGCCCTGCTGGCAAACCTCTCGGACGTCCGCAAGCAGCTGGACGCCCTTGTGAAGCCCGGCTTCGTGACGGCGGCGGGACTGCGGCGCATGCCGGATCTGATGCGGTACCTGATCGCGGTGGACCGTCGTCTGCAGCAGATGCCGACGAACGTCCAGCGCGACACGACGCGCATGGAGAAGGTCCACGAGATGCAGGACGAGTACGCCTGGCTGCTGGAGCAGATGCCGCAGGGGCGTCCGGTCCCGCAGCAGGTGCTGGACGTCCGCTGGATGCTGGAGGAACTCCGCGTCAGCTATTTCGCCCACGCGCTCGGCACGGCGTATCCGATCTCCGACAAGCGAATCGTGAAGACGATCGACACACTGGCGCCGTAACGGGACATGTACGCTGGGTGAGTTCGACCAGGGGGCTCGCCCTCCTGTACAGTCTCTTCTCGCAGCGCAACGCACAAATAGCGCAGCGAAACCTGGTCCTGTGGAGCAGTTTGGAGTGCTCGCCACCCTGTCAAGGTGGAGGCCGCGGGTTCAAATCCCGTCAGGACCGCAGTAAAGAGGCCCGCACCCACAAGGGACGCGGGCCTCACTCATGCCACCACCCCCGCCACCCCCTCAAGGCGGAGGCCGCGCCCGCGGCGCAGCCGCAATCGGGTACAGCAAATCCCGTCAGGACCGCAGTAAAGAGGCCCGCACCCACAAGGGACGCGGGC
>NZ_LLZG01000411.1 GCF_001509475.1 Streptomyces regalis
CCCCCCTCGCCCTCCTTACCCCCCGCCCGGCGGGGTTCCCGAAGAATCCGACGAAGGTCTCGCCGCCCGGCTGCGCGGCCGTCCGGACGGCGAGGCCGCTCCCGCCGTCGCGCTGCTCATGGCGCGGCACTGGCAACCGATCCACGAATACGCGGTGATCTGTCTCGCCTCCCCGACGGACGTCGCCGACATGGTCACCGCCGCCGCCTTCCACCAGGTCCTCGACCGCCTGGCGCTGGGCGAACCGGCCGCCGCGCTCCGACCCCGGCTCCTCGTCGCCGTGCGGGACACCGTCCGCCAGTGGTCGGCCGAGGACCGAATAGCAGACGTTGTGCCGGAGCTCGGGAAACCCGCGGGCGGTCGCGGTATGCGTACCGCGAAGTCCATGACGCCCGAAAACCGGAAGCTCGCCGATCGGTCATTCCAGGCACTTCCGGGACTTGCCCGATGTCTGCTCTGGCACACCGAGGTCGAGGCCGAGCCGTTAAGCGTGCCCGCCGGCCTGGTGGGCATGGATACCGTTACCGCCTCGGCCGCGCTCGAACAGGCGCGTGATAAATTCCGCGAAGGTTGTGTACATGCCCATCGGGAACTTGCGCCGACGAAGGATTGCCGGTTCTACAACCGCCTCCTCGACGTCCCCATTCGCCGGGGTGGAGCCCTGCTGCCGGATGTCCAGCAGCATCTGACGGAGTGCCGCTACTGCCGCAACGCCGCCGAACAACTGAGTCATTTCGAAGGCGGGTTGGGCGTGCTCATCGCGGAGTCGGTGCTCGGCTGGGGCGCGCGCCGCTATCTGGACACCAGACCCGGCCGCACCCAGAGCGACGGCTCCCGCACCCGCGGCGCCGCCCGGCACGGCGCCGGACGACGTCGCCTCCTGTCGCGGATCCCCGCACAGGTCCGCCGGGCCCCCGGCGGATCGCGCTCCTCGCGGACGCTGCTCACGGGAGTGGGCATGGCCTCCGCCGGGCTGATCGCGATCATGCTCGCGGCAGGCCTGCTGTCGGACGACGACGGGGTCGACCCGGCCGCCTCCGCCACCGGGGGCGGCACCGGATCCCAGGTGCCCCCCGCGGTCTCCTCCTCACCGCCCGGCACGGCCCAGCTCCCCAACGCACCGCGCCAGACCAGGCTGCGCAACTCCGACGCCGACCTGTGCCTCGACATCCGGGGCGAGCCGAAGGCCGGGGCCGGTGTCGAGTCGGCCGAGTGTTCCTCGGACGACACCCAGCAGTGGTCGTACGAGAAGGACGGTCTGCTGCGCAGCGTGGCGGACCCCGGCCTGTGTCTGGACTCGCACGCGGACGCCGGCGTGGTGATCCTCGGCACATGCGCCGACGACGACTCCAAGCGGGCCGATGACGTGCGCTACGACCTCACCGTGCAGGGTGAGTTGCTGCCTCGCTGGGACGAGCAGCTCGCCCTGGCGTTCACCACGGCGGACCTGGGCGCCGACATCGTCGTCAAGGTCCGCGACGGCTCCGACGCACAGCGCTGGCTGACCGATCCGGTGACATCGGCGAGCCCCGGGGCGCTGTCGAGCCCGGAGAGCGGCACACCGGGGACTCGGGCGGTGGGGTTGGCGGAGGAGGACGCGTAGGCGAAGAGGCTGTCGTGCCGAACAGGTTGCCGCGTCGGGCCGATCCGCTTCGGTCCGACGCCGCCCGGTCAGGACCATCCCGGCCGCGGCGTCCGCGAGACCCGCCACCGGCCCAGAACGCCGGCCTAGTTCACGACATCCCGCGGTGCCCCGCCCGACAGGAAGGCGGTCACGTTCTCCACGGCTGCCAGGGCGATGCGGACGAGGGTCTCGCGGGTGACGCCGCTGACGTGCGGGGACAGCACCACGTTCGGGGCGCGGAGCAGGCGCAGGGCCGCGGTGGGCGGTTCGGGGTCGAAGACGTCGATGCCCGCGCCGGCCAGGGCGCCCTTCTCCAGCGCGTCCGCGAGGGCGTCCTGGTCGATCAGGGCGCCCCGCGCGGTGTTGATCACGAACGCCGTCGGCTTGAGGAGCGCCAGCCGCTCGGCGTTGAGCAGGTCGCGGGTCTCGTCGGTGAGCGGGGCGTGCAGGGAGACGTAGTCGGCGGTGCGCAGCAGTTCGTCGAGCGGGACATGGCGGGCACCGCCGAACTCCGCCTCCTTCTCCGGCGGCAGCCGGCGTCGACCTGCGTAGACGACGCTCATGTCGAACGCGGCCGCGCGGCGGGCGACTTGCCGCCCGATCTGGCCCAGGCCCACGATGCCGAGCGTCTTGCCGGACAGTTCGGTCAGCGAGTGCTGCAGCCGGGGGAGTGCCCAGTCGGCCTCGACGAGCGCGGTGTGGGCGGGGACGATCTGCTTGGCCAGCGCGAGCATGAGGGCGAAGGTCTGCTCGGCCACGTTCTGCGCCTCGGCACCGCTGGAGCCGATGTTGCACACGCGCACGCCGCGCTCGCGGGCCGCATCCACATCGACGTAGTCGAAGCCGTGGCTCGCGCACTGCACCAGCTCCAACTCCGGTGCGGCGGCGAGGTGTTCGGCGGTCACCGGGGCGAGCGCGGTGATGACGACGTGCGCGGCGCGCAGGGCGGCCGGGTCCTCGTCGGCCACCTCGACCACGGTGACGTTCGCCCCCTCGGGGAAGAGTGTGGCGAGGCCGGCGCCGATGTCTCGACCGCCCACATGGGGCGAGATGACGGCGAGGACGTTCTTCGGGGCGGTCATGCGGATTCCTCGATGAGGTCGGCGGGGCCGATCGTGGCGGGGGTGGCGTGCCCGGACAGGGCGAGGGTGAGATCGAATTCGGCGAGCAGGCAGCGGATGACGTGCTCGACGCCCGCCTGTCCGTCGAGGCCGAGCCCGTACGCGTACGGCCGTCCGACGAGCACCGCCTGCGCGCCGAGCGCGAGCGCCTTGAAGATGTCGTCGCCGGTGCGGATGCCGCTGTCGAACAGCACGGTCAGCCGGTCGCCGACCGCCTCCACGACCCGGGGCAGGGCGTCCGCCGCCCCGATGGCCCCGGCCACCTGGCGGCCGCCGTGGTTGGAGACGACGACCCCGTCCATCCCGGCGTCGGCGGCCGCACGGGCGTCGTCCGGGTGCAGGATGCCCTTCAGGACGATCGGGCCGTCCCAGTGCTCCCGCAGGAACGCCAGGTCCGGCCAGGTCTTGGCGGGGTCCGCGAACATCCCGACGAAGTGCATGACGGCCGCGTTCGGATCCTCCTGCACCGGCTTGGCCAGGCCCGCCCGGAAGGCCGGGTCGGAGAAGTAGTTGGCGGTGCCCACGCCGTGCAGGAACGGCAGATACGCCCGGTCGAGATCGCGTGGCCGCCAGCCCAGCATGGGCGTGTCCAGGGTGACGACGAGCGCGGAGAACCCGGCCGCCTTCGCCCGGTTCAGGAAACTCCGGGCCACCTCCGGGTCCTTCGGCCAGTACAGCTGGAACCAGCGCTCGGCGTCGCCCATCGCCTCCGCGACCTGCTCCATGGGGGTGCTGGACGCCGAGGACAGGATGTACGGCACGCCCTGCGCGGCGGCGGCCCGGGCGGCCGCGCACTCGGCGTCCGGGTGCACGATCGACAGCACCCCGACCGGCGCCAGCGCCAGCGGGGCGGGCAGCGCGCGGCCCAACACCTCGACGGACAGATCCCGTTCGTGCACCTCCCGCAGGATGCGCGGCACGATCCGACGCCGCCGCAGGGCGTCCCGGTTGGCGCGGGCGGTGCTGCCGTCGCCCGCGCTGCCCGCCACATAGCCGACGGGACCGGGACCGAGGCGCTGCTCGGTCAGCTCCTCCAGCCGGGTCAGATCGGTGGGCAGCCGGGGTACGGCACCCGTCATCCCGTTCAGATAGATCTCGTACTGGAGGTCCGCCCAGTGCTTCGCCATGTCGTACATCCCGCCTCTCGTCGCTGAGAACGCGCAGTACGCCGACCATACCGACGAGTAGGCAGGAGGGGAGGGGTCAGGGTCTGGTCGCCGACTCGTGCAGAAGGCGTGCCAGTTCGCGCGGCTGGGAGAACATCGGCCAGTGGCCGGTGTCCATGGTCACCAGGTCCCAGTGGTCGCTCTTGAGGAGTTCGGCCGCGGCCCCCCACGGCTCGGCGCCGTCGAGGAGGCACTTGACGTACGTCGTCGGAAGCTCGCCCAGGTCGCCCGAGAGCACGGCCGGATCCGTCGTCGTGGCACCCGGGTGCGGGGTCGCGCCGGTCACGATGCGGGCGATCTGCTCGTCCGTCAGGCCCTGCCCCGCGAAGTCCTCGGCGGCCAGTGGCGGCCAGAAGCCGGTCGCGGCGATCGCGTCCCGCACCTCCTCGCTTGGCCAGCCCGAGAGGGAGGACTCGCCGTCGACCGGGACCATGGCGTCGACGAACACCATGCGGGTCAGCCGGTCGCCCATCCGCTCGGCCGCCTGACCGACAGGGACGCCCGCATAGCTGTGCCCGACCAGGACGACCTCCCGCAGATCCAGCCGCTCGACCTCGTCCACGATGTCCTGGACGTGGGTCTGCTGCCCGGCCGCCATACCTTGCTTCTCGGCGAGGCCGGACAGCGTCAGCGGATGGACGTCATGCCCTGCCGCGCGCAGTTCAGCGGCCACCTCGTCCCACGCCCACGCCCCGAGCCACGCCCCTGCCACCAGTACGAAGTTGGTCATGCCCGCAACCTAGCGGACGGGTCTGACAACGGCTGTGCGCGAACCGGTAACCGCCGCCGCGCCGCCCGCGGTTGAAGACCTGGAGGGCGTCAGGGCCGTACCAACCTCCATCAGTCGCTGTCCGTGGGCGCGTCCTCCGGCTCCGTGTCCGGCCCCTGCGCCCGCACCCGCTGGACGTTCTCCAGGGACTCGCGCAGTTCGGTGAGCCAGTCGTCCGTGTGCCGCTGGACGAGCCGTACGCACCAGGCGAGGGCGTCGCTGCGGCTGCGGGCGACGCCGCCGGCGATCAGGGTGTCGAGGACCTGGCGTTCGGGCTGACGCAGCCGGGTCATCACGGGGGCGGCGATGTGCGTGAACAGGGCGCGTTCGCCACCGCACTCCACTCCCCAGGAGACCTTCCGGCGGAACCGGTGCTCCGCCTCACGGGCCACCCCGATCCGGGTCTCCCGGGTGCGCTCCCGGAACTCCTGGATCCGGCCCTCCACGGCCGCCTCCCGCTCGGCGGCCGAGACGCCTTCGGCCAGGTGGGGTGCTGGGATACGGCCGATCACGGTGATCTCCTCGCGGTCGACCGTCACCTCGGTCAGGTCCTCGAAGAGGTCGTCGGGCAAGCGGCCGGCGAACCAGCCGCGCAGCTTCTCTCGTTGCTCGCTGGTAATCATGTAATCACGATTACTCCGCCCGCCCGTGAACGCAAGGGAGTGGCGGACGAGTCAGCCGAGAGCTCAACCGGAGGGCCCAACCGGAATGTTTCAGGCCTATTGCTGAACGTGCGATAACCGGCCACTCGGCGACTTGGAACGATCAAGAGCCGCCAACTTCCGGCATTGGAACGTTCGAAGTCCGTTACTTCACGCCACTGATTCAATACGCAAGGTTACTGAAACCCGTGGTGTCGATGTGAGTTTCGGCGCCGGAGTCGGCAGACTCCCGCTCGTCGTTCCGGCACCGATCGCGCCGGAGCCGGCACACCCTCAACTCGAGCGGAAGGATGCACACGATGCGGAACACCGCGCGCTGGGCAGCGACCATCGGCCTCACGGCCACCGCCGTATGCGGACCCCTCACCGGATCCGCCCTGGCCGCCCCGGACGCCACTCCCACCTCGCTCTACGCACCCTCGGCCCTGGTGCTCACCGTGGCCCACGGTGACACCGCCGGCATGAGCACCCCGGTGCGCGCGGTCACCCTCAGCTGCGCCCCGACGTCCTCCGGCACCCATCCCGACTCGGCCTCGGCCTGTGCCGAACTCCGGGGTGTGAGTGGGAACTTCGATGCACTGACGGCGAGAGACGGCGTGCTGTGCACCAAGCAGTACGACCCCGTGATCGTCACCGTCGACGGGGTCTGGCAGGGCAAGCGAGTCTCCTATGAGCGCACGTTCGCCAACGAGTGCGTGAAGGGCTCGTACACGACGAGTCTCTTCGCGTTCTAAAGGACCGGGATCGCACGGTCCCCGTGCAGTTCGGCAAACGGCTCGCGGATGGGGAGTGCTAGCCGTGCCGAGGGGCCCTCTGTGATCTCGCATCGGGGGTCGGTCGGGCGGAGTGGGGCCGCCCGGCCGACACCTCGGACCGTCATGGGATCACCCGCTTTCCCCGGGGGGATCACTCGTTTTCCCCAGGGACCCTGGACAAGGGCGCAAAACGGCCGAGCAGGCCCGCGCCGTGCAGCAGCCGCCGGATCCGAGGCGCGTCGGAGACGACCCGGAGGCGACCGCCGTGGCCCCCGGCCCGCGTTTCGGCCCGGCACAGGACGCGCAGGCCCGAGCAGTCGAAGAAGTCGACCCGCCGCAGATCGACCACCACGTCGCACTCCGGCCTCGCCGTCGCCGCGTCCAGATGTTCGGCGAGGAGCGCCGCCGTCGCCAGATCGATCTCACCCACGACCTCGACCACGGTGAACGGCCCGCATCTGCGCGTGCGGGCATGGGCGTTCGCCGGGGGCGGCACGCACCGGAAGGGGTCCGCCGTCATGTCCTCGGTCGGATGGGGGGCGCGGTCGTCGGCGTCCGGCGTCATGTCCGCTCCACCTCGGAGAAGGGGCGCATTTGATCAGGGTTGTTACCCGGAGACGAGGGTGAGCATCCCTGCGGCGCCGCGCGCAAGATCTGGTTCACTCGACCTGGTGAATGTCGCCCGTAGTGATTGACTCTTCGCCTGTGTTGTTGTTCGCGAATCGATCGACGGCTCTGCTTGGCCACTGCGCGTGACCAAGCGGGTGCGGGGTACTCGGCGGCGTTGTGGAGGAACACCTTGTTTCGCCGGTCAACTCGCACAACGAGTGGGACCCGCTGGAGGAAATCGTGGTCGGGCGTCTCGACGGCGCGACGATCCCGTCCCGTCATCCGGTCGTGACCTGCAACGTCCCGCCATGGACGGGGCGGTTGCTGGGGCTCGCGGGCGGCTTCAAGTATCCGCGCGTGCTGATCGAACGGGCGCAGGCCGAACTCGAACAGTTCATCGCTCTCCTGCGGTCCCTCGACGTCACGGTCAGGCGCCCGGACGCGGTCGACCACAGCCGACGCTTCAGCACCCCGCACTGGTCGTCGCGCGGTTTCTGCAACACCTGTCCGCGCGACAGCCTGCTCGTGATCGGCGACGAGATCATCGAGACCCCGATGGCCTGGCCGTGCCGGTACTTCGAGACCCACTCGTATCGCGCGATCCTCAAGGACTACTTCCGGCGCGGCGCGCGCTGGACGGCGGCGCCGAAGCCGCAGCTCACCGACGAGCTGTTCGAGCCGGGTTTCCGTGCGCCCGGGCCCGGCGAGCCCGTGCGCCACATCCTCACCGAGTTCGAGCCGGTCTTCGATGCCGCGGATTTCGTACGCGCGGGCCGCGATCTGTTCGTCACGCGCAGCAATGTCACCAATCGGATGGGCATCGAGTGGCTGCGCCGCCATCTCGGGCCCGGCTATCGCATCCACGAGATCGAGAGCCGCTGCCGCACGCCCATGCACATCGACACTACCTTCGTCCCGCTCGCACCCGGCAAGGTCTTGGTCAATCCCGAGTACGTCGGCGTCGACCGCTTGCCCGACGTCCTGAAGTCCTGGGACATCCTGGTCGCTCCCGAACCCGATCCGATCGACGACCGCCTGCTCAGGATCACCTCGATGTGCGGCAAATGGCTCAGCATGAACGTGCTCATGGTGGACGAGAAACGGGTGATCGCCGAGCGCCACCACACCGGCATGGTGCGCGCGCTGGAACAGTGGGGGTTCGAGCCGATCCTCTGCGACCTGCTGCACTACGCGCCGTTCGGCGGCTCGTTCCACTGCGCGACGCTCGACATCCGGCGCCGTGGCACGCTCGAGTCGTACTGCGACTGACCGGCTCACCGCTCCCTGGCCCGGTCGCGGTGGCTGGTGTCGCACCACGGGTAGCGGCGGCTGCGGCGGCAGGTGCACAGGGCGACGCGGAACCGGTCGGAGGTGACGATCGTGCCGTCCTCCAACTCCACCTCCACCGGGCCCTCCACCAAGAAGGGACCCTGGCGCTGGACCTCGATGCGGCGCGGCTCGTCAGACCGGGAGTTCGGCACGGACGACCACCAGCTCCTCCCTCGGATCCGGGGCGGACAGCAGGCCGCGCTCGCGCAGCCAGCCCTCCCGCGACCGCAGCACGGGGCCGAACGGGATCATGCGACGCCGCGTCACGGACGCCTTCAGCCCTGCCCCGCGCAGGTGCGTCAGTGTCCGGTCCGGGCAGCTGAGCGAAGAGTGCACGACCAGCAGAACGCCGCCGGGGCGCAGCAGGGTGGGGGCCTCCCGGCAGATCCGGTCGAGGACGAGCCGTCCGTCCCGGCCCCCGTCCCAGGACCGGGCCGCACCGTGCGGTGCGCGGCCCGTGTCGGGCGTGGGTACGTACGGCGGATTGGCGAGGATGAGGTCGAACGACTGCCCCCGTACCGGGGCGAAGAGGTTGCCGTGCCGGATGCGGATGCGGATGCGGATCCTCCGGAGCCGGGCCGGCCGGGCGTTGAGCCGGGCCGTGCACACCGCGCGCCACGACATGTCCACCGCGGTCACATACGTGCCGCGTCGCACGGCCTCGATCGCCAGCGCACCCGAACCGGTCCCCACGTCGAGGACGTCCGCGCCGTCGGGCACCGGCTCGTCGCGCAGGGCGCCGACCAGCAGGGCGGTGTCTAAGTAAGGGGCATTTCGGATCGTAGGGCTGTGCGCAGCGACTACTGTCCGGCACGCCAGGCGCCGAGCAGCCGGTCGGCGAAGCGGTCCTCCAGATGCCCGGTGACGTCGATGCCGAAGGTGACGTCCGGAGCGAGATGCGGCTCCTCGGCGAGCAGGCCGCCGATGACGTCATGGCGTACGACCTGCTCGTGCACCGCGTCCGCCTCGACATGCTCGTCGTAGAAGTGCTCGGCGGCGGACCCGGCGCCCGTGCGGCGCATCGCCTCGGCCAGGCGCCGCGAGGCCGGTGCCGAGGTGATCTCGACCGCCGCGAAATGGCCGACGAGCGCTCCACGCAGCGCCCGGTGCAGGCCGAGCAGGGAGATCAGATTGACCGTGGCCAGGGCCTCCGCGGTCGCCGCGTTGAGAGAGCGCCCGTACGTCGCGTCCAGGCCCAGGTCCGTCATCAGGTCGGCGAAGAGGCGCGCGTGGACGCGTTCGGGCCGGCCGCCGCCGTACTCGTCGAACTCCACCGCCGCCATGCCCGACTTGGCCCTGCCCCACAGCCGGGGCAGCACCCAGGCGTGCGGGTCCGCCTCCTTGAGGCGGTACAGGGAGCGCTGGGCCGCGTACTCCCGCAGCTGCCACAACTCGCCCTCGGCGTACAGACAGTGGCTGACGCCCGTGCCGTCGACGGGTTCGACGAGGAGGTCGGCCAGCGCGTCCTCGACGGTGTCGTGAGAGGGCGCGTCCGCGCGCAGGCGGTCAGGAAGCGGTGCTCCAGTGCCGCGCGGACGCGCAGCAGGTCAGGGTCCCACTCATGGGTCTCCGGCACGCCGGCGAAACCGCGGTAGTGCAGTTCGTAGCAGAGGTAGAGGGCGAGCTTGAGGTCGTCGCCGTAGACGGCCGTGCCCGCCACGTCCTGGTGCCGGGGCGGTGGGCGCGCACCCCGCAGATACTCCTCGACGGCAGCGGAGACGGGGCCCCGCGCGGTCGGCAGCGGGGGCCCCTCGCCGCCCTGTGCCGGACGGACGTCGTGTGCCATGGCCGCCGAGTACCCGTGGGGCACCGGGTCACCCGCCCGGTCACTCGCCCTCGGACTCCTCCTGGGCGCGCGTGTTGGGGGTGATGGCGTCGCCGGCCTCGCCCCTGCGGCGGCGCTGCTCGGCGGAGTCCCGGGTGCGGCGCTCGGCTTCCGCGATCTCGTCGATGACCGCTTCGAACGCTGTGTCGGGGTGCTTCTCGCGCTGCTTCTTGCGGTCGGTCACGGGGCTTCCTTCCGTCGTTGTCGGTTGCGTGCTGTGAGCCTTTCCCGGCGTCAGCTGGTCGCGGACGCGCTCGCGATCCGCAGGGGCACCGGGTCGGACGGAACGGCCTCCTCGTCGAGACGGGTGATCTCCGCCCACCAGGACGCGCCGTCCTCGATGTGCCGCAGCATGATCCCTTCGCGGATCGCCCACGGACAGATCGTCACCGTACTGAGGCCGGTCAGCTTCATCGCCGTGTGCGCGACCACCGCACCGGCCAGGCTCTGTGCGGCGCGCGGTGCGGAGATGCCGGGGAGAGTTGCGCGTTCGCCGGCGGGCAGCGCGGCCAGGCGTCCGATGGCCTCGCGCAGGTGCGAGCGCGCCAACTGCCGTTCCACGAAGGGCCCGTGGCGACCCGGCGCGGCCCCGCACAACCGGCCCAGCTGCTGGAACGTACGCGAGGTGGCGGCCGCCGTGTGCGGTCCCTCCCAGCGGATCCGGGCCGCGACGTCCCGCAGTTGATGGCGGACCTTGCGGCGCAGCGCCCGTACTTGTCGCGTCGCCGGCGGGTCGTCGTCGGCGAAGAACTCATGGGTCAGCCGTCCCGCGCCGAGCGGCAGCGACGCCACGAACTCGGGCAACCGGCCACGGCCGAAGGCCACTTCGAGCGAGCCCCCGCCGATGTCCAGCAGGGCGAGCGGGCCCGACCGCCAGCCCATCCACCGCCGCGCCCCGAGGAACGTGAGCTCGGCCTCGACCTCGCCCGGCAGCGTGCACAGACTCACCCCCGTCCGGGTGCGCACGGTCCGCACCACCTCCTGGCGGTTCGGAGCGCTGCGCACCACGGCGGTCGCGAAGGCCAGGGGAGCGGCGGCGCCCCATCTGGTCGCGGTGCGGCTCGCGGCGGACACCGCGCAGGCCAGCCGCTCGACGGCCTCCTCGGGGATGCTTTCCCCGGGCCTGACCTGTTCGGACAGCCTCAGCCGCCACTTCTCGGTATGGACGGGCAGTGGTACCCCGTCCGCCGCATCGGCCACCACCAGTCGAACCGTGTTCGACCCCACATCCACGACGCTGATTCGCATGCGTCGCCAGTACCCGTTTCGGGGTGGGAGCAACGGGGGCGCACAGAAGCGAGAGCGCTTTATTCCTTGACAGGAATATAATCGCAGAGGCATATTGGGTTCATGCCCGACGCCACGCTCTGGAGCGCCCTCGCCGATCCTCACCGGCGCGCCATCGTCGCGCTGCTCCTTCAGCGGCCGCGGCCCGTCGGGGAGATCGTGGAGGCATGCGGGCTGAGTCAACCGAGTACGTCGAAGCATCTGAAGGTGCTGCGGGAGGCGGGCCTGGTGCGGGTGCGGCAGGATGCCCAGCGCCGCGTCTACGCCCTGGATCCCGCCCCGATCGCCGAACTCGACGCCTGGCTGGCCCCGTACCGCGAGCTCTGGAACCGCAGCCTGGACGCCCTGGGCCGCCGACTCGACGAGACGCCGGACGACACCTCGCACGCTCCTGAGGAACCCACCACGAAGGACTGATCCACCATGACCGCCGACCTCTCCGGCACCTGTCTGACCCTGGACGACGGCCGCCCGGCCGTCCGCTTCAGCCGCACCTACGACCATCCCGTCGAGCGCGTCTGGCAGTTCGTGACCGACGCCGACGAACTGGCCCACTGGTTCCCCTCCCGCGCCGAGATCGAGCTGCGCCCCGGCGGCACCATCAGGTTCAGCGGCGACCCGAACATGGAGGACTCCACGGGCCGGGTGATCTACGTCGACGAGCCCCGGCACCTGTCCTTCGAGTGGGGCGGCGACGAGCTGCACTTCGACCTGGAGCCCCTGGACGACAGGCGCACCCGCTTCACGCTCACCAACGTCCTCGACGCCGAGAACACCGCCGCCCGCAACAGCGCCGGCTGGGAGGTCTGCCTGGCCGCCCTCGACGCGCACGCGCGCGGGGAGCGCTTCGAAGGGCCGCACGCCGGGGCCGAGGCGCCCTGGAAGGAGTTCTACGACGGCTATGTGGCCGCCGGCGTCCCCTCCGGCGCCCCGGTCCCCGGCCTGGACTCCTGAGTCCGGTCAGTGCGTTCCGGTGGGGGCGCAACTGCTCCCGGCACTCGGGATTCTCAGCTCCGTGAGGTAGTCGTCCACGGCGTCACGTGTGCAGTCACTGCGGTTGTAGACACTGTGTCCCGCGCCCGCATACGGGACCAGGACCGTCGTCCCGCGGGTCTGCCGGTGCACGTTGGCCGCCCACGCGAAACTGCTCGCCGGGTCGTGCAGCGAGTTCAGCATGAGGATCGTGGGCGCCTCGGTGATGCGCAGCCGGTGCTGCGGGTTGTTCACCTCGTCGGGCCAGCCGATGCAGCCGGCCGCCCCTTTGTGTGCGCGAGGTGAGCCGCGCATGTGAGGTGCGGCGCGTAGTTCGGCCTGGGTGAGACGGGCGTACTCCCGGTAGTCCTTGGCCCGGATGCGCCAGTCCTGGCAGAAGACCGCGGGGAACGGCTCCGCCCTCGTCTCCGGATCCGCCTGCTGGGATCGTTCGGATCCTCGCCGCTCGGCCGGTTTCCGCGCGTCGAGACCCGCCACATAAGTGGCCAGTTCGTCCCAGTACGGGCCGTAGAACGCCTTGACGGCGAACAGGGCGATGTCGTTCGCGGTGAGAGCCCGGTCCGGGCTCTCGGGGTCGTGTACCTCCCCTCGGTCCGCGCGCGCCAGCAAGCCGTCCCATACGGCGGTCACGTCCCGGCCGTGCAGTGCGCAGGAGCTGGTGCGGTCGCACCACTTCACGAACTGGTGGAACGAGTCCTCGGCGGTGGCCGCGGAAGAGACGAGGAACTCCCGGGCGCCGAGGCTGTGGTCGATGTTCGCGGTGAGGGCCATGGCCCGGATGCGGTCACCGTACTCTTCCGCGTACTGCTCGCCGATCAAGGTGCCGTAGGAGTGGCCGAAGTAGTTGATCTTCTTTTCGCCCAGCGCCCTGCGGAGGGCATCCATGTCCCGCACGACGCTCAAGGTGTCGGCGTGGTCGAAGAGCGGACCGGTGTGCCGCCGGCAATCCGCGCGCAACGCGCGGTTGAAATCGGCGAGCCGATCGAACTCCGCCTGATTGCGGGGGTAGACCGACGGCTGTTGGTCCAGCAGCTCAGAAGAGCACTTCACCGGATGGCTGCTGCCTACACCCCGCGGGTCGAACCCGACGATGTCGAATCTTTCCTGGATGTCCGCGCTGAAGTGGGCCGGGGCATCGTCCACGGCGAACTCCACACCCGAAGCGCCCGGTCCACCCGGGTTGACCAGCAGCACGCCGACCCGCCGACCCGGATCGGCCGCCTTGCGACGGGCCACCGCGAGGTCGAACGTCTCGCCCGAGGGCCGTGCCCAGTCGACGGGCAGGCGCAGGGTCCCGCAGTCCGCCGTGGTGTCCTTGGGGCACGGTTTCCAGTCGATCGTCTCCCGTGTCGTCGAGCTTCTGCCGGGAGGGTCGGAGGCCGCCGCCACGCCCGGCATCGCCGATCCGGCGAGTAATCCGGCGGCGAGCACTCCGGTGAGCGCCCTGAAGAGTGGTTGCATGAAGTCCCTTCCGAGGGTCCTGCGGATCGGATCACGGGGGTTGCCCGCATGATCGAACGTGGCAGTGATCCCATCGGCGTCACAACAGCGCAGGACGGGAATCAGGGAAGGCACCGGGGTGCGGTCGGGGTCGCCGTCGGGGCGACGCCTCAGGGGTTGCCCCGCAAAGCCCTGAGCCGTCCCTGGACTTGATCAAGCGCCGCACTCACGCCATCTGCCGCCGCACCAGCTCGTGCAGCCGCCCACTGGTGTCCGCGAGAAGCTGTGCCGGCGGACCCTGCTGGGCGACCTTGCCGTCCTCCATCACGATCACGCGATCGGCGTCCAGCACCGTGGACAGGCGGTGCGCGATGACGATGCGGGTGGCGTTGAGGGCCTTCGTCGATTCGATGACCGTGCGCTGGGTCTCGTTGTCGAGGGCGCTGGTCGCCTCGTCGAAGAAGAGGATGCGCGGGCGGCGGATCAACGCCTGGGCGATCATCAGGCGCTGCCGCTGGCCGCCGGAGATCGCGCCGCTGCCCGAGACGATCGTGTGCAGCCCCATCGGCATCCGCTTGATGTCCTCGGCGAGCCCCGCCATCTCGGCCGCCGCCATCGCCTCCTCCGGCGTGTACGGCTCCGTACCGCAGATGACGTCCAGGATGGACCCGGTGAACGGCTGCGCGTGCTGCAGCACGACCCCGCACTGCCGCCGCACGGCCGACTGGTCGAGCGCCGACAGGTCCTGGCCGTCGTAGAGCACACTGCCGGACACCGGCTTGTCGAAGCCGATCAGCAGCCTGAGCAGGGTCGACTTGCCGCAGCCGCTCGGGCCGACGATCGCCACGAACTCGCCCGGGCGTACGTCGAAGGACACGTCGTCGAGGATCAGGGGACCGTCGTCGGAGTACCGGAAGGACAGCCGGCGTGCCTCGATCGCCCCGGTCAGCGGGCCCGGCCGGGTGCTCGCCGTGCGCACCTCGGGCGTCGCGTCCAGCACCGGCTTGATCTCCTCGAACAGCGGTAGCGCGGCCACCACCGACACGAACGAGCCGGTCAGCTGGGTGACCGAGGTCAGCAGCATCGTCACCGAGGTGTTGAAGGTGAGGAACGCGGCCGCCGACATCGACCCCCGCGCGGGACCCGCCAGCAGCATGAACATCAGCAGCGTGCACACCGGCAGGTACACGGCGCCCATCACCGTGGTGAGGTTCTTGATCCGCCCCACCTTCTGCTGCAGCTCACGGCTGCGCGCGAACCGGTCCGCCCAGGCCGCGTACGCGTAGTTCTCGGCCGCCGCGACCCGCAGCTTCGGCAGCCCGCGCAGCGTCTGGAACGCCTGGTTGTTCAGCTTGTTGCTCAGCACCACCAGCCGCCGCTGCCAGCGCACCTGCCACAGTCCGAGCCCCAGGAACACGCCCGCGATGACGACGAGCATGCCGATCGCCGCCATCGCCATCGGCACGCTGTACCAGAACAGCAGCGCCAGGTTCATCGCGCCGACCGTCACCGATGACGCGACGACGGGGCCGACTCCGGCCATCAGCCGGCGGATCGCGCTGATGCCCATGGCCTGGCTGGCCAGTTCGCCGGTCGAGCGCTCGGTGAAGAACTTCGTGGGCAGCCGCAGCAGCCGGTCCCACAGGGCCGGTTGCAGCGTCGCCTCGATACGGCCCTCCAGACGCAGGATCGTCAGGTTCTGCAGCAGCATGAACGCCGCGGCCACGACGCTGCTGATCATCACGGCCAGACAGAACTGCACGATCAGCCCGGTCTGGGCCTTCGGCACGAACTCACCGAGGATCTTGCCGGTCGCGATCGGCACCAGCGCACCGATCGCCACCGTCACCAGGCCGCTGAGCAGGAGGTTCGTCAGATCACCGCCGGTGCCCCGCATGCTGAACCGCAGGAGCCTGAGCGGGCTGGGCGCGCGGTCGGGCAGCGGGCGGTAGAACATCACCGCACGCGGCTCGAACTCCTCCGCGTTGGCCTTCTCGACCGGCGTCTCACGGCCGGTCGCCGGATGGACGGCGACATAGCCGCCACGCCGCCACAGCAGGGCTACGGGCGCGCCCGAAAGCGCCCGGTGGCCCACCAGCGGCCCTATGTTGTCCCGCCACCAACGCCCGTCCAGCCGTACGGCCCGGGCGCGCACGCGCGACGCGATGGCCACCCGCTCGACCGGGTCGATCCGGTCGCTCTCGGTGCCGCTCTGCGCGGGCTCGGCCAGCGTGATCCCGGCGGCCTCGGCGACCAGCTTGCAGGCCGCGTAACTGGCGTCCGCGTCGGCGGCCGTCGTCCGCTTGTCGCTGCGCTTGCCGATGGACGCGAGCAGGGTCCGGTCGGCCTGGGCGCGCACCGCCTCGCCGGCCTTGATGCCCTCGGCCGTGCGCGTCTCGTGGGTGCGCTCCAGCTGCTCGATCCAGCGGTCGAGGGTGGTCAGCAGCCGGTACTGCTGGTCGACCATGGACTGCCAGACCGCCGGGTCCATCAGCAGGTCGGCGGCGGCTTCCGCGCCGTAGAGCGAGCCGTACTGCACGCTGCCCGGTGGCACCTGCATCCAGAAGACGTCGTCGTCGGTCATCTCGGCGGCCCGCTCGGTGGCCATCGGCGCCTGGAAGAGGATGGAGAGGCTACGGCCGACGCCGAGCGCGAGAGCGTACTCCAGCGGGCTCGTCGTCGGAGGGACGTACTGCGGGTTGCCGTACTCGTCGTAGGACCAGGTCTGCGTGTTCGCGGGCTGGTACAGCTCACGCAGCCCTATGCGGTGCACGACGCAGTCCCTCAGCGGGCGTGCCACCAGCGTGTGCTGCGGTCCGGCGACCGGGCCGAGCAGCAGCGAGCCCGCCTCCAGACGGCCGAGGTGGTGCCAGTGGCCCTGTTGCCCGGCGTCGACCGCGAACAGGTCCACGGCGCCGGACGCGACCAGCCACAGCACCTGCGGGCCCTCGAGGTCGAGGCGGTTGAATCCCGCGCAGTCGATGCGCGTGCCCATCTGACCGAGCGCGTTGAGAACGAGGTCGCCCTCGTGGACGGAGGTCATCTCACCGCTCCTTGACCAGTGCCGCGTACGCGCCGCCGCGCGCGACGAGGTCCTCGTGCCGCCCGCGTTCGACGATCGTGCCGTGCTGGAGTACGACGATCTCGTCGCTGTCGCGCACGGTGCTGAGCCGGTGCGCGATCACCACACAGGCACAGCCGCGCTTGCGCAGGTTGTCCATCACGACCTGCTCGGTCTCGGCGTCCAGCGCGCTGGTCACCTCGTCCAGCACCAGGATGCTGGGCCGGCGTACGAGCGCCCGCGCGATCTCCAGGCGCTGGCGCTGCCCGCCGGAGAAGTTGCGGCCGTCCTGCTCGACCTTGCTCTTGATGCCGCCCGGGCGGCGCATGACCACGTCGTACAGCGCCGCGTCGCGCAGGGCGTCCACCACCGCGTCGTCCGGGATCGACGGGTCCCACAGCGCCACGTTGTCGCGGACGGTGCCCTCGAAGAGGAACACCTCCTGGTCGACGAAGGAGACGGAGGCGGCGAGCGCGCCGCGCGGGATGTCCTCGATGCGCTGGTCGTCGATGCGGATGACGCCCTCCCAGGGGGCGTACAGGCCCGAGATCAGCCGGGAGACGGTCGACTTGCCGCTGCCGGAGCCGCCGACCAGGGCGACCTGCTGGCCCGGGCCGACCGTCAGGTCGAAGCCGGTGAGCAGGGGTTTGTCGAGCGGGCTGTAGCCGAAGGTGATGTTCTGCAGCTCCACGTGGCCGTTCAGCCGGCGTGTCGACTCGCCGGCGCCGGGACGGCCGTAGAGCGGGTCCGCCTCGAAGTTCTCCACGTCCTTCAGGCGGGCCACGTCGGCGGCGAAGTCCTGGATGCGGCCCGCGACGCCGTTCAGGCGGGTGATCGGGGCGGTGAAGCGGGTGACCAGGGCCTGGAAGGCGACCAGCAGACCGACGGATATGCCGCCCTCGACCGCCCGCATACCGCCGATCCAGAGGATGAGCGCGCTGTTGAGCGTGGCGAGCGTCGGGGCGACCACGCCCAGCCAGGCGCTCGGCACACCGAGCCGCTGCTGCTCCTCCAGCGTGGTGGCGTGCTGTCCGGCCCACTTGCGGAAGTAGCCGTCCTCGCCGCCGGTCGCCTTCATCGTCTCGATCAGCTGAAGGCCGGTGTAGGCGGTGTTGGTGAGCCGGGCGTTGTCCGCGCGCAGCTTCGCGGTGCGGGTGGCACGCAGCCGGATGACGACCCGCATGGCGACCACGTTCAGCAGTGCGACGCCGATGCCGACGAAGGTGAGCTGGGGGTCGTACGTGTAGAGGAGGATCGCGTAGAGGATGACGACCACCGCGTCCACGCCCGCCGCCGCGAGGTCGCGGGCCAGCGTCTCGGCCACGGCGTCGTTCGACTGGAGGCGCTGCACCAGGTCGGCCGGGCTGCGCTGGGAGAAGAACGTCACCGGCAGCCGCAGCAGATGGCGCAGGAAGCGGGCGCTGGAGAGGGTGGAGGAGATGATGCGGCCGCGCAGCAGGTTCGCCTGTTGCAGCCAGGTCAGCACGAGGGTGAGCGCGACGCAGGTCCCCATGGACGCGAACAGCACGCCCAGCAGGGACGTCTGGCCGCCGATGAGGAACATGTCGATGTAGGTGCGGCTCAGCGCGGGCACCGCCGCGCCGACCACCACCAGGAGCAGGCTCGCCAGCACGGCGGCGGGCATCGTGCCCGCGGTGCCGCGCAGCCGGGCCGGCATCGCGCCGAGCACGCCCGGCTTGCGCCCGCCCTTGCTGAAGCCCTCGCCGGGCTCCATCACCAGGACGACGCCGGTGAAGCTGCCGTCGAAGTCCTCCATGGGCACGAAACGGCGGCCCTTGGCGGGGTCGTTGATGTAGACGCCGCGGCGGCCGAAGCGGCGGCCCATGCCGTCGTAGACGACGTAGTGGTTGAACTCCCAGAACAGGACGGCCGGCGTCTTCACCTCGGCGAGGGCGGCCGTGTCCATCTGCATGCCCTTGGCGGTCAGCCCGTAGCTGCGGGCGGCCTTGAGCAGGTTGCTGGCGCGCGAGCCGTCGCGGGAGACACCGCAGGCTATGCGCAACTCCTCCAGCGGGACGTGGCGGCCGTAGTGGCCGAGCACCATCGCGAGGGAGGCGGCGCCGCACTCCACGGCCTCCATCTGGAGCACGGTGGGCGTGCGGACGGTCTTCGACCTGCCCTTGGGCACGGGGCGCTTCGGCGGGGCGGCGCGGCGCCTGCTGCGCGTTTCCTGGGCGGCGCTCACGGCAGCAGCCAATCGACGGGACGCTGGTCGGCCAGCCGGATCGAGGCGTCGGCCATGGTCATGGAGGTGAGGGAGAACGGCGGCCCGTCCGCGGACGACCACTTGTAGCCGCTCTTGGTGCTCGACTCCTTGTCCAGCTTCACCAGTACGGCCACCGGCCGGCCGTCCTTCGTGAACTGCTCGCCCAGCTGCTGGTCCCCGAGGAACGCGGCGATCTGCTGCGCCGACTGCGCGGAGCGGTCCACCGACTTCACATGGCCGCGCAGGACGCCGTACTCCTGGGTGGGCACGGAGGAGACGGTGAGGTCCACGGCTGCCTTGTCGGGGATGGAGGCCGCGTTCTCGGCGGGCACGTACACCGTGGCGTACAGGGGGTCCTCGGTGTGGGCGACCTTCTCCACGGCGGCGACGTTCGCTCCGGTGGAGATGATCTGCCCGATGGTGGCGGCGAGCGCGGTGACCCGGCCCGCGGCGACCGTACGGACGACCGTGTCGCCCTTGGCCGTACGGACCTTCAGGACGGGGGAGTTCGCCGGGAGCCGCCGGCCCTGCTCGGCGAGGACCGCGGTGACCTGGCCGGCGACCGGACTCTGCAGGATGTAGCTGCCCTGCCCGTGGGTGAGGACGGCGGGCGCGCCGACCGTGGAAGTGACCGAGCCGGTCATGGCCCACACGGACGCGGCGGCCATGACGACCACCGTCACGGAGAGCACCAGCCAGCCCTGGGGGCGGGCGAAGCGCACCGGAAGGTCGAGCTCCTCCGGTGACTGGAGCTTGGCGAGGGCCTGTTGGCGGAACTGCACGGAACTTTCCCTCACCTGAGGATGAGTGAGACCGGCTCGTGTGAAGCCAGATCGTGGTGCGAGTGGTGCCAGGTGTTTTGTGGCACCCGAGAGTCCCGGAGCCGGGGAACGGCTCCGGGACTCAGCGGTACAAGAGGCGCGATCAGAGACCGGCAACCAGGCCCGAGACCGGGGCGGTGTTCAGGCCGGTGACACCCTCCACGGTGCCGACGACCGTGTCGACCAGGCCGGAAACCGGGGCAATGCCGTTGACAGCGTCGAGGGCGCCGTTCACGGCGTTGACCTGCAGGCCGCCGGAGACGTTGTCGAGCTCGGCGTCGGAGATCTCGACGGTCGCAACCTGGGGGGTGGAGTTCATGATGGAACTTCCCTTCCTAATGGGTATTTCACAAGGGGGAGCGGCCCCCTCTGGGGACAGATGACGGCCGCGACCGCAGGCGCCCGGTGCCCGTTTCCGGAAGCCGTTCGCGGCCCCTGCGGTGCGATGGATCAAAGCACGCTGCGGGTACGGGCTTCCAATCAAACTCCGGCCTCACCAGGGCACTTTGATCTCAGCGGCATCGATCCGTGCAGACGCGGGCACGCCTTGTCGGCGACTTCTTCACATGCGTCACAGCATCGGCTCGGGCGAGCTGTTGCATCCGCTCAAGGAGGGCCCAGCCGTTGCGGCCGCGAATCCGACACTCCCGCCCCAAGGGGGTGACCGTGGGTAGCACCTTGTGCAGAACCCTGGCCCAGGGTGACTTCGTTGAGTATTGAATGTGCAGATTCGCTGAAGCCAGGATTCCGATCGGTGTTCACAACCGACCGCTACCGACCGGTGGCGGATCGTGTCAGCCCAGTAGTGCGTACACCGTGCTCGCGCGGGCCGCGATGTCTCCCGACCCCTCGGCGGTCATCGTGATGTCGGCGAACGCCATACGACGGCCCAGCTTGGTGACGACCGCTTCGATCAGGACATCCGAACCGATCACGGCGCGCTGGAAAGACGTCGACTGCTGCACCGTCGTCATCGGCCCGTACGCCCCGCGCGCCGCCGACACGGCGATCACGGTGGCGGTGTCGGCGGCGGCCATCAGCGCCTGCCCCGACAGTGCGCCGCCCTCCCGGGCGAGCCCGTCCGACCAGGGCATACGCAGGATCGCGCGGTGCTCTTCCACCGCCTCGACCGACAGGCCCAGTTGAAGGACCCAGGGGGCGAAGTTGGCGGAGAGGATCTTGTCGGCTTCGGCGGTGGTCATCGTCATATGGGGGATTGTTCCCGCCGGTGGGCCTGTGGGCGCGGTCCTTGGCCGATTCGGTGTTTCGAGCGGGGTGTGAGTGAACGGAGTTGAACGCTCCACTCCAACCGTGCGTACCAACTGCCAACCAGGCGCCCCGAAAAGCCGCCGGACGAACGGCGGCACAGACCCCGTCCCCCAGGAGGTCGAGAAGTTTGAGTCACAAGCGAATTCCGAAGCGCAAGGCCGCGATAGCCGCGGGCAGCGTGGTGGCGCTCGGAGCGGCCGCGATCCTGCTGCCCAACGCCAACGCGTCCCAGGACGGCGCGTCGGACGGTGCCGCCGCCCCCAAGACCCTGAAGGCGGCTGACGCGTCGGATCTCGCCTCGCAGCTCGCGGGAATGCTCGGCGACGCCTTCGCCGGTTCGTACTACGACGCCGAGAGCCAACAGCTCGTCGTCAACGTCATCCCCGGCGACAACAACAACGTGGTCGTCCAGGCGAAGCAGGCGGGCGCGAAGATCCGCGAGGTCGAGAACAGTCTGACCGAGCTCGCGTCCGGCGCGCAGACCCTGAAGTCCGAGGTGACCATCCCGGGCACGGCCTGGGCGGTCGACCCCAGAACGAACAAGATCCTCGTCACCGCCGACAGCACCGTCACCGGCGACAACTGGGACCAGCTGGAGTCGACCGTCGACAGCCTCGGTTCCGGCATGGCGACCATCAAGAAGTCGGCCGGTACCTTCAAGACCTTCCTCTCCGGCGGTGACGCCATCTTCGCCGGCGGCTCACGCTGCTCCGCGGGCTTCAACGTCACCGCGGGCGACGGCAGCCCCGCCTTCCTGACCGCCGGTCACTGCGGGGTCGCGGCCGAGCAATGGTCGGACGCCGAGGGCGGCCAGCCGATCGCCACCGTCGACCAGGCCACCTTCCCCGGCGACGGCGACTTCGCGCTGGTCAAGTACGACGACCCGGCGACCGAGGCGCCGAGCGAGGTCAACACCGGCGACCAGACCGTCCCGATCAGCCAGGCCGCGGACGCCGAGGTCGGTCTCCAGGTCCTCCGGATGGGCAGCACCACCGGGCTGAACGACGGCCAGGTCACGGGCCTCGACGCCACCGTGAACTACCCGGAGGGCACGGTCACCGGGCTCATCCAGACCGACGTCTGCGCCGAGCCCGGCGACAGCGGCGGCTCCCTGTTCACCCAGGACGGCCTGGCGATCGGCCTCACCTCCGGCGGCAGCGGCGACTGCACCGTCGGCGGCGAGACGTTCTTCCAGCCGGTGACCACCGCCCTCGAGGCGGTCGGCGCGACCCTCGGCGACGCCGCGGGCGGCGCGGGCGCTGGTGAAGAGGCCGGCGGCGAGGAGGCCGGTGCGGGTGAGGAAGCGGGCGCCGGCGACGAAGCGGGCGCTGGTGAAGAGGCCGGAGCCGGTGAAGAGGTCGGCGGTGAGGAAGCCGGGGCCGGTGAAGAGGTCGGCAACGGCAACGCCGACGGCACGGGCAACGGCCTCGGCGAGATCGTCGGCAACGGCGTCGGGAACTGACGACCCGACACCGGCACACGGATCCGAGTGATCTGGAGAGAGAACGTGGTCCGGCCCTCCGGCGGGAGGGCCGGACCGTCCGTTTCGGAGCCGCTTTTCGGGGCCGTCGACCTCGCGCCCGGCAACAGCCGGGTCGTCAGCCCTCCACCCGCGGCGGGGTCATCGGTCCCGGGCGTGCAGTCGTGTCGTCGGCCTGGCGTCGGCGCCTGCGGCGTGCCGTCAGCTCCCGCCTGCAGCGGGTCATCGGCCCCGGGCCCGCAGCCGTGTCGTCGGCCTCGCCCGCCGCCGTCCTGTCGCTCCCACCCGCAGCCATGCCCTCAGCCCCGCGCCCGCAACAGCAGCAGCGCCACGTCGTCGACCCGTTCCCGCACCGACGCGGCATGCCGGATGAGCAGATCGGCCAGTTCGTCCAAGGGCCGCTCCCCGGACTCCGTGAGGACCTGGCCCAGGTCGGCGAGGGCGTCCTCGATGTCGACGCCGGGGGACTCGATCAGCCCGTCGGTGTAGAGGACGAGCACACAGCCGGGCGTGAGGTCGACCTCCGCCGTCGGATAGGTGGGCGAGCCGTCGATGCCCAGCAGCGGGCCTCCGGCGAGGTCGAGCACTCGTACCCGCCCGTCCGGCCGTCTGAGCAGCGGCGGCGGATGCCCGGCGCGGGCCATCACCGCCCGCCCATGTTCCGGGTCGAGCCGCAGGTACAGGCAGCTGGCGAACAGGTCGGAACCGAGGTCGAGCAGCAGCCGGTTGGTGCTGCGCATGACCTCCTCGGGCGCCTGCCCGACGGTCGTGTACGCGCGTACGGCTGTGCGGATCTGGCCCATCAGGCCGGCCGCGGTGACGTTGTGGCCCTGCACGTCCCCGATCACTGCCGCCGCTGTCAGGCCCTGCTCCGTGGGCACCAGGTCGTAGAAGTCGCCGCCGATCTCCATGCCCTGCATGGCGGGCAGATAGCGTGCGGCAGCGTCGATGCCGGGCAGCGTCGGCAGCGAATGGGGGAGCAGGGCGGCCTGCAGGCCGTGCGCCAGCTGATGCTTGGCGTCATAGAGCTGGGCCCGCTCCAGGGCCTGCGCGATCAGCCCGCCCAGACTGGTCAGGACCGCGCGTTCGTCCGCCGGGAAGGGGTGCGGCTCGGCGTAGGCGAGCACACAGGTGCCGACCGGCCGGCCGGAGGCGATCAGCGGCAGATACGCCCAGGCCGCGAAGCCGTCGGGAGTAGCGTGCCGCATCGGATACAGGCGCTCCAGCTGCTGCTTGGACTCGAAGAACGCGGGCACCCCGGTGCTCAGGGCGTGTACGCCCGGGGTCTGCTCGGTCAGTGGCAGCCCGTCGAACCGTTCCACGATGTGCGGATCCGGATAGCCGCGGTGCCCGAGCACATGCAGCCGGCCCGCCCGCGAGCCGAGAACGACCAGGGCCTGGCTGCCGACGGCCGGCACGATCTCGTCCGCGACCAGCTGCACCACGTCCTGCACCCCCGCCGCCTCGGTGAGCGCACCGGCCAGGCTCAGCACCTGGGAGATGGTCACCAGCCGGGCCGGCGCGTCCTCGGGCTCGGGCCCCCTGCGGCCCATCTCGGCCACCGCACGGGCCCTGCTGATCCGCACGCTCAGGCCGGTCGTGCTCGGATAGATACGGAACGACAGCCAGTCGCCGGGCGGGCGCAACGCCACGAACGACGTCGTCTGCTGGCTCATCAGCGCGGCCCGGTAACGGTCCTCGTACACCGGGTCGTTCAGCCAGGGCACCGACGCCCACAGCTGGTTGCCGAGCAGCCGGCTGGCCGGGACACCGATCAGCTCGGCCGCCGCCGGGTTGGCGAAGCTGATCCGGCCGTGCAGATCGAGCGAGCACAGCCCGTACGGCAGCCGCGACACCATCCGGGCCGCCTCCACCGTGCCGAGCGTGCCGGCCACGCCACCGAACGCCGGCCCGGCGAGCAGATCGGGCTCGGGCAGCGGCGGGCGGCTGTCCTCCATGGCGCGCTCCAGCCGCACCGCGAGCCGGCGGCAGGCCGCGGTGAGATGTTCCTTCTCGCGCTCCGACAGCTCCGGAGAATGCGAACCGGGCCAGGTCACGAAGATCGCGCCGTACACGGCGGTCTCGGTGGCCACGGGCAGCGCGGCCAGCGCGAACGGATAGGGCAGCACGACAGCGATACGCGGATACCGGGCCGCCATGTCCTCCTCGCCCCCGACCCACACCAGCCGCCGCTCACGCACCGCCTCCGCGACGGGGATCGGCGCGCTCAGCCCGACCCGTTCCCAAGGCGCCGCGAACGCCCGTGGAAGCCCCGCCATCACCGCCATCTCCAGTACGGGTTCGTCGGCCGCCAGCAGGTACACGGCACCGGAGTGCGCGTGCACCTCGTCCATCATCGAGGCCAGCGCCAGCGACAGCAGCGGTCGGCCGACCCGCGTCCTCGCGGCCGCCGGTGCCTGGGCGGACGTCTGCCCGTCGGACACGCCGACCACCTCCTCGCACGGGCGCGTCCCGGAGGCGACCCGAGCCGCTCACGCGCGCCGGGCCCCAGGGCTCAAATCTCCTCCCTCGCGGCCCGTCGCGCACGGCGAAAGCCCGGCGGCCCCGGCTCGGGCCTGCATACGGGCGCACGGGTACCCGCGGCACGGCGAGATCCGCCGCGTACCCCCTCGGCCCCGGGGCATGCCCCCACAGTCGAAGCGCAGCGCGGCGTACGGGCGCCGCGCGTGCGCCCCCACGCACCCTGATGGCGGGTTCTTCGCGCCCGGCGACGGTGCCGGACGCGAACAATGGGGCACGCGCAATTTCACCGAGGAACTGGTGTACGGCGAGTCGAGAGGACGGGCAGTGATCCGGGTGCTTCTGGTGCACGACGCGTGTCTGGTCAGATCGGTCCTGGCGGAGTGGCTGCGCCGGGAACCGGACCTCGGGGTGTCCGACGCCTCGTGGCAGAGCGCGCCCGGCCGTCTGCGATCCGTGCGTCCGGACGTCTGCGCGGCCGACCTCGACTGCTCCGACGCCTACGGCATCCCACCGCTGGGCGACCTCTGCGCACGCGAGGCGGGACGGACACCACCCCGGCTCCTCGTGCTGGCCGGCGCGCACCGCGGAGGCCGGGGCGCTCGGCTACGTGGACAAGGAGGGCTCGCCCGAGAATCTCGTGCACGGGATCCGGCGCGTCGCCAAGGGGGAACGTTTCGTCGACGACTCGCTGGGTTTCGGTTTCCTCAAGGCCGCCGAGATGCCGCTGACCGGGCGGGAGCTGAGCGTGTTATCCCTCGCCGCCGAGGGAGCCTCGGTGGCGGAGATCGCGGGGAGCCTGCATCTGTCCCACGGGACCGTGCGCAACTACATGGCCGCCATCACCCGCAAGACCGGTGCCCGCAATCGCATCGACGCGATCCGGCGTCGTGTGTGCCCTACGCCGTGTGCCGGCCATCCATGACGAGGACCCGGTCGGCGCGGCGGGCCGAGCTGATGCGGTGCGCGACGACCACCAGGGTGCCGCCCGGCCGCTGGGCGAAGTCCCGCTCCGCGCGCTCCTCGGCCCGCGGGTCCAGGTGGCAGGTCGCCTCGTCGAGCAGGGCGAGCGGGGCGCGCGAGAGATAGGCCCGCCTCAGGGCGACGAGCTGCCGTTCGCATTCCGGCACCTGGAAGGACGGCGCCCGCCGGTCCGGCACCCGCTTGCCCTCACCGTCGCGCACCGTCGGCACGAGCGAGCCGCGCTCGTCGACGACGAAAGTGCGCGCGAAAGCGCCGTAGCGGACGTAGAGCGGGCCGTCGTACCACCGCACATCGGTGAGGATGTACGGCCCCTCGAAGCCCTCCAGGAGCTTGCCGAGCTCGCGCAGCACGACGTGCAGCTGCTCCTCGTCGGCCGGGCACGAACTTGAACGGGATGCGCCGGGGCACGCAGTAGTCCCACACGGTCGCGGCGATCCGCTCCGCGTTGTCCCGGTGGCCGAGGCGTGGATCTTCCAGCCCTGGGCCGGACCGGGCACCGGCGCCCCGTCCGCGTCGAGCGGCGTGAGCGTCAGCCAGTCGCCGATCCGCGCCGCGTCCCAGCCCTCCGGCACCTCGCGCCGTGCCGTCTCGTAGCCCGGCCCGGTGCTCTGGGTCCCCGCCGACATGAGTTCCGGCGTCTCGTAGAAGTACCGGTCGGCGAGCGCGTACACCTCGTACCGCTTGTCCATGCGTCCCCCTCCGTGGCCCGACGCCGAGACTTCCAGCGGCCGGGCGGGCGCGGACAGTCATGGCTGTCACGAGATCGACGTGCGGAACGCATGCGTCAAGAACTGTTCGGAGGATTTCGAGCGCGACCCTTGTTGACGCTCCATCGAATGGTCACAGGGGCTGCGCAGGTGTCTCATAAGCGCTGTAATGGCGGACGTGGTCAATGAGGGCGCCGCGGGACGCAGGACGAGGAGTCTGCGCGCCGAAGGTGCCCTGAAGGCGCTCGCCGTCGAACCGGACGCGCCCGAGCGGCTGCGCCGGGTCCTGGAGCAGGCGCTCGTCTTCGGCGGAGCCTCCTTCGCCGCCGTGTACACGCCGAGCGAGGACGGCGAGCTGCTGTGCCTGATCGAGTCCGTCGGCGTGCCCCGGAGCCTGTACGGACTGCGCGACGGCTACGCCCTGAGCGGTCGGTCCCCGGTCGCGGACGCCCACCGCACCGGGCGGCCCGTGTGGCTCGCCCCGGCGGAGCTCGCCGACTCCGCGGAGTCGCGCCGGACGCCGTTGCGGGACTTCCACCTGACCGTCCTGCCCGCTCACGGCGAGGACGGCGGTGGCTGTCTGCTCGCCGTGAGCGAGAGCCCGGAAGGCTTCGACGCCGAGGACCGCGTGTGCCTGGAGCTGATCGCCGAGGCCGTCGCCTTTCCCGCCCTGCCCGCGGCCGCCGAGGGCGGCGAACTGCCCGCGGGCGCGTTCAGCCTCGCCATGGACAGCGGCCGCGTCGAGGTCGGCGACGACATCCTCGAGCTGTTCGGCCTCGGCCCGGACGACTTCGACGGCAAGGTCGAGACCCTGCTGGGCCTGACCGTCCCGGAGGACCTGCCGTCGCTGATGTCCGTCGTCGAGGCCGGCCACATGTCCATCGGCGACCGTGAGCTGGAGTTCCGGGTCCTGCAGCCCAGCGGACCGCCCAAATGGCTCAGGCTGCGCGGCCGCCTCCTGCCCGGCGGCGAGGGCCACCCGGCCCGCCTCGTCGGCACCGTCGCCGACACCTCCACCCTGCGCGCCGAGGTCACCGACGTGGCCCGCGTCCAGCGTCTCGCCGCCGCCCTGGCCACCGCGGGCACCGTCCGAGACGTCAGCCACGCCGTCGTCACCGCCCTGCGGGGGCCGCTGCGCGCCGACCGCATCGCGCTCGCCGAGCTGGAGAACGACCGGCTCGTCGTCATCGTCCTCGACCCGCCCGAACCCGAGTCCTGGCCGGAGCTGTGGCGCACGGAATGGCGTACCGAATGGCCGGACGCGCCGGTACGGGCCATGCCCACCCTCGCCGCCGCCCTGCGCGAGGGCCGCGCCCAGATCTGGCCCGCCGGCACCCCGCTGGAGCCCGCCCTCGCCGACGTCGGCCCGGGCGGACTGGCCGTCCTGCCCCTGCCCGCCGGGGGCCGCATGGCCGGCGCCTGCCTGATCGGCTGGGACGCCCCGCACGACTTCGGCCCCGACGAACGCGCCCTGCTCACCGCCTCCGCCGGCCTCGCAGGCCAGGCACTGCTGCGCGCCCACGCCTTCGACGCCGAACACGAACTCGTCGGCATGCTCCAGCGCCAGCTGCTGCCCCGCCGCCTGCCCCGGCTGCCCGGCGCGGAGGCCGTCGCCCGCTATCTGCCGACCACGGCCGGCCTGGAGGTGGGCGGCGACTGGTACGACGTGATCCCGCTGCCCGACAACCACGTGGCCCTCGTCATCGGTGACGTCCAGGGCCACAGCGCGGCCGCCGCCACCCTCATGGGCCAGATGCGCACCGCCCTGCGCGCCTACGCCGCCGAGGGGCACCCGCCGGACGTGGTGGTCCACCACGCCAACCGCCTCCTCATGGACATGGAGACCGACCTCTTCGCCACCTGCTGCTACGTGGACGTCGACCTGGAGGAGGGCTCCGCCTGGTGCGTGCGCGCCGGGCATCTCCCGCCGGTGCTGCGCCACCCGGACGGCAGCACGGAGATCGCCGAGGCGGAGGGCGGACCCCCGCTCGGCGTGATGCGGCAGGCCGCCTTCCCGATGAGCCCGCTCAGCCTCCGGCCCGGCACCGTGGTGGCCCTCACCACCGACGGCCTCGTCGAGTCCCCCGACACCGACATCGACGCCGGGATGGACCGGTTCGCGCACGAACTCGCCCTCACCGACCCCGCCCACCTCGGCCTCGTCGCCGACGCCCTGCTCGTGGGTGCGCGCCGCAGCGACGACGTCGCCCTGCTCCTGATGCGCTACGACGGCATGGCCGTGCGCCCGCTGCGCGAGAGCTGGACGGTCTGGCGGGTCCCGGAAGCCGTCGGCCACGCCCGCCGCTTCACCCGGCGCACCCTGCGCTCCTGGGGGGTGCCACCGCAGGACATGGACGCCGTACTGCTCGTCGTCTCCGAACTCGTCACCAACGCCCTCGTGCACACCGACGGCAAGGTCCGCCTCGACCTCAGGCTCCTCAACCACCGGCTGCGCGTCGCCATCGCCGACGCCTCACCCCGCACGCCGGTCAAACCGGCCAGCATCAGCTGGGAGGCCACCGGCGGCCGCGGCATCCTCCTGGTCGAGGCCGTGTCGACGGCGTGGGGGACGGTGCCGGTCAGTGGCGGAAAACAGGTATGGAGCGAGATCGCACTGGGCGGGTGAGGCCGGATTCCGGTGGACGTCCGGCGGCACAGAAGTGACGAACAAGCCAATCCGGCGCCGTCAAATCGGCGGAATCGGGGCTAAGGTGAAGCAGATGAAGGCTCTCGTGCTGTCCGGCGGCGCCGGTACGCGCTTGAGGCCGATCACGCACACTTCGGCCAAACAGCTCGTGCCGGTGGCCAACAAGGCCGTGCTCTTCTATGGGCTGGAATCCATCGCCGCGGCCGGCATCACCGACGTCGGCGTGATCGTCGGTGACACCGCCGCGGAGATCCAGGACGCGGTCGGCGACGGATCCAAGTTCGGTCTGGAAATCACCTACATCCCTCAGGAACGCCCGCTGGGACTTGCCCACGCCGTCCTCATCGCCCGCGACTACCTCGGCGACGACGACTTCGTGATGTACCTCGGCGACAACTTCATCGTCGGCGGAATCACCGACCTCGTCGAGGAGTTCCGCGGCAACCGCCCCGCCGCCCAGATCCTGCTCACCCGCGTCCAGGACCCGCGCTCCTTCGGTGTCGCCGAACTCGACGACGCGGGACAGGTCATCGGCCTGGAGGAGAAACCCGAGCACCCCAAGAGCGACCTCGCCCTGGTCGGTGTCTATCTGTTCACGCCGGCGATCCACGACGCCGTCCGCGCCATCACACCGTCCTGGCGCGGCGAGTTGGAGATCACCCACGCCATCCAGCACCTGATCGACGCCCGCGCCGACGTGCGCTGCACGGTCATCAAGGGCTACTGGAAGGACACCGGGAACGTCACCGACATGCTGGAGGTCAACCGGACCGTCCTGGAGGGCCTCGCGCGTCGCATCGACGGTGACGTCGACGACGCGTCGGAGACCGTCGGGCGGGTGGTCGTCGAGGAGGGGGCACGCATCGTCAACTCGCGCATCGTCGGCCCCGCCGTCGTCGGCACCGGCACCGTCGTCGAGGACTCCTACGTCGGCCCGTTCACCTCCATCGCGGAGAACTGCCGTATCACCGACAGCGAGTTGGAGTTCTCCATCGTGCTGCGGGACTCCTCGATCGACGGGGTGGGCCGCATCGAGTCCTCGCTCATCGGGCGGCACGTCGAGGTCACCCCGGCGCCCAGTGTCCCCAGTGCCCACCGCCTCGTCCTCGGAGACCACAGCAAGGTGCAGATCCACACATGAACCTCCTCGTCACCGGCGCCGCCGGCTTCATCGGCTCGACCTACGTCCGCACGCTGCTCGCCCGCGACGCACCGGGCGCGCCCGAGGCGCCCCGGATCACGGTGCTGGACAAGCTGACCTACGCCGGCACCCTGGACAACCTCGAACTCGACCATCCCCGGCTGCAGTTCGTGCGCGGCGACGTCCGGGACGCCGAACTCGTCGACAAGCTGATGGCCGAGGCCGACCAGGTGGTGCATTTCGCCGCCGAGTCCCACGTGGACCGCTCGATCGCGGGCGCCGACGACTTCGTCCTCACCAACGTGGTCGGCACCCAGACCCTGCTGGACGCCGCCCTGCGCCACGGCGTCGCACCCTTCGTGCACATATCGACGGACGAGGTCTACGGCTCCGTCGAGACCGGCTCGGCCTCCGAGGAGGACACCCTGCGGCCCAGCTCGCCGTACTCCGCCTCCAAGGCCTCCGCCGACCTGCTCGCCCTCGCCTACCACCGCACCCACGGCCTGGACGTCCGCGTCACCCGTTGCTCCAACAACTACGGCCCGCACCAGTTCCCCGAGAAGGTCGTCCCGCTCTTCATCACCAACCTCCTCGACGGCGCGAAGGTCCCGCTCTACGGCGAGGGCCTCAACGTCCGCGACTGGCTGCACGTCGACGACCACTGCCACGGCGTCGAACTCGTCCGCACCAAGGGCCGCCCCGGCGAGGTCTACAACATCGGCGGCGGCACCGAGTTGAGCAACAGGGACCTCACCGCCCTGCTGCTGGAGGCGTGCGGCGCCGGCTGGGACCGGGTGGAGCACGTCGAGGACCGCAAGGGCCACGACCTGCGCTACTCCGTCGACTGGACCAAGGCCCGCACCGAACTCGGCTACCGGCCCCGCCACGACTTCGCGTCGGGCCTCGCCGCCACCGTCACCTGGTACCGCGACCACCGCGCCCGGTGGGAATCCCTCAAGCGCCGCGTCGAAGAGGAGCACGGATGAGGTGGCTGGTCACCGGCGCGGGCGGCACGCTCGGCCACGACATGGTCGAGGAACTCCGCGCGCGCGGTGAGCAGGTGACCGGCCTCGGCCGCCGCGCCCTCGACGTCACCAGCACCGACGCCGTCGACCGCGCCCTCGCCGCGTACCACCCCGACGTGGTCGTCAACTGCGCCGCGTACACGGCCGTCGACGACGCCGAGAAGGACGAGAAGCGGGCCCTGCGCATCAACGGCGACGGCCCGGGCCTCCTGGCCCACACCTGCACCACGTACGAGGCCCGCCTGATCCACGTCTCCACCGACTATGTCTTCGCCGGCGACGCCCGAGCCCCCTACGCGGAGAACCATCCCACCGCCCCGCGCACCGCCTACGGCCGCACCAAACTCGCCGGCGAGCGGGCCGTACTGGACGAACTCCCGGCGGCGAGCGCCATCGTGCGCACCGCCTGGCTGTACGGCGCCCACGGCCGCAGTTTCGTCCGTACGATGATCGAGCTCGAGGCGAGCCGAGACACCGTCGACGTGGTCGACGACCAGCGCGGCCAGCCCACTTGGAGCGCCGACGTCGCCGCGCTCATCGCCGACCTCGGCCCGCGCGTCGGCGTCGACGCGACCGGCATCCTCCACGCCACCAACTCCGGCGAGGCCACCTGGTACGACCTGGCCCGCGAGGTGTTCCGGCTCCTCGGCGCCGACCCCGACCGGGTGCGCCCCGTCACCAGCGACGCCTTCCCCCGGCCCGCCCCCCGCCCCGCGTACAGCGTCCTCGCCCAGGGCCGTCGGCAGCGGCTCGGGCTCGCGCGAGCGCGTGACTGGCGCACCGCTCTGCACAAAGCACTGCCCCGGATCCGCAAGGAGACCCTTCGTGAAACGCCATGAGTTCCTGAAGGAACTGCACAAGGCCAGCGGGAACCGCAACTACCTGGAGATCGGCGTCAACGACGGCCGCAGCCTCAGACTCTCCCGCGTCCCCACCGTCGCCGTGGACCCCGCGTTCAAGGTCGTCACGGAGATCCGCTGCGACGTCCACCTGGTCAAGGCCACCAGCGACGACTTCTTCGCCCGCGACAACCCGCTCGTCCACCTCAAGGGCGGCCGTCATCCACTGCGCAATCTGCGCCGTGGCCGCAGTCCGCTCGGGTACTGGCGGCGCACCGTACTCGACCTGTCGTTCATCGACGGCATGCACCTGTTCGAGTACGCGCTGCGGGACTTCATCAACATCGAGCGGCACTCCGACTGGACCAGCGTGATCGTCTTCGACGACATGCTGCCGCGCAACGTCGACGAGGCGGCCCGCGACCGGCACACCGGCGCCTGGACCGGAGACGTCTACAAGATCGCCGAGATCCTCGGACGATATCGCCCTGATCTGGTGACCGTTCTGGTCGACACCCAGCCGACCGGGCAGCTCGTGGTGTTCGGCGCCGACCCTCGCAACACGGTGTTGCGCGACCGGTACGACGAGATCGTCGCCGAGTACGACGTTCCCGATCCGCAGAAGGTCCCCGAGACGATCCTGGACCGGGCGGGGGCGGTGGCGCCCGAGGCGCTGCTCGGGGCGGGTTTCTGGCGGCCGCTCGCGCGGGCTCGCACGTTGGGTGTGGGGCGGGCGCGGGGGTGGGAGCCGTTGCGGAAAGCGGTCCAGGGAGTGGTCGACAGCCCTCTGTAGTGCCGTGACAAGGGCGCTGCGGAACCGTCAGCTGTCGCCGAACCGCCCCTCGCGCAGTTGCTCGTAGCGGGCAGCGCAGGTCTCGTACGAAGGAAGCAGCCCGTTGTCTCGCGCCTCAGTCAGCGACGGCGCCCGCGCGTCCTTGGGGGACAGGACGGGTGGGATGTCCCCGGGCCAGGCGATGCCCAGGCCGGGATCGAGCGGGTGCACCCCGTGCTCGCGCTCCGGGGCGTAGCCCGTCGAGCACAGGTAGACGACGGTCGCCTCGTCGGTGAGCGCCATGAAGGCATGTCCGAGGCCTTCCGCGAGGAACAGCGCGTGTCGGCTGTCGTCGTCCAGGCGCAGTGCCTCCCAGCGCCCGAAGGTGGGGGAGCCGACGCGGATGTCGACCACCACGTCGAGGACGGCGCCGCGCAGACAGGTGACGTACTTGGCCTGGCCGGGCGGCACGTCCGAGAAGTGCACGCCGCGCAGTACGCCCCAGCGGGAGACCGAGCAGTTCGCCTGCGCCAGGGACAGGTCGTAACCGGTGGCCTCGCGGAACTCCTCACCTCGGTACCACTCGTGGAAACTGCCCCGGTCGTCCGGGAAGACCTTGGGCTCCAGCGTCCAGGCGCCTTCGATGCCGAGCGATCGCATGCCGTCACCTCCTGATGGCCCGGGCCCGCAGCCGGGCCGCCGTCCGCCCCAGGGCCGTACCGAGCCTGCGCCGTGCCCTGCGGACAAGCCGGCGTAGCGCATGGGGGCGGGGAGTCCGCACCACGCGCAGTCCGCCGACTCCGGCGCGCAGGGCGAAAGGCAGGGTGAGGAAGCGCGGCCCCGGTGTGCCGAGCGCCGTCCGCCAGGTCGCTCCCCGCAGGCCGCCCAGGGGCAGCAGCGCCTCCAGCAGCGCCCCGGACCCTTGCGGGGACAGGACGGCGGGCACGTCATGGGCGGTGCCGGCCGAGGTGAGCCGGAGCGATACGTCCGTGCCGTCGTGAGGGACGTACAGCGGGAGCGGCGCGCGCAGCCGGGCGCCGGAGACCGTGACGTCGTCCGGGGCGAGGGCGCCGAGGCCGACGCGGTGGGTCGCGCGGTCCAGGTCCAGGGCGAGGTTCGCGTGCGGTGCGGTCCAGTACGGCAGCACCACATGGCCGCCGACGACACCGGCGTGCGGGGCGGGGCGGTCCTCGCGTGGGGCGGGGCCGAGGCGGCACTCCTTGGTCCAGCCGCCGAGCTTGACGCGGACGAAGGCGTCCCACAGACCGTCGCGCGTGAGGGTGGCGGGGTCGACGGCGGCGGTCGCGTGCAGCACCAGCCGGACCCGGCCGTCGCCGCCGGCCGGCACTTCCTCCCGGGTGAACTCCAGCGGCTGGAAGTACTGGGCGGCGCTGGAGCGCTCGCGCAGCAGCAGGTCCGCAGTGGCCTTGCCGAACCGGGCGACGGTGTCCTCGCCCACCCAGGCGATGGCCGCGGCAAGGTCCCCGGGCGGGCCGTCGAGCGGCGTACGGGCCGGGCCGGCGGCGAGGGTCATCGGCTCACCGGCGGCCGCGTACTCGGCCGAGAACCCCACCCTCAGCGTGCCGTCCTGCCACGCCACGCGCTCGGGGACGGCCGTGAGCGCGATACCGGCCTCCCACTCGGCGAAGGCCTCCACGTCGTCGTACCGATCCGCCGCGATCAGCGCGGCGACGACCTGCTGGGTCGGCTGCAGCCCGGCCGCGACACCGGGCCCAAAACGCTCCACCACGACCTGGTGGATCCCCTCGAACAGCTCCCGGCGATAGTCCGCCGGCCAGGCGAGGAAACGCCGCCCGCGCAGCCGCTCGACCATCTCCACACGCAGCCAGCGGCGAAACAGCCGGTCGCGCAGGGGGCCCGGCTCGGTATACCGCTCGACGACGTCCAGGGCCTCGCGGAGGTTCTTGAAGTACCCGCCGGGGTCGAAGCGCTGAAAGCCGGCGTTCGAGGCGTCGTCCCGGCGGACGTGGTAGTAGCAGACGTAGTCGCTGAGCACCGAGACGTTGCTCGCGCGCAGATACGCCTCGGTGACGAAGACGTGGTCCTCAAGGCGCCTTCTGCCCTCGGGGAAACGCAGGCCGATGTCGTCGAGGAAGGCGCGGCGGAACATCTTGTGCGGGGTGAGGCTGTCGATCAGCGAGGTGTCTGCGACGGTGGCACGGGGGTGGTTGCGGCGGAACAGCTCCACCGGCACCGACCGGCCCTTGCCCGCCATCTTGCCGACCACGACATCGGCGCCGTTGGCCACGCCGTATTCGTACATCCGCTCCAGGGCCTCGTCGCCGAGGTGGTCGTCGTTGTCCACGAACATCACGTACTCGCCCCGGGCAGCGGCGATCCCGACGTTGCGTGGCTTGCCCGACCAGCCGGAATTCGCCTGGTGAACGACGGTCACTCGGGGTTCCGTGGCGGCGAGCGCGTCGAGTCGGGCGGGTGTGTCGTCGGTGGAACCGTCGTCGACGAAGATCACTTCGTACTCGTCCGGCGGCAGCGACTGCCCGAGCAGCGAGGCGATGCAGTCCTCGACATAGACGCCGGGGTTGTACACGGGAACGACCACGCTGACCTTGACCGGCATCGAGCTCCGAGCCCCCTAGGGGTCGCTGGGCGTTTGCGTCGGATTACGGCGCTCGTGGCCAAATGCTAACCCTGTCACTGGGTTTGTCCACCGATCAACCACAGCGACCACGCGCGGAGAACCGGCCCGAAGATCGCGCACGCCGGTAGCCTGACGGCGTGCGCCTGCTGCTGATGTCCGACACCCACCTGCCCAAGCGCGCCAAGGCCCTGCCTGACCCGCTGCTCGCCGAACTCCCGCGCGCCGACGTCGTGTTCCACGCCGGGGACTGGGTGGACACGGCCACGCTCGACCTGCTGGAGAGCCGCTGCGCCCGGCTCGTCGGGGTCTACGGCAACAACGACGGGCCGGACCTGCGTGCCCGACTGCCGGAGGTGGCGTACGCCGAGCTCGGCGGGCTGCGCTTCGGCGTCGTCCACGAGACCGGGCCCGCCCAGGGCCGCGAGGCGCGCTGCGCCGCCCGTTACCCCGACCTGGACGTCCTGGTCTTCGGGCACAGCCACATCCCCTGGGACACCACGGCCCCCACCGGGCTGCGCCTGCTCAACCCAGGTTCCCCGACCGACCGCCGCCGTCAGCCCCACTGCACCTACATGACCGCGACCGTCACCGAGGGCCGGCTCACGGACGTGGAACTGCACCGGCTGCCCCCTCGCTGACGGCCGGCATCGCCAGGGGCTGCGCCTCACATAGAACCGGGCCGCTCCGTACGTGGGGAAGCGGCCCGGGCGCTGAGATGCGCTGTCATGGACCTCCTTCCCGCTCAGAGGCGTTGTTTCCGGGGGCACGCATGCCTCCGTTGTGCCGCGATTACCCCTTAATACCCGCCTTAAACCCATTGGTCCGAGTCGTCGGCGCCGATTCGAGCCACTCGCGGGCCCGTCATCTCCAGGATCACGCCCGGCGGGCCCGCCGCCACCGCAGGAGGCGCGCCACCCCGAGCACCGCCCCGAACACCACGCCGGCCGTCGCCAAGGCCATCCCGGCCCGCTTCGCCACCGGACCCCCGGCCGCACGAAGCAGGTCGAGCGGCTGCTCCAGCTGCTCCTCGGCCACCGCCGCACCCTCCGCGGGCTCGGTCAGCCGCTGCGACAGGGACGCGGCGAACTGCCCGACCAGCCGGTCACCCACCTCGGCCATCACTCCACGCCCGAACTGCGCCGGCCGCCCGGTCACGGTCAGATCGGTGTCCACCGACACGGCCGTACCGCCGTCGCGCTCGCTGAGCGTGCCGGTCATCGTGGCCCGTGCGGTGCCCTGGCCCCGCGTCTCCCGGCCACTCGCGACCAGCACCATGTGGTGCGCCGACTCGTCCTGCTCCTCGAAGGCGGCGGTGCCCTTGTACGTCACGGTGATCGGGCCCACCTTGACCTTCACCGCGCCGGTCACGATCTTGCCGTCGTACTCCTCGACGCTCGCCCCGGGCATGCAGGGCGCGACGCGCTCGATGTCGAGGAGCGTGCGCCAGGCCTCGTCGACCGGGACGGGGACGGTGAACTCGTGGTGCAGCTCCATGACTTCCTCCCTCAAGCTCGCTGCGGGCGGACCCGCGCTCCGTGCGGATGTATGGCGCCGGCGGTCGCCGTCAGCGGGGTGCCACTGCCGCCCCAGCGCAGGGCGACGATCTCGGCGGCGACGGACACCGCGACCTCCTCGGGCGTACGGGCCCCGAGGTCGAGCCCGACCGGCGAGCGAAGCCGGGCCAACTCGTCCTCGCCGAGCCCGGCTTCGGCCAGCCGCTTCATCCGGTCGTCGTGCGTACGGCGGCTGCCCATCGCCCCGATGTACGCCGCCGGGCGGCGCAGTGCCTCTTCGAGCAGCGGTACGTCGAACTTCGGGTCGTGGGTGAGCACGCAGATCACCGTGCGTTCGTCGGTGTCGATGCCGCTGAGGTAGCGGTGCGGCCAGTCCACGATCACCTCCACCCCGTCCGGGAAGCGTTTCGGCGTGGCGAAGACGGGGCGGGCGTCGCACACCGTGACCCGGTAGCCGAGGAAGTCGCCGATGCGGGCGACCGCTGCCGCGTAGTCGATCGCGCCGAACACCAGCATGCGGGGCGGCGGCGCGAAGGAGTGCAGGAAGACGGTGACCGCGTCCTCGCGGCGCTCGCCGTGCCGACCGTAGTGCCGCAAGCCCGTGACGCCGAGGGCGAGTTCGCCGCGCGCGTCGGCCGTGACCGCCACGTCCAGTCCGGAAGTGCCGAGCGTCCCGGCGGCCCGGTCCGGCCACACCGCCAGGGTCGCCCCGCGCGGCGCGGGCCCGTCGGTCACCGTCGCCACGGTCACCGGCCGGCCCGCCGTGACGGACTCCGTGACCTCACCGAAGGACGGATCCGAGTCGGCCGTCACGGGACGTACCAGCAAGGTGATCTCGCCGCCGCAGGTGAGCCCCACCGCGAACGCGTCCTCGTCGCTGTACCCGAAGGTCTCCAACCGCGCCTCGCCGCTCGCCACGACCTCCTGCGCGAGTTCGAACACGGCCCCTTCGACGCAGCCGCCGGACACACTGCCCACGACCTCGTCGTCCGGTCCCACCGCCATCGCGGCCCCGGGGTCGCGCGGGGCGCTGCGGCTCGTGGCGACCACCGTGGCGAGTCCGAACGGCGCCCGTGCCGCGTACCAGCCGCCGATCACCGGGAGAATGTCACGCATAGTCGTGGGTACCTCCTGGTGAAGCCGGCAAATGGGCTCATGACCAGCGTTTCGGCAGTCGGATCGGACTGGGCGAGGCCGGTGGTCGATCTTGGCGGTGACGGCTTGTGAGGTTTCGGAGGGCGGGCCGCAGGCGGTTCGGTTCGGCGGGAACAGCGGTTCTATCGGCAGTATCGACCTTGCGGAAGCGAAGGGCACGTGCGCGGATGCTCCCGGGCGGGCCCGGCCGCGTCGACGGCGACCGGATACCGGCCGGTCCGGCACGCACGCCCGGACGCCCGCGCGGGCATGGGGCCTCGGCCACGCGACCGTCCGCGCGATCGTGGAGGCGCATCGGGGGCCGGGTCACCGTGCGCAACAATCCCGGCGGTTGCCGCTCGCTTCGAGGCGGTGCTGCCCGCCGCCGCTTCCTGAATGCAGGCAGTGCTGCCGGTCCGCCGCGGGTCCACACCCCGGCACCGGCCTGCACCCCGGCTCGGCCCGCAGCCGCGACGAGTACGCCGTGATGCGCCGTACGTTCTCCGACGGTGCCGCCTGCCCTCGAACACGCGCGGTGCCTCACTCCAGGCGAGCGCCGAGCGGAAGAAGGAAGCGACACCGGCGTACAGAAGTGTCGTGCGGCATTCCGACCCATACCCGTACGCCCCCGTGGTCGGTGTGCGAGACGTAATCCGCCGCGGCAGCCCCCCCCGTGGCCGAGCCCGACCAGCGCGGCCTGGTGACCCACAGCGTTCACACAGGACAGGTCGCAGGCCCACGGCCGCCGAATCCGGTACCGCCGGTGACCAGTACACGCATACGGCCACGCCAGGCCCGCCCGATGCCGTCCTACGGGACCGCGCCCGTACGTCATGACTCCGTAAGGCCTGCACGGGTGCGTCGGACCGGGACAAGCCGGACTTCACGCGAGAGGCTGCCCCCATGGCAGCCTCATCCTCCACCGATGCCCCCTACCGCTTCGACGACCTGACAGCCCTCTACGTCAACTGCACCCTCAAACCGTCCCCGCAGCTCAGCCACACCCAGGGCCTGATCTACAAGAGCCGGGCCATCATGGACGCCGTCGGAGTGACGACGGAGGTGATCCGCGCCGTGGACCACGACATCGCACCCGGCGTCTACCCGGACATGACCCAGCACGGCTTCGCCACCGACGCCTGGCCGGGGCTGTACGAGAAGGTGATGGCCGCCGACATCCTCGTCCTGGCCGGCCCGATCTGGCTGGGCGACAACAGCTCGGTCACCAAGCAGATCATCGAGCGCCTGTACGCCTGCTCCTCGCTGCTCAACTCCCAGGGCCAGTACGCCTACTACGGCCGCGTCGGCGGCTGTCTGATCACCGGCAACGAGGACGGCGTGAAGCACTGCGCCATGAACGTCCTCTACAGCCTCCAGCACCTCGGCTACACGATCCCGCCCCAGGCGGACGCCGGCTGGATCGGCGCGGCCGGCCCCGGGCCGTCGTACCTCGACCCGGGCTCGGGCGGCCCGGAGAACGACTTCACCAACCGCAACACCAGCTTCATGACCTGGAACCTGATGCACCTCGCCGCCCTGCTGAAGCGGAGCGGAGGCATCCCTGCTCATGGCAACCAGCGCTCGCAGTGGGACGCCGGCTGCCGACCGGGTGCGGACAACCCCGAGCACCGCTGAGGTCGGCGACAAGGCGTTCGACAAGGCGGGTCCTCCTGCCCGCCTGTCGACCCCTCATGGCTCGATTTCCAGCACGTCTCCCACTGGGCGGCGTGGTGTCGCCACGCCCTGTTCGCCGTACCCGAGGCGCAGCACCATCTGTACGAACCCCATCGCCGACTGCGGGTCGCGAACGGCCCAGCGGAGTTCCGGCCATTCGAGGGCGTGGGACGTGAGCGAGGTCGCCAGCCCGTCCAGGGTTGCTTCGAGCAGGACGCGCTCCAGGGCCTGTCCCGCCGTCAGCCAGTCCTCCGGCCGGTCGCCGGTGGTGCCCAGCAGGGCCAGTTGAGGCTTGCTCTCGAACGTGGCCACCTCGCGGCCGGGCATGGGGCGTCGTCCCGCGAAGTCGCGCACGGGGGCCTTTCCGCCCCGCTTGCGCGGGCCGAAGGCGTAGTCGGGGATCCCGTCGGCCGGCGTGGCGGTGATGTCGGCGCCGATGCGGGTCCAGCGGACGATGTCCTGGAACTGGCTGGGGTCCAGCGAGTCGCGGCCCTCGGCGTCGTGGACCAGGTCCAGCACGGATTCCGCATGCCATTCGGCGGGAAAGAGCAGCCGCGCTCCTTCGCGCAGGGCGGCGCCGGACAGGGTGTCCTGTATGGCCTGGGGTATGTCTTCTTCCGAGAACGGATGGCGGCTGGTGTGCCGGCGGTGGATGGCGGGGTGCAGCGTGGCGAGGTCGGTTTCCGGGCGTACGGGTTCGGCCAGCTCCACCGTCGCGAGCAGTTCCGGGTCCGCCGGGTCGGGCAGCAGCCGGGTGGTCGGCTCCCAGCCCGCGTGCGCGGCGGCGACGCGCAGGTTGAACAGGGCCGCGCCGCATCCGATGTGGAGGGCGCGGTTGGTGGGGTCGGCGTGGGGCATGGTCCGCTCGGGGTCCGATCGGACGTGAAAGGTGCGGTCGGCGCGGAGGAAGCGGAACTTCCATGGCTGCGCGTTGTGCATGGACGGCGCGGCTGAGGCGTCGCTGACTAGGGCCGTCACGGTCTTCGTGTCGAGAGGTTGTGCAGGCACCGGGATCTCCCTCCGGAAGCCGGCTGGCCTGGCGCGACAGCGGCCCGCCTCTCCTCACGGTAGTCGCGGCGTGCCCGCCCCGCAGTGGGCGACACCCACCCGAGGGGGAGGGGCCGATCTCGGCGGCGGAGCCACCGCGCTGGGTTTCCTCACCGCGCTCGCCGAGGCCAGTACGGCGGTGCAGGATGGCTTGCATCGGCCACGGCATGAACCGGGTTGCAGGCGGATGACGACCAGGGCGATGCCGTCCGGCGCTCCGATGGTGACGCTGAGGCGGGCCAGCAGGGCGTCCGCGAGTTGGTCGGGGGAGAGGGCGCTGTCCTGGGAGCGGGGGGGGGAGCAGGACCGGGGGCAGGTTGTCCGGCGTTGCTGTAGATGATCAGTCTGGCGTACAGGCCGAGGACTTCCAGGGCCTGGGCGGGGCTGGGGATGGCCCGGATGGCTGCGCTGAGTGCATTGCGGAACATGCCCATCACGGCTGCGGCCCGTAGGCCGTGGCCGACGACGTCGCCGGCCACGGCGTAGCGGTCAGGTGGCAGGTCGGCGACGTCGTACCAGTCGCCGCACACGTTGAGTGATTGCGTCGCGGGAAGGTAGCGCACGGCGATGTTGTCGTCGTGCCGGCTCAGGTCGGGGTCCTGGAGCATGGCTTCCTGCAGGCGACGGCGACCTGGCGTTCGCGGGCGTGGGCCTGGCGCAGTTCCTGGTTCAGCCGGTGCAGCTCGCAGGCCCGTACGTAGAGCTCGGCTGCCAGGCCCCTTGCCCGTTCGGTGAACTCCTCGGTGAGTCGGCGGGCCCGGCGAGAGTGAACGAAGGCGGTGACGTCCTCGGAGCGTTGGACGATCCATGCCACCGCGCCGTCCGGGCCGGGGATCGGGGTGTGGATGGTGGGTTCCGGAGTCGCACTGACGGCCCGAGCGCAAAGATGTGTATCGTCGCGCTCACCCTGAGCGAGAACGGCATCGGGCAACGGAACCCGATGGGGAAGGGTGAGTCCATCCATGGTTCGGTCACCGGCCCGATTCACTTGGCTGACCTCGACCGGCGCGCCCGCAACCGTCGTCCTCATCCGCCTCTACGTCGGACTGATCTTCCTCTCCGAGGGCATCCTGAAGTTCCTTCGGCCCGACCAGCTCGGCAGCGGCCGGTTCGACAAAGCCGGAATCCCCGCGCCGGGCTTCTTCGCCCCGCTGGACGGGGTGTTCGAGATCGTCTGCGGACTGCTCATCCTCGTCGGGCTGGTCACTCGACTCGCCGCCGTGCCAATGATCGTGAACATGGTCGGCGCGCTGCTGATCACCAAGCTGCCGATCCTGTGGGGTGACGCCCCGCTGTTCGAGGGGGAGTCCGGCTGGTGGGACTTCGCCCACGAGGCACGCACCGGCCTCGCCCAGCTGTGCGGCAGCCTCTTCCTGCTGCTCGTCGGCGCGGGTGCCTACTCCCTCGACGCCCGCCTGCACTCCATGTCCCCCTCGGCTGCTGCCGCGTCCGGAGCTGAAGCCGCGGGGATGCTTCCCGAGCGCCGCCCTCGGCAGGTGTGACGGCCTGCGGATCGGGCCGGCACGCACCCGCCGGGAAGGTCGCAACTACGCCTATGCCCCCACCACCGAGTCCGCCAAGTCCGCCGAGTCGTCAATGGTGCTCGTGCTTGTTCCGGCGGGTTCGGACGCCCTCGGCCGGCGTACCGGCATAGTGGCCCGGGTCGACGTCATACGTGGCGGCGCAGTGACCGGAGCAGAAGTACAGGGTGCCGTCGAATGCGTCCCGCTGGGCCGGCGCGGTCGCGGGGTCGACCTGCATCCCGCACACCGGATCCGTCACGGTCTGCGTCCGCCCGTTCCCTTCCCCTTCGTACCCGGTGCGGTCGGCGGCGGACTCGACGGTCGGCTGCGGCCCGGCCTCTGCTTCTGGCTCCGGCAGGGGCGCGGAATGCCAGCGACGCAGGCGGGAGGCGTTGGTGACCACGGACAGGGAGGACAGGGCCATGGCCGCTGCGGCGATGATCGGGCTGAGCCGGATACCCCACAGCGGGTAGAGGGCGCCGGCGGCGAGAGGGATTCCGACGGCGTTGTAGACCAGGGCGAAGAACAGGTTCTGCTTGATGTTGCGCATGGTCGCGCGCGACAGCCGGATCGCGGTGACGACCCCCGACAGCGAGCCGGAGATGAGGGTGATGTCGGCGGCCTCGATGGCCACGTCCGTGCCGGTGCCGATGGCCAGCCCCACGTCGGCCTGGGCCAGGGCGGGGGCGTCGTTGATGCCGTCGCCGACCATGCCGACGGTGCGGCCCTCGTCCTGGAGGCGGCGGATCTCGTCGGCCTTGTGTTCCGGCAGCACCTCGGCCAGCACCCGCCGTACGCCGACCTGTGCGGCGATCGCGGCGGCGGTGCGGGCGTTGTCGCCGGTGAGGATGACGGTGGCCAGGCCGAGTCGGTGCAGGGCGGCGATCGCCTGCACGGAGTCGTCCTTGACGGTGTCCGCGACGGCCAGCACACCGGCCGGGCGCCCGTCGACGGCGGCCAGGATCGGGGTCTTGCCCTGCGCCGAGAACGTGTCGGCGATCGCGGTGAGGTCAGCGGTGCCGATACCGACGTCCGCGAGGAGTCGCGCGGTGCCGACCAGCACGGCCCGGCCGTCCACGGTGGCCTGGACGCCCTTGCCGGTGACCGAGTCGAAGCCGGAGGCGGCCGGTACGGCGAGGCCGCGCTCGCGGGCGCCTTCGGTGACCGCGGTGGCCAGCGGGTGCTCGCTGTCGGCCTCGGCGGCGGCCACGAGCCGCAGCACCTCGTCCTCGCTGAAGCCGTCGGCGGTGTGTACGTCGGTGAGGACCGGCCTGCCTGCCGTGACCGTGCCGGTCTTGTCCAGGACGACCGTGTCCAGCTTGTGCGCGGTCTCCAGGGCCTCGGCCGAGCGGATGAGGATGCCCGCCTGTGCCCCCTTGCCGGTGCCGACCATCACGGACAGCGGCGTGGCAAGGCCCAGCGCGCACGGGCAGGCGATGATCAGCACGGCGACCGCCGAGACCAGCGCCAGGGTGACGGCGGGAGAGGGGCCGACCGTGTACCAGAGCGCGAACGTCGCGACGGCCACGGCGATCACTGCGGGCACGAAGTATGCGGAGATGGCGTCGGCGAGCCGCTGGATCGGTGCCTTGGACGCCTGGGCCTGCTGCACCAGCCGGATGATCTGGGCCAGCATGGTGTCCGCACCGACCTTGGCCGCCCGCACCCGCAGCGACCCGGTGGTGTTGACGGTGGCGCCGATGACACCGTCCCCGGCGCGCTTGGTCACGGGCATCGGCTCGCCGGTGACCATCGACTCGTCCACCGCCGAGGAGCCGGAGAGCACCTCGGCATCGACGGGGATCTTCTCGCCCGGCCGGATGACGATCTCGTCGTCGACCACGACCTCGCCCACGGGGATCTCGGTTTCGGCTCCGTCCCGTACGACCCGCGCGGTGCGCGCCTGCAGGCCCAGCAGGGCGCGGATGGCCTCGCCGGTGCCGGCCTTGGCACGGGCCTCCAGCAGCCGCCCGAGAAGAATCAGGGTGAGGATCACCCCGACGGCCTCGAAGTAGACCTCGCGGACGTCCTCGGGCAGCAGGCGCGGGGCGAGCGTGACGAGGAGGCTGTAGCCGTAGGCGGCTGAAGTGCCCAGCGTGATGAGGGAGTTCATGTCGGCGCCGCGGTGGCGCAGGGTGAGCCAGCCGATCCGATGGACCGGCCACCCGGTGTAGAACATGACCGGGGTGATCAGGGCCAGCTGCAGCCAGTGGTTGAGCATCCAGCCCGGCACCCAGTCCGCCCCGAACAGCTCGTGGGCCATCACGGCGAACAGCACCGGAAGCGTCAACACGGTGCCCACGGCGACACGGCGGGACAGGTCCGCGATCTCCGCGCGCCGCTCGGCGGCCTCCGCAGCCTCGGCCTCGACGGCCGTTGCCTGCTCGTCCCCGCCGTCGGGTGTGCTCTCCCGGTCGGCCGAGAGCGGGGGCGTCTCGGCCGAGACCGTGAGCGCCGCGGCAGGCGGGCCACCGCCGGTTTCCTCGGCCGGATCGACGACGAGCGTGCCGTGGATCATGTTCATCCCGCAGGCGAAGCCGTACGAGCCGGCCTGCTCGGGTCGCAGCCGCACGGTGGTGCGCTGATGCGCCGGCAGTCCGGCACTGACGCGCAGGTCGGGGAAGACGACCCGGTTGGTGCACTCGCCGGACTCCTGCCGGTCGAAGACCAGCTCCACCGGCACGCCCTGCCGCACCCTGATCACGTCGGGGCTGTAACCGCCCCGCACGGTCACGTCCACACGCTGCACCCCGCCTTCGATCCGGGCGGAGCGGGCGCGGCGCGGGCCGAAGAAGAACCAGCCGAGCGTGGCGATCAGCCCAGCCGCGATCGCGATCACAGTGATGTCGGCGATCCCCATGACAGACCTTCTCTCTGACCGGCTCCCTCCCAATCTCCTCCCGAACACCCCCACGGGGTAAGGGTCCAACGGCCCCGGTGCTCTGGCCCGTGCGGCCCATGACGTACCGACGGGCCGGGGCGACGGTGAGGGTGAGGCATCAGGAAAGCCGCAGGCATCAGGTCCGCGGCCGACCCGGCCTCCCGGCCTCCGAGGAAGTGACCACGATGTTCTGGTACGACCACGATCTCAGCGGATGGGGCTGGTTCGCCATGTCGGCGAGCATGATCCTGTTCTGGACGCTGGTCATCACCCTCGGTGTCCTGCTGTTCCGGGCCCTGGCCCGGTCGGAGGGGACCGATGCGCCGAAGACCGGTGCCTCGTCGCCCGCGCCCAGCGCAGAGCAGCTGCTCGCCGAGCGCTTCGCCCGCGGAGAGATCGACGAGGACGAATACCGCCGCCGCCTCGCCGTGCTCCACACCGGGAGGGGCCCCTCACTCAGCAAGAACTGACCACACGCCCGACGGGCGCACCGGTGAAGGAGGCCCGTGATGAACACCAACCCACGCAACTACGGCCTGTACGCGATCGCGGTCGCGATCGCCGTGGTCGGCGCCCTGGCCCTCGGCGTGCCGGTGGCCACGCTCTTCTTCGGGGCGATCGCGCTGGCCTGCCCGCTGATGATGCTCTTCATGATGCGCGGCATGCACGGCGGCCACGACACCGGACACGAGTACCGGCCGAAGGACGATCCGCTGTCCAAGCACGATGAGACGCACCGGCGAATGTGACCAGGCGAATGTGACCGAAGGGCGCGCCGAGAAACCGGGAGTCTGCCATGTCCGCGGTGATCGCCCTGCTGCTCGGGGTGGTCATCCTGGCCGGGGCCGTCTACGACACCGTCCGGCTGATCACCCCGCGCGAATCCCGCTGCCCGCCGCTCGCCGCTCGCCCGACTGCGCGGCCGCCGCGCCGCGCTGGAAGCCACCGAGCGGTGGAGCACCGGACTGCTGCTGCACGCCCGGATCAGCGAAGCCGATTACCAGGCCCGGATGAGCCGCCTCGCTCACGGCGAGCGCCACCCGAGCCCCACCGGGCACGTAAGCACACACACATCTTCCTTCCTGCTCACCCACGTTATGCACGCGGCGGGAACGACGCTCGGCGGGCGACCCGGCCCGCGCCACACGCCCTGCATCGGCTCTCGCCTCATCCGGCGACGGCATCAGCAGGATCACGCCGGTGCGACTTGCGGAGGCCGGGAGGAATGACCGCCGAGGGTCAAGGCCGTGAGGACCTCGTCCGTCGTAACTCCTCACCCTCCTCCCGCCTGCCCCGCTCCGCCACTGTCCTCGCGTGAGGCATCGCAGTCAGGGACGAGTCCGTGTTGCGTTCGGTCACCCGCCTGGGTTCGCCCAGGTCGCGTGCCGTGCGCCGCACGGGTCTGCTGATGACCATGAGCGACAGCGGTGACGAACAGCTCTCGGCCAGGGAACGCAGCGAGTTGGACGAACTGCGGCAGCGGGTGAACGCCCTGGAGAGTGCCCGGACGCCGCGGCACCACCCGTTTCGCTCGCTCGGCTCGGTCCTGCTGATCCTTCTCGCCGCGCTGCTGTCGCTGCTGTCCGTCGTCGCGGTGTGGGCGAACAGCATCGTGCAGGACACGGACCGCTACGTCGACACCGTGGGACCACTGGCGAGCGACCCCGATGTGCAGAAGGCGGTCACCAACCGGGTCACCGCCGCCGTGCTGGCGCAGGTCGATGTGGACGCGCTGGTCAAGGAGTTGACGGACGTGGCCGAGCAGAAGGGTGTCCCGCCGCGGGCGGCCGAACTGCTGGGCGACCTGGACGGCCCGATCGCGAACGGTCTCAAGCAGCTGGTCAGCAGCACGGTGGAGCGGGTGGTCACCAGCAGTGCCTTCGAGACGGTCTGGGTGAACGCCAACCGCAGGGCGCACGCGGCGCTGGACAAGGCCCTGACGGGCCAGTCCGACAGCACGGTCAAGCTGGAGGACAACAAGGTCGTCATCGACCTGGGGCCGATCGTCGCCAACGTCAAGGACCAGCTGGTCGACGCCGGCTTCTCACCCGCCGCGAAGATCCCGGCCGTCCACACGAACTTCGTGGTGTTCGCGTCGGAGGACGTCGGCGAGATCAAGACCTACGTGAGAGTGCTGGAGATCCTCGGCGGCTGGCTGCCCGTCATCGCGCTGCTGGTCGCGGCCGCCGCTGTGTACGTGGCGTTCAACCGTCGGCACGCGCTGGTCGGGGCCGCGCTGGCCGTGTTCGCCGCCATGCTGGTCCTCGGAATCGGCCTCACCGTGGCCCGTGACGTCTACCTCGACCATCTGCCGCCAGGGACGTCCCAGGCCGCCGCGGGATCCGTGTACGACGCGCTGGTCAAGTTCCTGCGGGCCGGCGTACGGGCCCTCGCCGCGGTCGCCCTCTTCACCGCCGCCGGTGCCTTCCTCGCCGGCCCGTCCAGGATCGCCGTTCTCACGCGCACCGGCTGCCGGCGGAGCATCGGCGCACTGCGCGACGTGACGACGTCGGCCGGGTTCCGTCTCGGTGTGGTCGGGCGGTTCGTCCACCGCTTCAAGCGCTGGATCGGAGTGGCCATCCTGGTGGTCGCGGCCGTAGTGCTGTTCACCTGGAGCTACCCGACGACGGCAGTCGTGGTGTGGACCGCGGTGATCACGCTGGTGGGCTTCGCGATCCGCGAGTTCCTGGACGACGAAGGCTCCGCTGCGTCCGTCGACTCGCGGGCCGATGCCGCCGCTCACTGACTCGGCTCGCTGCTCGCTGGGAGTGCCCTGCGGGGATACGTGGAGCAATCGGCGTCGCGTCCGACGACACCCACGTATCGGAGCGGGCTCTGGCGGCAAGAGTCCCACCACCCGTGCCCGCGCCAGACCGGCGATGCGCAGCACGCGCCGGAGGCGCGCGTTGCGGCTGACCAGCGCGTCGCTCTTCCTGACCCGGTCTGCGACTTCCCGCGTGGGCCCGGGGCGGGGTCGAACGGCCCTGCGCCCGGGGCCGTACGGCGTGTCAGCAGGTTCCGCCTGGCCCCTGCTCGCGACGTCGCGGAAGGACGAGTATCGGGAGCACGGAGCCGAGCAGAAGGGAGAGGGAGATGACCCGCCATGTGGTCGTGGGAGTGGACGGTTCCCTGAACGCCGTACGCGCATTGGACTGGGCCTCGGCGGAAGCTGCGCGCCGCGATGCCGAACTGCGCGTCGTGTACGCGGTGTCCGACCGTGACGAGGCCGGACCCGTCCTCGCGTCGGCCGCCGCACGCGTCCGGGAGCGTCATCCGGCCCTGTCCGTGGTGACCGAGGCCGCGGCGGGCGGCGCCGCGCGGGCGCTCGTACGCGAGAGCGAGGGCGCGGACCTGACCGTCGTCGGCACCCGCGGCCTGGGTGGTGTCACCGGGCTGCTGGCAGGCTCGGTGAGTCTGCGCCTGGCCGCGCATGTGCACGGCCCCCTGCTCGTCGTACGCGGTGACCACCCGTGCGACGACGAACGCAGCGTGCTGCTCGGCCTGGAGGACGACTCCGACGCCGACGCGGCCTCCTATGCCTTCTGCGAGGCGGAGCGGCGCGGTGTCCGGCTGCGCGTCCTGCACTCGACCCACCGCCACATCACCCCCGAACTGCCCTCCCTGCTTCCCGCGACAAGCTCAGGGCAACGGCGGCGCGCCCAGAGCGACCTGGCCGAGGAGGCCGTGCCGAGCTTCGACGTGGCCAAGCTGCGGGAAGAACACCCCCAGGTCGGCGTCGACACCCGCACGGTCCGCAGAGGACCGGCCCAGGCCCTGCTGGACGCCACGCACGAGTCCGCCGTCGTCGTCATCGGCGCCCACCGCCGTACAAGCCGTCCCGGGCCACAGCTCGGCCCGGTCGCGCACACCCTCCTGCACCGCTCCCACTGCCCTGTGGTGATGGTGCCGGCAACCGGCTGACCGGCGCACCGCCTGTCGTTCGGGGACCGCCGACTTCTCAGGCAGTCCACGCCCGTCGGACGGGCCGCCGGACGCCTCTTCGGCTCCGTGGCACTCGTTCCGCCCCTGGACGGGAAGGGCTGGTTTCCGCATGACCCGGCCGCCGTACCGGTCGGTCAGCGCCCCGACCGGGACCGGCACCGCCACCAGCAGCGACTGCTCGAACGACGACAGCTCCAGGGTGTCCATCCTCTGATCAGGCTCGTCGGTCACTGAGCACGCCGACGAGTGGCTGGCCCCGCACACCGGCATGGACGGGGCGCTGGCGATGGCCATGGGGCACATGATCCTGCGTGAGTTCCCCGTCGACCGCGAGGTGCCGTACTTCCAGCACTACTTGAGGAGGTGCACGGACGCGCCGTTCCTCGTGACCTGCGCGAACACGGCCAGGGTCTCGTCACCGACGCGTTCCTGACCGCCGCCGACCTCGGCCGTGGCGAGGAGGCCGAAGAGAACGCGGCGTTCAAGACCGTCCTTCCGGACCGGGCCACCGGCGAACCGGTGGTCCCCGGCGGCTCGCTCGGTTTCCGGTGGGGAGAGACCGGGCGAGGCCGCTGGAACCTCGATCTGGGCGATGTGGTCCCGGAGTCGAGCCTGATCGACCGTGCCGGGGACACCGTCGAGATCGCCCTGCCCCGCCCCGGCCTCCCGGGCAACCGGTCGGCGTCGTACGAGGACGCCACCCAGCCCTGCACCCCGGCCTGGCAGGAGACAACGACCTCCGTCCCCGCCGAGCAGTCAGCCCGCATCGCCCGCGAGTTCGCCCGCAACGCCGAGCGCACGCAGGGCCGGGCTGCTGCTGGGCTCGGTCAGCCAGGCGGTGCTGCACCATGCGCACTGCCCGGTCGCCGTCGTCCGCGTGCGGAGCCACCACCTCCAGCGTGAGCAGGCACGACCGCCGGGGTCATGGGCCACCCGGCCTCAGGACCGGGCCGTCCGGCGGCCTGCGGGAACCCTTCGGCACCCTGTGCGGACGAGCGGTCCGGCGTTCGATGAAGGGGAAGAATGAAGGGGAGGGGAGACCCGCACGGCGCAGAAGCCACGGAGACAGGCGAAGAGAGAGGCGGAGACCATGCGCATCGTCGTCGCCCTCGGCGGTAACGCCCTGCTGCACCGCGGTGAACGCCCCGACGCGGATGTCCAGTGCACCAACATCGTCCGCGTCGCCACCGCGATCGCCGCCCTCGCCCACGACCACGAACTCGTCGTCACGTACGGCAACGCACCCCAACTCGACCTCCTCGCCGCCCAGAGCACGGCCGACGCGGCCCTCACCGCCCCCTACCCGCTGGATCTGCTCGGCGCCCAGACGCAGGGCATGATCGGCACCCTCCTGTTCCGCACCCTGCGCGACGTCCTGCCCGGACGCAGGGTCGTCGCGCTCGTCACGCACACCCGGGTACGCGTCGACGACCCCGCCTTCGAGCACCCCACCGAGCTGGTCGGACCGATCTACCCCGAGAAGCCCGCCCGCTTCCTGGCAGCCAAGTACGGCTGGGACATGGCCGAGGACCGGCACGGCCGGCGGCGGGTGGTTCCCGAGCCCTCGCCCGAGGGGATCGTGGAGGCCGACACCGTCCGGGTGCTGCTGGAGACGGGGACCGTGGTGGTGTGCGCGGGCGGCGGAGGCGTTCCCGTCGTCGCCGACTGGGCCACCGGAGCGCTGCACGGCGTGGACGCCGTCGTGGACAAGGACCTGACGGCGGCCCGGCTGGCGGAGGACCTGAAGGCGGACTTCCTGCTCGTGCTGACCGACGTACCGAACGTCTACGCCGGCTACGGCACCCCCGACCAGCGCCCCGTCCTGGATGCCACGCCGGCCGAACTGCGCGACGCTCACTACGCACAGGAGTCGATGGGCCGTAAGGCAGAGGCCGCCGCCCGGTTCGTGGAGAACACCGGGCAGCTGGCCGCGATCGGGGCGTTGGACGCGGCGTACGAGATCGTGCACGGCCGCTCCGGGACCCTTGTGCGGCCCGATCTGCCGGTCGCCTGACACCCCGGCCGCGGTCACCGCTCCTGGGCACTGCCTCCGGTATGCCGCCACGGCAGTCGCCGGCGCCACCCCGACAGGGCCCGAGGTAGGGGCCGTTCAGCCCCATGGACACGGACCTTCGGCATCCGGCGTCGGCATGTCCGCGCCACGAGAGTGGACGGTGTCAACAACGAATCCGTCCCGAGGGGGATGACGATCATGGCAGTTCACGATCAACCGCACCGGCACCTGGGAATCCGTCTCCCGTCCCTGCGAAAGGCCAGGGCCGCTGAGGCGGCGGCCGACACCACGGCGACGAGCGCTTATGTCTTGGCCGGGCTGCGGCTGTTGACCGGGTTCGTCTTCCTGTGGGCATTCCTCGACAAGACGTTCGGCTTCGGGTACGCCACCCAGTCGGGCCATGCCTGGGTCGACGGTGGCTCGCCCACCAAGGGCTTCCTCGGCGGGGTCGCGGCCGGCCCGATGGAGTCGACGTTCCACGACTGGGCCGGGGACGCCTGGGCGGACTGGCTGTTCATGCTCGGCCTGCTCGGGATCGGTGTGGCGCTGATCCTGGGTATCGGCCTCCGCCTGGCCGCGATCGCGGGCACGTTGATGATGGCGCTGATGTGGATCGCGCAGTGGCCGCCCGCCAAGCACCTCTCCGACGGCTCGCCGAGCATGTCGACCAACCCGTTCGCCGAGTACCACGTCGTGTACGCGGTCGTCCTGATCGCTCTGGCCGCCGTGGGCGCCGGCGCGGTCTGGGGGTTGGGCCACGCATGGGCCCGGCTGCCGTTCGTCAGCCGCAACCCCTGGCTGCGGTGAACCCGGGGGCCGTTGGGCCGGTCGGTCCCGGCCGGGGACCAGCGGCCTCGTGGAGAAGCTCGGCGGCGGCGTCACCCACCTCAGCGTCGGCCGGCCGTCGCCGTGCCCTGGCTCGGCAGGGCAGGATGCTCGCCTGGGCCGACTTCGCGCAGCCGGTGCCGCAGGGCGTCACCGCCGTCGACGCCGCCCCGCTGACCTGCGCGGGCGTGACCACGTACAAGGCGCTCAAGGTCGCCGACGTGCGGCCCGCGCAGCTTGTCGCGATCTCCGGCGTCGGCGGGCTCGGTCACCTGGCGGTGCAGTACGCGAAGATCGCCGGAGCCACCGTCGCAGCCACCGACGTCACCGACGACAAGCTCGGGCTCGCAGCCGAGCTCAGCGCCGACGTCGTGATCGACGCCCGCCCCCGGACTGCCTGCTGCCCGGCCCCCGTTTGAGGGCCGACCGGCCCACCCGCACCGCCCGGACAGCCCCTGGGGCCGCCGCCCGTTCCGCCGGACGCTTTTAAGTGCCGAGGAAAACGCCGAGGAACGCTGAGGGGAACCGCGATGACGGACGACACGCTCATTCGGCCCACGGTCCACGCCCTGCTCGCGGACGGCACCACGGTGTTGTATCCGTCCGGTGCGGCGGGACGACCACGATCTGGTGCAGGGGCTGTACGAGGAGATGTCTGCGGAGAACCTGTGCCTGAGGTTCTTCGCCGCCGGCCGGGGCGTCGCCGCGGTGGCCGCGGACCGGGCCTGCGCCGAGCCGCGCGCCGGGTACCGGGTGCTGCTGGCCGAGACCGGTGGTCGGGTGATCGGCCTCGCCGAGTACGACAGCGGCGGGACGGGGGACACGGCGGAGATCTCCATCGCGGTCGCGGACGGACTGCACCACCGGGGCGTCGGCACCCTTCTCGTCGAGCACCTGGTCTCCGCCGCCCGTGCCGCCGGCATCACCACGTTCACGGCCGACGCACTCAGCGAGAACCACGAGGTGCTGAAGCTCTTCGCCGACCTCGGCCTGAACACGGCCCGCCGCTTCGAGGGCCCGGAGGTGCGCTGCACCATCGCCCTCGACCAGAGCGACACCTACCTCACGGCCGTGGAGGAACGCGGTCGCGCCGCCGACGTCGCCAGCCTCGAACCGCTGCTGCGGCCGCACACGGTCGCCGTCGTCGGCGCCGGACGCAAGCCGGGCTCGGTGGGCCGGGCGATCCTGCACCAGCTGCACGCGGGCCGCTGCACAGGCCGTCTGTTCGCGGTGAACCCCCGCGCGCGCTCGATCCTCGGCCTACCGTGCCACCCCTCGGTCAGCGCCCTGCCCAAGCTGCCCCGCAGGCTCCAGGACCCGTATCTGCGCCGACTCCGCTGAGGAGGAACAACCATGAAGCACAACAAGGTCGGCTCCGTCATGACCACGGACGTCGTCCGTGCCGAGTACGGCACCCCGTTCAAGGAAGTGGCCCGGCTGCTCGGCGACCACCGCATCAGCGGACTGCCCGTCGTCGACGACGACGAGAGGGTCATCGGCGTCCTCTCCGAGACCGATCTGATGGTCCGGCAGGCCGAGACGCCCGACCCGTACGAGCCGAAGAAGCGCTTCCGCTTCGACCGGCTCACCCGCGCGGGCCGTGAGCGGGCCGTGCAGGCCCGGGCCCGCACCGCCGGCCGGCTGATGACCGCACCGCCGATCACGGTCCACGCCGACGACACCATCGTCGAGGCCGCCCGGACCATGGCGCAGCACCACATCGAACGGCTGCCCGTCCTCGACGAGGAACACCGGCTGGTCGGCATCGTCACCCGCCGCGACCTGCTCCAGGTCTTCCTGCGGCCGGACGCGGAGATCCGCGCCGAGGTCGTCGACGAGGTGCTCGCACGGGCGCTGTGGCTGCCTCCTCGCAGTATCACCGTCTCCGTCACCGAGGGCGTGGTCACGCTCATGGGGCAGATGGAGCGCAAGAGCGAGACGGAGATCGCCGTCTCCATGACACGTCGGATCGACGGCGTGGTCGCGGTCGTCGACAAGCTCACCCACCGGCTGGACGACTCGCACGTACGGCCCGACGCGCAGGCACTGCACGGCATCGCCGACGACTGGCTGCGCAAGCTGTGAACAGGTGAAAGGAGGCGGAGCACCATGACCACCAAGGTGCTGGTCGCCTACGGGACGACGAACGGATCGACCGCGCAGATCGCCGAGGCCGTGGCCGAGGTCCTGCGCAAGGAGGGTCTCACCGCCGAGTCGCTGCCGGCCGGCTCCGTCGCCCGCGTGGACCCCTACGACGCCGTCGTGGTCGGCGGTGCAGTGTACGCCGGACGCTGGCACAAGGACTCCCGCCGGTTCCTCCGCCGGCACCGCCGCGAACTGGCCGGACGCCCGCTCTGGCTGTTCAGCAGCGGCCCGCTGGACCCCTCGGCCTCCGAGCGGGACATCCCGCCCGTGCCCGGCCTGAAGCGGGCCATGACCCGGCTCGACGTCAACGGGCACGTCACCTTCGGCGGCTGCCTGCAGGAGGGCGCCAAAGGGTGGGTCGCCCGGATGATCATCAAGAACGGAAAGGGCGGCGACTTCCGGGACTTCGACCGGATCGAGGACTGGGCGAGGACGGTCGCCGACGACTTGGTCACCGAGGGCTGAGCAAGGCTCCGCGGGTCAGGAACGTTCCTGAAGAGGGGCAGCACCATGTCCGTGTCGTACGAGAGCCTCGGCCGCGCGTCCCACGTGCGTCCCGGTCGAGCCTCTCTCCACCTGGCCCGCGCCGCCTCCCTGGCGCCTTCACCGCACAACAGCCAACCGTGGCTCTTCGCCGCGGAGGACCACGACCACGGCTTCGAGGTGCACCTGCACGGCGGGCGGCGGATGCTCCTCACCGATCCAGGTGGCGGTGTGGGCCCCATGACACGGGCCGTGCAGCTCGCCAACGTCGTCGAGGCCGCCGAGGGCAACGCGAACACCATGTGAACGGGCTGCACAGCGCCCCGGTCAGCCGAGCTTGAGGAGGCCGGCGTCGACGACGGCGCGGCCGAAGGGGCTCGCGAGTTCGGCGAGACGTTCGCAGTCGCTGTCGCCGAGCGCGGCGTAGGCGGGGAGGGCGAGGTGGTCGGTGCGGTCCTCGATGTGTTGGCGCAGACGTACGCCTTCCGCGCTGAGGGAGCCACCGTCGAGAAGGCCCCGCGTGCGCAGGCGCTCCTCGGTGGCGGCCCACTCTTCCTCGGACCATGCGCGGCTCACCTTGAGGAAGTGGACGGGAACCTCACCGGTGGCAGCGTGCAGAATCAGGGCTTCCAGGCCTCCGACGCCCTCGCTCAGCAAGCACGCGACGTGGCCGTCTCCACGGAACTCCCGGAGCAACGTCTGGGCGTGCCACAGCTGCAGTACCGGTTCCTCCGGCCAGGGCAGGACGGCATGCGCGGCGAACAGCGGGCGGCCCTGGGGATGTTCGCAGGCGGCCTCGGCGGCCCTGCGGGTCAGCGCCAGGACCTCGTCCAGAGCGGGCAGCTCGTGGATTCCCGCCCGCCGCAGGGCCTCACCTGCGGCGGCGTACCGCGCGTCCAGCACCTGCTGAGGAGTCGTCGCGTCCCAGGCCCCGGCGACCGCCTGCCGTACGACAACAGGGTTGAAGTTGTAGAAGGTCGAGATGACCAGCTCGGCGGATGCCCGGCCGAAGGCGGCGCTCCGGGAGGCGAAGTACCCGGCATGTCCGCTCAGTCCGAGGTCCGCGTACCGTCGCCTGCCCTCGGGGACGAAATAGATCATGCCGTGGAGGGGCTCGAGGCGGCGCCAGGCCGCGCGCGCAGTCTTCACAGGGTCACCTTTCAGGGGGTGCGTCTCAGGGGGTGCGTCTCAGGGGTGCGTCGACGGACGGCGGTATTCGCTGCGGTTCAGTGCGCGCCATGCGCTCGCAGATGGTCGAGCAGCAGGCGGTTCAGCGTTTCGGGCGCTTCCTCCGGGATCCAGTGGCTGACGCCCTGGAGGGTCTCGAACCGGTACGGCCCGTCGACCCACCGCTCGGTCTCCCTCGCGGCCGCCGGGCCGAACGCGCTGTCCTGCGTGCTCCAGACGTACAGCGTGGGCACCTCGATGACGCCGATCGCGCCGTCGGGACGGCCGGCCCGGTACCAGTTCAGCGCCGCGGTGAGAGCGCCGGGCCGGGACAGGTGCCGCACGTAGGCCTCGGCACCGTCCTGCGGGACCTTCCCGGTGTAGAAGGCGCGTAGCTCCCGGGCTTCGTGGGCGAGCATGCGCTCTTCGGTCGCGGGTGTCTCGCGCCAGTCGATCATGTAGCGCGAGCGTTCACGTTGGTCCTCGTCGGTGCGCAGGGTGGTGGCCAGAGCGCCGGGGTGCGGGGTCGAGACAACCGTCAGGGTGCGTACGCGGCCGGGGTGGGCGTGCGCGGTCCACCACGCCACCGCGCCTCCCCAGTCATGCCCGACCAGGTCGAACGCCGCCCAGCCCAGTTCCTCGGTGATCGCGACAACGTCGTCGACGAGAAGGCCGATGCGATAGTCCTCGGGCCGCTCGGGGCGGGCGCCGGGGGAGTAACCACGCTGGTCGGGTGCCACCACCCGGTAGCCGTGCGCGGCCAACGCCGCGATCTGCCGTTGCCACGCCAGCCCCGTCTGCGGGAAACCGTGCAGCAGCAGCACCGGGCGGCCCTCGGGCGGACCCGCCACGATCGCGTCGAACACGCCCGCACCAGTGGAGATGTTCAGCTCGGTCACGGCCCCCCCCATTCATACCGACTGGTCGGTAGCCTCCAGGTAGGGGAGTGGGCTGTCAAGGCCGTGAGCGCGGAATGCCTTGGTTGAACATGACGCCGTATTCAACTATAACGAGCCGGGGTCAGCTCCCGGAGCTCGTCATCCCGGCTCCGAGGCTCCCGGGCCAATCGGATCAACAGGAAGCAGTGAGGCGACATGAGGGAAGCAGTCATCGTTTCGACGGCACGGACCCCGATCGGAAAGGCTTACCGGGGCGCGTTCAACGACACCCAGGCGCAGGAACTCGCCGCCCATGCCCTTGCGCACGCGGTGCAGCGTGCCGGACTCGACGGCGGTGAGGTCGAAGACGTCGTCTTCGGCTGCGCCGTGCAGCAGGGGTCTTCCGGGTTCAATGTCGCGCGCCAGGCCTCCCTCCGTGCCGGGCTCCCGGACACCGTGTCCGGGATGGCGATCGACCGGCAGTGCTCGTCGGGCCTGATGGCCATCGCGACGGCCGCCAAGCAGATCGTCGCGGACGGCATGCAGGTCGCCGTCGGCGCCGGCGTCGAGTCGATCTCCCTGGTGCAGAACGACCACATGAACACCCACCGCATGACGGATCCCTGGCTGGTCGAGCACAAGCCGAGCATCTACATGCCGATGCTGCAGACGGCGGAGATCGTCGCCGAACGCTACGGCGTGAGCCGGGAACGCCAGGACGAGTTCGCCCTGCTCTCACAGCAGCGCACCGCGGCGGCGCAGGAGGCCGGCCGCTTCGACCGGGAGATCGTTCCGCTCAGCACCGTCAAGAAGGTGCTCGACAAGCAGTCCGGGCAAGTGCGCGACGAGGAGGTCACCCTGACCCGGGACGAGGGCAACCGCGCGTCGACGACGCTCGAAGGCCTGACCGGGCTGGCGCCGGTGCTGCCCGACGGTCAGGTGACCACGCGTTCCAGCGTGACGGCGGGCAACTCCTCGCAGCTGTCGGACGGGGCTTCGGCGTCGGTGCTGATGGAGGCGAAGGAGGCCGAGCGTCGCGGACTGGAACCGCTGGGCGTCTACCGGGGTATGACCGTTGCCGGGTGCGCGCCGGACGAGATGGGCATCGGCCCGGTGTTCGCCATTCCGAAGCTGCTGAAGCAGCACAACCTCACCATCGACGACATCGGCCTGTGGGAACTCAACGAGGCGTTCGCCTCCCAAGCGCTGTACTGCCGCGATGAACTGCACACCGACCCCGAGCGGTTCAACGTCAACGGCGGCGCGATCTCCGTCGGCCATCCGTACGGAATGACCGGCGCCCGCCTGGTGGGGCATGCCCTCATCGAGGGCAAGCGCCGAGGCGTCCGGTATGCCGTGATCTCGATGTGTGTCGGCGGCGGAATGGGCGCGGCCGGACTGTTCGAGGTCGTCTGATGGAGACGGGGACGGAGAAGGGGAAGGATCGAACCGCGGTCCTGGTGGACTTCGGTGGGGTCATCACCTCCAGTGTGCTGCGGGCTTTCACCGACTTCGGCGCCTCGCTCGGCGGCGACCCGCGCCTGCCGCTGGAGCTCCTCGCCCGGGACCAGCCCTCACGCACCCTCCTTGCCGACCACGAGTGCGGCCGTATCGACTCCGAAGCCTTCGAGCGGGGATTCGCCGAGCGTCTCCGCGTCCACGGCGCCGACGTGCCGGCCGAGGGGCTCACGGCCCGGATGCAAGCGGGCATGTCGATCGACCAGGACATGCTCGCGCTGCTCGATGATCTTCGAGCCGCCGGCTGTCCCGTTGCGCTGGTGTCCAATTCGTTCGGTACCGGGACGTACGACGGTGTCGACCTCGCCGCTGTCGCCGATGTGGTCGTCATCTCCTCAGAGGTCGGGATCCGCAAGCCTTCCCGGCGGATCTACGCGATCGCATGCGAACGCCTCGGCGTCGACCCCGAGGAGGCCGTCATGATCGACGATCTGCAGCAGAACCTGGACGGAGCGGCGCGGATCGGTATCGGGGGCGTGCTGCACACCAGTGCCGCCGACACCCGCCGCCAACTCGCCGAACGCTTCCGTATCTCCGCCTGACCGAACCACGGATCGGCTCACATCCCCGGAAGGCACCGCTCATGACCAGCGTCTTCGATCTGGTGTGCCGTCACGCGGCCGCCACCCCCGACAACATCGCCCTGCGCGGCGCCACGGACCAGTGGACCTACCGTCAACTGCGCGACGCGAGCGCACGGTACGCGGGGGCGTTGGCCGCCGCAGGGCTGTCTCCCGGCGACCGGGTGCTGCTCGCGGCGCCGTCGGTGCCCGAGTTCGTCGTGGCCTACCTCGGCATTCAGGCCGCGGGCTGTGTCGTGGTGCCGGTCAACACCATGTCCACCCGGGCCGAGATCGAGTACGTCCTCGGCGACGCCGGATGCTCACTGGCGATCGGCTGGCACGCCCTCGGCCCCGCCGTCACCGAGGCGGCCGCGGCGCTCGACGTGCCCTCCTGGACGCTGTCCCCGGGAGCGCCGGTCACCGGTTCGACCCCCGCCGACGTCGTCGACCGGGACCGCGACGAGACCGCGGCCATCCTGTACACCTCGGGCACGACAGGGCGGCCGAAGGGAGCTCAACTCACGGTCGGCAACCTGCTCTCCGCCGGGGAGATCGGCGCCGGGTGCAGCCGCGCGTCGAGCGCCGACCGTATCGGCACCGGACTCCCGCTGTTCCATGTGTTCGGCCAGGCATCGGTCCTGATGGCGGCCCTGACCGCGGGCGGCTCGATGTCGTTGCTGGCCCGGTTCGACCCGGCGTCGATGCTGGAGATGTTGCGCCGCGACCGGCTCACCATCATGGCCGGCGTGCCGACCATGTGGAACGCGATGCTGCACGCGGCCGGTGATGCGAACCCGGCGGACTTCGCCCAGCTCCGTGTCGCGGTCTCCGGCGGTGCCTCGCTGCCCGGCGAGATCGCCCGGGCCTTCGAGGCCCGGTTCGGCTGCACCATCCTCGAGGGGTACGGACTCACCGAGACGACCGCGTTCGGCACCTTCAGCGACATCGACCGCGGCGGCAAGACCGGGTACACCGGCAGGGCGGTCCCGGGGCTGCAGGTCCAGGTGCGGGACGACGACGGCAACGAGTGCGCGCCGGGCACTGTCGGCGAGGTCCACATCAAGGGGCCCACGGTGATGCGCGGCTACTGGAACCGCCCCACGGACACCGCCGCGGCCATCTCGACCGACGGCTGGTTGCGGACCGGCGACCTCGGCGAAACTGACACGGACGGCGACCTGCGCATCGTCGACCGCATCAAGGACCTGATCATCCGCGGCGGCTACAACGTCTACCCCGGTGAGGTCGAGGAAGTTCTCTACGAGCACCCCGACATCGTCGAGGCGGCCGTCATCGGCGTTCCCGACGACCACTACGGCGAGGAGGTCGCCGCGCTCATCGCGGCCCGGCCCGGATCGGAACTCGGGGCCGCCGAGGTGTCCAGTTGGGCGCGCGAGCGGCTGTCCGCCTACAAGATCCCGCGCATCGTCCGGTTCGTCGACGCGCTGCCCAAGGGACCGTCGGGGAAGATCCTCAAGCGGTCCATCGACCGTACCGCGCTGACCCGCGACACCGGGCTCGGTGACGTTGCGGCCCGCCGCCACTGACCCCCGGAGACCAGGACACCAACCGGCCCGCCCACCCCTTTGGGGTTTGTGACTATGGCGTCGGATTCAAGTAAAGTCCTGGGGATGGACAGCACTGCGCCCGAGGAGATCGACAGCGAGAAGGCGCCGCCCGTGGCGCCCTTCACGCAACTTCGCGAGCCGCCCACGACGCAGCGCGGAGCGCGGACCCGGGCCGCATTGGTGAAGGCCGCTCGGAAGGTGTTCGAACGGGACGGCTACCTCGACACCCGCCTCACCGACATCACCAAAGAGGCTCGATGCGCGGCGGGGTCCTTCTACACCTACTTCACCAACAAGGAAGAGGTGCTTGCCGCCGTCCTCCTGGAGGCGCAGGAGGACATGATGCATCCCGGCATGGGCCGGGTGCAGGGCGCCGACGACCCCTATGCGGTGCTCGAGGCGAGCAATCGCGCGTATCTCGCGGCGTACAGGCGGAACGCGAAGCTGATGGCGCTGCTGGAGCAGGTCGCCCAAGTGGAGCCGGAGTTCCGTGAGTTCCGCAGGCGGCGCGGGGACGCGTTCATCCGCCGCAATGCCCGCGGCATCGCCGACCTGCAGGCGCGGGGTGTCGCCGACCGTGAGGTCGATCCGATGATGGCCTCCCGTGCGCTGTCGGGCATGGTCAGCGTCATGGCGTACAACGCCTTCGTGCTCTCTGAAGGGCAGGAAGAAGAAGGTGCGCCGGTGGACTTCGAGGAGCTCGTGGCCACGGTCACCCGGCTCTGGGCGAACGCCCTGCGGTTCCCCGGCCACCGCTGATCCGCCTGCCTCCATGACACCCGGTACCGCCGGGTGTCTTTTCTTTTCTCGCCTGCTCTGCAGATGTGACGACCACGGCTGCCCCGTGGCGCACTATTGAAGTTGACGCCAGATTCAATTATACAGGGCGAGGAAAGAGTGTCCCGGCGTGGAGAGGTCCGCTGTGAACGTTGCACAAAGAGTCGCCATCGTCACAGGTGGTGGTGCCGGCATCGGCAGCGCGCTGGTCGCGCGGCTCGCTCGCGAGGGTGCCCGGGTCGTCGTCGCAGACCTCGACGCGGAGGCCGCCCGGGCGGTGTCGGAGAGAGTCAACGCCGACCATCCGGGAAGCACCATCAGCGCCGGCGGGGACGTGTCGGAGACCGCCCAGATCCAGGACCTGATCGCCCTGGCCGAGAGCACGTTCGGTCCGGTCGACCTCTACTTCGCGAACGCCGGCATCGCCGGGGCGCCCCGCCTCGACGCGAGTGAGCAGGAGTGGGATCTCTCGATCGACGTGAACCTGCGAGCCCACATCCGTGCGGCGAGGCTTCTGGTACCGCGATGGCTGGGGCGCGAGGAGGGCTACTTCGTCAGCACCGCCTCGGCGGCTGGGCTGCTCACTCAGATCGGCTCCGCCACGTACGCCGTCACCAAGCACGCGGCCGTCGCCTTCGCCGAATGGCTGAGCGTCACCTACGGCGATCGCGGGGTCCGGGTCAGCTGTCTGTGCCCGATGGGTGTGAACACCAGGATGCTGACCGCCGGAGAGGATTCCGGGGACGCGCTGGGAAGAGCGGCGACGCGAGCCGTCACGTCCGCGGGTGACGTCCTGGAGCCGGCCGACGTCGCCGACTCCGTCCTGGCCGCGATCGAGGACGAGCGCTTCCTGATCCTGCCCCACGAAGACGTTCTTGAGATGTACCGGCAGAAGGGCTCGGACTACGACCGGTGGCTGCGCGGGATGCGCCGCTACCAGAGCTCCCTGCTGGAACAGCCATGACCGGTACGCCGGGCGAGCTCTGCCTCGCCGCCCGCCCCCAATGTCCCTCCCTCCCCGTCAGGAGTTCGCATGTCCCTGTTTGAGACCTCGGACCGCGCCAAGAAGTACCAGGCGGATCTGCTCGAGTTCATGGATGAGCACGTTTACCCCGCCGAGGCCGTGTACCACGAGCAGATGCGCGCGTCGGGTGACCCGCACTTCCAGCCGCCGATCATCGAGGAACTCAAGGCGGAGGCGCGCAAGCGCGGACTGTGGAACCTCTTCCACCCGCACCCCGACTGGGGCCCCGGGCTGACGAACCTCGAGTACGCGCCGCTGGCCGAGATCATGGGGCGCAGCCACATCGCCTCCGAGGCGTGCAACTGCAACGCTCCCGACACCGGCAACATGGAGGTGCTCACGCTCTTCGGCACCGACGAGCACAAGGAGAAGTACCTCAAGCCGCTGCTCGACGGGACGATGGCCTCGGCGTTCGCGATGACCGAGCCGCGGGTCGCCAGCTCCGACGCCACCAACATCGAACTGCGGATGCAGCGCGACGGCGACGAGTACGTCCTCAACGGCCGCAAGTGGTTCGCGTCCAACGCCCTGCACCGCAACTGCAAGGTGCTCATCGTCATGGGGAAGACGGACCCGACCGCCGCCCCGCACCGGCAGCAGTCGATGATGGTCGTCCCGATCGACGCCCCCGGGATCACGGTGATGCGCAATCTGCCGGTGTTCGGCTACCAGGACCGTGAGGGGCACGCCGAGATCGACTTCCACGACGTACGGGTGCCGGCCAAGGACGTCCTCAAGGGCGAGGGTGAGGGCTTCGCGATCAGCCAGGCCCGGCTCGGCCCCGGTCGTATCCACCACTGCATGCGGGCCATCGGCGCGGCCGAGCGGGCGCTGGAGCTCATGTGCCGGCGCGCGCAGTCACGAGTGACGTTCGGCAGCCCGGTCGCCGAACGGTCCAACATCCAGGACTGGATCGCGGAAGCGCGCATCGACATCGAGATGCTCCGCCTGCTCACGCTCAAGGCCGCGTATCTGATGGACACGGTCGGCAACAAGGAAGCGCGCACCGAGATCGCGGCCATCAAGGTGGCCGCCCCGAACATCGCGCTGAAGATCATCGACCGCGCGATCCAGGTGCACGGGGGAGCGGGAGTGACCGACGACTTCCCGTTGGCGATGATGTACGCGCACCTGCGGACGCTGCGGCTGGCGGACGGTCCCGACGAGGTCCACAAGCGGGCCATCGCCAAGCAGGAACTGCGCCAGTACCGCGACGCGGCCACGACGGCGGTGAACTGAGATGGCAGGACTCGACCTCACCGGTCGCACCGCCGTCGTCACCGGCGCCTCGCGCGGTATCGGGCTGGCGATCGCCCAGGCCATCGCGGCCGCCGGCGGAAACGTCGTCCTCACCTCCCGGTCCCAGGAGGCGGCGGATGCCGCCGCTGCCCAGGTCGGGGGCACAGCCGTCGGCGTCGGTGCGCACGCGGTCGACGAAGAGGCGGCGCAGCGCTGTGTGGCTCTGACCCTCGAGCGTTTCGGAAGCCTGGACATCCTCGTCAACAACGCGGGGACCAACCCGGCCTTCGGGCCCGTCATCGACCAGGACCACGCCCGGTTCGCCAAGACCTTCGACGTCAACCTGTGGGCTCCCGTCCTGTGGACGGGGCTGGCCACCCGGGCCTGGATGGGCGAGCACGGCGGCGCCGTCGTCAACACGGCGTCGGTCGGCGGCATGGCCATCGAGGCGAACATCGGGTTGTACAACGCGTCCAAGGCCGCACTGATCCATCTCACGAAGCAACTGGCCCTGGAGCTCTCGCCGAAGGTTCGCGTCAACGCGGTGGCACCGGGTGTGGTGCGCACCAAGCTGGCCGAGGCCTTGTGGAAGGAGCACGAGCAGGCCGTCTCCGCCTCGACGGCGCTCGGGCGCATAGGGGAGCCCGCCGACATCGCCTCGGCGGTGGCTTTCCTCGTCTCCGACGCCGCGAGTTGGATCACCGGCGAGACGATGGTGATCGACGGCGGGCAACTGCTCGGCGACGCACTCCCGTTCCGGCAGGGAGCCGCCATCGGGATCTGAGGGTGGGGGACCGGGCATCCGGCGTACAGAATCGCCGGACGCTCCCTCGTGAGGCGTCCCGTCGAGTCACCCGCCAGGTGTGTCAGCCGGGCGGTGCCGACAGATGGACCAGGATGCCGCACACCTCGTCCACGATCTCCCGGGCCTCCGTCTCGTCCCCGCAGTCGCCCAGTTCGCGCGCCGCCCCTCCGATGACGGTGGTCAGTACGCTCACCCGGACCCGGCCGGCGCGTTGCCGCTCGTCCACCTTCAGGAGCCGGGCGTTGCGCCGTACCCACGCGCGGTCCCATTGGCGGCGCATCCTGTCGAAGCCCGCGGGGCCGTCGTCCTCCGCGAGGAGCTTGGCGAGCCGCCGGTTGTCCCAGGCGCCGGCCAGATACGCCCTGCTTCCCGCCACGAAGAGGGCGATGGGGTCGTCCACGCCACGGCCGCGCTCGGCGTTCAGCGTGGCCGCGGTCCGGCGTTCCTGTTCCTCCCGGAACTCCTCCCAGAGGGCGAGGTAGAGCCCCCGCTTTCCGCCGTAGTGCTGGAAAAGAGTGCCCACCGGGACGCCGGAGCGCGCCGCGATCTCGCTGAGGCCGGCGTCGGTGTAACCGCGCTCGGTGAACACCTCCAGCGCGGCGTCCAGCAGCGCACGCCGGACTGTCCGGTCCTCACCGGCGGGGGCCTGAGACGGGCCCATGTTCCCTTGCTCCTCCGGCAGTTGACGTGCCGTCTCGGTACCGGCGGATTCCACGATGCCGCTCACTGGCCGTCCTCACCTTCCCCGGCCCCGTCGCGGATGGCGAGGGCGACCAGCAGTTCCAGGAGGTCGGCGATCCGGCGCGGATTGCGGCCGGTGCGTTCCTCGATGCGGCGCAACCGGTAGTGCGCCGTGTTGTGGTGGATCCGCAGCCGGTCGGCGGCCAGCCGCAGGTTGAGATCCGCCTCCGCGAAGGCCCGTATGGTGGCGGCCAGCGTGTCGCCGCGTCTGCGGTCCTCCTCCAGCAGCGCCCGCACACGGGGATCGACCAGCTGGCGGGCGAGGTCGTCGGCACGCAGCGCCAGGTAGTCGAAGGGCGACAGCCGCGGCAGCGCCGCCACCCCGCCCCCGCTCGGCACCAGGTCGAGGGCGGCGCGTGCCTCCGCGTAGGCGCGCGACAGTTCGGCAGCGCCCCGGGCGACGGTGCTGATGCCCATGGAGAGCATGGTTCCCGCCCGCGCGAGCCGCCGCTGCACCGCCTCGAAGTGGGCGCAGATGTCCTCCGCGTTCATGCCGGCCCGGACCACGGGCACGGTCACCACCTCACCGTGACGCACGACGACCAGGGTTCGGCCGGCCCAGGGCCCGGCCACGCTGATCGACGCGCTGGTGGCGTACCCGTGCTCGGCCGAGGTGAGGTCCCCGGTGCCGACGTTGTCGACGCACACGGCCACGACCGCCATCATCGGCGAGCGCGGTCCGATGCCGTACGCCTGCGCCGCCGCGAACAGCGGACCGCGCGTCGGTGCCACGCCGGCCAGCAGCTGGTCCAACAGATCCCGGCGCTCCCGGTCCGCGTCCGCCACCACGTGCTGCTGGTACTCGACGTAGGCCTGCGCGGCATGGGTGCTGGCGTAGTCGACGTACCGCATCAGCGGTGTGACCAGGCACAGCGCGGCCTGCTGGGCCTCGGCGGAGGTGCCCGCGCAGTCCAGCAGCGCGTCCCACAGCACCTGCCGGCCGACCCGGAAGGCACTGATCCAGTCCTCCAGGGCGAACCCCGCCCGCGCCCTGCGCATCGCTGCCGCGCGGCTGAACACCAGGTCCTCGGGCGCGATGTCCCGGTCGCCGGCGAGCGCCGCCAACTGCATCCGGTAGTGCTCGAGCACCTGCTCCCGTACGTCGTCGAAGAACCGCTCGTCCTGCAGCGCGTACGACGGGATCTCCGTGCGCATCACCTCGATGGCGGTCTCCGCCACCTCCTCGATCCGGTCGTGGACGGCATGCAGGATCCGCCGCCGCTCCCGGCGGAGCGGTTCGGAGAGTCGGGGGGCGCCCAGAACGGGACCGCGAGCCATGGCGCCGATCGTCGCCGCCCGCCTCGTGCTCCGTCAACAGCCTCGGGGTGAGACATCCGCGGGGACCTGTGCGCGGCGCACAGTCCGGCGACCCGGAAGTTGGGTGCTCGCACCCAATGTGCGCCCCGAACACCCCCACCTACTGTGACGCTCGCCCACCCCCCAGCACGTCGGAAAGGGCGTCACTCATGCTCGCGGTCGACGGTATCAGCGTGCGTTTCGGCGGGATCACGGCACTGGACGGTGTCGGGTTCACCGTCGAGCCGGGCACCGCCGTAGGGCTCATCGGGCCCAACGGAGCCGGCAAGACCACCTTGTTCAACTGCCTCACCAGGCGCTGCACCCCCGATGCGGGGACGGTGCGGTTCGAGGGTGAGGACCTGCTCGCCCTTCCGCCGCACGCCGTGGCCGGGCGCGGTATCGCCCGCACCTTCCAGAACCTCGGCCTGTTCCCGCGCCTCACGGTCCGGGAGAACGTCATGGTCGGCGCCCACAGCCGGGGGCGCACCGGACACCTCGCCGCGGCGCTCCGGCTGCCCCGCGTCCGGCGAGAGGAGAGGGAACTGCGTGAACAGGCAGACGATCTGCTACGGCGACTCGGCCTGGCGGACGTCGCAGACCACCCCGCCTCCGGGCTGCCGTTCGGCACGCTCAAACGCGTCGAACTCGCCCGGGCGCTCGCGGTACGGCCACGGCTGCTGCTGCTCGACGAACCCGTCAACGGACTCAGCCACGGCGAGGTCGACCAATTCGCAGATCTGGTCCGATCGGTCCGCCAGGACTTCGACCTCACCCTCGTGGTGGTCGAACACCACATGGGCTTCGTGATGGGCCTCTGCGACAAGGTGGTCTGCCTCGACTTCGGCCGCAAGATCGCCGAGGGCTCTCCCGAGGAGATCCAGCGCGACGCGTCGGTCATCGAGGCGTACCTGGGGGTGGCCGCATGAGCGAGCCCACCACCGACCGCGCTGAGTCCGCGGAGCAGCGGGACTTCCTGCAGGTCACCGACCTGCACGCCGGATACGGCCAGGCCCGCGTGCTCCAGGGCCTCGACTTCTGGGTCGCACGCGGCGAAGTGTGCGCGATCCTCGGGCCCAACGGCGCGGGCAAGACCACGACACTGCGGGCACTGTGCGGCATGGTCCGCGGCCGAGGCTCGATCACCCTGAACGGTACGCAGCTGCTGGGCCGCTCGCCCGAGCAGGCCGCCCGGCTCGGTGTGGCGCACGTCCCCGAGGGCCGGGGGACCTTCAACGAGCTGAGCGTCGAGGAGAACCTGCGCGTCGGCGCCCACCTGCGCACCGGTGTCGGGCGGCGGCGCCGTGCCGAGCGCGCGGCCGTGGCGGCCGACCTGGAGCGGATCTACGGCTACTTCCCCAAGCTGCGCCAGCGCTCGCGTCAGGCCGCCGGCAGCCTCAGCGGCGGGGAGCAGCAGATGCTCGCCATCGGCAGGGCGCTCATGCTGCGGCCCTCCCTGCTTCTCCTGGACGAGCCGTCCCTGGGGCTCGCCCCGCTGGTCACCCGCGAACTGTTCGAGATCGTCCGTGCCGTCAACGAGGAGGAACGCACCACCGTGGTCGTCGTCGAGCAGAACGCCCAGCTCGCGCTGGACATCGCGCACCGGGCGCACGTACTGGAGGCCGGCCGCCTGGTGCTGTCCGGACCGGCCGCACAGATCCGCGAGGACGGGCAGGTCGCCGAGGTCTACCTCGGTGTCTCCGTCAGCGCCCGGAAGACCGGGTGAGCGCCGTGACCGAGTTTCTCCAGCAAGTGGTGGAAGGCCTGGGCTCCGGCGCGGTGTACGCCAGCCTGGCACTGGCCCTCGTACTGATCTACCGGTTCACGGGGATCGTCAACTTCGCACAGGGTGAGCTGGCCATGCTCTCCACTTACGTCGCCTGGCAGTTGGTGGCGTCCGGGATGCCGTTCTGGCTGGCGCTGCCGGTCACCCTCGCGGTGTCCTTCGCCGGCGGCATGCTGGTCGAGCGGATCGTCATCCGCCCCGTGCAGGGCGCACCCGAGCTGACGGTCGTCATCGTCACGGTCGGCCTGTTCATCTTCGTCAACGCGCTGGCCGGCCTGATCTGGTCGTTCACCGTGAAGGACTTCCCGCAGCCGTTCCCCGACGGCGGGCTCGACCTGGCCGGGGTGCGCGTGGACTGGTCGACGCTCGGGATCATCGGCGTGGTGGCCGTCGTGATGGGCCTGCTGTATCTGCTGTTCCAGCACACCGCCATCGGCCTGACGATGCGGGCGGTCGCCTGCAACCCGGCCTCCGCCCGGCTGTCGGGCATCCGGGTGGGCCGGGTGCTGATGCTCGGCTGGGGGCTGGCCGCCACGGTCGGCGCCGTGTCGGGCGTACTCGTCGCCCCGCTGCTGTTCCTGGAGCCCAACATGATGGGCGGAGTGCTGATCTACGCGTTCGCCGCGGCCACCCTCGGAGGCTTCGACAGCCCGGTCGGCGCGGTCGTGGGCGGCCTGTTCGTCGGGGTCGCCGAGACGCTCACCGGGGCGTACGTCGATGTGGTCGGCGCCGATCTGAAGGTGGGCGTCCCCCTGGTGATCATCCTGGCGGTGCTGCTGGTGCGGCCCCAGGGCCTGTTCGGACGAGCGGCGGTGGAACGCGCATGAGCACGATCATCGCCACACTCGGCACGGGCCGCGCCCGACGCCTGCGGGCGGCGCTCACCGTCCTGCTCGCGGCGGCAGTCGCCGTCGGCGCACCGTTCTACTTCGCCCCCTTCCAGGTCTTCCAGCTGACCATGGTGCTCCTGTACGCCGTGGCGCTGGCGGGACTGAATCTGCTGGTCGGCTTCGGCGGGCAGATCTCGCTCGGGCACGGCGCGTTCTTCGCGGCGGGCGCCTACACGGCGGCGGTCATGCTCGACCGGTACGACACCGGCCACCTGGCCACGCTGCCGGTCGCGGCCGCCGGATGCTTCCTGCTCGGCCTCGGGTTCGGGGTGCCCGCGCTGCGGCTGCGCGGCCTGTACCTGGCGCTGGTCACCCTGGCGTTCGCGGTGTTCCTGCCGCCCCTGCTCAAGCGGCTCGAACCGGTGACGGGCGGCTCCATGGGCCTGACCGTGGACAAGCTGCAGCCGCCCGCGTGGAGCGGCCTGGCGGAGGACCAGTGGCTGTACCTCGTCGTCCTCGCCGTCACCGCGGTCGCCCTGCTGCTCGCCCGCAACCTGCTGCGCTCCCGGGTCGGCCGGGCCCTGCTCGCCGTACGGGACAACGAGAGTGCCGCCGAGGTCATGGGCGTACGGCTGTCGCTGCACAAGACCCTCGCCTTCGCGTGGAGCGCGATGTTCGCGGGTGTCGCCGGGTGCCTGTACACCTGGGTGATCGGCTTCGTCTCGCCCGACTCCTTCAGCTTCGTGCTGTCCATCACGCTGCTCGCCGGCCTGGTGGTCGGGGGGCTCGCCTCGCTGTATGGGCCGCTGCTGGGGGCGGCGTTCGTGATGTACGTGCCGAGCGTGTCCCAGGACGTCAGCGAGGCGGCACCGGGAGTGGTCTTCGGCCTGCTGATCATCACGGTGATGTTCGTGGCGCCGACGGGACTGGCGGGTCTGCCGGGCCGAGTCCGGGCAGCTGTCGCCCGCCGCCTGCCCCGCCGCGCACCCACCTCCGCCCGGACGCCCGAGGCCGAGTCCGCACCGGATGGGGAGCCGGAGCCCGACGCCGAGTCCGGGCCGGAATCCCTGGCCGAGTCCGGGCCGGGCGGGGATCCGGAGTCCCTGGCCGAGTCCGCGCCTGATGCAGAGGAATCCGCGGCCGCATCCGCCCCCGATGTGTCGCCGAAGTCCCCGGCCGCCTCCGACCCCTCCGCGACGGACACCCCCGCGGACCTCGCAGTTGCCGATGCCGAACCCGTGGGCGCACCGCCCCGCACGGAAAAGGAATGAACCACATGCGCAAGACCACCGCTCTGCGGGCGGCCGCGGCCGCCACCGCCGCCCTGCTCACCGCGACCGCCTGCAGCAGCCAGCGAGGGCAGGACGCCCAGGACACCGCCGCCGACGGTGCCTGCAAGGGCCAGCAGACCACCGGCATCACCGACAAGAGCATCAAGCTGGGCGGGATCTACCCGTTGTCGGGACCCGCCTCCGCCTACGGCACGATCAGCAAGGGCGTGGCCGCCTACTTCGACCACGTCAACGACGAGGGCGGCATAGACGGCCGCAAGGTGGAGTTCGTCGTCCGCGACGACGGCTACCAGCCGCCCAAGGCGGTCGAGGAGGCCCGCAGACTGGTCGAGCGGGAGAAGGTCTTCGCCGTGTTCCAGAGCCTTGGCACCCCGTCCACGGCAGCCGTCTGGGACTACCTCGACAAGCAGAAGGTGCCGCAGCCCTTCGTCGCCACGGGCGCCTCCGTCTGGGGCACGGACGACAAGCACCCCTGGACCATCGGCTGGCAGCCCAACTACGTGTCCGAGGCACGGGTGTACGCCAAGTACCTCAAGGACGAGAAGCCGAAGGCCGAGGTCGCGGTCCTCTTCCAGAACGACGACTTCGGCAAGGACCTGCTCGGCGGGTTCAAGGAGGCCGTCGCCGGCAGCGGCGTCAAGGTGGTCGCCGAGGAGAGCTACGAGGTCACCGACCCCTCCGTCTCGGCGCAGATGACGAGCCTCGCCCGGTCCAAGGCGGACGTACTGCTCAACATCACCACGCCCAAGTTCGGCAGCCAGGCCCTCGCCGCCGACGCCAAGAACACCAAGTGGAACCCGCTGCACATCGTGAACAACGTGTCCTCGTCCGCCGCGGTGCTCCAGCCCGTCGGGTTCAAGAACGTCCAGGGCGTCGTCTCGGCGACCTACTTCAAGGACCCCGCCGACCCGCAGTGGGCCGACGACCCGGAGATGAAGACGTACACGGAAGCGCTGCACAAGTACGCGCCCGACTCGGACCCGGCCAACCAGTTCAACGCCTACGGCTGGGCCGCCGCCTCCAGCCTGCACAAGGCGCTGGACGCGATGAAGTGCCCGACCAGGGAGGGGCTGCGGGACGCGGTGCGCAGCCTGAAGGACGTGAAGGTGGACATGCTGCTGCCCGGAGTTACCCTCGCCACCGGGCCCGACGACGCCTTCCCGATCGAGTCGATGCAGCTGATGCGGTTCAAGGGCGAGCGGTGGCAGCTGTTCGGCAAGCCGGTGGACACCCGTAAGGAGTTCGGCCCGGTCGCCAAGTGAGCCGGTGGGGGCGGTCCCGGTCGATGCCCTGACCCCTGGGGACCGCCCCCACCGCTCTGTCACCGCTGTCACCGACGATCAGCGGATGCCAGGCCCAGTTCCATGGGCTTACATGGCATCAGCAGGACAACCAGGTCCAGCGGTGGAGAAGCGGATGACGGAGCTCAGCGAAAGCCACGACGATCCGTTCGCCCTGCACCTCGCCGCCGTGGCGGTGCTCGACGACCGGGGCACCGTGGTCGGATGGAACCGGCGGGCCGAGGAACTGCTCGGCCATCCGGACACGGCTGTGATCGGTCGTCCGGCATACGACGTCCTTGTCGATCCTGGTGATCTGCCGGCTTTCAGAGAGGCCACGGCGAGCTGCAGGAGGGCCGGTGGCTGGTTCGGGGTGCTCCACGTGCGGCACCGCGACGGGCGGCTCGTGGAGATGGGGCTCAGGGCCCATGCGGTCTCGCGCGACGGCCGTGCTCGTGAGTGGTTCCTCACCGGGGCACTCGCGGCTGACGTCCTGGAGTGGCAGCGGGACCGCGCGGTGCTCGACGGGTTGTACCGTCGGTGCCCGATCGGCCTGGTCATCCACGGCCCCGACCTGCGGCTTCTCCGGGTCAACCGGGCCATTGAACGCTTCAGCGGCATTCCGGCAGCGGACTTTCGTGGGCTGCCCACCGGCTGTTTCCTCCTCCCCGACGATGCACGCAGGGCCGTGGACCGGGTGCGCCAGGTGATGGACACCCGAAGTCCGGCGGTCTACTCCGAGCAGTTCGTTCGCCTGGAGCAGGATCCGGCACGCGAGCAGGTCGCGATGGTCTCGTCCTTCCCGATGGAGGATCCCTCCGGCCGCATCCTGGGTGTGGCCGAGATGATCGAGGACATCACCGAACGCCATCGCGCCCAGCGTCGGCTCGCACTCCTCGACCAGGCCGGCGGCCGTATCGGAACCACCCTCGACGTGGCGGAGACGGCCCGGGAACTCGCCGAGGTGATGGTGCCCCACCTCGCCGACCATGCGTCGGTCGACCTGTTTCAGCCCGTGACACGCGGTGAGGAACTGGCGCGCCCCCTGGCAGGGCCGGTGGTACGCGTGGGGGTCAGCGGCGTCGGTGCCCAGCAAGCCGGTCCGCCCCACCCCGAAGGCGAGCCGGTGGAGTTCGCGCCGGACACACCCCAGGCCAGATGCCTGGCCGAAGGGCGGCCCGTTCTGGAACCGGTTCTCCCGCCCGACTGGTTCTCGACGGAGGGCCGCCAGGGAGCCCGCGCTCCGGACCTGGGCGTCCACTCGTTGATCGTGGTCCCTGTGGCCGCCCGTGGCCTGGTGCTGGGAGTGATGACACTGTGGCGCTCGCGCCGCCCCGATCCCTTCGAGGCGGACGACCTCACCCTCGCCCAGGAACTCGCTTCGCGCGCCGCCGTCGCCATCGACAACGCCCGGCGCTTCACCCAGCAGCAGCAAACCGCGTTCACCCTGCAGAGCAGCCTTCTGCTCCACGCGGTCCCGGACCAGTCGGCCGTCGAGGTGGCCCTGCGGTACCTGCCGGCCAGCGCGGCCCCGGGCCTGGGCGGCGACTGGTTCGACGTCATTCCTCTGTCCGGGGCCCGGGTCGCCCTCGTCGTCGGCGACGTGGTGGGGCGTGGCATCCACGCCGCCGCCACCATGGGCCGGTTGCGGACCGCCGTACACACACTGGCCAGCCTCGACCTGGAACCGGACGAGGTCCTCTCCCGCCTGGACGACCTGGTCAACCTGCTGGCTGCCGAACAGGAAGCAGTCGGCGAACGGCCCGTGGGCGAGCAGGTCATCGGCGCCACCTGCCTGTACGCCGTGTACGACCCGGTCTCCGGGCGGTGCTCCATGGCCCGCGCCGGCCACCCGCCGCCCGCGGTGACCGCTCCGGACGGACAGGTGGCTCTGCTGGACCTGCCCGCCGGCCCACCCCTCGGCTTGGGCGGCCTGCCGTTCGAGGCGCGGGACGTCGAACTGGCCGAGGGAAGCCTGCTGTGCCTGTACACCAACGGACTCATCGGCGAAGGCCACGTCGACGCCGACGTCGGCCTGGCCAAGCTGCGCGCGGCGCTCACCCGCCCCGCCGACGCACTGGAACGCACCTGCCAAGCGGTGGTCGACTCGCTCGTACCCTCGCGCCCCAGCGACGACGTCGCTCTGCTGATCGCCCGCACGCGCATGCTGCCACCGGACAGTGTCGCCTCCTGGCAGCTGCCGCTGGAGCCCGCCAGCGCCGCCCGGGCCCGGGCCCTGACCTCCGCCAAGCTGACCGAATGGGGGCTGGAGCACCTGGCGTTCAGCACCGAGCTGATCGCCAGCGAACTGGTCACCAACGTCTACCGCTATGCCTGCGGCCCCGCGACCCTGCGGCTGATCCGCGAACGGTGCCTGGTGTGCGAGGTCAGCGACACCAGCCACACCTCACCCCACCTACGCCACGCCCGTACCACCGACGAGGGCGGGCGCGGCCTGTTCCTGGTGGCCCAGATGACCGAGCGCTGGGGCACCCGATACACCCGCGAGGGCAAGACCGTGTGGACCGAACAGCCATTGGCCGGCATGTTCACCTGACCGTCAGGGGCCTTGCGGGATGGCCGTGGTCACGCGGCCGTGGTCATTTGGCCGCGGCGAGCAGCCGTGCCTCGCTCTCCTCGTACAGCCGCCGGTTCTCGAGGCTGTCGGCGGCGCGGCGCCGGTGGTCCAGACGGCTGCCCAGCCAGCCCGCCAGGTAGCCGAACGGGACGGAGACCAGTCCCGTGGACTGCATGGGGAACAGGGCGAAGTCGGCGTCGGGGAAGAGGGCGGACGGCGTGCCCGAAACGGCCTTGGAGAAGACCAGCAGCACCAGCGCGCAGGCCGCGCCGCCGTAGAGGGTGGCGAGCAGGCCGGTGCGGGTGAATCCCCGCCAGAACAGGGAGTAGGTGAGTGCGGGGGCCACCGCCGATGCCCCGGTGCAGATGGCCAGCGTGGTCAGCACGCCTACATTCCAGTTCTGGACGAGGGTGGCGAGCCCGATGGCAACGGTTCCCACGACCACGCTCGTCCACACGGCCACCGTCATCTCCGTACGCGGCTCCGCCTGCCCCCGCCGTGCCGCATGGGCGAACAGGTCGTGGGCGAGCGACGAGGCCGCGGCCAGGGTCATCCCCGCGACCGACGACAGCAGGGTGATGAACACCATGCCCGCCACGGCCGAGTAGAGAACCGTCGTGCCCGTGGAGCCGGGTGACCCGCCGAGTGCCTGCGACAGCATGAGCACCGACGTCCTGCCGTGCGGGTCGGCCGCGATGATGGACCGCGAGCCGACCAGGGCCGCCGCGCCCGTACCCATGATGATCACGAGCAGGCAGAACGTGGTGACCGTGCCGACCGCCCACGACATGGAGCGACGCACGGTCGGCGCGTCCTGCGCCGAGAACAGACGCATCGTGATGTGGGGCAGGCAGGCCACGCCGAGGACCACGGTGATCTGGAAGCCGATGAAGTCCAGCCGCTCACCGGCCGAGGTGCCCAGCTGAAGACCCTGCTCGAGGTAGGCCGGGCCCGCGCCGCTGCCCTGCTGGGCGGCCCTGAGCACGTCGCCGAAGCTCCAGTCGAAGTGGTTCAGCACCAGGACGGCGACGACAGCGCTGGTGGCGAGCAGGAACACGATCTTGACCATCTGAACGAGCGCGGTGCCTCGCATACCGCCCAGCGCCGCGTAAATGATCATCAGGCTGCCGACCATGACGATGCTGCCCGTCCTGGCGCCCGCCACATGCGGGAGGTCCAGGATGAAGGTGAGCAACGACCCGGCCCCGGAGAGCTGGACGATCAGAAAGGGCACGGTCGCCGAAAGCGTCACCACACAGGCGGCGACACGCACGGCCCGCCCGGGCATGTTCCGGGCCAGCACGTCACCCATGGTGAACTGGCCGGCGTTGCGCAGGGGTTCGGCCAGCAGGAACATCAGCAGCACCAGGGACAAGGCGGTACTGACCGCGAGGACATAGCCGTCGTACCCGGTGAGCGCGACGATTCCGGTGGTGCTCAGCACCGTGGCCGCGGAGATGTAGTCGCCCGCGATGGCCAGGCCGTTCTTGAACGGGGTGAGCGAGAGGTAGCCGGTGTAGAAGTTCGTCAGGTCGTCGCGGTCCGGCCCTGCCATCACGCACATGAGCAGCGTGAGGGTGACCAGGACGGTGAACAGGAGAAGGACGGTGGCCTGAGTCCCGGAGCTGAAGTCGTTCATCTCGCCACCCCGGCGTTTCTGCCGGCGGTGACTGCCTGTTCCCTGACGACGCGGGCCAACGGATCCACCGAGCGTTGCGCGCTGCGCCCGTACCAGAAGACCGCGCCGAAGGTGACGACGAGTTGGAGAACCCCCAGGGCCATGCCCAGGCTCAGCTCTCCTGCGATCTTGGACCCCATCAGGCCCGGGGCGCCGCAGGACAGCACGACATACAGCACGAAGGAGCCGAGCGCGGTGAGCGTGGAGGTCCGGCGGAGCAGGCGGTAGGCCGAGCGGAGGGCGGCGAGGTCGGCGTCGTGCCGGGGAGTCTCCTGAGCGTACGGCTCGTCCCAAGGGGCCTGCCCGTACGGGTAGTACCGAGGGGCCTCGTACCCGTACCACTGGGGCTCGGTGTGCGGCTGGTGCCATCCCGGCGACGCTGATGGCGGATACCGGTTCTCGTCGGGGTATGTCATCGCCTGGCCTTCCACTACGGCTCGGACCCGTGGAGGTGAACGGGGAGAATTGGTTCAGCGGCGCACCATACCGACTGGTTGGGATGTCTGTAAGTAGGCGGTGGATCACGTTTCGGGGTCGATGCGGATGCGGCTCCCGGGCACGGATCGACGTCGCGATCAACAGGGAAAAGCCCACCCCCGCACCGAGAGCATCCCGGGGCGGGGGTGGGGTGGGAAGCGTGGCCCAGCCGTCAGAGGCCGAGGGCCTCGTCGAAACCAGATTCGTCTTGCCCGAAACCAGATTCGTCCTGGTCGGATCCGGACGCGCCCTGGTCGGAACCAGGCGCGCTCTGGCCGAAACCGGACCCGCCCGGTTCGGCACCGGACGTACCCTGGCCGAAATCGGGCATAGCCGGAGAGCTGTTACCGAAATCAGCTCCCGCGCTACTCATGTCGTCCTCGTCGGCAAGGGCCTGGCCCGCGCCTCCGAACAGAACAGTCCCGGCGAGAGCGATGGCGGCCAGCACGGTAGGTGCACGCATAAGCGTCTCCTTCGGTTGGTGGGTGCTCGCCAGAGGTATGCCGCCGGCCTCCATGGGAGTAGCTCTGATATGCACACAAGCACCCGAATAGGCGGCGCACATGGTGCTACGCGCGCCGGGCCGTTCGCCGAAGAACGGCCCTGCCCGCACTGCCGTGGCCGGACCGCGGAGGCCGCCGGAGAGGCCCCATCCACGCATCGTCCGCTCCTCGCACCACCGCCGCCAGCCGCTCCAGGGCGGCCAGGCTGTGCCCCTCGACGAAGGCGTCCACGCTGGGCAGTACTGCCGCCATCCCGGCCGCCAGGGGTGCCGTAACCGGGGCGCGCCTTGCGGGGATTGGCCCAGATGACGCGGTGTCCCAGCCGGTGCAGGCGTCGCATCTGCGCCGCGAGGAGCTCCGGGTCGCCGCGCTCCCAGCCGTCGGACAGCACCACCACGCAGCTGACGTGGGAAGTCCCAGTCGTACAGGGCCTGCGAGGCGTTGATGCCCTCGTGGCACTGCAACCGGATCAGCGGGGCGTCGAGCGCCTCGGCGAGGGCGGAGGCGAGCGCGGTCTTGCCGACGCCCGCGTCGCCCTCGCAGAAGAGCGGCCGGCCGAGGCGCAGGGCCAGGAAGCAGGCGACGGCGAGGCCGTCGTCGACGAGGTACCCCGTCGCATCGAGGCGGGCCCGCACCTGCTCCGGGCCGTCCATGCCGGTGATCGGGCCGCCCACGCCGGTGATTGTCGCTCACCCCATCCCGGCGGCCGCCAGCACCGCCCGCTCGGTGAGTACCCGCGCCAGATGGGCCCGGTACTCGGGTGAGGCCGAGGTGTCCTGGGTCGGCCGCGTGCCCTGCGCCGCCTGCTGAGCGGCCTGCGTCACGGCGTCCGGATCGCCGGCGCCGGACAGTGCTTCCTCGGTGGCCGAGGCCCGCAAGGGCGTGGTGCCCATGTTGGTCAGCCCGACCCGTGCCTCGGCGATGTGCCCGTCGCCGCGTCGCACCAGTGCGGCCACGCCGACGATGGGCCAGGCCTGGGCGACCCGGTGGAACTTCTCGTAGCGGAATCCCCAGCCGTCCGCCTTCGGGAGCCGGATCTCGACCAGCAGCTCGTCGGCCGCCAGCGCGGACTGCAGATAGTCGACGAAGAACTCCCGAGCCGGGATGGTGCGCCGCCCGCGCGGTCCTTGGGCCACCAGCTCACCGTCCATCACCAGCACCACCGCGGGCAGGTCCCCGGCGGGGTCGGCGTGCGCGAGCGAGCCGCCGAGGGTGCCGCGATGCCGTACGGCCGGGTCCGCGACCGTGGAGGTGGCGGCCGCCAGCAGGCCCGCGTGCCGCCGGACCAGCGGATCCGCGATGACGTCGTGGTGCGTGGTCATCGCGCCGATGACCAGCGTGTCGCCGTCCTCCCGGACGCCGCGCAGCTCGGGGATCCGGTTGACGTCCACGACGAGGTCGGGGAAGGCCAGCCGCAGCCTCATCAGCGGCAGCAGGCTCTGGCCGCCGGCCAGCACCTTGGCGTCCTCGCCGGCGTCGGCGAGCGTGCGCACCGCCTCGTCGACGCTGCCGGGGCGGGCGTAGTCGAATGTGGGGGGAATCATGCCGGCGCCTCCTTACCGGACTTACCGGAGCGAACGGCCTGCCAGACCCGTTCCGGTGTGCAGGGCATGCGGATGTCCTGCACGCCGAAGGGACGCAGCGCGTCTACGACCGCGTTCACCACGGCGGGCGTCGAGGCGATCGTGCCCGCCTCGCCGACCCCCTTGACGCCCAGCGGGTTGGAGGTCGCCGGTGTCTCGGTGCGGTCGGTGACGAGCTCGGGCAGGTCAGGGGCGCCCGGCACCAGGTAGTCGGCCAGCGTGCCGGTGAGCAGGTTGCCCTCCTCGTCGTACACGGCCTCCTCGTACAACGCCTGGGCGATCCCCTGGGCGATCCCGCCGTGCAGCTGGCCCTCGACGATCATCGGGTTGATCACCTTGCCGACGTCGTCGACGCACACGTACGACCGGATGTGCACGGCACCTGTCTCGGTGTCGACCTCGGCCGCGCACAGGTGGGTGCCGTGCGGGTACGAGAAGGTGTCGGGGTCGAGGACGTGCTCGGCGTTGATCGACGGTTCCATGCCGTCGGGCAGGTCGTGCGAGGCGAAGGTCGCGAAGGCCACCTCCTGGATGGTCTTGCGCGCCTCGGGAGAGCCCTTGACGGTGAAGGCGCCGTCCGCGAAGTCGAGGTCCGCCTCGTTGGCCTCCAGCAGATGCGCGGCGACCTTGCGGGCCTTGTCCACCACCTTGCGTGCCGCCTCGTGGACGGCGACGCCCCCGACGACGAGCGAGCGTGAGCCGTAGGTGTCCATGCCGTGGGTCGCCAGCCTGGTGTCGCCGTGCATCACCTCGACGTCCTCGAACGGCACCCCCAGGGCGTCGGCGGCGATCTGGCTCCAGGACGTCACATGGCCCTGGCCGTGCGGGCTGGTCCCGGTGACGACCTCGACCTTGCCGGTGGGCAGCACCCGGATGCTCGCCGCCTCCCAGCCGCCCGCGGCGTAGCGCATCTCGCTCAGCCAGCGGCTCGGCGCGAGGCCGCACATCTCGGTGTACGTGGAGACGCCGATGCCGAGGCGCACGGTGTCCGCGTGGTCGACGCGGTCCGCCTGCTCGACGCGCAGCTTGTCGTAGTCGAACAGGGAGAGAGCCTTGTCGGTGGCGGCCTCGTAGTTCCCGCTGTCGTAGGTGAGCCCAGCGATCGTCGTGTACGGGAACTCCTCGTGCCGGATCCAGTTGTGGCGCCGCAGGTCGACCGGGTCCATGCCGAGTTCGGCGGCCAGGTCGTCCATGATCCGTTCGATCGCGTACGTCGCCTCCGGGCGGCCCGCTCCGCGGTAGGCGTCGATCGGGGTGCGGTTGGTGAAGACGCCGGTGCAGGAGAACTCGTAGGCCCCCATCTTGTAGATCGCCGGGTACATGGAGGCGCCGAGGATCGGGATGCCCGGGCAGAGCAGCATCAGGTAGGCGCCCATGTCGGCCAGCAGCGAGACCTTCAGGCCGAGCACGGTGCCGTCGCGGCGCGCGGCGACCTCGATGTCCTGGACCTGGCTGCGGCCGTGGTGGGTGGCGACGTTGGCCTCGGAGCGGGACTCGGTCCACTTCAGTGGCCGGCCCAGGCGCCTGGCCAGGACGAGGGCGATCACTTCCTCGCCGTACACCTGGAGTTTCGAGCCGAATCCGCCGCCCACGTCGGGGGCGACGACGCGGATCTTGTGCTCCGGGATGCCGGTGGTGACGGCGAGCAGGACCCGCAGGACGTGCGGGATCTGGGTGGAGGAGTAGAGGGTGAACTCGCCGGACGCGGCGAGCGGGGTGACCACGACGGCGCGTGGTTCCATCGCGGTCGGGATGAGGCGCTGCTGGTGGTAGCGGCGGGTCACGACGACATCGGCCCGCGCCTTGGCGGCCTCGTAGTCGCCGCTCGCGGAGTGGTAGTCGTAGCAACGGTTGGTGCCCTTGTCGGAGTGGACCAGTGCGGTGCCCTCGGCCAGCGCCCCCTCGATGTCCAGGACGGCGGGCAGCGGGGTGTAGTCGACCTCGATCGCCTCCAGCGCGTCGGCGGCCGTGTACCGGTCGCGGGCCACCACGACCGCCACCGGGTCGCCGGCGTAGCGCACCTCGTCGACCGCGATCGGCGGGTGGTCCGGCACCACGGTGTCCTCGGCGACGGGCCAGGCGCACGGCAGCGACCCCATCGACTCCGCGACGTCGCGTCCGCTGAACGCGGCGATGACGCCGGGGAGTTCGAGGGCGGCCGACACATCGACGCGGTCGATGCGGGCGTGGGCCATCGGGCTGCGCAGGATCGCCAGGTGGAGCAGGCCGTTGACGCTGATGTTGTCGGTCCAGTTGGTCTGCCCGGTGATCAGGTGGGCGTCCTCCTTGCGGAGCCGGGCACGGCCGACCTCGCGTGCGACGGTCTCGCTCATGCCGTGACCTCCTCCTCTTCGGAGACGTCCAGCACCGCTCGCACGATGTTCTGGTAGCCGGTGCAGCGGCAGAGGTTGCCCTCCAGGCCGTGCCGTACCTCGTCCGGCGTGGGGTGCGGATGCTCGCGCAGCAGATCACGGGCCGCCATGATCATGCCCGGGGTGCAGTAGCCGCACTGCAGCGCGTGCCGCTCGTGGAACGCCCGCTGAAGGGCCGTCCACTCGCCGTCATGGGCCAGCCCCTGGATGGTGGTCACTTCGCACCCGTCCGCCTGGACGGCGAGGACGGTGCAGCTCTTGACGGCGGTGCCGTCCAGCTCGACCGTGCAGGCCCCGCAGTTCGAGGTGTCACAGCCGATGGGGGTGCCGGTCAGGCCGAGGCGGTCGCGCAGGTAGTGGGTCAGGAGGAGACGGGGCTCCACGTCATCCTCGTACGTCGTGCCGTCCACCTTCACCGAGATGTGAGTCATGTGCCCTCCAGAGGCCGATCGGGGAGAGGCGGAAACATTGGCCGGGTGTGATGTACGTCACTCTATGGCTGCCGCGGTGAGGCGGCGAGTGCTGCGACAGGGGTCGTTGAGCGTTAATCCATTGCCTGTGCGGGGCCGGTCCTGCTGGACTGCACGGGTCCCGTCGTCACGCACAGAGGAGCAGCCATGCGCACTGCGTTCATGTCCCCCCAGGAAGGAACGACCCCCTCATCGAAGGACATGACGCTTCGTGCACTTGCTCAACCTCGGGATCCTCGCCCATGTCGACGCAGGTAAGACCAGCCTGACCGAGCGCCTGCTGCACACGGCAGGCGTGATCGACGAGATCGGCAGCGTCGACGCCGGGAACACACAGACCGATTCCCTCGCGCTGGAGCGACAGCGTGGCATCACCATCAAGTCCGCCGTCGTCTCCTTCGCGCTGGACGACGTGACGGTCAACCTCATCGACACCCCCGGCCACCCGGACTTCATCGCCGAGGTGGAGCGGGTGCTCGGCGTCCTCGACGGCGCCGTGCTGGTCGTCTCCGCCGTCGAGGGTGTCCAGCCGCAGACCCGCGTGCTGATGCGCACGCTGCAACGGCTGCGCATTCCCACCCTCGTCTTCGTCAACAAGATCGACCGACGCGGTGCACGGTACGACGCCGTCCTGCGGGCCATCGCGCAACGGCTGACGGCAGCCGTCGTACCCATGGGAACGGCCGCTGCACTGGGCACGCGCGACGCGCGCTTCCTGCCCGGCCTCGGCCCGTCCGCGCTCGACGTCCTCGCCGACCTCGACGACGACCTGCTGACCGCCTATGTCGAGGACACGGTCTCCTACGACCGCCTCCACGCCGCCCTCGTCGACCGGACCCGGCAGGCCCTCGTCCATCCCGTGTACTTCGGCTCCGCCGTCACCGGCGCGGGCGTCGACGCGCTGATCGACGGCATCAGGCAGTTGCTGCCCGCCGCCGGCGACGACCCCGACGGGCCGGTCTCGGGGACCGTCTTCAAGGTGGAGCGGGGCCCGGCGGGGGAGAAGGTCGCGTACGCGCGGATCTTCTCGGGAACGCTGCGCACCCGTGACCGGATCCGCTTCGGCGCGGCCGACGGATCGAGCGACGCCGGCGACCTCGGCACCCCGCGCACCGAGGGCCGGATCACCGCGATCAGCGTCTTCGACCAGGGCATGGACGTCCGGGACGACTTGGTGGCGGCGGGCCGGATCGCCAAGCTCTGGGGCCTGGCCGACATCAAAATCGGCGACGTCATCGGCGAACCCCGCAAGACGCACGGGCACTTCTTCGCCCCGCCCACCCTCGAAACCGTCGTCGTCCCCGGCGACGGAGCGGACCGGCGGGCCCTGCATCGCGCGCTCACCCGGCTCGCCGAACAGGACCCGCTGATCGACCTGCGCCACGACGAGGTGCGGCAGGAGACCTTCGTCTCCCTCTACGGCGAAGTACAGAAGGAGGTCATCCAGGCCACGCTCGCCGACGAGTTCGGCCTCGACGTCACCTTCCGTGAGACGACGCCGCTGTGCGTCGAGCGGCCGGTCGGCTCGGGTGCGGCCGTCGAGTTCAACAAGAAGGACGGCAATCCCTTCCTTGCGACGATCGGCCTGCGCGTCGACCCCGCCCCGGTCGGATCCGGCGTGGCCTTCCGGCTGGAAGTGGAGCTGGGTTCCATGCCGTACGCCTTCTTCAAGGCCGTCGAGGACACCGTCCGCGAGACCCTCGGCCAGGGCCTGCACGGCTGGCAGATCCCCGACTGCACCGTCACCATGACCCACTCCGGCTACTCGCCCCGGCAGAGCCACGCCCACCAGGGCTTCGACAAGAGCATGTCCAGCACGGGCTACGACTTCCGCGGCCTCACCCCGCTGGTCCTGACCCAGGCCCTGCGCCGGGCCGGCACCCGGGTGCACGAGCCGATGCACCGCTTCCGCATCGAGACCCCGACCGACACCCTGGCCGCCCTGCTGCCGGTGCTGACCAGGCTGCGCGCGGTGCCGCAGACCACACAGACCCGCGGGGCCTCCTGCTCGCTGGAGGGATCGGTGCCCGCGGCCCACGTGCACGAGTTGGAGCAGCAGCTGCCAGGGCTGACGCGCGGCGAGGGCGAGTTGGAGAGCGCCTTCGACCACTACGCCCCCGCCGCACGCGGCGCGGTGCCGGAGCGCCGGCGCACCGACTTCAACCCGCTGAAGCGGAAGGAGTACCTGTTGAACCTGACGCGCAGGATCGGCAGCTGAAAAGTCGTTGGGAGGGTGCGGGACGGCTTTCGTACGATCGCCGGATGACTGTGGACACACGCATAGAGCAGGCCCAAGTCCTCTACGAGCGCGCGGTGTTCGGAGGTGACAGCAGCGCACTGGCGCCGGCGGAGCGAGGGCTCGACGCGGTCGAGGCGGATCTCGCCCTGACCCGTGGCAAGGTCGTCCATGCCCGGTTCCTCGAGGAGCGGGTCGAGGACGCACGGGAGCTGAAGCTCTTCGAGCGCGCGGTACGGCTGTACGAACAGCTCGGCGACGTGCGGGGCGAGGGAGAGGCGCTGTTCTGGGTCGGCACCTTCCACCAGGTGGTCCGTGACGACACCGAGGCGGCCCTGCCCGCCTTCACCCGCGCCCTCGACCTCGCCACCCGGGCCGACGACCGGCTGACCATGTCCTACGCCCTGCGGCACCTCGGCTTCGCGGACCACATGGCCGGACGGCTCGATGCGGCGCGAGACCGATTCGAGGAGTCCACCCGGCTGCGCCGTGAGCTCGGATTCCTGCCGGGGGTGGCGGCCAACCTGATCGGGCTCGCCTACGTCGCGGCCCAGCAGGACCGGAGGGAGGAAGCCGCGGAACTCCTCCGGGAAGCGGTGGAGTCGGCCGAGAAGGCCGGGGCGGAGGGTGTCCTGCGGTGGGTGGCGGCGGCTCGTGAGGAACTCGATCTGCCCGGGCAGGGATGAGACCGGCGTGAGGGCCGAGACGGAACTTACTCCAGAGTCAGGGGTGTTGACTGTGTCCTGATATCACCGGACTGTAGTGGACATGCCGAACATCCGGACGCGTCTGCTCGTTGTCCTGGTCGTCCTCTTCGGATCCCTGACGGTGGCGGGCCCCACTCCCGCCACCGCCGCCACCCTCCCCGACTCCCTCTGGTTCGACGAAACGCCCCTCACCGTCCAGAACGGCCGCTTCACCGACGGACACGGCCGCGAGGTCGTGCTGCGCGGCTACAACGTCTCCGGCGAGACCAAGCTGGCCGAGAACAAGGGCCTGCCCTTCGCCTCGGTCGCCGACGCGAAGAAGTCCGCGACCGCCCTGCGCGCCCTCGGCGGCGGCAACTCGGTCCGCTTCCTGCTGTCCTGGGCCTACGCGGAACCCGTACGCGGCCAGGTGGACACCACCTATCTGGCCGCCGCCACCGCCCAGATGCGCGCCTTCCTCGACGCGGGCATCCGCGTCTACCCCGACTTCCACCAGGACCTCTACTCCCGCCACCTGTTCGACCCCGACAGCTGGTACACGGGCGACGGCGCCCCCAAGTGGGCCGTCGACGCCGGGAACTACCCGGACGAGTCGTGCGGGATCTGCCTCTTCTGGGGCCAGAACATCACCCAGAACGAGGCCGTGAAGCAGGCGTCGCACGACTTCTGGCACAACGAGTACGGCCTCCAGGACGCCTTCCTGGCCACCGCCCAGAAGACGATGGCGTACGTCAAACAGAACGTCTCCGCCGCCGAGTTCGCGGGCGTCGTCGGCTTCGACCCCTACAACGAACCGCACGCCGGCACCTACGACTCCGGCCAGACCAGCCGCACCTGGGAACGCGACGTCCTGTGGCCGTTCTACGAGAAGTTCCGGTCCCGCATGGACGCGGCCGGCTGGCAGGACAAGCCGCTCTTCGCCGAGCCGAACCTCTTCTGGAACGCCAACATCGACTTCCAGAAGCAGGAGGGCGGACTCCTGGACGCGGGCACGCTCGGGCCGCGGTACGTCTTCAACACCCACTTCTACGACCAGAAGGCCATCTCCGGCGTCTTCATGTGGGGCAAGGCAGCGGACGGCCAGTACGCAGGTGACTTCGGAACCGTCCGCGACCGCGCATCGGCCACCCGGACGCCCGCGATCATCAGCGAGTTCGGCCACCCGCTGGCCGGATCGGTCTCCGACAAGGCACCGACCGTGCTCAAGGCGATGTACCAGGCCCTGGACTCCCGTGTGCCGGGCGCGAGTTGGTGGTCGAAGCCGGCCGGCTCCGGCCCGGTGCTCTCCGGTTCGCAGTGGCAGTGGGACATCTACAACGGACGCCACCACGAGCTGATGAACGGCAACCCCGACAAGGTCCTCACCACCGGTGACGCCTGGAACGACGAGGACCTGTCCGCCGTACGGCTCAGCGACTCGGGTACGCCGGTGCTGCGGCAGGACGCCCGGCTGCTCGACCGGATCTACCCGAGCGCCACCTCCGGGACGACGGTCGCCTTCACCTACGAGGACCGCTCACGGGACGGCGACACGACCCTGACCTGGAACCCGGTGCCGAGCTCGCTGCCGAACGTGGCGCAGCTGGTGGGATCGGGACAGTACGGGCTGCTGGTGTGGCGCTCCAGCAGCGGCACGGCACCGACCGAGCTGCACCTTCCGGCGTCCTTCCCGACCGGGTCCACCACGGTGGTCTCCGACCTGGGCACGGCGTACGCGCCGCCGTCGTACACCTCGACCACCCCCATCGGCGTGGCCGCGGAACCCGGCGGCACGGGAAGCCGACGCCTGCTGCTCACCGACTCGGATTCCGGCGCCCTGCACTACGCGCTGGTGACGAACGGGGCGAGCGCTCCCTCGACCGCGCTGCTGAACGCCGCACGGTCCGAGCTCTCCGCGTGGGCCGCGCGGACCATCGGATAAGAGCCGGACAAGAAACGTCGTTTGACCCTCCCCTTACGTCAGGCTGCACGCTGTACCCCGACGAAAGGGCAGGTGAATGAGCTACTCCGTGGGACAGGTCTCGGCCTTCGCCGGGGTGACCGTGCGCACGCTGCACCACTACGACCGGGCGGGACTGCTCTCGCCCAGTGGCCGCAGCGGCGCCGGTTACCGGCTGTACAGCGAAGCCGACCTGGCCCGGCTCCAGCAGATCCTCTTCTACCGCGAACTCGGCTTCTCCCTCGACGAGATCGCCGAGATTCTCAAGGACCCGCAGGCGAACGCCCTGGAGCATCTCCAGGGCCGCCTGCGGCAGTTGAGCGAGGAGATCGGTCGGCTTCAGCGTCTGGCCGAGGTGGCCGAGCAGGCCATCGAGGTCCAGCAGACGGGCGTGGAACTGACCCCCGCAGAACGCTTCGAGGTCTTCGGCGAGATCGGCTTCGACCTCAGCTACGCCACCGAGGCACAGCTCAAGTGGCGGGACTCGCCGGGGCAGAAGGAGTCGATGGCGCGGGCCGCCACCCACACCAAGGAGGACTGGCGGCAGCTCATGGGCGAGGCCGCGGCCTGGCGCGCCGAACTGCTCGCCGCCTTCGACGACGGGGAGCCCGTCGACGGCGAGCGCGCCATGGATCTCGCCGAGGAGCACCGGCTGCACATCGCCCGCTGGTTCACCACCTGTCCGCCCGACATGCACCGGCGCATCGCGGACGACTTCGCCGCCGACCCGCGCGCCTTCGCGCTCGTCGTCCCGCCGTCGCAGCAGCGGCCCGGCCTCGCCGCCTATCTGTGCAAGGCCGTCCACGCGAACGGGGCCCGACGGGCGGACCGTGAGGAGGACAGATGAGGATCCTGATCGCCGCCGCCGGATCACGCGGCGACGTCGCGCCCTACGCGGGGCTCGGCGCAGGCCTGCGCGAGGCCGGGCACGACGTCACCCTCGCCACGACCGACGCCTTCGCACCCCTGTTACGGGAGGCGGGCCTGGAGTTCAGGAGTCTGCCCACCCGCCCGCAGGACCGGGGCGGGGTCGAGAGCAGACGTGAACTGATGCGCACAGCCGCCGCGTTCGTCACCGAGCTCGGCCGGGGATTCGCCGACGCGGTGGAGCCGGGCACGGACCTGCTCCTGCTGTCAGCCACCACCGCACCGCTCGGTTGGCACCTGGCCGAGGCCACGGGCACCCCGACGGTCGGCGCCTACCTCCAACCCACCGCCCCGACCGGCGACTTCCCACCCACCGTCATGGGAACCCGCTCCCTCGGCCGCCTCGGCAACCGCACCGCCGGACGCTTCGCCCTGCGCATGGCCGACCGCATCTACCGTGACGCCGTCACCGAGCTGCGCCGCCGCCTCGACCTGCCAGCGCTCGGTCCCTCCGAGATGCGCCGACGACAGGAGCGGGCGAACGGCGTCGTCCTGCACGGCTTCAGTGCGGCGCTGCTGCCACGCCCGTCCGACTGGCGCGCGGGACTGGACGTCGTCGGCACATGGTGGCCGTACGTCGACCCGGAACGGCGACTGCCCGCGGATCTGGAGGACTTCCTCGCGGCCGGGGCGCGCCCGGTGTTCATCGGCTTCGGCAGCATGGCGGCCGGTCACGGCGAGCGGTTGAGCGAGATCGCCGTCGAGGCGCTGCGCCGCGCCGGGCTGCGTGGGATCCTCCAGGCGGGCAGCGCCGGACTCGGGGCCGCCGGCGACGACGTCCTGACGATCGGCGACGTACCGCACGAGCTGCTGTTCCCGAGGGTGGCCGCGGCGGTCCATCACGCCGGGGCGGGCACCGCGGCGGCAGCGCTGCGCGCCGGGATCCCCGCCGTCCCGGTGCCGGTGACGGCGGACCAGCCGTTCTGGGCCGGGCGACTGGCCACGATCGGTGCGGCCACCGACCCGATCCCCTTCGCGTCCCTCACCGCCGAACGGCTGGCCGACGCACTCGGTCGGGCCGTACGGCAGCAGACGTACACCCGTGCCGCCTCGGTCGCCGCGCGGCACATGGCGACCGAGGACGGGGTGGGTGCGGTGCTCAAGGCCCTGGGCTGAGCGCAGAGGCCTTGGTCCCTGGGCTGATCAGTCGGCCGTCGGGCTGGTCCAGTTCGCCGGCACATGGGCCAGCCGGACCCGCTGCGGGTGGTCACCGACGGGGACGGACACCTGCTTCTTGCCGGTGGCGAAGTCGATGGCCGTGACCTGGTCGGTGCCGCTCTCGGAGACCACGCAGGACTTGCCGTCACCGCTGACCGTGGCCCAGTAGGGCTTGGAGGCGGTGACGAGCGGGCCTTCCTGGAGCGTGGTGCGGTTGACGACGGTCGCGTAGTCGTCCATCGTGCCCGCGACGCACAGCTTGCTGCCGTCGGGGCTCATCGAAAGGCCGTGGTGGCGCGAGTCGTTGACGAAGGTGGTGCGGTCGTCGCCGGTCGCCGGGTTCTTCGGCAGGGTCTTCGTGCGGGTGATCTTGTCGGTGGCCAGGTCGTACTCGAAGAAGCCGTTGAAGAACGACACCTGGAAGTACAGCTTCGACTCGTCCGGCGAGAGCACGGCGGGCCGGACCGCGTCGGAGTGGTCTGTCAGACCGATCGCGTCCAGAGCCGGACGCATGTCGATGACCTTGACCTGCTGGAACGTCGTCGCGTCGACGACGGTGATACGCCGGTCGCCCTTCGTCCAGTCCAGCCACGGGGCGTCGGTCTGCGTGTTCACGTCGCCGATCGCCATGTTGTAGATGTACTTGCCGTCCCGGGTGAAGATGTTCTCGTGCGGCTTGTCGCCGGTGGCGAACTTGCCCAGCTCCTTGCCCGTGTCGATGTCCAGCACATGCACGGTGTTGGAGGTCGAGGCGGACACCGCGACCCGTTTGCCGTCGGGGGAGACCGCCATGTGGTCGGCGCGGTAACCGGACACGGGGAAGCGCCAGTTGATGTCACCGGTGGCCAGGTCGAGGGAGACCACATCGGCGAAGCTCGGCCGGGAGACGACCATCGACGTGCCGTCCGGCGTGGAGTACATGTCGTCGACGAACTGGTCGTGGCCCTCACCGACGCTGTTGCGGATCGCCATGAAGTAGATCCACTTGATCGGATCGGCGTTGATCTCCGCCATCCGCTCGTCCTTGTCGGGGACGACGTCGATACGGCCGATCTTCGCGAAGTCGCCGGACGATTTGATGACATCGGCGGTGCCGTCCCAGTTGTTGCCGACGAACAGCACCTCACGCAGGGCGGCTGCGGAAGGGGCGGCGGCCGTGGCGGCGGTCGCGGGAGCGGTCACGGTCAGGGCGAGGGCGGCGGCTACGGAGCACAGGTGCCTGGGTCTGATGGCAGCCATGACTGCTCTCTTCCTCTGAGGTGGGTGTGGGCGGGGCAGGCAGGAACGGGCCAATGGATCTGAGACAGAACGAACTTGAGGCGCGCCGAATCTGAACACCAGTGCTTTCAGAATCAACTTACTGAAAAGTAAGGAGGGGGTGCCCTTCTCCACAAGACCGCGGACACGACAAAATTGGCCGTCGGGTCCGGCGAGGCGGTGGGAGGACAGCGTGACGGGCAGGCTCAAGGCGCCCACCGGCCGCTACGGCGGCAAGTCGGCCGAGGAGCGACAGGCCGAGCGGCGCCGCCGCTTCCTCGACGCCGCGCTCCAGCTGTTCGGCGACAGCCCCGGTTACCGGGGCACGACGGTCGCGGCACTGAGCGAGGCCGCGGGCCTGTCGACGCGTCAGTTCTACGAGGAGTTCCGCACCCTGGAGGACGTCCTGGCCGCCCTCCATCTGCAGGTCAACGCATGGGCGGAGGAGGCCGTCCTGACGGCGGTGGCCGGCGCGGAGAGCCTGCCGCTCGCGGAACGCGCCACCAAGATCTTCCGCGCGTACGCCGCGAACGTCACCTCCGACCCGCGCCGTATCCGCATCACCTTCGTCGAGATCATCGGCGTCAGCTCCCGCCTGGAGGAACAGCGCCTCGCCCGGCGCGCCCGCTGGGTCGACCTCGTCTGCGCCGAGGCGGCGTCCGCCGTCACCCGCGGCGAGGCGGTGCCCCGCGACTACCGCCTCGCCGCGACCGCGTTCATCGGCAGCGTCAACGGACTGCTGCACGACTGGAGCGCGGGGTGGGTGGACGCGACCCTCGACGAGGTCGTCGACGAACTCGTCCGCCTCCTCCTCGGCATCCTCCAGCCGCCCGGCCCACCGCTTGCCGGGCCCTGACGCAGGGGATCGACGGTGGTGCTGGACCTCGGCGGTCAGTCCTGGTCGTTCTTCTCGCTCTCGCTGTCCGCCGAGCTGCTGATGACCTTGAAGTCCTTGTCGAGGTGGATGTCCGTCTGCCTGCCGTTGCCGAGAGTGACCTCGACCTCGTAGTACCCGTCCTCGTCGCCGACCTCGGTGTCCGTGACCTTGCCGCCGCCGGTGTGCTCCAGCGCGGCGGCGCTCGCCCTCTCGAGCGCGCTTCCCGTGATGGGCTTCTCGGAGTCGTCCCCGCCGGCGGTGGCCACGGCGAGCCCGGTGCCGCCGCCGATGAGTGCGGCAGAGATCACGCCTGCGGCGATCCACTTGCCCTTGTGCTTCATGTCCACTCCCTGTGCCGTGACCGCCCTCTCGGGTGGTCCGACCTGCGGTTCCAGGATGCGATGCCGTCGCTGAACGCCTGCTGAACGAAGCTGAACAGCGATTCAGCTCCGCTTCGACTCAGCCCTGGAGCCGGTTCACCGCATCGAGGACAGGAGCCACACCGTCCTCGGCGCGCAGTGCCTCGGCCAGGGCCCGGGCGCGACGGCCGTAGGACGGATCGCCGGTCGCCTGTCGTAGGGCGGCTGCCAGCGCCTCGGCCGTGAAGTTCCGCAGCGGCACAGCGCGGGGTGCCACGCCGAGGGTGACCAGACGGCCGGCCCAGAAGCCCTCGTCGAACTGGATCGGCACCGGTACGGCCGGCACCCCGGCGCGCAGCCCGGCGGCGGTCGTGCCCGCCCCGCAGTGGTGGACCACGGCGGCCAACCGCGGGAACAGCGCGGAGTGCGGCACCTCACCGATGGTCAGTACGTCGTCCCCGGCGGCCTCGAGGCCACCCCAGCCCCGCTGGATCACCCCGCGCAGCCCGGCCCGGCGCAGGGCGCCCACGACCTCGGCACTCAGCCGCGCCGGATCCGGCACGGTCGCGCTGCCCAGGCCCACGAAGACCGGCGGCGGACCGCTGTCCAGGAAGTCCCGCAGCTCGGGCGGGAGTTGGCCCTCACCGTCGTACGGCCACCAGTAACCCGCCACCTCCAGGTCCGGCCGCCAGTCGCGCGGCCGGGACACCACCAGAGGGCTGAAACCGTGCAGTACACGGCCCCTGCGCGTGCCGCGTGCCCTGCTGCGAGAGAGCCCCAGACGCGCCCGCACGTCCGGTACGGCTGCCGAGAAGACCCGCTCGATGGCCAGGCTCACGCCGTGCCCGGCGACCCGGTTCCCGACGGCTCCCCAGGAGCGGCCCCCGAGCATCGGCGGACCGAACTCCCGGGTGGGGGCGAGGGGTTGCAGCGGGACCTCGATGCTCGGCAGCGACAGGCCCTCGGCGATGGCCTGCCCCAGTGGTGCGGTGGAGCCCGCCAGGAGCAGGAGGTCACTGGACCGGGCGGCGGCCAGCATGTCGTCCGTCATCCGACCGGCCAGGGTCCGTGCCATCCCCACCACGCGCACCAGCTTGCCGATGCCGGTCGCACTCCGGTGCAGACTCCGTCCGCGCGCCGACTCCAGTTCCGCCCGGGGATCCAGCGGCATCGGATGGAAGCGCACGCCCGACCCGGCGACCAGCCGCTCGAAGCAGCCGTGCGTGACCAGGGTGACCTCGTGTCCGGCCCGGGACAGGGCGTGCCCGAGTCCGGTGTAGGGGGCCACATCGCCCCGGGAGCCCGCCGTCATGATGGCTACGCGCACGTCGGTCAGTATGGCGGCGTCCCCTGCGCAGTGCGAACGGGCCGTGAGGGAGGGGCACTTCAGCTCCGTCCCATCCGTTGACTTCGCCCTCGCGTGGCTCTACTTTCAGCGCCACGTGTTCGATTTTCCGACTGTTGTTTGGGATATCGAACAAGCTGGGTGACCTCCCGCACTGGTGACCTCCCGCACTAAGGAGCCGCATGTACCCCCCGCCCCGACCTCGTCTCGTCCGCCGCTGCAGATCCACCGTCGCGCGCGCCCTCGTCCTGGCGCTCACCGCGACGGCCGCGCTCCTGTTCGCCGGGGTCGCCCCGGCCCAAGCGGCGACGACTCGTCAGATACCGGTGTCCGCCGCCCCCATGGGCTGGGCGTCCTGGAACGCCTTCGCCGCGAAGGTCGACTACAACGTCATCAAGCGGCAGGTCGACGCGTTCGTGGCCGCGGGTCTGCCCGAGGCCGGCTACGAGTACATCAACATCGACGAGGGCTGGTGGCAGGGCACCCGCGACAGCTCCGGCAACATCACCGTCGACGAGGCCGAGTGGCCGGGCGGCATGAAGGCCATCGCCGACTACATCCACAGCAAGGGCCTGAAGGCCGGCATCTACACCGATGCCGGCAAGGACGGCTGCGGCTACTACTTCCCGACCGGCCGCCCCGCCGCGCCCGGATCCGGCAGCGAGGGCCACTACGAGCAGGACATGCTGGCCTTCTCCCGGTGGGGCTTCGACTTCGTGAAGGTCGACTGGTGCGGCGGTGACGCCGAGGGCCTCGACCCGAAGACGACCTACCAGGCGATCAGCGACGCCGTGACGAAGGCGACCGCGACGACCGGCCGCCCGCTCGCCCTCTCCCTGTGCAACTGGGGCTACTCCAACCCCTGGAACTGGGCCCCGGGCATGGGCCCGATGTGGCGGACGAACACGGACATCTTCTTCCACGGCGGCACACCGTCATACAGCAACGTCCTGACTGCCTTCGACCGCAACATCCACCCCACGGCCCAGCACACCGGCTACTACAACGACCCCGACATGATGGTCGTCGGGATGAACAGCCTGAGTGCCGCCCAGAGCCGCTCCCACATGAACCTGTGGGCGATCTCCGGCGCCCCGCTGCTCGCCGGCCTCGACCTCACCACCCTCACCACCGAGTCGACGAGCATCCTCACCAACCCCGAGGTCATCGCCGTCGACCAGGACCCGCGTGGCCTCCAGGGCGTGAAGGTCGCCGAGGACGCCTCCGGTCTCCAGGTGTACGGCAAGGTCCTCGCCGGCACCGGCAACCGTGCCGTCGTGCTCCTCAACCGCACGTCGACCACGCAGAACATGACCGTCCGCTGGTCCGACCTGGGCCTCACGACCGCCTCAGCGACCGTCCGTGACCTGTGGGCCCGCCAGAACGTCGCCACGACCGGCACGAGCTACACCACCAGCGTGCCGGCGAACGGCTCCGTGATGCTCACGGTCACCGGCGGCACCGAGCAGTCCGCGAGCACGTACGACGGCACGTCGAGCTTCTCCTCGGTGGTCGCCGGAAGCGCCGGTCTGAAGACGGTCGACGTCTCCTACACCAACAACACCTCCACCGCCCGGACCGCCACCCTCACCGTCAACGGCCAGACCCCCACCAAGGTCTCCTTCCCGCCGACCGGTTCGAGCGCCGGCAACATCTCCGTCAACGTCTCCCTCGTCAAGGGCAGCACCAACACGATCTCCTTCTCCGGCGCCCCGACCCTCGACGGCATCGTCGTACGGCCGCTGCCGGGCAAGAACGGCACCCTCGTCACCGGCGCCCAGTCCGGCCGTTGCGCCGACATCAACGACAACACCATCGCCAACGGCACCGACGCCCAGCTGTGGGACTGCAGCGGCGGCCAGAACCAGGTCTGGCAGTACCACAGCACCCGCAAGGAACTCGTGGTCTACGGCAACAAGTGCCTCGACGCCTACAACCGCGGCACCACCAACGGCACCCGGGTCGTCATCTGGGACTGCAACGGCCAGAACAACCAGAAGTGGAACATCAACAGCGACGGCACTGTCACCAACGTCAACGCGGGGCTCTGCCTCGACGCGTACGGCGCGGCCACGGCCAACGGCACGAAGCTGGTGCTCTGGTCCTGCAACGGCCAGAGCAACCAGAAGTGGACGGTGAGCTAGCGCAGTCCTAAGCGAGGCACACGACAAGGAGACCGAAGGCCAAGGCGCAGGTCAGCAGCCAGCCGGCCAGCAGACGGCGCCGCAGATCGCGGTATCTCGCCTCGTACTCGTCCCGCAGCCTTCCGGCACGCGCCGCCGTGTGCTGCCAGGAGGCGTGGGCGAGTGCGAGGTATTACGTCGTTCAGGAACTTGTCCGTGATGCTCACGGAGTCGTCAACTCCTTCTCCGGTGTGGGAGCGTGACGCAGGTCGAACGCCGGGGATTCGGAACGGATCCGGGGGAGCGTCAGGAAGTTGTGGGGCGGCGGAGGGCATGAAGTCGCCCATTCCAGCGAGCGGCCATAGCCCCACGGGTCGTCGGCCTCGACCTTCGCGCCGTATTTCGCGGTCTTCCAGATGTTGTAGAAGAACGGCAGAAGGGACGCCCCCAGCACGAACGAGAAGACGGTCGACAGGGTGTTGAGTGTCGTGAGTCCTTCCACCGCCAGATAGTCGGGAATGCGGCGCTGCATTCCGTTCACGCCGAGCCAGTGCTGGACCAGGAAGGTGCCGTGGAAGCCGATGAACAGTGTCCAGAAGGTCATCTTGCCGAGGCGCTCGTCGAGCATCCTGCCGGTGAACTTCGGCCACCAGAAGTGGAAGCCGGCGAACATCGCGAACACCACCGTGCCGAAGATGACGTAGTGGAAGTGCGCCACGACGAAATAGGTGTCGGACGTGGGGAAGTCCAGCGGCGGTGAGGCGAGCATGACGCCGGTCAGACCGCCGAAGACGAAGGTGACCAGGAATCCCGTGGCCCACAGCATGGGTGTTTCGAAGCTCAACGAGCCGTTCCACATCGTTCCGATCCAGTTGAAGAACTTCACGCCTGTCGGTATGGCGATGAGGAACGTCATGAAGGAGAAGAACGGCAGCAGTACACCGCCGGTGACGTACATGTGATGCGCCCACACCGTCACGGACAGACCCGCGATCGCGATGGTCGCCGCGATCAGACCCATGTAGCCGAACATCGGCTTGCGGGAGAAGACCGGGATCACTTCGGAAATGATGCCGAAGAACGGCAGCGCGATGATGTACACCTCCGGATGACCGAAGAACCAGAAGAGGTGCTGCCACAGCAGGGCTCCGCCGTTGGCCGCGTCGAAGACGTGCGCACCGAACTTGCGGTCCGCCTCCAGCGCGAACAGCGCCGCGGCCAGCACGGGGAAGGCCAGCAGGACCAACACACCGGTCAGCAGCACGTTCCAGGTGAAGATCGGCATGCGGAACATGGTCATGCCGGGGGCGCGCATGCAGATGATCGTGGTGATGAAATTGACCGAGCCGAGGATCGTGCCGAAGCCGGAGAGCGCCAGCCCCATGATCCACATGTCGGCGCCCACACCGGGGCTGCGGACGGCATCGGACAGCGGAGCGTAGGCGAACCAGCCGAAGTCCGCCGCACCCTCCGGCGTGAGGAAGCCGCCGACCGCGATGAGCGAGCCGAACAGGTACAGCCAGTAGGCGAACATGTTCAGCCGGGGGAACGCCACGTCCGGCGCGCCGATCTGCAGCGGCATGATCGAACAGCGGCGTCGCGAACATCAGCAGCATGATCGTGCCGTGCATCGTGAACGCCTGGTTGAACTGCTCGTTCGACATGATCTGCAGGCCCGGACGGGCCAGCTCGGCGCGCATGAACAGCGCCATCACGCCACCCAGGCAGAAGAACGCGAACGACGTGACCAAATAGAGCGTTCCGATCGTTTTGTGATCAGTGGTGGTCAGCCACTGGACGGCTTTGACGCTCTTGATGTTTCTGATCCTCTTCACGCCCCGCCTGTGTCCGCGCCCCGCCCGGACGTCACACTCGAGGGACGCGACGAGAATCACGGAAACGGGTGTGACGATCCGGCGAGTGCCGGACACGAACGGAACATGAGCAACGACGAGATCTTCGCCGCTGCCTATCGCGAGCACTACTGGGCGGTCAGCCGCTATGTCGCGCGGCGACTGGACGGGCGCATGACTGAGGTCGAGGAAGTGGTGGCGGAGGTGTTCACCGTCGCCTGGCGACGCCGGGCCGACCTCCCGGCCTCGCCGCTGCCCTGGCTGTACGGCGTGGCACGCAACTGCCTGGCGAACGCGGTACGCGGCTACGGGCGACGCCGTCGCCTGGTCGACCGGCTCGGCAACGACGAGACCGCGCACGGCCGGCACATCGTGGCCAGCCCCGACACGGAGGCGCCGGGCGCCTGGGTGCACGAGGCGCTGAACCGGCTGTCCCCGGCCGACCAGGAGGTGCTGCGGCTGACGGCGTGGGAGGAACTGGGCGTCGAGGAGGTCGCCGTGGCCCTCGGCTGCGGCAGGCGGGCCGCGGCCATGCGGCTGCACCGGGCCCGGCGCCGGCTGAGCGCCGAGATCGACCGTATCTGCCCGCCGACCGTGTCCAAGGAACGAAGCCATGGCTGACGAACTCGAACTTCTGCGCCGTGCCAACCCGGTACCGGTCGACGCCCCCCACTTCGGCGACGGCCCCCTCGACCACCACGCCGAGCGGCAGCTCGACCGGCTGATGCGGGAGCGGCCCTCCCGTCGCCCGCGGCTGCTCTGGGGCCTGGCAGCCGCGGCCGTCGTCGCCGCGCTCGTGTCGGCTCTGCTGTTCACCGGCCAGACGACCGCCCCCGCGGTGGCCGCACCCCGCCCGCTGCTCGTGCAGGCCGACTCCACCCCCGTATCCCTGAAAACCCTGGCCGATCGGGCGCAGGAGACCGCGGCCGACGGTGCGCCGAAGCTCCGCAAGGGCACGCATGTGCAGTCGTGGAGCATGGGCATGAGCGACGACAAGCCGCCGATCACGCTTCCCGAGGAGCGCATCGTGCGCTGGAACGCCGACGACAGCCACACGGAACTCGTCGTGGCGACCGACCCGCGGCACCCGGGCCGGCCGGTCCTCGGCGGCGAAGGGGAACTCGTCGAGGACGGCCATGTCCTCAGCAGGCAGACCTACCCGCCCAGTTGGAGCGACGCCCCGCCGCAGTCGCCGCCTCCGACCGGCACCGCCCGTCTGCGTGCCTACCTGCAGGAGGCCGCGTACAGCAGGACCGCGCTGAACACCGGCGAGCTCCTTGACGCCGTCGCCTCGCTCCTCGACACCTGGACCCTCGGCGCCCGCGAGTCGGCGACGCTCGCGCGGCTCCTCGCGGACACCGAGGGGCTCAAGCCCGTCGGTCAGCTGACGGACCGGCTCGGGCGGCGCGGACAGGCGTACGTGTACGAGGGGCCCGGCGCCCGCCGCATGCTGATCATGGACCCGGCCACCGGTGCCGTGCTCGGCCTGGAGACCACCTACACGAAGGCGGAACCGGAGTACGGCGTCAAGGCAGGCGACGTGATGTCGTACCGCGCCTGGATGCGCTGATCCGGAGCCATCACACCCCGAGCTGCCGGGCGGCCGCGTCCACGGTCTGCTCCAGCAGCGTGGCGATGGTCATCGGACCGACGCCGCCCGGCACCGGAGTGATGAGCGAGGCCCGCTCGACGGCGGAGTCGAAGTCGACGTCGCCGACGTTCCCCGCGTTGTAGCCGGCGTCGATCACGACAGCGCCGGGCTTGATGTCCTGGCCGCGGATCAGCCGCGGCCGGCCCACGGCGGCGACCACGATGTCCGCCTCACGGACGGCCGCGGACAGATCCGCCGTACGGGAGTGGCAGTACGTCACCGTCGCATCGCGGGCCAGGAGCAGCATGCCGGCCGGCTTGCCGAGGATCGCGCTGCGGCCGACGACCACGGCACGCCTGCCGGCCGGGTCGACGCCGTACTCGTCGAGCAGCCGCATGATCCCGCCGGGCGTGCACGACACGAACCCCGGCAGCCCGAAGCTCATCGTCGCGAACGAGGCGAAGGTGACACCGTCGACGTCCTTCTCCGGCGCGATCGCCTCGAACGCCGCCCGCTCGTCGATGTGCGGGCCCATCGGGTGCTGGAGCAGGATGCCGTGCACGGCGGGGTCGGCCGACAGGTCGCGCAGGGTGCCGACGAGCTGTTCCGTGGTGGTGTCGGCGGGCAGCGGCACGTGGCGTGAGGTGATGCCGGCCTTGCGGCAGCGGTTCTGCTTCATGCGGACGTACGTCACGGACGCGGGGTCCTCGCCGACCAGCACGGTCGCGAGGCAGGGCGCGGTGCCGGTGCGTTCGGTGAGGTCGGCCGCCTTCTTCGCGGCCTCGTCGACGATCCGCCGGGCGAGCGCGGTGCCGTCCATGAGCCGGGCCTGAGACATGATCCACTCCTGGGCTTGTTGTCCGGTTCGCCCAGGCGCACGGCATCGACTCAGCGTCGACTTCGTCAGGGGCCGCTCCCCGGTGGTGCTCCACCTCAGCGCCAGTCACGGCCCACGGCCAACCCTAACGGAGGCGGCCCCCCGGCACAGCAAGACTTACGGCACCATGGCGTGCGTGATCGTCTTCCTGGTCTGGCTCTGGGTCAGCCCTACATACCGCCGCGCGGCACCCGCAGTTGTACGAGGCGAAGTCGGCGACGTGGAACGCGAAGCCCGCGGAGGCGATCATCCAGATCAGCAGGGCGAGGAAGCTGCCCGGAGTGATCCACCTGAAGCCGCGCACCCTGACGTCGGGAGTCGCCCAGTACAGGATCGCGATCATGGTGGCCACCAGGACGGGCCGCTTGGCGATGTCCCAGACCGTCAGGGCCGTGTCCCCGATGCCCAGCGTGGAGCCGACCTGGCGGGCCAGGGCGCCGGTGAACACGACGATCAGCGCGACGGTCACCGTGAGCCGGATCGGGAGGATCTTCCACACGGGGCGTCCCTCGGGCATGTCGTAGACCGCGTTGGCGGTGCGGACGAAGGCCGCGACACAGCCGGACGCCGACCAACGTCGATCCCGACACCGAATCGCCGGACACCTGGCGGGAGTTGGGCCTGCCCGGGACCACCACTGTCTCCGCACGCCGAGAAGGTCCGGGTCGGTCACGAACCGACCTGGACCTTACGTCCCTTCCTGCTCGTCTCCTACTCGTCCCATGCCTCGATCAGGATCTGCTGGGAGATCTTGCCGTCGCGCAGCGTGACCATCGACTCGGACAGGACACGGACCCCGTCCGCGTACTCACAGGACTCGCTGTAGGCCGCGCGGTCACCCTGGATCACGCATCCCTCCAGCTTGTGCGTCATGTCGCGGCTGTAGACGTCGCTCAGCATGTCGGCGATCTCGCCTCGGCCGTGCAGAACCTTGGGGTGGCTCGGCTGGGTGTTGCGGTTCACGACGCGTAGCTCCGCGTCGTCCGTGTACAGCGACAGCAGCGTGTCCGGGGTCTGTCCCTCTATGCCCCGGCGCAGTGTTTCGGTGTCGAACGAGGGGCTTGTGGCTGTGCCCATGGTGACCTCCTCCGAGGCCCGCGGCAGGGCGAGGTGCGGACCGCGAAAGCCTCTCCTCCGAGGCTCCTCTGCCCCGGCGGACTCGGCAAGCGCAGCCGAAGCGGTGCGCCTGACGAGTGAGCGGCGCCGGGCGGCCGTGTCCGGCGCCGGGTCGCCGCGTTGCAGAAAGCATGATCTCAACACGACGTATCGTCGCCGCCGTTGGTCTGGCCGCCGGAATCACCGGACTCACCGTGCCGATGGCGAACGCGGCCGACGTGAACGCCCCCAAGGCGACCGCCCCCCAGGCCGGCTCGCTGAACCCGGTCGCCACGCTCGACTCGCTCGCCACGACCGGCATCCCCGAGGAGCACAAGCAGCGGGTCCCGCGGCTCTCTCAGCACCTGGGCCACCTCAACCACCTCAACGGCCTGAAGCAGCTCCCCTAGGTCACCGTCCCAGGTCACCGTCCCACAGCAAGGGCCGCCCGGATCTCGCCGGGCGGCCCTTCGTGCGTGCGGAGAGTGACGTGCCGACTACCCTGCGGCGCTCAGGAAATGGAAGCCCGGCCTGGGGTGCATCAGGAAGTCGTGGTGGGAGATGTTCCAGGCGTAGGCCCCCGCCAGCGAGAACGCCACCCGGTCCCCGGCCCTGAGCCCGGACGCGGGCACATGGCGGGCCAGCACGTCCTTCGGTGTGCACAGCTGGCCGGCCAGGGTGACCCGCTCGCCCTCGGCGGCAGGGCGCGGCCACGGATGCGGCCAGGTGTCCACCGGCAGTACGGCAGCGGGCTGGTCGTGTCCCTTGGTCGCCGGGGTCCGCAGATGATGCGTGCCGCCCCGCACGACGCCGAACTCCTCGCCGTGACTGCGCTTCACGTCCAGTACTTCGGTGGCGTACCAGCCGCAGTACGCCGTCAGCGCCCGGCCCGGTTCGATGCGCAGCGTCAGCTCCGGGTGCTCCTCGCTCAGCCGGGCGAGCCCCTTGCCGTACGCGGCCCAGTCGAAGCGGCGCTCCGGGTCGGCGTAGTCGACGTGCATGCCGCCGCCGACGTTCACCTCGGCGAGCGGCACGCCCAAGCCGGTCGCCCAGGTCACGATCGACTCCGCGACCGCGACCTGCTCGGCCGCCTCCAGGCCGCTGGCCAAGTGGGCGTGGATGCCGCGCAGTTCGAGGTTCGGATACGTCCCGTCGGTGAGGGCACGTACGGCCTCGACGGCCTGGGCCGGGTCCATACCGAACGGTGTCGGACGCCCGCCCATGGCCAGCGAGCTGCCCGCCAACGACCCGTCCGCCACCGGCAGGTTGACCCGGAGCAGCACCGCCACCCGGCGACCCGGAGCGTACGTCCGGGCCAACTCGGCCAGCATGCGCAGCTCGTACGCGCTCTCGACGTGGAAGCGCTCGACTCCCGTCTCCAGCGCGGCCGTCACCTCGTCCGGCGTCTTGCCGGGGCCGCCGAAGGCGAGCGGGCGGCCCGGCACCGCCCCCGCGACATGGGCGAGTTCGCCGCCGGAGGAGACCTCGTAGCCGTCGACGTACGGACCGAGCGCGGCGAGGATCTCCGGCTCCGGGTTGGCCTTGGCGGCGTAGTACAGCTCGACCCGCTCGGGCAGGGCCTCCCGCACGGCGGCGGCGTGCGTGCGCAGGGCCGTCAAGTCGTAGACGTAGGCGGGAAGTTCGCCGGACGGCAGGGACAGGACGCGGTCGCGGACCGCGGGTGTGGGCTCGGTCATCGGGCAGCACTTCCGCTCGTGTCGCGCAGGATGTCCTCGGCGAGGGGGGACGGCAACCGGACGTAACCGGCCTCACGGTCGGCCTTGCGCTCCCAGCGGGTGAGCAGGTTGGCCTTGGCGGGCAGCGGCACCCCGGCCAGCAGGGCGGCGAGCCGGGGCGGGCAGCCGTCCCGGTCGGCATATGTGCGGAGAGTTTCCCGCACCCGCGCCCACAGCGCCGCCTCCACCTGCGGGTGCAGGTCGGCGAGCGCGGCGAGCAGCTCGGCGATGTGGTTGACCAGCAGGCAGTAGACGACCCGGTCCCAGCCGCGCTGTGCGTCGTATGTCATCGGAGCCGCGACCTCGGGCGGCAGCGCGGCGAGGGTGTCCTCGTGGTGGTCGGGGACGAGCTTGGTGCCCTCCAGGTCGCGGAAGAGGACCTGGGCGGGCATGCCGTCGCCGTCGACGCAGATCAGGACGTTCTGCAGGTGCGGTTCCAGGACGAGGCCGTGGTCGAAGTAGGCGGACATGACCGGCGGGACGAGCAGGTCGAGGTAGGCCGACCACCAGTCGAGGGCGGTGCGGGCGTCCGCGCCCTGAAGGAGGCGGGAGATGTGCGCAGCGCCGGTCGGGTACTCGTCGGCCACCGCCGCCGCCAGCAGGGGAGTGGTGCCCGGTGCGAGGCGCTGCGGCAGGCCTTCGCGGACGATGACGCCGAAGCCCTCGAACAGTGCGCGGTCCGGCGTGCCGTCCGGGCCGGCCAGGGCGAGCGTACGGTAGGCGGGCTCGCGGAGCACCGCGCTGCCGGGGAAGCGCTCGGCCAGGTCGGCCAGCGCCGGGGCCAGGACGCGGGTGAGGGCGACGGCGCCCGACAGCTCGTAAGTGCTGTTCTTGCGCAGGCAGTTGGTGATCCGCACGTTCAGGCTGAACTTCAGGAACGTCTCGCCGTCGTACAAGGTGCGCACCGATGCGGTCGCGGCGAAGGGCTGTCCGCCCGGGCCGAGGTCGAGGACGTCGCCGCGGTCGAGGGCCGCGCGCAGCAACGGGTGCTCGCGGAGCGTCTCGTACTGCCAGGGGTGGGCGGGCAGCAGACGGTAGCCCTCGGGGACGTCCGTGCGCTGCCGGTCCAGCGGAGCGACGGCCGAGGGCTCGACGTACTCCTCGGCGATCAGGTCGGCGCGCACGGCGAGGTGGCGCAGCGGGAAGGCGGCCCCGACCTCGGGGGCGTACGCGGACCAGGCGCGCGGGTCGCCGGTGCGGGCCTTGGGCGTGGGGTGGAAGCGGTGGCCGAACAGGAGGGACTGCTCGGAGGCGAGATAGGCCGCGAGAGGGGCGAGCCGGGCGTCCGAGGGCGAAGCCGCTCGCCTGCCGGCCAGCGAAGTCGCCACGGCCTCGTGGCTGGAGGCGATCTGCTCCAGGAACTCCTCGTTGCGCACGCCCGTACGCAGCGACAGCTCGTCGTGCGTGTACGCGGCGAGACGCCGCCAGTCCACCTCCGCCCAGTCGCCGTCGCGCTGTTCGCTCACCGGGCCGGTGAACCGGTGCGCCCCGAGGAGTGAGGACCGGCGCAGGGCGACACGCAGGAGGGCCCCGCGGCGGGGCAGGCGCAACAGCAGATTGCCGTCCGTGACGACCGTCTGGTGTTCGGGGCCGGACACCTCGCGCAGCAGACAGTTGAGCAGGGTGTGGGCCACCGCTTCGTCCGCGGTGGGCAAATCGGCGGGGGCGACGGGAGTACCGCCCTGTTCGAGGGGCGTCGAGAGCTTGGGAGAGCTCCCGAGGGAGTCGGTCAGGGAGGGCATCAGCGGCTCCGGCGGGTGCGGTGGTGCAGTGTGGGGAACAGGGAGGGCAAGGCAGCCGCGACGACGGTGACGGCTGCAGCGGCGCCGCCGATCAGCACGGGTGCGGCCGGTCCGAAGCGGGCGCTGCCCGCGGCCGCGGCCACGCCGGCGGCGACCGCGCCGGCCTTGGAGAAGAACTCCAGCGTGCCGAACATCCCGCCCGGCGCACGGCCCCTGGCGCAGTCGGCGGCCAGCACCGACAGACACACCAGACCGAGGGTGAGCCCCGCGCCGAGCAGCAGCCGTACGGCGATCAGTGTGGTCAGGGAATCGGCGACCCCGTGCCCGGCGAGCCCGAGCGCGATACAGGCGAAGCCGAGCGCGATCCCGGCCCGCGGGCGGCTGCGGAACGCGGCGTGCACCGCCAGCGCCGCCACCAGATAGACCAGGTGGGGCAGGGCGAACAGCACACCGGACAGCGCCGGGGAGGTTCCCGGGAGCCGGTCGTCGACGAGCGCGATCAGATAGGGGAAGGAGATGACGGTGGAGAACACGAAGGCGAACTCCAGCGCGTACAGCGTTCTGAGCGAGACCACCGGAGGCGTGTCGCCGGCTGTCTCGCGCTTGGTTTCACGCTGCTCGACGGGCTCGGGTTCGGGCAGCGCCGCGAGCAACAGGGCGGCCGTGAGCGGCAGCACGGCGAGCAGGGCGTACTGCCGGTGCGGGGAGAGCCAGCCGGACAGCGAGCCGACCACGATCGGCGCGACCACCAGCGCGGCCCGGGCGCTTCCCTGCATCAGCGTGAGCGCCCTGGACAGCGCCGGGCCCTCCAGAGCGGCGCCCAGATAGCCGTTGGACGCGGCGAACGTGCCGCCCAGGATGCCCTGGAGCACCAGCGCCACCGTGAACGTGGCCAGCGAGTCCGCCCAGCCCGCGAGCAGGAAGGACACGGCGAGTCCCAACTGGGCGCGCAGCAACAGCCGTTTGCGGCCGAACCGGTCCGCGAGCCGTCCCCACAGCGGGGCGCCGAGCGCACCGAACACGGTCGGCACGATGTAGAGCACGCCCGCCCAGCGGGCGCCGTGGTCGCCCAGCTCCGGCAGGATCTCGGTGAGATACGGCGGCAGGCCGAGCGCTGCGAACGACGCCACGAAGTAGCAGCCGGCCACCGCTTGCACGTGCCCGCGTCCGAACCCGGTGCGCGGCATGCGCAGAGTCTGCACGGTCATGCCGAACCACCGCCGGGCAGAAGGTAGTTGGGGCCGGTCGTGTAGTGCTTGTTGACGTCGGCGGCGCCCGAACGCTCCTTGGACAGCAGTGTCCCGGCCGTCACCATCGCCTTCACCGGCAGCCGCGCCGCGTCCAGCACACGGGCGCGCAGGACGGCCCCGGCGTCGTCGCCGAGCCGGTCCACCGCCTGCGTCAGCCGGTCACGGATGAGGTCGAGCAGGGCCAGGCGGTGCTCGGTGAGCCCGAACGCGTAGGACCCCGCGCACAGATGGACGGTGATGGTGGCGAACACGTCGGCGACCGGCCCGTCGTCCGTACAGAAGGTCCGCGCGTCGTCGAAGCCCCAGGGCCCGGGGAGCACGGCGTCGAGTCGCTCGGTGTTGATGCGCGGGCCGTCGTTGTCCTTGAACAGCAGCCGCAGATCCCCCGGGCGCAGCACCACAGAGACGTTCTGCTGGTGCGACTCCAGCGCGATGCCGTACCCGAACAGCGTGGTCTGCCAGTCGAACAGCAGCGTCAGGAGGGCGTCCAGCAGGGCGAGCGGGTCGCCGCCGTAGAAGCGGTCGGCGAGGTGGCCGACGACCGGCTGCCCGTCGGGCGCCTCGGCGAGCAGGGCCGCCAGCGGTACGACCACCGAGTCGTCGAGCCCGGCCGGGTAGCGGCGGCACAGCACCGCCAGCAGCTCGTGACCGGCGTGCGCGTACGTCGTCTCGTCGGCGTGCAGGATCGTGTCCCGGAAGCGGGGCTCCCGGGCGATCACCGCTTCCACAAGCCGCTGCCCCGCGGCGCCGTCGACCAGCGTGCCCGGCTTGATCGTCCGCTTGTTGCGCAGGCCCAACGTCGCGGTCGCCAGGGGGAGTTTGAGGTGCAGGGAGGGATCCGCGACGGTGGCGACGGTACGCATCGACAGGGTCGGTACGACGTCCAGGTGGGCGCGGTCGGCGAGCATCGCGCCGTCCGGGAGACCGGCAGCCGTCAGGGCCTCGACGGTCAACGGATGGACGGGCAGGGCCACATGGGTGTCCCGCACCTCGGGCAGACCGAGCGTCGCGGGCGTGGGCCAGGACTGCGGGAGGGCACCGGCCAGGGTGACCGACTCCCGGGGCACGGCGAGCCACCGCAGCGCGAAACGCGGATGGAACTCCGGGGCGTACGCGCGCAGTTGCTCCTCCGTCAGCCCGGAGCGGCTGCGCGCGGTCGGATAGACAGGATGGTCGATGCGGGCGGCGAGGGTCTCGTACGTCAGGGTGCCGCCGAGGCCGGTCCAGTTCCCGAGCTTGTCCACGACCTCCGTCCGCGTCGCGGCGTGCAGCCGCATCGTTTCCAGCGTCTGCCGGCACTCCTCGGCGAACGCGTCGAAGCCGCCCTGGTCCTCCGGCTCGGCCAGCGCACGCAGCGCGCTCAGCACGGCGTCGTACGACGTCAGCTCGGCACCGTCCGACTCGCGCAGGAGGAGCGGCAGCCGGGCAACGTACTCGCACTGGTAGCCGTCCTCGGCGACGGGCAGCAGCAGGGCGTCGTCGCTTCCGGCGGCCAGCCGTATCCAGGGGCCGTCCGGCCGCTGCGTCAGCGTGCCCTGCGTGCGCAGCCCGACCACGTCCTCGCGCAGCAGGGCGCTGAGCACCCGCGTCAGCAGCTCCGCCTCGCAGGTGTCCGTCAGGGGCGGCGCCGTCACGGCTGGATCTCCCAGTGCCGCTCGGCCAGGAAGTCGGCCACCACCCGGTCCACGGTCGGCTGGTCGGTGCCGGTGGCCCGCAGGACGCCGAGGTAGTCACGGTTGGTCCCGTACAGCTCGTGCCGGTCGCCCACCGCACGCAGGGGACGGTATGTCAGGTGCACGCCGTCGACGTCGAGGTCCGTGGCCTCGGGGGCGCCGATCAGGGTGCCGGCGCGGTCGGCGCACGGGTACTCCAGGCGAGCCGCGCCGTCGCGGCGGGCGCCCAGGTCGGCCGGGAGGCGCTCGCCCAGATGGGTGTGCAGGATGTGCTCGAAGAGCGGGATCTCCAGCAGCCGGGCCAGCAGCAGATCGCACTGGTCGCCGATGGCACGGTAGTTGACCTCGATGATCCGCGCCCGCCCGTCGTGCACCACGAACTCGGTGTGACAGGCCCCGAACCCGACGCCCAGCGCGTCGAGTTGCGCCAGGACCTGCTCGACGACCGGCTGCGGGTGGGCGGGGACGAAGGTGAGCCGTTCCTCGATGAAGTACGGCGGCGGCGACAGCTCGGTGTGGAAGCCGCCCAGCACATGGCGGACGCTGCCGTCGCCGAGGGTCTCCAGGGTGAACAGGTCGCCCGGGAGGTACTCCTCGACGACCAGGACGGCACCCGGGCGGCGCTCCAGGATCTCCTTGGTGCGCGTCACCAGTTCTTCGGGGCCGTCGACGAGGACGACGTCCTCGCTGGCCACGCCCTCACGCGGCTTGACCACACAGGGGTACGGCGCGCCGTCGGGCGCGACCGGTTCGGTCAGCTCGGCCGACCACACGGTGTCCACGCCGGCCGCGGCGAGCCGGCGGCGCATCTCGGCCTTGTCCTTGCAGCGCAGGGTGGCCCGCCAGTCCTTGCCGGGGAGGTCGAAGTAGGCGGCGGCCAGGGCGGCCTGGGTCTGCAGGTGGTCGCTGTTGGTGAGGACGGCGTCGGGCCGGTGGTGCGTCGAGATCCGGGTGATCACGGCTCGGAAGTCACGGACGTCGCACTGCAGGATCTCGACGTCCGGGTAGACGCGGCGGTGGGCCTCGGGCTGGTCGGTGAGGACGGTGACGTCCAGTCCGAGCCGGGCCGCGGCGGGCAGGAAGCCCTCGGTGACGGAGTCGGTCGGATTGAGCGCGAGCAGGTACAGGCGCATGGCAGAGGAACAACTTCCGCTAGCGGGTGGGGGGTGGGGGCGGGCCGGTCCGGTCCGGGCGAGCGGCCCGCCCCCGTGAACAGCGGCGGTTACTTCGCCGGGAGCTCCACGCCGGTGGCCTTCGCCACGTCCTTGAGCATCTCCTCGGCGGCCTGGACGCCGATGCCGGACATCCACGTCTCGTCCGGCACCTCGAAGACCTTGCCGTCCTTCACGGCCGGGAGGTCCTTCCACACCGGGTTGGAGACGACCTGCTTCTTCTGCGTCTTGTCCTCGGCGTCGGCGGCCGTGACGAAGATCAGGTCGGCGTCGGCCTGGTCGATCTCCTCGGGGCTGACGTCCTTCATCGTGACCTCGGGGTCGCTGGAGATCTGCGACTTGGGCCGCTGGAAGCCGATGTCGTTCAGGACGACACCGCTGTAGGAGTTGGTCTGGTACAGGCGGGTCGGACCGGCGATGAAGCGGACCACGGACACGGTCGGCATCTTGCCGCCGTCCTTCTTCTTGATGGCCGCACCGAGCGCCTTGGCCTGCGTCTCGTACGCCTTCAGCTTGGCCGCGGCCTCAGTCTCCAGACCCAGCGCCTCGGCGTGGACCTTGAGGTTCTCCTTCCAGACACCGCCGGTGGTCTCGGTGAAGACGGTCGGGGCGATGGCGCTGAGCTTGTCGTAGACCTTCTCGTGCCGGACCTTGGACGACAGGATCAGCTCGGGCTTCAGCGAGGCGATCTTCTCCAGGTTCGGCTCCAGGAGCGGGCCGACGTCGACGGTGTTCTTGAGCTCGCCGTCCAGGTACGTCGGGAAACCGCCCTCGGTCTTGAAGTGCGGGGCGACCGCGCCGACCGGGTCGATGCCGAGCAGGGTGACGTCGTCCAGCTCACCGGTGTCGAGCACGACGACCCGCTTCGGCTGGGTCGGGATCTTCACGTCGCCCATCACGGTCTTGAGCGTGCGCGGGAACGCGGAACTGTCGCCCGCGGCCTTGGCCGTGTCGGTCTTGTCGGAGGAGTCCTCGCTGCCACAGGCGGCCAGAACGGCCGTGCCGAGCAGGACGGAGAGCAGCACGGCGATGAGCCGGCCGATTCCGCGCAGGGGAGAGCGCATGAACAATGGGGTCTTTCTGTGAGTGGGGACTGATCAGGCGGTCGCGGCGATATGCCGCACCACGCTGCTCTTGGGGATGACCAGCGGGGTGCCGGTCTCCGGGTCGGGAATCACCCGGCAGTCGACCTCGAACACGGACTTGACCAGCTCCGCGTCGAGGACGTCGGCCGGTGCGCCGGCGGCGGCGAGACGGCCGTCCTTGAGGACCACCATGTGGTCCGCGTAACGGGCGGCCTGACCGAGGTCGTGCAGCACCATCACCACGGTGCGGCCCGCCTCGGCGTGCAGGGCGGCGACCAGGTCGAGGACGTCGAGCTGGTGCCGCAGATCGAGGAAGGTGGTCGGTTCGTCGAGCAGGAGCAGCTCGGTGTCCTGCGCCAACGCCAATGCGATCCAGGCGCGTTGCCGCTGACCGCCCGAGAGCTGGTCCACGGGGTGGTCGCGCAGGGCGGCGGTGCCGGTGCGCTCCAGGGCCTCCTCGACGGCCTTCTGGTCGGCGGCCGACCAGGGGCTGAGCAGCCGCTGGTGCGGATAACGGCCCAGGCGGACCAGCGCCTCCACCGTGATCGCCTCCGGCGTCACCGGCTGCTGCGGGAGCAGACCCATCCGGCGGGCCAGTGTCCGCGCGGACATGCCGTGGATGTCGGCACCGTCGAGTGTGACGGTGCCGGCGGCCGGGGCGAGCAGCCGGCTCAGGCCCCTCAACAGGGTCGACTTCCCACAGGCGTTGGGGCCGACGATCGCGGTGACCGCACCTCCGGGCAGGGTCAGGTCGAGGCCGCCGACCACGACCCGGTCGCCGTAGCGCAGATCGAGGCCCTGCGTGGAGAGCTGGTTGGACGTGGTCATGTGCGGCTCCTGCGGACCGGTGGGGAGTTCGTTGCGTACGCCGGTCATCCGTGACTCCTGTGGACGGGCGAGCTCTGGCGCAGCATCAGCACCAGCAGCCAGGGCGCGCCGAGCGTGGCGGTGACCGCGCCGACCGGCAGCCCCTCGATCGGCAGCAGGTGCTGTACCACCAGGTCGGAGGCGAGCAGCAGCACCGCCCCGGTGAGTCCGGCCAGCGCCAGCGAGGCGGCGGTCGGCGGCCCGGTGACGAACCGCACGATGTGCGGCACGGCGAGCGCCACGAAGGTCACGGGCCCGGCGAGCGCGGCGGCCAGCGACGCCAACGCGACGGCAATGAAGAGCAGTTGGAGCCGAGCCGAGGACGTACGGAGGCCGAGCGCGCCCGCCGAGTCGTCGCCGAGGTCGAGCACAGCGAGCCTGCGATGCATCACGAGTGCGGTGGCGAACGCGAGCACCATGGCGGCGCTTGCCTCCCACACCTCCGTCCAGGTCCGCCCGTACACCGAGCCGGTGATCCACTGCAGCGCCGAGCCGGCGAGCTCGGCCGGGAAGCGCACGACCATCAGGTTCACCGCGGCGGCCAGACCCGCCTGCACGGCGAGCCCGGTGAGCACCAGCCGGGTGACCGCGAGCCCGGAACGCCAGGCGAACACGCCGAGCAGCAGCGCGGCGAGCAGCCCACCGCCCAGTGCCCCGACGGGGATCAGCGCCTGCGAGGCCCCGGCCGCGATCAGCGCGACCGCGCCCAGCGACGCGCCGCCGGTCACGCCCATGACATCGGGTGACGCGAGCGGATTGCGGAACAGGCGCTGCAGCACCAGGCCCGCCGCGCCCAGCCCGGCACCGGCGACGATCGCCGCGACCGACCGGGGCGCCCGGAACTGCTGCACCACCAGCACGTCCCCCGGATCCCCGAGCCCGACCAGCGCACGCAGCGCGGTGCCGGCGGGCATCGGAATCTCACCCGTCGTCAGGGAGACGGTGAGCAGCACGAACAGGAGGGCCAGGCCGGTCGTGGCGAACGCCAGGACGCGGCGCCGGACCCGGGCACGGGAGGCGGGCTTCGTCCGCACGGACACGACCGCGGCGCTCATCGGGCCACCCTCCGCGCCAGCAGCGCCAGCAGCGGCGCACCCAGGAACGCCGTCACGATGCCGACCTCCAACTCCGAGGGGCGGATCACCATCCGGCCGAGCACATCGGCCGCGAGCAGCAGCAGGGGCCCCGCGATCAGACAGCCGGGCACCAGCACCCGGTGGTCGCCGCCGAGCAGCGGCCGTACGAGATGGGGCGCGGCGAGTCCGATGAAGGCGAGGGGACCGGCCACCGCCACCGCCGACCCGGCGAGCAGGACGACCGCGATGCCGCCGGCCAGGCGGATCCGGGCCACCGGAACGCCGAGCGCCTGGGCCGAATCGTCGCCCAGGGCAAGGGCGTTGAGGGCGGGGGAGACGGCCAGAGCCACCACCAGCCCGAGCACCAGGGTGGGCAGCACCGGCCAGAGCACGTCGAGGGTGCGGCCGGACAGCGATCCGGCCAGCCAGAAGCGTGCCTCGTCCAGCGTGCGCTGGTTCATCAGCATCACCGCCGACGTCCAGGACAGCAGCACGAGTTGGAGCACGGTGCCGCCCAATGCCAGCCGTACGGGGTCGATGTCTCCGGCGCGGCGGGCGAGGGCCTGTGCGAACAGGGCGGCGCCGGCCGCTCCGGCGAACGCGAACCACACGTACTGGGCAGGGCTGTTGAGCTTCAGCGCGAAGATGGCGACGACGACTGCGAAGCCGGCGCCCGCGTTGATGCCGAGCGTGGTCGGCGAGGCGAGCGGGTTGCGGGTGATGCCCTGGGCGACGGCTCCGGCGACCCCGAGAGCGGCTCCGACGGCGAGCCCGATGACGGTGCGCGGCAGGCGCAGCCCGGTCACCACGAGGGCGTCGCGTCCATGGGCGTCGCCGAACAGCGCGTCCGTCACTGTGGACAGGGGCACCGAACGGGCGCCGAGGGCGAGACTCAGGGCGGTGCAGAGGGCCAGGGCTCCGATGCCGATGAGGAAGAGCGGTATGTGCCTCAGGGCACGGAAGGACACACCTGTGGGGGGTGCGCCCTGTTGGGTCGCAGTCACAAGCGGTGAGATTAGGTTAGCCTTCCTTTAGATTTCAAGCCACTGTGAGTCCGCTGTGACATGCGCAATAGATGATCGTTGCGCCTTGCCCTTCCTGGCAGTTTTCATGTGATCATGGATGTAAGGTAAGCCTTGCCTAGCTGGCTTCCGTTGAAACCTCTCACAGGAGCGCCGATGCCCGTGGCCCTGAAGACCCCGCCGGTCGGCGCCGTCGCGCGCACGCTCGGTGACGTCTACGGGCGCCTGGCGGACATGTGCGAAGTCCTGTCCGTGCGCGTCGCGGAGCCCGGCACCGAGCGGGCCCCGGCGGGGGTGAGCGCGGCGGAGCTGACGAAGGACCAGTCCTTGCTGAACGCCTTCGTCGAGGCCGAGGCGGCCCGTATCCAGGAGCGCCACGGGACGGTGCCGCGCCGGCACGTCGCCGCCTCGCGCGCGCTGCACGACTACGCCTGGTCCGTCTCGCTGTTGATGAGCGGGGCCTGGTACCTGGAGCACCGGGTGCCCCGGATCCGGCCCGAGGACCTGTGGCTGGACCTCGCCACGGCCGAGTTCACGCTCGTTCCCGGCGTCGATCTGACCTGCCTGGCCGACGACCCTGCCGGGGCGCTCCCGGGAGTGGTGACGGTTCCTCATGAAGAGGCGTTGCGCGCCGAGTTGAGGGGCGCGGTCGCCGAGCACATGGAGCCGCTCCTGACCGCGATCGGCCCCACCGCACGACGTGGCTCACGCGCCTTGTGGGGCATGGTCGCCGACGACCTGGTCTCCGGCATCTGGTACCTCGGCCGGACCCTCGGCCGCGAGGACGACGCCGTACGGGCGGCCACCGAACTGCTGCCGAAGAGCCTGGCCCCGTACCCGGCGGGCGCCGACTTCCGCCACCTGACGACCGAGGACGGGCACCGGCACCCGACGCGCACCCGTACCGGCTGCTGCATGTTCTACACGATCCGCCCCGACGAGGCGTGCGCCACCTGCCCCCGCACCTGCGACGCGGAACGGCTGCGCCGACTGCAGGGCTGAAAGCGGTCTGCAGGGCTGAAAGCGGCTCAGCCGGCCGTCGCCAGGAACTGCGTCGCCGCGAGCTCCGCGTAGAGCGGATCGGCCGCCACGAGTTCCCGGTGGGTACCCACCGCGCGCACCCGGCCCGCGTCCATCACCACGATCCGGTCGGCCATCGTCACCGTGGACAGCCGGTGCGCGACGACCAGAACCGTGGTCGTACGGGCGACGTCGGCGACGGTGTCGCGCAGCGCCGCCTCGTTCACCGCGTCGAGTTGCGAGGTGGCCTCGTCGAGGAGCAGCAGGCGGGGGCGGCGCAGCAGGGCGCGGGCGATGGCCACGCGCTGGCGTTCGCCGCCGGAGAGCTTGGTGCCCCGGTGACCGACGAGCGTGTCGAGACCGGCGGGCAGCCGGGAGACCAGGCCGTCGAGGCGCGTCGTCTTCAGCACGCGCGCGAGGGCGTCGTCGTCCGCGTCCGGGTTGCCCAGCAGCAGGTTGTCCCGCAGCGAGCCGGACAACACCGGGGCGTCCTGCTCCACATAGCCGATCGCGGAACGCAGTTGGGGCAGCTCCCAGTCGGCGAGGTCCCGCCCGTCGAGCGTGATGGTCCCGCCCTCGGGGTCGTAGAACCGCTCGATGAGGGAGAACACGGTCGTCTTGCCCGCCCCGGACGGGCCGACGAAGGCCGTCATGCCCTGGGCCGGCACGGCGAACGTCACCCCGTGGTGGACGTACGGCAGATCGTCGGCGTACCGGAAGCGCACGTCCTCGAACGCGACCGCGGCCGGCTCCGCCCCGGCGGTGGGCAACGGCGTGGGCGCGGCGGCCGGTTCGGCGGGCAGCCGCAGCGCCTCCTGGATGCGGGCGAGCGCCGCCGAGCCCGTCTGGTACTGCGTGATCGCACCGACCACCTGCTGGATCGGCGACATCAGATAGAAGACGTACAGCAGGAAGGCGACCAGCGTGCCGACGTCGATCGCCCCGGTCGCCACCCGTGCCCCGCCCACCGCGAGCACCGTGATGAAGGCGATCTGCATGGAGAGTCCGGCCGTGTTGCCCGCCGCCGCCGACCACTTGGCGGCCCGCACGCTCTGCCGCCACGACTCCTCGGCGGCCTCGTGCAGCGTCCGTTCCTCCCGGTGCTCGGCGCCCGACGCCTTCACCGTGCGCAGCGCGCCGAGGATCCGCTCCAGCGAGGCCCCCATCACCCCGACCGCGTCCTGCGCCTGCCGACTGGCCCGGTTGATGCGCGGCACGATCACACCGAGGATCGTCCCGGCGCCCAGGACCACGGCGAGCGTGACCGCGAGCAGCACCGGATCCACCAGGCCCATCATCGCCACCGTCGCCAGCAGCGTCAGCCCTCCGGTGCCGAGTCCCACCAGCGAGTCGGTCGTGACCTCGCGCAGCAGCGTCGTGTCCGAGGTGATGCGGGCCATCAGATCGCCCGGCTCACTGCGGTCCACGGCGGTGATGCGCAGCCGCAGCAGATACGACGACAGGGCGCGCCGCGCGCCGAGCACCACCGACTCGGCGGTGCGCCGCAGCACATACGAACCCAGCGCGCCCACCCCGGCGTTGGCGACCACCAGCCCGGACATGATCAGCAGCGCGCCGGTGATGGTCCGGTCGTGGGAGAGGTCGTCGATCAGCTCCCGCGCCACCAGCGGCAGCAGCAGCCCGGTGGCCCCCGTGACCAGCGAGAGCACGGCGCCCGCCAGCAGGGCCCACCGGTGCGGGCGTACGTAGCCCAGAAGCAGCCGCCAGGTGGGCGGGGCGGTATCGGTCGCTGCGATGCTCACGGGGCTCCTCAGGAGTCGTACGGAGCCTTCAGGCTACGTCGGCTCCCGCCCGCGGAGCCTGCCAGTTTCGTGCCACGGCGACCGCCAGGGGCCGCCGCGCGCCGTCGGGCAGGCAGTCCTCCAGCATGCCGGTCAGGACGTCACCGGGCCCGAGCTCGACGCAGACCGTCACGCCGTCGCGGTGCGGCCGGCAGGCGCGAGGCGCGCAGGTCGAGCGACTCCAGTGCGCGGCGGTAGTCGTCCAGCAGGGCGTCGAAATGGGGGGAGTGGGGTGCCACGTCCAGGCGGAGCGGATGCGTACGGCGACCTCGCGCCGCCCACTCCGCACAGATCCGCCGCACCGCCGCACGGTCTCCCGACACGACCACCGACCGTGGCCCGTTGACCGCCGCGATCACCGCCCCCGGCCCCGGGTTCAGCTCCCCGGGGGACGCCTCCACGGCCGCCATGAACCCCGTCTTCGGCAGCGCGCCCGCGAGCCGTGCCGGCGTGCCGACCGCGCGACAGGCGTCCGGCAGCGAGAGCACCCCCGCCGTGTGCGCGGCGGCCATGTGCCCGGCCGAGTACCCGAACAACACGTCCGGGCGCACCCCTTGGCTCTCCAGCAGCCGGTACTGCGCGATCTGCAGCGCGAAGACCGCCGGATACCCGAACGCGATCCGGTCGAGCAGAGCGGCCGTGGGCGTCCCGGCCTCGGCGAACATCACGTCCCGCAATGGCACTTCGACGTAGGGATCGAGCAGCGCGCACACCTCGTCGAGCACGTCGGCGAACACCGAGGACGCGGCGTGGAGCCACCACCTCCTCGACCGACGCACACACGACGATCCGCTCCAGGTCCCCGGGATGCAGGAAGCCCTCGTCCCGCGCGTGTTCCAGGAAGGACAGCAAAGGGCGGTAGAAACCGGACGGGTCGAGGAGGAGACGCGGTTTGCGGTGGATCTGCAGCTGCGCCCAGGACAGCACTTCCAGCAGCTCCTCCGCCGTGCCCAGCCCGTGTGAGTGATCTCGTACGGCAGCATCAGGCGCGGAACGACTCCGGTCACCGCCCCGCCGGCGGCCGGCGCCCCGTCCGCGACCGCCCCCATGAGACCGGTGCGCGCACCGCCGTAGACCAGCCGCAGGCCCGACCCGGCCAGCGCGCGGCCGAGTTCGGCGGCGGTGCGCAGATGGCCGGGGCTGTGGCCGGGGGAGGCACCGCACAAGACGGTCACCGCGGTCATGTCCACAGGCCGTACCCCCCCGGTCAGGATGTAGTGCGGGTCGTGCAGGTCCTTGGCGCGGACGAGATCGGGCCAGACGGGGCCGAAGTGGGCGCGCCAGTCCCCGGGCGACATCGGCAGCGCGCCGATCGGGTGGAGCACGCCGCCGACGGCCCTGGCCCGCTCGTACAGCGCCCGGTTGGCGGCGACCAGACGCCGTACGACGTCCGGGGCGGCGGGCGGTGCCGTGCGCATCAGGGCGAGCAGGCAGAGGAGTTCGCCCGCGGGCCTGCGCAGCAGCGGGGCGTGGAGCGTGCGGCCCGTCAGGGGGCGCAGCCGGACCGTGCCGCAGAAGCGCAGGCCCTGCTGGGCGCCCTCGGCGAGCACGTCCGGGACGAACGAGCCCGCGGTCTCCTCCGGCAGCAGCAGGGTGAGCCAGGGGTGCGGGCGGTCCCACTCGCCCGTGGCGCGCAGCAGCCGCTCGTCGCGGTCCAGGCGGTGCACATACTCGGCGAACGACAGGTCCGCGATCTCCTCGGTGTCCCGGTGGTGGTCCAGGCCGCCGATCGACAGCTCGTCGTCGGCGGGCGGTCCGCCGTCGTGCGGCACCTCCGCCTCGATCATGTAGCGCCAGCGCCAGCGCCCGCCGAGCGCCGGCCGTGCCTGCCCCGCCACATGGCTGAAGCGGCTGTCGCGGGCCAGGCGCCGCTGATCGGTGAGGTAGGTGCCCGGGGCGTCGTGATAGAGGCGGTAACGGCGCACATGGGTCGGCGCGGGCACCAGGGCGAGCGTGGCGCGGACGATGAGGGCGCACTGGCCGAGCCCCGCCAGGACCGCGCGGAAGAGCTCCGGACGCCGGTCGGGGGCGCAGACCAGCCGCTCACCGGTGCCGGTGACGACCTCCAACTCCCGTACCCAGTCGGCCACCGGACCGTACCGATGGCTGGAGCCGCCGAAACCGCCGGTGCTCAGCAGCCCGCCGACGCTGCCGCCCAGGTGGTCGGGCAGCACCGGTGGTGTGAGCCCCGCGGCGAACGCGGCCCGTACGACGTCACGCCACAGCGCGCCGGCCCCGGCGGTCAGCGTCCGCTCCGCCGGCGCACAGCGCACCTGCGCCGCGCGCGGAGACCGGCAGCCCGTGCGGCCCGGCGAAGGAGATGAGTTCCTGCACGTCGGCGGCGGAGCGGGCCGTGAGGACGCCGAGCGGACTGGAGCCGACGATATGGCGGAAATCGGTGCAGGCCTCTTTCGCTTCGGACTTCACCCTGGACTTCACCCTGGACTTCATCCCGGACGCGCCCGTCACGCCACACGCTCCAGGGTGTCCAAGTCGAATGCGGGGGCTCTCGTGGAGTTCGAGAAGATTTCGGCGAACACGCGATGTTGGAGAATTCCGTGTTCCGCATGCCGCTCGGCGATGAGAGCGGCGATCCGGTGCAGGATGTGTTCGGGAATTTCCTGTTTGTCGATGGCCGTCGCATCGTATGAGTACTTCGCGCAGCATTCGAGCACGGCCTCGAATCCGTTGACGGACGCGGCCAGTCGCCGCTGCCGCGGATCGTGCCAGAGCACGGCCAACTCCTGGAGCAGCCCCGGGCCGCAGACGCCCGGCGTGAGCATCGCGTGGGCCCGGCGGGTGAGGTTCGCGAGGTACACGTCGTACGCGGGCAGCGGAAGGAGACGGACCGTCGCTCGCCAGGCGAGCTGCGGTCCACGGGCGCACAGCACCCGCAACAGCGAGATCGAGCCGCCCTCGATGATCACCAGCCGGTGTCGGGCGGCGAGCCGCTCCACCAGCTCGACGAGCGCGTCCGCGGCCTCCGTCGCGGACAGGTCCCCGTCGGCGAACGTCCGGTCCCCGAGCCAGTGTCGGCGCACGCCCGGCACGTCGGCCCCCGCGCGGGCGCTCGTCGTGGCGAGGTCGGTGAAGCACTGCACGCGGTCGGCGACGACGATCGGGGCGCCGGTCACCCGGGCCGGCTCGGTGGCCGCGGCGCTCTTGCCGACCCAGGTCGGCCCCGCGATCAGATGGACGAACGGACGGACCGTGGGAGACGTTGCGTGCTCGACCATGGCGTGATGTCCCCTTCCGCTTCGGGTACGGGAAAGACCACTGCCAAGTTACGCGGCACGGCCTGTGGGAACACCCAGCGGAAAGCCCGGACCGGGCAAAGAGACTGCCACATTCCTGTGGGCTTGTTAAAAGTTCAAGCGGGCCTCGTTGGAAGAAGTAATTTCGGGGAATCCAGGGTCATGTGAGTGGCCGTCGCATTGTTTCTCAACGAATTCATGACGCGTCGCAGGAACCCGTCCCCAGGAGGACTCGCCGTGCACCCCGACATGCTGCAGGCCGTCGCCGAATCCCTGCTCACCACCCGCCCCGACGGGCCCGCCGGACGCGGCACCGTCCTCGTCGGCTACCGCGCCGTGGAGGAACTCGCCCGGTTCGCCGGCGACCCGCGCTGGAGCGTCCACGTCCCCGGCCATCCGGACGAGGTACGCCATGCGATCGGGCGCGCCGTGCGGCGCGGCGAGCGCGCGTACGTACATCTCTCCGGAGGGTCCAACGCCGAACCGCGCTGCCCGACAGAGGGCTTCGAACTCGTCCGGGAAGGGTTCGACGGCGTCGTCCTCGCGGTCGGCGCCGCCCTCGACCCCGTACTGCGCGCCACGGCCGGCCTCGACCTGGCCGTGCTCTACGCGGCCACCGTCCGACCCTTCGACGAGGTCGGCCTGCGGACGGCCGTGCTGGCCGCCGACCACGCGGACGTCGTGCTCGTCGAGCCCGGACTGCCCGGCCTCTCGGCCCGGCACGTCGCCGAGACCCTGGTGCACGTACCGCACCGGCTGCTGCCCCTGGGCGGCGCGGACGGCCTGGACGAGGACGTCCTCGCCCGGGCCGTCCGGGACTTCCTCAGATGACCGGCGCCTCCCCACGCCGACCGAGCGTGGTCAGGCTTGCCTCGAGGTCCGCGGGGCGCGGGCGGTTGTGTGGCAGCTTCGACAGCAGTACGGCCATGCCGCAGGTGTTGGTGAGCGCCGAGAAGACGAGGCCGCCTGCGATGCCGGCGGACAGCAACTGCCAGGCCGGGTGCAGGAGCCCGAGACCGAGACCGGCCAGGACGACCGTGCCCGCCGTGAAACGGACCTGGCGCTCCATGGACCAGGTGGCGCGCGAACTCCCCGTCGGCCGGTGCAGTTCGTGCCCGCGCTGCGCCCAGCCCTGGGTGCCGCCCGTCAACGTCATGGCCCGAATGCCGTGCTCGGCGAGGACCCGGCAGGCGTTCTCCGAGCGTGCCCCGGAGGCGCACACCACCAGGAGCTGCTCGTCGGGGAGTCGGCGCAGGGCCGACAGGGCGCTCTCGAGCCGGTCCAGGGGGATGTTCAGGGCGTCGGGCACATGACCCGTGGCGTACTCGCCCGGCGTGCGGACGTCGATGACGGTCAGGCCGGGCAGGCGGGAGCGGGCCTCGTCGATGTCGAGGGCGAGGGGGCCGTGGGGTGCGGTCATGGGAAATGAGATCCTTTCCGAGGAGGAGGTAAAATACCCCCAAGGGTATGTGGTGGGGTAGTAGGGGAGTGATCGTGGAGCTGCAGTTCGAGGGCGATGACCTCAAGTCCGTGCTGAACCGGCTGCGCCGGGCGCAGGGGCAGATCTCCGGTGTGATCAAGATGATCGAGGAGGGCCGTGACTGCGAGGACGTCGTCACCCAGCTGGCCGCCGCCTCCCGCGCCCTCGACCGGGCCGGCTTCGCGATCATCGCGACCGGGCTGCAGCAATGCCTCACCGACGCCGAGAAGGGCCGGAGCAACGGCGAGACGACGGAGCAGATGAAGGCGCGGCTGGAGAAGCTGTTCCTGTCGCTGGCGTAGGGGGCGGGCCCGGTTGCCACGGGGGCACCCGGGCCGGCATGGCTGTTGCCGTACGCCCGGTCGTCAGACGACGGCGTCGGCCAGCATGAACACGGCCACCGCCAGCAGGACGTGGGCGAAGATCCGCTGAAGCGTGCCGCCCGAGACCTTCCCGGCGAGACGCTTGCCGTCCCAAGCGCCGAGTATCGCGGCCGCGGCGAACGGTCCGACAGTGGTCCAGTCGAGGCTCACGGCCGAGCCGGCCCGGGCCGCCAGCGCGACCACCGAGTTGACGGAGATGACCAGCAGACTGGTGCCGACGGCGGCCCGCATGCGCAGCCCCACCACGTTCACCAGCGCCGGTACGGCAAGGAAGCCGCCGCCCACGCCGAGCACCCCGGTCACCGCACCGAGCCCCGCTCCGGCCCGGACGACCTGACCAGGACGCACCGGCACATCGTGGTGCCGTACGGTGGCCGACGGCCGGAGCATGCGCAGCGCGGCGAGCGCGGCGATCACCGCGAACGCCCCGGTGAGCAGGCCGGGAGGCAGCCGCCCGGACACCGCACCGCCGACCGCCGCCGGCAGCAGGCCCGCCCCGGCGAACAGCGCTCCGGCGCGCCAGCGCACCGTGCCGTCGCGGGCGTGCGCGGCGAGCGCGGTGGCGGAGGTGACGGCGACGACGACCAGGCTCGCGGTGGCCGCCGCGGCGGGCGTGAAGCCGAGCAGGTACATCAGCGCGGGCACGGCCAGCACACTGCCGCCACCCCCCAGCGCCCCTAGCGCGAGCCCGGTGACGCCGCCGGCGAGCAGACCGAGGACGAGGGCGCTCACCGGGGCCGGCCGGGGGTACACGCCCCCGGCTCCGCCACCACGGGAAGCCCCGCCTCGACCCAGGCCCGCATGCCGCCGACGACGTCCACGACGTCCGTGCCGCCGCGTGCCGTGAGCAGGGCCGCGGCCTCGCGTGAGCGCTTCCCGGAGCGGCAGATCGCGACGACCGGACGGCCCTGCGCGGCCTCCGGCAGCAGTTCCCCGGCCGTGAGCGAGGAGAGCGGCGCGAGTACGGCGCCCGGGGCGTGCCCCGTGGCCCACTCGTCGGGCTCGCGGACGTCCAGGAGGACGGCGTCCGAGCCTGCCCGCACTTCGGCCTCGGCCGCAGTGATGCGGGCCATGGGGAGCCCGGCGTCGCGTGCCGCGGCGAACCCGTCGTCGACGGCGACGACGTCGCGTCCCGCCGCGTCGAGCAGCGAGGCGGCGATGGCGGCCCGCATACCGCCGGCGCAGTGCACCCACACGGTGCCGTCCGGTATCTCCGGGAGACGGTCGCGCAGTTGGTGCAGCGGAATGTGCACCGAGCCGCTGATCCAGCCGGCGTCGCGCTCGGATGCGCGCCGCACGTCCAGGACCACGAGGCCGTCCTGTGGCGCCAGTTGGGCAGCGGCCGATTGGGCTGCGGCCAGTTCGGCGAAGGTGCCGCGCGGGAACGAGCGCGGCCACTCGCCGTGCCGTATCCAGTCGGCGGGGGAGCCGGTCGCGGCCGCGGCCGGTCGGTCGATGCCGACCCGGACGAGTTCCCGCTGGGCGTCGGCCAGTTCGGCCGGCGTCTCGGCGAGCAGGGTGACCGGCTTGCCCCACGGCAGCAGCCAGGCCAGATAGGTGGCGAGCTGCCCCTCGGCCGCGAAGTTGAGCGACCCGGCGACATGCCCTTCGGCGAAGGCGACCCGGTTGCGCAGATCCACCACCCACTCCCCGGCGGCCAGCCGTGCCGCGATCTCCTCGGCGTCGGCCGTGCGGGGCGGGGTCAGGTCCACCGGGGCCGGGCCCTGTGCGTTCGCCGGACCCATGTGCACGTAGTACGCGGGGATGTCGTCCAGCCCGGCGAGCAGGTCGGCGACGAATGCGTCGACGTCCTTCACCAGGGCCTCGTTCACGGCGCGCTCACGCCCGATCGTCGTCACCGCCCCACCCGCGGCCTGCGTGGCGGAGCAGAAGCTGCCGAAGCCGTGCGTCGGCAGGACCGCCGTCTCGTCCGGCAGCTCGTCGGCCAGCCGGTGCGCGGAGTCGTACTGCGCCCGCGCCAGCCGCCCCGTCAGCCCCGGTTCGACCAGGTCGGGCCGCCCGACCGTGCCGATGAGCAGGGAACCGCCGGTGAAGACGGCCACCGCGCGAGCGTTCTCCTGCGCAACCTCCTCCAGGACGTACGAGGTGTGGTGCGGGGTGTGCCCGGGAGTGGCCAGGGCGCGCAGCACCAGGCCGTCGTCGATCTCCGTACGGTCCCCGTCGGCGACCGGCACCCGCTCGTACCCGACCCGTGCGGCCGCCGGCACGAGATAGGCGGCGCCGGTGATCCGGGCCAGTTCCAGGCCGCCGGTCACGTAGTCGTTGTGGACGTGGGTCTCCACGACGTGGGTGATGCGCACGCCCCGCCGCGCGGCGGCTGCGATCACCCGGTCGATGTCCCTGGGCGGATCGACCACCGCGGCGCTGTGCGCACCGCCCGCCAGATAGCCGCGGTTGCCCAGTCCCGGCACCTCGATGGTGTCGACGAAGTACACGGCAGCACTCCTCTCCTGGTGAAGCCTGTGAACTCCCCCGGCAGGGAATTACCCCCGGGGGTATATGGACCACAGTAGCAGGGTACCCCGGGGGGTATTTTTGAGAGGTGGCCGGAAGCAGATGTGAACGCCCTGGCTCCGTGCCTTTACTGATCAGTCACGTCTAGGGTCACCAGTGGACGCAGAGCCGCCGAGCGAAGGGTGCAGCACCATGGCGCAGGAAGTACGGGGCGTGATCGCACCGGGCAAGGACGAGGCCGTGCGCGTGGAGACGATCGTCGTGCCGGACCCGGGGCCGGGAGAAGCCGTCGTCCAGGTGCAGGCCTGCGGGGTCTGTCACACCGACCTGCACTACAAACAGGGCGGCATCAGCGACGACTTCCCCTTCCTGCTGGGCCACGAGGCGGCCGGCGTGGTGGAGGCGGTCGGCGACGGCGTCACGGACGTGGCGCCCGGTGACTTCGTGATCCTCAACTGGCGTGCGGTGTGCGGAAACTGCCGGGCCTGTCTGCGCGGGCGGCCCTGGTACTGCTTCGACACCCACAACGCGACGCAGAAAATGACCCTGGCCTCGACCGGTCAGGAACTCTCCCCGGCGCTCGGTATCGGCGCCTTCGCGGAGAAGACGCTGGTCGCGGCCGGACAGTGCACCAAGGTCGACGCGGCGGTGGCCCCGCAGGTCGCCGGTCTGCTGGGCTGCGGAGTGATGGCCGGGATCGGTGCCGCGATCAACACCGGCAACGTCGGCCGGGGCGACACGGTCGCGGTGATCGGCTGCGGCGGCGTCGGGGACGCGGCGATCGCCGGATCGAACCTGGCGGGGGCGGCGAAGATCATCGCCGTGGACATCGACGACCGCAAGCTGGACAAGGCCCGCACGATGGGCGCCACCCACACCGTCAACTCGCGCGAGACCGACCCGGTCGAGGCGATCCGCGAGCTGACCGGCGGCTTCGGCGCGGACGTCGTCATCGAGGCGGTCGGCCGCCCGGAGACGTACAAGCAGGCCTTCTACGCCCGCGACCTCGCCGGCACGGTCGTCCTCGTCGGCGTACCGACCCCGGAGATGAAGCTGGAGCTGCTGCTGCTGGACGTCTTCGGCCGCGGCGGCGCGCTGAAGTCCTCCTGGTACGGCGACTGCCTGCCCTCCCGCGACTTCCCGATGCTGATCGACCTGCATCTGCAAGGCCGCCTGGACCTGGCGGCCTTCGTCACCGAGACCATCCAACTGGACGAGGTGGAGAAGGCGTTCGAGCGGATGCACCACGGCGACGTGCTGCGCTCGGTGGTGATGCTGTGATGGCCGCCCGCATCGAACGCCTCGTCACCTCCGGGCAGTTCACGCTCGACGGCGGCACCTGGGACGTCGAGAACAATGTGTGGATCGTCGGCGACGACCACGAGGTGATCGTCATCGACGCCGCCCATGACGCCGACGCCATCGCCGAGGCCGTCGGCGACCGGCGCCTCACCGCGATCGTGTGCACCCACGCCCACAACGACCACATCGACGCCGCGCCCGCCCTGGCCGACCGCACCGGCGCCACGATCTGGCTCCACCCCGACGACCTGCCGCTGTGGAAGCAGACCCACCCGGACCGCGACCCCGACGCCCACCTCGTGGACGGCCAGATCATCGAGGCGGCGGGCGCCGACCTGACGGTCATGCACACCCCGGGCCATGCGCCGGGCGCGGTCTGCCTGCACGACCCCGGCCTGGGCGTCGTCTTCACCGGCGACACCCTCTTCCAGGGCGGCCCCGGCGCCACCGGCCGCTCCTACTCCCACTTCCCCACGATCATCGACTCGATCCGCAGCCGCCTGCTCGCCCTTCCGCCCGAGACCAAGGTCCTGACCGGCCACGGCGACACGACCACCATCGGCGCGGAGATGCCCCACCTCCAGGAGTGGATCGACCGCGGCCACTGAGGCCCGAGGAAATGCTCAGGGGGCCGGAAACCACGGTCGGCGGGCGGGAAAACCCATGGTCGGGGGCGAGAGCCGACCGTACGATCACGTCCCATGACCACCAACACGCTCGTGACCCTGCATGACGTACGCGTCCTGCGCTGCGCTCCCGACGGCCCGCCCCTCGACAGCGAGAGCGCGGCGCTCGATCTGCTCGGTGACGCCTTCGGCCAGGATGCCGAGCTGGTCGCGGTGCCGGTCGAGCGGGTCGCCGACGCGTTCTTCCGGCTGCGGTCGGGCGTCGCGGGCGCGGTCATGCAGAAGTTCGTGAACTACCGGGTGCGCCTCGCCGTGGTCGGCGACATCTCCCACCACATCGCCGAGAGCACGGCCCTGCGCGACTTCGTCCACGAGACCAACAACGGCGGCCACATCTGGTTCCTGCCGACCTACGACGCACTCGACGCGCGGCTGCGCCCGGCCGGGTGACCCCTCAGCAGGGCCAGTAAAAAGACGACAGAAGATGTCCGGCTTACCCGGCACCCTCGATAGCGACATCGCTCGTACAGGGTCGGGAGGCCGGACATGGCACAGCCGTTGAAGGACAAGGTCGCGCTGGTCGCCGGGGCGACACGGGGAGCCGGACGGGGCATCGCCGTGGAGCTGGGGGCGGCCGGCGCCACCGTCTACGTGACGGGACGCAGCACGCGCGCCCGGCGCTCGGAGTACGACCGCCCCGAGACGATCGAGGACACCGCCGACCTGGTCACCGAGAGCGGCGGCCACGGCGTCGCCGTACCCACCGACCACCTCGACCCGGCGCAGGTCCGCACCCTCGTCGACCGCATCGCGGACGAACAGGGCCGCCTCGACGTTCTCGTCAACGACATCTGGGGCGGCGAGAAGCTCTTCGCCTGGGACAGCCCGATCTGGGAGCACGACCTCGACAAGGGGCTGCGGCTGCTGCGGCTCGCGGTCGAGACACACGCGATCACCAACCACCACGCCCTGCCCCTGCTCCTGCGCCATCCCGGCGGACTCGTGGTCGAGATGACCGACGGCACGGCCGACTACAACGGCGACCACTACCGCAACTCCTTCTTCTACGACCTCGCCAAGTCATCCGTCCTGCGCATGGCCTTCGCCCTCGGCCACGAACTCGGACCGCGCGGCGCCACCGCCGTCGCGCTGACCCCGGGCTGGCTGCGCTCGGAGATGATGCTCGAGGGCTTCGGGGTGCGGGAGGACAACTGGCGCGACGCCCTCGAACAGGTCCCGCACTTCGCCATCTCCGAGACGCCGCGCTACGTGGGCCGCGCCGTCGCCGCACTCGCCGCCGATCCCGACGTCGCCCGCTGGAACGGCGCGTCCCTCTCCAGCGGGCAGCTCGCGCAGATCTACGGCTTCACGGACCTCGACGGCAGCCGCCCCGACGCCTGGCGGTACCTCGTCGAGGTCCAGGACGCCGGGAAGGCGGCGGACACGACGGGTTACCGCTGAGGCGGCACCGGATCGGCCGCGCGGATCGGCCAGCGCGCGGAGTGGCCGGGCGGCAGGCCGAGGTCGTCCCGTACGGCCGCGTAGTAGCCCTCACGTCCGGCGCGCTGCCGCTCCAGCAGAGCCTGCCAGGCCGGCGGATCCTGCCTGCCCTCGCGCACGAACCGCTCCATCTCCAACGCCGTCAGGACCCAGGCCCTCGCCTTGTCCACCACCGCGGTGCTGCCCAGCATGATCAGCGCTTCACCCGAGGGATCCCGGCGGGTGGTCGCGTCGGCCAGCAGCGGCTTGGCCTCATCGAGGGTCAGGGGGTCCGGGTGCGGGTCGTTGCCGAGGTCGGCAGCGACCCGGTAGGTCACCGTGACTGTCTTCTTCACCGACTGCGCGTAGTCGGCGTACACCGCGAGCCGCCGCTCCTCCCAACGCGCCGCCTGCTCCCGCCGGAACCTCACCTGGTCGCCCCGCACGACCACCAGATACGAACCGAGCGCGCCGATGACGACGCCGATGAGCGCGGGGAGTTGCTGAATGAACGCGGACATGGACGCACGCTATCTGCCGCGTTGATCGTCCCGGCAATACGGTTCGGCCCATGACGAACACCACACGCTTCGCAGGGTACGGAGTTCTCATCACGGGCGCGGCCCGCGGCATCGGCGCCGCCACCGCACGCCGGTTCGCCGAGGAAGGGGCGCGGGTGCTGGTCACCGACGTGCACCTGCCCGCTGCCGAGCAGACCGCGGCGGCGCTGTGCGAACAGGGCCTGGCGGCAGGGGAGTTCGCCTGTGACGTGGCGGACCGTGCGGCGGTGGAGGCGGCGGTCGCCCACGCCGTCGACACCTTCGGCTCGCTCGACGTCACCGGACGGCGCTGGAAGCTCGGACAGCGTTGATCACGTTCTGGTCGTACGTGCTCGTCAGCCAGTCCCCGGCGAGCGCGGCCGGCGTTGTGCCGCCCGTGACGAAGCCGAGGTAGCGCGGACCGGCGGAGCCGGAGAAGCCCGGCGCCCACCGCTCGGCGAACCGTTCGAGGGCACCCCCGGCCCCGACACCCTCGGCCGGGAGGTCCTCCCGCTCGGGTGCGTCGTCCAGGCGCACGACCGGCCGCTCGGCCAGACCGGCCGGCTCCCGGGCGGCGAGATCGCGGGCGGACTGCAGGAGCTCCGGAAGCCGGGAGAGATCGTCGGCGCGTACGCGATGCATAACGGCAGCGTAGGGACAACTTCACCGTTTGGTCACAGCCGCGGCAGGTCCACAACCCCCGACCCCGCGCACCTGTCTAGCTGGCAGAGAACGCACGGACCACAAGGGGAAAGGCCTGGCCATGGGGGACATTCGCAGACGGCGCGCCGTCGCACTCGGCATCACCGCAGGACTGGTCGCACCGCTCACGCTGGCACTCGGCGCCGCGCCGGCGCAGGCCGCGAGCTGTACGACGCAGGCCGGGCCGTATCAGAAGCAGGTGGAGAAGTTCCTCGGCCGACCGGTCGACGGGAAGCAGTCAGCCGCCGACTGCAAGGCCATCCAGGCCTTCCAGAACAAGCACGGCATCACCCCGAACGTCGGGTACGCGGGCCCCGTCACCTGGGGCGTGATGGACCTGATGAACAAGCAGAAGGCCGTCGGGAGCAACCCCAACAAGGACGGCAAGTGCCCCGTCAACAAGGGCCGCATCGCCTGCGTGAACCTCACGCTCCAGCTGAGCTGGGTGCAGGACGGGGACAAGCTGGTCTTCGGCCCGGTACCGGTCCGGACCGGCCGCAACGGCTACGAGACCCGCACCGGTCTGAAGAAGATCTACTGGCGGCACATCGACCACGTGTCGAGCATCTACAACGTGCCGATGCCGTACGCCCAGTTCTTCGACGGTGGCCAGGCCTTCCACTCGGTAGGCGTCAGCATGTGGAACCCGCCGGGCTCGCACGGTTGCGTCAACATGACCAAGACCAACGCCAAGAAGTACTGGTCCCTGCTGAAGAAGGGCGACGACGTCTTCGTGTACGGCCGCAAGCCGGGCACCTGACGCAGCACAGGCACCCGGCTCACGCAGGAACGTCACGCCTCGGGGGCGTCCCCGAAGTCCGGGATCTCCAGCCTGACCCCGCCCTGCCGCGCGGACTCGTGGGCGACGATGCCCGGCAGGGTGTAACGGGCCGCCACCCACGCGTTCACGGACGGCAGGGAACGGGTGTTGACGGCGGTCACGAAGTCGTCCACCAGGAAGTGGTGGCTGCCCTCGTGGCCGTTGTGCAGGTGGTCGAACTCCCGAGGCAGCCGCGACCGGTCGTGCACCGGCGCCGAACCCGAGGTGAAGGCGGCCCGCAGATCCGGCGCGATGTGCTGGAGCGACGGATCGTCAGGAGCCATGGTCGGCTTGGGCTCCAGCAGCTCGCTGATGTCCTTCACGCCCTTCTTGTCCTGCCACAGGGCCACCGTGGCGAGCTGCTCCATGCTCGCCTCGGTGCCGAAGAAGCGGAAACGGGACTCCCGTATGTGGGACGGGTAGCCCACCCGCCGGAACTCGTTCGTACGGAACGAGCCGCCGCCGGCGACCTCGAACAGCGCGGTCGCGTTGGACACGTCGTTGCCGAACTGGCTGACGGACTTGTCGAAGACGCCGTCGCCCCGGTCGTCCACGACCCCGATCGCCGACACGCTCACCGCGTGCGTCTGCCAGGCACCGAGCACGCCGCCCACCGCATGCGTCGGGTACAGCAGCGGGGGATAGCTGGCGGTCGCTTTCCAGTTCTCGCCGCCGCTGTACTGGTACGCCTCGTAGAACCCCAGGTCCATGTCGTGGACGTAGTCGCCCTCGGCGTAGAAGAGCCGCCCGAAGGCGCCCTCGGCGATCTGGTTGCGGGCGTGCACCGTAGCCGGGTTGTACTGGCTGGTCTCACCCATCATGTACGTCAGGCCGGTCGCCTTGACCGCGTCGATGATCGCCGCGATCTCCTCCGTGGTGATCGCCATGGGGACCGCGGAGTAGACGTGCTTGCCGGCGTTCAGGCCCTGGAGCACCAGCGGGCCGTGGGTCCAGCGCTGGGTGAAGATCGCGACCGCGTCGACGGCCTTCGACTCCAGCATCGCCTCGTACGACGGGAAGGTGCCGGCCAGTCCCTGCGCGTCGGCGAGCTGCTCGGCCCGCTCGGGCAGCAGATCGGTGACGTACACGTCGCTGACACCGGGGTGGGCCTGGAACAGCGTGGCGAACTGGCCGGAGAACTGGCCGGCGCCGACGATGCCGAGGGAGAACGTCATGGAGTGGGTGCCTTTCACTGGCCGAGGATGAGGTTGATCTGGTCGTTGGTCTTGGTCAGGTCGCTCACCGGGGCGCCGTTGGCGAAGACGTCCTGCATCGCGGGGTGCATCAGGGCGTACACGTCCGCCGCGTAGTCGGTGATCGGGAAGGAGAAGGTGGCGGAGTTCTTCTTGTCGGTGACCGGTTCGGTGAAGGCGGACACGTCGATGCCCTTCTTCTCGTACGCGGCAACGGCCGCCCGGGTGCCGTCAGGAGTGGCGGGGAAGACGATGCCGTAGCTGCCGACGGTCTTCTGGCACTCGTTCGAGGCCAGGTACCGCACCCATTTCTTCGCGCCCTCCTTGTTGCGGGCGTTCTTGGTGATGGAGTCGGCGAGGCCGTTCATCATGGTGGCCCGCTTGCCGGTCGGCCCGACCGGTGTGGGTGCGGTGCCGACGTCGAGGCCCTTGGTGCCGTAGTAGGTGGAGATCATCCAGGCGCCGTCGAAGGACGTGGCCGCCTTGCCGGAAGCGACCTGGGCGTTGGCCGGGTTGGCGCCCTCGGTGTAGTCGGTGAAGGGCGCGAGGTAACCCTTCTTCGCCAGGCCGAAGTACCAGTCGACCACCGACTGGAAGGTCTTGCTGTCGTACTGGTACTTGGTGCCCCAGCGCGCCTTGTCCGTGTAGTGCCAGCCCGCCGAGGCCACGAACGGGCTCCAGGTGGTCTGGCCGTCGCCGTCCCCCGCACCGCCCGTCGCCATCCCGTACACCTTGACGTTGTTCTTGTCGAAGCCCTTCTCGTCACCGCGCTTGCCGTTCCTGTCGACGGTCAGGTGCGCGATGGCCTCCTCGAAGGTGCCGCCGTCCTTCGGGTTCCAGGCGAGGTTGTCGAGCTGCTCGGCGGTGAGCCCGGCCTCCTTGACCATCTTCTGGTTGTAGAAGAGGGCGACGGTGTCCCAGTCCTTGGGCGCGCCGTAGCGGTGGCCGTCCTGGCCCGTCCAGTTGGCGGCGAGCCCGGCCTGGTAGGCGGAGTCGTCGATGTTCAAGTCGTCCAGTGGTTCGAGCACGTTCAGGTCCGCGAACTGCCCGAACTTCTGGATGTGGTCGGTGAAGACGTCCGGTTCGGTGCCCGCGATGAAGCTCGCGGTGAGCTTGGTCCAGTAGTCGGCCCAGCCCATCTGGGTGATCTTCACCTTCAGACCCGGGTTCTCCTTCTCGAACCCCTTCGCACAGGCCTGGTAGGCAGGCATCTGGTTGGCGTCCCACAGCCAGTACGTCACCGTGTTCCCGCCCGACCCGGCAGCCCCGCCCTTCGCACAGCCGGTGGCCAGGGACAGTGCCAGCGCCCCCACGAGCGCCACGGCCGTACGCATACGAACTCGCATCCCCGTCCCCTTACTTGATGCCGGTGAAGCTGATGGAACTGACGATGCGGCGTGCGAAGCAGCCGAAGAGCACGAGCATCGGGAGCGCGGCGATGAGGGTGGCCGCCATCAGGCCGGACCAGTCGTAGCCGGTCTGCGGGGTCTGCGCCCGGAAGATGGCCAGCGCCACGGTGAGCACGCGCGAGCTGTCGCTGTAGGACACCATCAGCGGCCAGAAGTAGTCGTTCCAGGCGGTGATGTACGTCAGCAGTCCCAGCGTGAGGATCGGCGTGGACGCCATCGGCAGCATCACCCGGAAGAAGATCCGGATCTTCCCGGCCCCGTCCAGCAGGGCGGCCTCCTCCACCTCCCGGGGCACGTTCATGAAGAACTGCCGCAGGAAGAACACCGCGAACGGCGTCATGAACATCGTCGGCAGGGCGACCCCCAACAGGGTGTCCACCAGGCCGAGTTGCTTGATGAGCACGAAGTTCGGCAGCAGGGTGAAGATCGTCGGCACCATCAGTCCGGCCAGGAACAGCCCGAACACCTTCTCCCGCCCGCGCCAGCGCAGCCGGGCGAAGGCGTACGCGGCCATGGCGGAGAAGAAGATCTGGCAGACGGTGATCAGCGTCGAGACGATCACCGAATTGATCAGATAGCGCCAGAACTTGAGCCCGCCGCCCGAGCCGCCCTGGGCGATCGCCTCCTCGGCGGACTGCAGACCGAGAGCCCGCTCGAAGCCTCCGGTCGTCGGATCGACCGGCAGGACATCACCGGGGTGGGCGGCGAGGGCGGTGTTCGAGGACAGCGCGGTGCGCAGGATCCAGTAGAACGGCAGCAGCGTGATGAGCACGATCGCGGCCATCACCGCCCAGGCCGCCACCTTCCCGAAGGAGGGCCCGCGCCTCACGCGCCGTACGGTCGTGGTGTCTGCCACGGCAGCCATGTCGGCGTCTCCCTTCCCTCAGCCGAGGTCGCTCTGGCCGGCCCGGGTGAGCCGGTACTGCAGGACGGTGATCGCGCTCAGGACGACCAGCAGGGCCACCGACATCGCCGAGGCGTACCCGAACTGGAAACGGCCGAAGGCGGCACCGTAGACGTAGTACTGCAGGACGTTCGTGGCGTTCGCCGGACCGCCCGCGGTCGTCACGGCGACTGTGTCGAACACCTGGAACGAACCGATCACCGTCATGATCAGAACGACCGCCAGGACCGGCCGCAGCAGCGGCATCGTGATCCGCCAGAACATCCGCCACTCACTCGCGCCGTCCACCTTCGCGGCCTCGTACACGTCGTTCGGTATCGCCATCAGACCGGCGAACAGCAGCAGCGCGGTGTAGCCGACATGCCGCCACACATTGATCAGAGCGATCGTCGGCACTGCCCAGGTCTCGTCCGCCAGGAACGGGATGCGGTCGGCCCCGAGCCCCGCGATGATCTCGTTTCCTATGCCGAGCTGGGTGTCCAGGATCCAGAGCCAGACGATGCCCGCGACCACGTTGGACATCAGGTACGGCGTGAGCACGATCCCGCGCAGCACCGCCGACTGGGTCAGGCGCTGCATCAGTACGGCGATGGCGAGTGCCGAGACCGTCTGCACGCCGATGTTGATGACCACGTACTCGACGGTGACCGTCAGCGAGTCCCAGAAGATCGGGTCGTGGACCATCCGTACGTAGTTGTCCAGGCCCACCCACTCCGGCGGTGTGAGCAGGTTGAAGCGGGTGAAGCTCAGATAGATGCCCCGCAGTGTCGGCCAGAGCAGGAAGAGCAGGAAGCCCAGCATCGCCGGAGCGATGAACACCGCGGCGAGCCGCCCGTCCCCCTGGTTCTCGCGGGAGCGCGCCCGCCGTGTCCTCGACTTGGTCCCTGCCCCCGCCGCGCCGCCCAAAGGCAGACGCGACGGAGGGCTGCTGGAGGCGATGGTCATCGGGAGACTCCCTCGTCTGCGGCTCGTCCTCGGCTACTTACTTTTGTGGCGAAAGAATCCAGCCGTCAAGGGGTGCGCAAACATCTTCTCCAGGCGGTCCGCGACGCCTTAGACTGGCCTGGTTGCTTTTGAAGAGAAAAAAATCATGAGAGAAAACATCATGTGGGAGCCTGACGACCATGACCGCAGTAGCCGCCAGCTGGCTTCCCCTCAGCCCCGGTGAACGCTCGGTGGCGATCGAGGTGCTCCTCGGTGGCCCTGTGTCGCGCACCGAACTCGCCCGTCGGCTCGATCTGTCCGCGGGCAGCCTCACCCGGCTGACCAAACCGCTGATCGAGTCGGGCCTCCTCGTCGAGGTCCCCGAGGCGGGCGCCGGGGTGGAGGTGCGTCAGGGTCGCCCGTCCCAGCCGCTGGACGTCGTCGCCGAGTCACGCTCCTTCATCGGCTTCAAGATCACCGATGACATGGTCTACGGCGTCGTCACCACCCTCAGGAGCGAGATCGTCGCCCGCTATGACCGCCCCCTCGCTACCCACGACCCCGCCGAGGTTGTGGACCTGCTGGGGGAGATGACCGACGAACTCGCCCGCAGTCACCCCCGGCTGGCCGGCATCGGCATCGGTGTGGGCGGTCTCGTCGAGGACCGTGCCGTGGTCGGGGAGTCACCGTTCCTGCACTGGAGCGACGTCCCGCTCGCGGAGCTGGTCGAGGAGCGCACCGGGTTGCCGGTCGTCGTGGAGAACGACGTGGCCGCCCTCGTCGAGGCGGAGACCTGGTTCGGCGCCGGCCGCGGCCTCGACCGCTTCGTCGTCCTCACCATCGGCGCCGGCATCGGCTACGGGCTGGTCCTGGGCGGCAAGCGGGTGCCGTACGCCGAGGAGGACCGGGGCTTCGGGCGGCACTGGATCGTGAACCCCAACGGTCCGCTCACTCCCGACGGGGCGCGCGGCAGCGCCGTCTCCCTGCTGACCATCCCCAACATCCGCTGCCAGGTGCAGGCCGCCACCGGCCGTGACCGCACGTACGAGGAGATCCTCGAGCTCGCCGCGGCGGGCGAACCGATGTCCTCCCGCGTCATCGAGGAGGCGGCCCGCGCCCTGGGCACCCTGGTCGCCCAGATCGGCAACTTCGTGCTGCCGCAGAAGATCCTGCTCGCCGGAGAGGGGGTGGGTCTCATGGACGTCGCCGGCGAGACTGTGACGGAGACCATCCGCGCCCACCGGCACCCGCTGGCCGCCCCGATCGACCTCGAGACCAAGGTGTCCGACTTTCACGACTGGGCGCGTGGTGCCGCCGTTCTCGCGATCCAGGTGCTGGTGCTCGGGGCGGCGGACGTCTGAACTCCGTGATCCACGTGGACAGATGGACGTGATCAGCAACACGGTCCAATATGTCCGCATTGTGCGACCTCACTCACAGCGCCTTCACCTCGGGAGCTCTATGCTTCACAGCATGTCCACCACTGTTGAATTCGCCTCCGATCGCTCGGCTGACGAGGTCAACGAGGAGATCCGGGCGCTGTGGCGCCGGGCGGGCGGGACACTGAGCGTCGAGGAGCGCGAGGAGTACCAGCGCCTCGTCCTGGAGTGGGCCGCCGCGGCCCCGCAGTCGGCGAAGGCGGCCTGAGCACTCGCCTCGGCGAAGGCCCGAGCGGCCTTCTCGACGAGCCCCGCCTCGCCTCGGCAACAACCTTCCCGGGCACTCCTGACCCGTTGAGTGCCCATCTCCCACTGACCTCGGTTCGCATACCGACCTCGGTCGGCGTTCGGCCGGCCCTGAGGTGCGGGCCGGGCCACGTCAGGTCCCGTCAGCCCCACGTCGCCGAGTAGTAGCGCCGGTACGCCTTGCGGTCCTGCTCCGCGCGGATGAAGCGGGTCGCCACCAGCGCGACCATGCTCCCCGCGATGACCAGCAGCCCGGGGCCGACGTTCTTCGGGTCCGCGAGTCGCGACAGCAGGGTCGACGCAGTGATGCCGGTGATCGGAGTCGACGAGCCGGGCGACGCCGCACCGGGCGCGATCGCGCTCTGTGTGGCCGACGCGGACGGTGTCGGAGCGGGCGAGCCGTTCTGCTGACCCGCGCCGCTCGGCGCCGCGACGATCATCTTCATGCCGAGCGAGTCCAGCGCCTTCGTCACCGGCTGGAAGAAGGTCGTGCCGCCCGCGTTGCAGTCGCCGCTGCCGCCCGACGTCACCCCCAGCGCGATCCCCTCGGAGAACATCGGGCCACCGCTGTCCCCGGGTTCGGCGCACACGTTCGTCTCGATGAGCCCCGTGACCGTGCCCTCCGGGTAGTTGACCGTCGCGTTGACCGCGGTCACCTCACCGTCGCGCAGCCCGCTCGTGCTGCCGCTGCGGAACACCCGCTGCCCCACGGCAGGATCGGCCAAGCCCGTGATCCGCACACCCTTGCCGTCCCCGATGGACACGACCTCGGCGCCGGCGCCCGCGTCCCCGCTCGCATACTCCACCAGGGAGAAGTCGGCGCCGGGGAAGTTCTGCTTGACGGTCCGGCCGATCTGCTGGGTGCCCCGGTTGTCGGCGAACCACACGGAACCGTCCGGTCCGCAGTGCCCGGCCGTGAGGATGAAGTCGCGCTGTCCGTCGGTGACGTTGAAACCGGCCGAACAGCGCCCGGCGGTCGAAAGCAGCGGCAGCGCCCCGTTGAGACGTGTCGTGAACGTGCCCTCGGTGCGCTCCATACGGACGAAGCCGCCCATGCCGTCCGCGAGCTTCGTCATCCGGGACCAGTCGGTGGCCGAGACGGTGCTGTCGCCTCGTACGACCACCTCGTTGGACCGGTAGTCCATCACCCACGCCGTACCGGCCACCCGGGGCGCCGAACGCAGCGTCGACGTCGCCGACTTCAGCTCGTCCATGCTGTGGTCGACCAACTTCGCCTCGCCGCCGGCCTGCCGTACCTCGGCGGCCGCCTCCTCGTCGGTGACCGCGACGACCGGCTTCCCGTCGGAACCGATCCAGGTGCCCGCCGTACGGGAAGAGCCCAGGCGTGCGACGAGATCGCTGCCGGTGTCGGCGGCCGAAGCGGCATAGGTGCGGGGGACGGTGGAGCCGTCGGGAGGTTCGCTCGCCACGGCGCGGGTGACCATCGTTCCTCCGAGGAGGAGTCCGCCGACGGCCGCCAGCCGTGTCACTCGCCGGACGAGACGTCGTCGTGCGTGCCTCATGCAGGGCTCCCGAACCAGTACAGCGCGGCGTGAACGCCGCGGGGCCCTCCCGGAGTTGAGCACCCTCACTCCATACGTGGCCCGAGCCGCCCGTGTTCACCGCACGGGAGATCCTTCTCGCGCCGGCCCCTGCACCAGCTGTGCCCGGTCCTCGCCGTTCCCGGCCACCGCACCGCCCTCTATCTTTGGGCCCCATGACCAGGAGCCCGCACGAACCGTCCGGTGAACCGAATCCCTTTCGCGCACTCGCCCTCGACCGTCTCCGATGTCGTACGAGCGTGAAGTGGCGCGCCTACCCCGACGACGTCCTGCCGATGTGGGTGGCCGAGATGGACGTACCGCTCGCCGAACCCGTCGTCCGCGCGCTCACCGACGCCCTCGCACTCGGCGACACCGGCTACCCGGCGGGCACCGGCTACGCCGAGGCGCTGGCCGGGTTCGCGGACAAGCGGTGGGGCTGGGACGGTCTGGCCGTGGAGCGGACGGCGATCGTGCCCGACGTGATGCTCGGTGTGGTCGAAATGCTCAAACTGGTCACCGGACCGGGCGATTCGGTCGTGGTGAACTCGCCCGTGTATCCGCCGTTCTACCAGTTCGTCGAGCACATGGACCGGCGGGTGCTCGAGGCCCCGCTGGGCATGGACCTGCGCATCGACCTCGACGCCCTGGAGGAAATGTTCCGGCAGGCGACCGCGGGCGGTCGTCGCGCCGCCTTCCTGCTGTGCAGCCCCCACAATCCGACCGGCACCCTGCACACTTCGGACGAACTGGCCGCCGTGGCCGCCCTCGCGGAGCGCCACGGCGTGCGCGTCGTCGCCGACGAGATACACGCACCGATCACCGCCGGCGGTGCCGAGTTCGTGCCGTACCTGAGCGTCCCGGGCGCCGAGAGCGGCCTGTCGCTGATGTCGGCGTCGAAGGCCTGGAACCTGGCCGGTCTCAAGGCGGCCCTGGCCATCGCCGGACCCGCGGCCGCCGCCGACCTGGCCCGCCTGCCCGAAGAGGTCAGCCACGGGCCCAGCCACCTCGGCGTCATAGCCCACACCGCCGCCCTGCGCGACGGCAGCAGCTGGCTCGACGCCCTGCTGTCGGCACTCGACGACAACCGGCGCCTGCTCGCCGACCTCCTGGCCGAGCACCTCCCGGCGATCACCTACCGCCCGGGCGAGGCCACCTACCTCGCCTGGCTCGACTGCCGTGCCCTCGACCTCGGCGGCGGTGCCGACCCGGCCGACGTCTTCCTGCGCCGCGGCCGGGTGGCCCTCAGCTCCGGGATCCCGTTCGGCACCGGGGGAGCCGGGCACGTACGGCTGAACCTGGCGACGTCCCCGGAGCTGATCAGGGAGGGCGTACGGCGGATGGCGACAGCGCTCGACCGAGACGGCACGGGTGAGGGACCTGGACCGTGACAGCAGGGGGGTGGGGGCGCCGTCGGCACCCTCACCCCCCTGCCTACACTTCCCACCATGGACGACACGTCGCTGGAGCAGCTCGGCGCGGGCAAGTACCTGCTCATCACCAGCTACCGCAAGAACGGCACCGGTGTCGCCACGCCGGTCTGGGTGGTGCGCGACGCAGACGCGCTCGGCGTCTGGACGGTCGCCGACTCCTGGAAGGTCAAGCGCCGGGCCCGCGGCGATGTCCTCGTAGGGCCCTGCGACCTGCGGGGCAGGCCCACCGGCGACCAGGTTCCGGCCACCGCCGAGATCTGCGACGAGGCGACCAGTGCCCGCTACCGTCGGCTCATCGCCCGCAAGTACGGGATCACCGGCCGCCTCTCGCTGCTCGGCAGCCGCCTGCGCCGCGGTGTCAACGGCACAGTCGGCCTGCGCATCACGCTGACGCCCTGACCCGCTGACCTACGTCAAGGGCAGCCGGCGGCGCGTCACGAGGCGTCCAGTACGGTGCCCGTCACCGCCGGCACACCGGGCAGCGGCTCACCGGAGTCGTCGGCCGGCTGAAAGCGCACCGACTCGGCCGGCTCGGCCACCTGGTCCTTGAGCGTCGGCACCTGCACCTCGGTGCTGGTCTGCCCCGGCTCGACGGACGCCCACAGGTAGAGACCGTCGACCTTGGACAACGGCCGTTCCGGATCCGGGGACGCACCGGTGTTCTCCAGGAGCCAGGCGGGGTCGACGTCCTTCGTCGACAGCTCGGGACCGTCGGTGACCGGCAGCAAGGTGAGCACTCCGCTCACCTGCGCGTCAGCCACCGCGGACAAGGAGATCCGCCACTTCAGCGGCTGCCCCTCGGTCACCCGGTCGGCGACCGGCGTCACGGACACCGAGGGCACCGGGTCGTCGTTCTCCACGGTCACCCCGCCCCGGTGGGCGCCGATCACGGCGGTACGCACCGCCTTCACGAACACGTCGTGCACATCGTCGAAGCCGTAGCGGCGATTGCCCTCGACCTTCACCGGTACGTCGATGTCGTGCGCGCCGGGACGGACCGTCACCAGCCGGTCCGTGGTCCGGCCCGTGTCCGGGTCGGCGACGAACAGCCGTATCTGCCCACTGCCCTGCCCCGACACCCGGACCGGCACCCGGTACGTCCGTACGCCCGAGTCCCCTTCCTTGACGGTCAGTCGGCCGATGTCGACCCGGGGCAGCGGAGCCTCGCGCACCTGCGGTGTGCCCGGACGCCAGCCCCAGGCGTCCATCAGCCAGGCCCGCCCCGATGCCGTGCGCGGCGTCAGCTGCAGGGACTTGACGTGTCGCAGGTCGAGCGCGGCCGCGTCGTCGGCCCCGATCGGCACGCGCACCTCGCGCGCCCAGTACGAGGCGGTCCGGTCCGTCCCCGGCAGCCCGTCGACCTCGACCCGGCCGAGGGTCCGCTGCCGGCCGGCGGTGTCGGTGACGGAGACGTCGAGCCGTGTTCCGGTGCTGTTGGGCGGCACGATGACGCGCAGCGCCAGGGCCTTGTCGCCTGCCAGGGACAGCGGCCGGTCGGGTCGGATCCGTGCCGCGGAGCCCGCCGCGGACCAGCGCAGCGCGACCGCGCGGCGGCCGGGCTCGCGGTCGGTCTCCCACTGCGCGAAGTGCGGTGAGGCACCGGCCGTCTCCGACGACAGACACGCCTTGGCCGCGGCAGGATCCACCGCCGAGCACAGCCGGCCTCCGCTCACGGTGACCTTGCCGTCCGGCAGGAATCCGGCGCCGCGCCGCGCGCCCACGGCATGGGTGAGGACGCGCGCGGGATCGGCCGACGGCGCGCGGCGGCCCGAGCCGTCGAGCAGCGGACGCACCCGGTCGTCCCCGGCGACGAACAGCCGTGCCGCCGCCGCGATGTAGGAGGCACCGGCCTTGTGCTGCTGGTCGGCGGTCAGCCGGGTCCGGGTACCGGGGGAGCACACCCGGTCGGGCTGCTCCTCGGCGTGCCAGAAGTCGTCGTCGGCGGGCGCCTTGGCCTGCCCCGGTGTCCACTCGCTGTTGAAGTACTTGTGGTTGGCGCCCACCATGTACACGGCACTGTGGAGCGCGGTACCGCGGCTGACCCGGCGGGTGCCGTCGACGTACACCTGGCCCTGCAGGTCGGAGACATCGCCGTCACAGCCCGGCAGGAGCGTCATCGAGGGCACGTCCGCGACCGGGTTCTGGCCGAAGACCGTCGGGCCGATGAGCACGGTGCCGCGGATGTGCCAGCGCACCGGGCCGTGATACCCGTCTGGTTCGCAGGCGGCGCGTAAAGGCTGTCCATCGCGGCCCGGTTCACGCCCTCGCCGCCCCGCGAGTGACCCACCAGCAGCACACGTGACAGGTCCGCCCTGGGCGCCTGCCGTACGGCCGCCGGTGCCGTACCCGGGTGGGCGGACCAGCCGGCCCAGCGGGCGAGATGCTGCCGTACGAGCGACGAGCGGGCCTGCGCGCCGCCGTCCTCGGCGCTCCAGTCCTGGCCGTTGATGCCGTTGGCGGAGACCGGCACCGTCACATAGCCCTGGGAGGCGAGAAGTCGCTGGTCGCGCAGATAGCCGCGGTGGCTCGGCACCGGCTTGTAGCCGGCCGCGCAGGGCCAGTCGCCGCCGATCTCGCCCTGCGGTGTGTAGCAGGTGAAGTGATGTCCGTGGAGGAACAGGGCGAGCGGCCGGCGGCCGTCGGCACCCTTGGGCGCCACGACCACGGCCCGCATCTCGACCGGCTCGGCGAAACCGGGGAGTCGTACCGGGGCGAGGTCGTACTCGCCGGTGACGGTCCGGTACGCGCCCGGCCTGCCGGGGTCGACCTGGTTCGCCGGCAGCTGCCGGGGGGCGGTCACCGCCGAGCGGCCGCCTCCACCGGAGCCGGCCTCGGGTGCGTCCAACCGGCGCCCCGCGGCCCGTACTTGAAGGTCCTTCACGGAGTCCAGCGGGACACCGTCTGGGCCGAGGCGGAACGTGCGCCCGTCCTTCCCCGGCGCCGGACGGCCGAGCAGACGGTCACCGGCGTAGAACTCGACCCGGGCGTCCCCCATCGGCACCCGTTCGTCGGACTGCCACACCAGCTTCCGCGCGGACCCCTCACCGGTGATGCTCCAGTCCGGCGGCAGACCATCGCCGCTGTCCGCCGCGTCGGCTAACGGCCGTACTTCGGACGCCTGTTGGGCCTGGGCCCAGCCGGGCGACGCCCCCACCACCGCGAGTACCGCCAAGGCGGTGACCCTCCCCCCACGCTCGAACTCTGCTCGCGCGGGGGGACCCCCATCGCCGGGCACGGATCACGTGCCCCTCCTTCCACCAGTCCCAGGACATCCTTGGGGCCCTCACTCCGGGAACGGCAGGAGGTGCTCGTGCGTTGCCTGTGAGGGAAGTTGCCTGTGCAGGAAGGGGACAATGATCCGCGCGCACCGCCCGTCTCATCGAGGACTGGGCGAGCAGCCGACGGGAAAGGCCACCACAATGAGCCGAACTCCCCACCACCGCACCGCCGTTGTCGGCACCGGCCACCGCGCCCAGACCTTCACCCGGGCCCTCGCCGCACGCCCCGGCCACCTCGTCGCCGCCCTCTGCGACCCCAGCCCCACCCGGATGGCCTTCCACAACCGGCTGCTGGCCGAGGCCGGCGCACCCGCAGCCACCCAGTGGGAGCCGGACCGCTTCACCGACATGCTCGCCAAGGAGGACATCGACGAGGTCGTCGTCACCACCGTCGACGCGGAACACGACCGCTACATCGTCCCTGCCCTGAAAGCGGGCTGCCGTGTCGTGACCGAGAAGCCGATGACGGTCGACGCGGAGCGCTGCGCCCGCATCCTCGACACGGTCCGGGACACCGGCAACTCCCTCACCGTCGCCTTCAACTACCGCTTCAACCCGGTGCACGAGAAGGTCCGCGACCTGCTCGCCGACGGTGCGATCGGCGAGGTCCTCTCCGTCCACTTCGAGTGGCTGCTCGACGTACGCCACGGCGCCGACTACTTCCGCCGCTGGCACCGCGAGAAGCGCAACAGCGGCGGCCTCATGGTGCACAAGTCGAGCCACCACTTCGACCTGGTCAACTGGTGGCTCGCGGACGAGCCGAGGGACGTCTTCGGCTACGGGCGGCTCGGCTTCTACGGCCGTGCGGCGGGCGAACGCCACGGGCTGCGCCGGGACTACGACCGCGCCCACGGCGCCGACCAGGCCGCCGACGACCCCTTCGCCCTGGACCTGGCGGCCGACGACACCCTGCGCGCCCTCTACCTCGACGCCGAGCAGGACGACGGGTACCTGCGTGACCGCAACGTCTTCGGCGGGCCCGTCTCCATCGAGGACGACATGGCCGTCCTCGTGCGGTACGCCGGGGGCGCGACGATGACGTACCACCTCACCGCGTACTCCCCGTGGGAGGGCTACCGGGTCATGTTCAACGGCAGCGCCGGACGGCTGGAGCTCGAGGTCGAGGAGAGCCGCTGGCAGCCGCCCCGCACCCGGATCAGCGCCGGCAGCGGTGCGGTGCACGGGGACACGGCCGCCGAGCACGCGGGCGGCGTCCGGCTCACGCTGCGTCCGCTGTGGCGGCCGCCCGTGGACATCCCGCTCGTGACCGCCCACGAGGCGCACGGCGGAGGAGACCCGCGGATGCTGGACGTCCTTTTCGGCCCCGTCGATGGCGCGCAGCCGACCGCCGACACGGGGACTGCGGCACCTGCGGTCGCGCATCCCACGGCCACCGAACGCGACGGTGCGCTGGCCCTGGCCGTCGGGCTCGCCGCCAACGAGTGCTTCGAGACGGGACGGCCCGTCGCCGTACCGGAGTTGATCCCCGGGATCCCGAAGCGCTCAGCCGATCAGGGGGCTCAGGTCCAGGCCCGGTAGGGCTCGTCGATCAGCTGGAACACCGGCTCGCCCCGGACCGGGTCCTGCGCCGTGGACAGCCGGACCCGGTCCCCGCTGTGGATGCCGATGGGCGGGCCCATGACCCGGCCGCGCACGACGAACCCCTCGGCCATCTCGACGAGTGACACATTGCGCGCGGCGGGGGTGTTCCGGTGGACCACCGTCGAGTGACGTACCGTCCCCACGCCCTCGCTGCGCTCCGTGCGCAGGTCACTGCCCTGGCAGACCGGACACAGCAGCCGCTGGTACATCGAGGTGCCGCACCAGGTGCAGCGCTGGAAGAGGATGGCCTCCGTGGCCGGGGCCGCGGGATCGAGGACGCCGGCCGCGGAACCGGCGTTCTGACGAGCAACAACGCTTCCTGAGTGGTGGTACACGCTGGTCAACTCCCTGCACTCGGCCGGAATCCCACGTGCGCGGGACACCCGTGCACGCACGTGCGCGGTTCACCGTGCGACCGTGCACAGCAGCAGCGTATGGCACTCAGTGTCACAGGTAAAGGCACTCCGTACCCTGAATCTGTTCGGGGACCCGGATCAGTCCCGCCCGAGCGTGGCCTCGATCTCCTGGACGACCCGCCACAGCGGGGCGCCGCGCCGGGACACGACGACCACCACGTCCTCGGGCTTTTCGTCGCCGGCGGGGGCCGGGGCGGGGGCGGTGCCGAAGGCGGTCTGCACAAACCCCAGGGCGTGGTCCACCGCGGCGCTCGCATCGCCCTGGCCGTCCGAGCGCAGCCAGGAACGCAGCGCGTTGTTGTGCGCCGCGACCACGGCCGCGGCGATCACATCGGCCTGCAGGGTTCCGTCGCGCCGCCCGGCGAAGCGCTCGCGCAGATACTCGGCCAGGGCGCGCTCGTAGCGCCAGACCACCGACAGCTCGTAGGCGCGCAGCCCCGGCACCTTCTTGGTGAGCCGGTAGCGCTGCACCGAGAAGGTCGGGTTCTCGGCGTACATGCGCAGCACCAGCCGGGCCGCGTCGCACACCCGGAGCACCGGCTCGTGCTCCTCGTCGCTCGCGGCGAGGAAGGCCGTCATGTCGGCCAGGCACCGCTCGTGGTCCGGGAAGACCACGTCCTCCTTCGACGGGAAGTAGCGGAAGAAGGACCGCCGTCCGACACCGGCGAGCGCCACGATGTCGTCGATGGTCGTCTGCTCGTAACCCCGCTCCGGGAACAGCTGGAACGCTGCCGCGACCAGTGCGTCCCGCATCGGGGGCTTCGCCGCCCCGGCCTCCGCCTTCTCGTCGCGACCGGGCGCCGCGCTGCTGGTGCTCATGGAGGCGAACGTAGCACCGCAGCGAGGTCGATGGCACTCAGTGCGCTGCTGGCAGGGTACTGAGTGCTGCCAACTCTTCATCCGAAGCCGGTTCGCCGGAACCGGGAAGGAGCTGCGGAATTCCGTCGATCACGGGATAGCGGCGACGCAGGCGGGGGTTGTAGAGCGCGGAACCCGGTTCGTCCAGGATCAGCGGGCCCTTGTCGAGGGGACAGACCAGGATCCTCAGCAGCGGGTCGTCGGGCTTCATGAGCGGTTCCCTTCGTGGGTGGTGCGGTGCGCGTCGTGCCGCGGCAGGGTGAGCATGACGGCCAGGGCGAGCGCGGTGCCGCCCAGGCGCAGGACCAGGCGCAGCGGGTCCTGCGGGAGCGGTTCGCCGAACGCGACCGTGCCGCCGGCCACGCTGAACACGCAGGTGACGGTGGTGCACACGGGCACGATCAGCGAGGCCCGGCAACGCTGCAGGGCGGTCTGCGAGAGCACGAGGCCGAAGGCTCCGGTGAGGAGCAGCAGGTGGGGGTAGGGGGAGGCGAGCAGAGCCGGTACGGCGTCGCCGGGAGCCGCGGTGGTCAGCCGGCCGGACACGCCCTTGATCGCGAGCGAGCTCACCCCGTACAGCAGCCCGATCGCCACGGCGTACACCACACCCGCCGTCGGCGGCCGATGGCGCCGCCACGCCCGGCGCTCGGCCGTGCCGTACAGCGACAGGCCGAGGCCGAGCGCCGGTACGCACAGAGCGAGCAGGGTGTCGGCCTCGGCAGTGCGCGCGATCGGCTCGATGCTGTCGTGCAGCGAGGCTGAACGTACGGCTCGCCTGGCGCAGCCTCGCCGAGATCGGGCAGAAGGTTGAGATTCCGCCACCGGCGATGTACGAACTCGCCGAGTCAGCGTTCGAGCACCTCGACGAGCTCGTGTCCCATTCCGTGCACGTTACGCCGAGGTCGCCGCCGGCTGGGCGGGGGAGCGCATCCGCCGCCAGCGCCTGCTGGTCGACCTCCTCCTCACCGAGCACCGCACCGACCCGTCCGACGCCCTCGCCGAACGCGCCGCAGCCGTCGACTGGCCGCTGCCCGACGAGGTCGCCGTGGCCGTCCTGCTCCGTCCCGCCCAACAACTCGTCACGCCCGCCCTGGGCAACGAGGTCCTGCTGGACATGGATGGCGAGCACCCCCGGCTGGTGCTCGCGGACCCCAACGCACCCGGCCGCGTCGAGCGGCTGCGCCGTGGAATGGGCGGCTGGTCCGGCGCCATCGGTCCCGCCGTCCCCGTGACGCAGGCGGCCGCATCACTGCACTGGGCGGCAACGGCCGTGATCGATGTGCCGTCCAGGACTGCCTTGAGGCGGGCCAGGCCCGTGAGCCCGATCGACGGATTGCTCATCGGCGGTCTGTAGTAGTCACACTGCAGCCACCCTTTGACCAGACCGCGCCAGCGACTGTTCTCCACCGCACTCGCGCCCTGACCGAGCAGAACGATCGACGCGAGGATCGGGTGACCACGCAAGTGATCGTCCTGTTGGATCTGCTTCGTGTCGGACGCGGACAGCCCCCGGCTGATCGCCCGGCCCGACACGCCGTCCATCACCAGACCGTTGTAGAGGAACGGCGCCCATGCCTTCTCCACCGCGTCGAACACGATCTGCCGGTTGGCGTCGGTGACCTCCCAGCTCGCCCCGGCCAGCAGCGCGAACAGCATCCCGAGCCCGCTGAGGAGGACCGAACCGTACGAGCCCGTGTACGGCACGGTGGTGTGCTGGATGAACGACCCGTCCGTGTAGAGCCCGTCCCTACCGGTGACGTACGGGAAGACGGGGGAGAGGGCATCCCGCGCCAGCGCGACCTTGGCGGAGTTCGCACCGACGATCCCGCGCAGCGCCAGCACCCGGCACAGGTCGACGCGGTTGGCCCCGGTGCTGGTGCTGGTGCTGGTGCTGGTGCTGGTGCTGGTGCCGGTGTAGCCGGCGACCGCCGAGTCGGGCACGAAATGGTCCACCGCGGCGAGGTGGTCGGCGATTCGCTCCGCCGACAGGTGGGCGTACATCAGCACACAGACGTCCAGCAGGGCCTGAGGGGCGCCGATCTGCCAGCTGGGAGTGCGCCTGGGCGAGCGTGCTGAGCCGGTTGTAGCTTGCGTTCATGTTGCCGGAGTAGCCGTAGGACTCCTGATCGGTGTCGGGCTCCGGGTCGGCGTACACCAGGTCCGGCCACAGGGAACCGGCCGCCGGCGCCATCGAGGACTCCAACCGGCTCGCGGTACTGCCCAGTTCGGCGAGTCGGCTCTTGAACGGTTCGGACGTGGGGCTGAACCCCTCGCCCAGGACGAGCGTGGGCCACTTCTGCCGCAGGGTCGCGAACTCTTCCGCCTCCGCGTCCGCGGCCGATGCGGTGGACGGCGGCGCGGCGCTCGCCTGAACGGACAGGCCGAGCGTGACAGCGGTGCCGGTGCTTGCGGCGAGAAAGCCGCGACGTGACCAACGAGTCGTCATGACGGCGCTTTCTGGCAGGGCAACGTTCAAACGCTCAGTAGTGGATACCGAATTGAACGTATCGATCGTTTCCGGTGGGCGGCGCCCGGCCCATCCACTGAACCGGCGGGACGGCAACCCCGTATCACTCCTCGGGGAATGGCGAAGCCCGTGAAGACGGGACGGAAGGAGAGCGGCGTGCCCACACGGCCCGACGCCGAGCAGCCCGACGAAGGGCCGGCCCTGGAACCGATCCGCGTCCTGCGGCCACGCCGCACCGACGCCCTGGCGGAGCTGTTCAAGGAGTGGGAGCAGGACCGCAACGGCTACGACAGCGTGGCCGTTCCCGTCGCCCTGCCCGGCGCCGAGGACGCGACACAGGAACTGCCACCCGTCGCCGAGGCCACGAGGATCGTGCCGCGCGGCAGTGGCGCCCGTCCCGGTCCGGACGTATCCGGCCCCGGATTTCGGCGCGCCGCCGTCGCGGTCGCCGTGACGGCGGCGGCGGTCATCGGTTTCGGTGGGGCGCTGCTGCTCTCCGGCCGTGGCGACGGCGCGGCGGCCCGCGGTTCGGCTCCGTCCGCGACCGCGTCCACCTCAGCCGCCCCCACCGAGTCCGCCCCGGGCGCATCCGGCGCCGATGACCCCGGTGAGCCTGCCGCCTGCACCGCGTCCTTCCGGACCGTCAACAGCTGGCAGGGCGGCTACCAGGGCGAGGTGACGGTGACCAACGCGCCCGCATCCTCCGTCTCCGGCTGGACCGCGACGGTCGTACCGGACGACGGCGCCCGCCTGACCCAGGTCTGGGACGGCACCCTCACCACGGCCCGGGACGGCGCGGCCACGGTCGCCAACGCGTCATGGAACGGGAGGCTGGAGCCCGGTGCGAGCGTCAAGTTCGGGTTCATCGCCGATGCTTCGGCCTCGACCGGTTCCCCGACGGCGAAGGTCACCTGCGTGGCGACGAACGACGCGTCCTGACGCCCGGCGCGACCTCGAGAGAGCTCCGTCAGCGCCCGTGGTCGATCAGCGCCTGGGACACCGCGCGCACGCTGCGGGCGATGTGCTGAAGCTGCATGACCTCGGCTGCGTACAGCTTGATGGTGTGCTCGATGACCGACTCGGGCATGCCGAGCGCGGGCAGGTCCGCCCGGGCGGTCTGCAGCGCGGTGCGGGCGACCCGGATCTCGTTCTGGACCTGGATCTGCGCATGGCGGGCGAGCAGGACGGGGTGGCGGATCAGGGCCGGATAGCTGGCGTAGCGGGCCGGCACCAGCTCGCGCAGCCACTTGGCTGCCGAGCGCTCCCAGTCGTAGGAACCGGGGGTCTTGACCTGGCACGGCCAGTCCGGGGTGATGCGCGTGGTCGTCAGAGGCATGGTCATCGCTTCCGGGTGTGCGGCGTCGTTCGGGGTGTCCGACGGGGTCGGGGCGGCCCCGGCCTAGGGGATGACCGGGGCCGCCGCCACGGGCGCTCGCGCAGGCGATGCCCGACCGAACAGCCCGAGCACCGACGCGGGTAGGAGACGGCGGCTACGGCTGTTCGTTGAGGAGCCCGGAGAGGCAGACGGCGTTCGCACGGCGGATGGGGTGACGTGCGCATGAGCGGACCGGCTGCCTTCTGCGGGCGGATGGTGCGTGTGAAGTATTTATATATGCCGTCCGCTTTGCAAGAAGCATGAAAACATTCATGCGCGATTTGAGGTGAATGGTTCCCCTGCGGCATGGTTTGTCTGGAGTGAGGGGCGCACGCCCGCGGGTGGAGGCGGGGCGAAGGGTGGGTCAGTCCCGGAGGAAGAACTGGTGCTGGTCGGAGATCTGCTCGTAGTCCTCGAGCCGCGCCTGCGTTCTCTCCGGGTCGGCGTCGGTCATGGCCTGCAGCAGGGCTGAGGCCATCACGCCGGGTGCGGCGTAGGAGTCGAAGACCAGCCGGGAGCCGGTGCCGGTGGCGAAGACGACGTCGGCCGTGTCGGCCACCGGCCCGAGCGCCAGGTCGGTGACCAGAGCGACCCGCAGCCCGGCGCTGCGCGCGACCCGTACGGCGGTGAGCGTCTCCTGGGCATGCCGGGGCATGGAGAACGCCAGCACCCAGGTGCCGCCGGCCTCGCGCGACTGGAGCAGTGAGTCGTAGGCGACGCTGCCGCCCCGGGTCACCAGCCGCACGTCCGGGTGGATGCGGCGGGCCGCATAGGCGAAGTACTCGGCGAGGGATGCCGAGATGCGCAGCCCGAGGATGGTCAGCGGGGTCGACTGCGACAGTTTGCGGCCGATGTCGATCACCTGGTCGGGGTCGGCGAAGTCGCGCCGCAGATTCTCCAGGTTCTCGATCTCGGCGTCCACCGCGGACTGCAGTTCGTTGGCGCCGTTCTCCTCGGCGGCCTCGGGGCCCTTGGCGAGCGTGCCCAGGGCGATCGACTGGAGCTTCTCCCGTAGCGCGGGGTAACCGCTGAAGCCGATCGCCGCGGCGAAACGCGTTACCGAGGGCTGGCTCACGCCGACCCGTTCCGCCAGATCGGTGATCGAAAGGAACGCGGCCTCGGTGATGTGCTCGATCAGATACTGGGCGATGCGCCGCTGGCCGGGGGAGAGCCGGGGCTGGTCGAAGAGTGTCCTGAGCTGGGAAGTCGGGGATGCCTCCGCTTCCGGAGCGGTCTTTCCCGAGGTGATCGCGGATGCCTGTGCGCGTGCCTGCTGCGGCGATGGCAGGGAGGCGGATCCTTTGTCTTCCACAGTGCTTCAACATAGCTCACACACCGTGGCGACCAGGGCCGCTCCGAAAGTCCACGTTCACCGGCGATAGATCGTGATCGAATGGCCGACCGTTTCGATCGGGCGACTGCTATCGATCAATTCGGCCAGTCGGCCGGTCGCCTTGGCCACGGAGGAGTCCGACACGACCAGCAGCCCGCGCACTGCACGGACGGGCACCTTGCGCGGATCGGCGGCGCGGATGCCATAGAAGGACGGCACCCCGCTCCCCTTGTACACGAGCCAGATCCGCTCGCCCCGGTACCGCTCGTGCAGCCGGTCCGCGAGCCTTCCGAGGTCCTGACCCCAGTCCACGTTGGAGTCGTGCAACCGCAGATGGGTCTTGTCCGGACCGCCGAACGCCTCATTGGAGTACGGCAGATAGTAGGGGTACGTCCGCACCGAGCTGACCACGACGAACAACGCCAGCGCCCCCACCGCGACCGGCGTCCACCGCCACCGCACCGCGAGCACACAGCCCGCCGCCACCGCCAGGAACATCGGCACGAACACGGCGTACCGGGTGCCGAAGTCCCGTGATCCGGTCATCGCGGCGGCCAGGAGCACAGCCGTGGAGACGAGCAGATACGGCGCCGCGGGCCGCAGCCGCCGTACCGCCACGACCGCGACGGCACCCGCGGTCCACAGCGCGAGCATGCCGAGCGGCGTCTTCACCAGCAGCGCGGCAGGGAGGTAGTACCAGAGCGACCCGGTGTAGAGCCGCCCGAACAGGAAGCCCTCCCACGGGTAGTTCTCGAAGCCGAACTGGACGCGCATCCCGTCCCGGTACGCCTCCGGGAACGGCAGCAGATCGACGAGAAGCCCTCGCAGTCCGTGCACGTCGGGTACAGGCTGCTGCGGCGACCAGCGCAGCCGTGGGTCGACCACCAGATACGAGGCCCATACGACGGCGACCGCGACCAGCGCCACGACACCCGCGCCCGCGAGGGCCCGCGCAAGCCTCCTGCGGATCGGTTCCGAGGCCGTGGGTTCCGAAGCCGTCGGCTCCGAGGCCGACCGCGCGGACCAGGCCGACAGCGCGGCGAGCCCCAGCAGCACCGGAACCGCTGCCAGCGTGCTCATCTTCGTGGCCAGGGCCGCACCCAGGGCCACGCCGGCCAGAGGGACGAACAGACGAGGCCCTCGACGGGCCCGCCACAGCAACCACGCCGACGTCAGCACGAACCCGGCCGCCGGCACGTCCAGCGTGGCCAGCGAGCCGTGCGCGATGACATCGGGGGAGAAGGCGTACAGACCGAGTGCGATCAAACCGCCCGCCACGCCCACGAGTTCACGGGCGAAAGCGAAGACGATCAATCCGAACAGCAGAGTCAAAACGATCACTGGTAGTCGGGCGAACAGCATCAGGTGCCACGGATCGTTCCCGGACTCGTACAGCAGATGCCGCCCCAGCCGGCCCTGATCACCGGTGAAGGACCCGTCGACATGCGGCTCCGCCAACCCCACTCCGACGGCGATGACCAGTTTCCCCAGCGGCGGATGCTCGGGGTTGTAGAGCAGGCGGTGCTCATGGAGATAGTCGGCCGCCGTACCCACGTACACGGGCTCGTCGATCGTCGGCGTCTGCTGCACAGCGGTCGTCACCATCGCGACGGCCATCTGACCGAGCAGCACGACGACGAGGAGCGGCACGAGCCACCGCCTGCGGAACACCCGCGCGGCCCGCGAGGGCTGCGCGTTGGGCATGCCGGGAGTGCCGGACGGGCGGGAGAGCGCGTCCGGGGCCGGGTCCAAGTGCTGTTCGAGCGCCATCATCCGCTCCGCGGCGCCGTCGACCCCGCGGCGGCGGGAGTTGATCCGGAGCCGGCCCATGGGCCTACTCTGCACCAGCTCCCGCCGGGGACGGCGTTACCGCTTCAGGAGTCGTACCGACAGACCATCCGTCGTGTATACGGGTACGGCCTGCAGCGTGTCGGAGTTCAGCTCCACACGGTCGAACCGGCCGCGCAGCTGCGACGCCTCGATGACGGGAACGGTGGTCCCGGCGACCGGCGGGCGTTCGGCGTCGAGGCGCAGCGCCAGCACGCTGCCCCGGCCCAGCTGGACCCGGCGGGACACTTCGAGGGCGGGGCCGTGATTCTTGCGGACCAGCAGCTCCAGGGTCGTGTCGCCCTGCTGGACGTACGTACCGCGCACGCGCAGAACCTTGTCCACGCGGAGCGTGCCGCCCACCACCCGCACGTCGCCCTGCCCGAGGGCGTGGGGAGAGGCGGCGACGAGGACGCCGTCCTCGACCACGGTGCCGCCGTGGTACCGGTTGTGGCCGGTCAGGGTGAGCGTGCCGGTGCCGCGCTTGGTCAGGCCGCCGTCGCCCGCGATGTGGTTGCGCCAGCTGTCCGCCGCGCCGAAGCCCCCGGCCGCCTCGTCGAGTGTGACGGTCACGTCGGAGTCGAAGGCGCCGTAACCGTCCGCCGCGGCGAACAGGTTGATCCGACCCCACTGTTCGAAGCCGTCCAGCAGGACGTACCCAGCGGGCAGCGCGGTCGTGCGCAGCACCTCGCGGCGCTGGGCCGCGGTCAGGTACGGCTGGCGCGTCTCCAGCAGCACCTCGGCGCCCTTCGGCACGGTCAGGGGCTCGCCTCGGCCCTCCCGGGTCAGCACGTAGGTCAGCTTGGGCTTGACCGTGCAGGCGTTGGCGTCCCGGTCGGCGTACGGGTCGGTGTCGGTGCCGGCCGAGTGGGCGTACGCGTACAGGGTGTCGGCCGTCGTGCCGGTCCGCTCCTCGAAGTACGCCAGCGCCTGCGCCCGGGCCGCGGCCTTGAGTTCGGCGTTGGCCGGGTCGGCGAGGGCGGCGGCGGCCAGGGCGGTGGCCATGACGCGGCCGCCGAGGACGTCGACCGTGGAGTGCATGCCCGACACGATGCGGGTGTGGCTGAGTTCGAAGGCTCGGGTCACCATCTCCTGGAACCGCTCGGGCACGGCGTAGGCGAACGCCAGGGCCGCCAGGTGGATGGCGTTGGTGTGCCCGCTCGGGAAGCCGCCGTCCTCGGCCGGGGTCTCGCCGCGCTGGCGCAGCAGCTGCGGGGCGACGATCACCTCCGACTCGTAGACGGGGAAGCCGAACGCGTCCTTCTTCCCGGTGTCGACGACCTCGCTGTCCTCGTTCATCCGCCACGGACGCGGGTACTGGAAGGCGAACTTGGCCGGGTTGCTGGAGGCGAAGGGACCGCGCACGGTGTCGACCAGCTTGGCCACCTTGCCGAGCTCCGAGTCGTACGAGCCGGCGCCGATCGCGGAACCGGCCGGGGCGTCGGCGGGCACGGCGTCGTTGACCTTCCCGGCAGGGGTGCCGTCCGGCGCGGAGGTGATCGAAGTGACCGCCTTGGCACCGGACTTGTACAGCTCGGCGAGCGGACCGAGTCCGGCGATCACCGAGTAGCTCTGGTGCTGACGGTCGTAGATGAACGCTTCCTTCGCCTGAGCGTCCGAGCGCGTGGCGGTGGTCCGGGCGCAGTAGCGCATGTTGGCGCGCAGCACCTCGGGCATCAGCGGTGCGCCGGTGTTCCAGGCGCCGCCCGTCTTCCAGACCTGAGCGAAGCCGCCGAGGATCCGGACCACCGCGTTGGTCTCGGGGGTCTGGTTCGCGACGATGTTCGTCTTGTAGTCGTCGACGAACGCGGCGGCGTTCGTGGCGGCCTTGGCGTCCGCTGCGGGGAGCCAGCCGGCGACGGCGGGGACGGCCACCAGGGCCGCCCCACCGGCGACGGAGGTCCTCAGAAAGCGCCTTCTGTTCATGGATGCGGTGGCGTGGCGCCCGGCGGATGACGGCATGCGTGCCTCTCTCGAGTTCTTCGGCCGTACGGCCGGGAGGAGATCGAAGTGATCGACTCGACCGTCTTGTGCACATGAAACGCACGAGGTGCAAAAGGTCGAGTCTGAGGTGCAAAGGATCGAGTCTTACGAGCGAAGATCTACGGGCGAGCTGTGTCGGACTCGGGTTGACCCGGCGTCCGACAGGTGTCAAACAAGTGAACGGGCGAGCGACACGGCGCCCTCGACCGGTGCCACCCGAAGGGGCCGCGGCCGGGCCCCCGGCACGCTGTCGGCGAGAGCGGCGGCGAACGCGTCGTACAGGACGGACTGGGCGAGAACGGTGCTGCCGGCGACCACGACGTCGTCCACGCAGACCCCGCGGGCGGCGAGTTGCCCGACCAGCGCGGCCAGCGAGCGGGCGCCCTCGTCGATCACCGCACGGGCGAGCGGCGAACCGGCCTCGGCGGCCGCGAAGACGACCGGCGCGTGCCGGCCCCACTCCGCGGAGACGTCCTTGGCGCTCTCCAGCGCCGCGCCGAGTGCGGGTACTTCGGCGACCCCGAACGCGTCGAGGAGCCCGTGCGCAAGCGCGTCGGGCTCCTCGCCGTGGTCGTGCGCCGCCCACACGGCCCGCACGGCCTCACGGACCAGACCGGCCGCGCCGCCCTCGTCGCCGAGCACCGCACCCCAGCCGCCGACCTGGACCGGGCTGCCGTCGGCCAGCCGGCCCACCGCGACCGAACCGGTGCCGGCGACCAGACCGACCCCCTTGTCCAACCCGGCGGCGGGGACGAGCAGTTCGGCATCGCCGACCACCAACGCGGGCGCGTCGAAGTGGAGTTGGAGCGCGGTGCGGATCTGCTCGCACTGGCGGGGGGTCTCGCAGGCGTGCCCGCCGACGGCGAGGGCCGCGGGGCGGGCGCCCGTCGGTAGCGCCTCGGCGGCCAGTGTGGCCAGCCAGCCGGCGGCGGCCACGGGGTCGTGGGGCCGCCAGCCGCTGCTCGTACGGACGTGATCGGCCACCGGGGTGTCGCCCCTGAGCGCACGCAGATGCGTCTTGGTGCCGCCCACGTCGATGCCGACCACGAGGGGTGCGGAGCCTTGCAACAGGTCCTCTTTCGTCGTTGCGCGATGCTGCGACGGCGGGCGAACCGTGCCTGAAATCAAGGCAGTTGGTGAACTAGGGAAGCCCCGGGACGGGCCTCTGGCGGAACACGGCAGGCGAGTACCGTGACGTTCGTTAGGAAGTTAACTAACGAAGTACAGTGCGTGTCAATAGGCGTCGCGAACTCGGCTTCCCCGGCCTGACGTCCGGGTCGGGATCGCGCGACGTCAGGGCAACCCATCGCCGCCTCCCGCCGAGCCGATCGGCCCGGGAGAGTGGCCTGTGACCTGGGGGAAGTGTGGAACACGACGTGGCAAGAGCCCCCCGTCTGACCGAGAGCGCGAGCGCTGTATTCGCCGTGCTGGCCCAGGCGGGCACCGCGACTCGGCCGCAGCTCGCGAGCCTCGCGCGGCTGTCCAAGCCGACGGTCTCCTCCGCCGTCGCCGAACTGGAGGGCGTCCACCTCGCGGCCCACTCCGGCACCTCCTCCGGCGGTACGGGCCGCAGCGCCGCCGTATACCGTCTCGGCCCGGCCGCGGGCGCCGTGCTCGCCGTCGACCTCGGCCCCGCCCTCACTCGGGTGCGCGGCTGCGCCCTGGACGGCAGCCTGCTCGCCGAGGCGACCGGCCCCCGGGAGGACGCCGCCGACGTCGTGCGGGACGCGCTCTGCGCGCTGCCCGCGGATGCCCCGCTGCGCACGATCGTCGTGGCCGTCGGTGACGTGACCCCGCCGCAGCGGATGCGTCCCGCCACGGCCAAGGCCGGCCCCGTCTTCGACGCGGTGGCCGTGGCGCTGCCGCCCGGAGTGCCGGTCCATCTGGAGAACAACGTCAACTGCGCCGCGCTCGCGGAACTGCACGAGGGGGCGGCCCGCGGCCGTCACACCTTCGGCTATCTGCGGATCGGCGTCGGTATCGGTCTCGGCATCGTCGTAGGCGGACAGGTGCTGGCCGGGGCCAACGGCGCGGCCGGAGAGCTCGCCCGGCTGCCCTACCCCTGGGACGACGATCTGGAGCCCCGCCACGAGGCCCTGGAGGAGTACATCGGGGCCCGCTCCCTGCTGCGCCGGGCCGCCGAGGCCTGGCCGGGCACCGACGGCCGCTGCCCCTGCACCGCCGAGCAGCTCTTCGCCCTGGCCGGGCAGGGCAGCGCCGCCGCCCGCGCGGTCGTCGACCGGCACGCCGTGGACGTGGGCCGGCTGGCGGCCGCGGTGACCGCCGTACTGGACCCGGGGCTGCTCGTGCTGGGCGGCAGCACCGGCGCGTTTCCGCAGCTCCTGCCAGGTGTGCGGGCCGAGCTGGAGCGGCTCAGCTGGCCCACCGAGGTGGTCAGCAGCCAGGTCGGCGATCTCGGCACGGTCGTGGGCGCGGCCCGGCTCGCGGTCGCCCGAGGAGTCCAAACCGTGACCGAGGCGGCGCGGATGAAGCATTGACGGTTTCGGACTCGGTCTGCCAATGTCCGGACAAGCGCTTTCTAAGTCGGCCGGGACGTCGACTTGGGCGAGCGTCCCGCCCGTACTCGACGTACGGCAACCGCACCAGGGCGTGCTTGTGCGGCGACGGCCACAGCGGCCGGGGACCCTCGCTCGTCAGGATGACGCGGCCGGGCGAGGCCGCGCCCTCGGAAAGCAAATTTCTCCTGCAAAATGCACCCGTGCCGCCTCGGTCGGCGCCGTGCTCCGTCCCCTACCACGAAAAGGGATCGAAGATGACCACTGTGGGTGTGCGGCGCTCCCGCCGACTCGGCCGCGGCGGCATGCGCCGCCTGGTCCCCCTCGCTGCCGTGGCCACGGCAGGTGCCCTTCTGCTCTCCGCCTGCGGGTCGGGCTCCGACTCGGGCGGGACCTCCAAGTCGCTGACGTTCTGGATCTCCACGGTTCCGGGGCAGGACGCGGGCTGGAAGAAGATGGTGGCGCAGTACAAGAAGGAAACCGGCGTCGACATCAAGCTCGTCAACATCCCCTACGACGGCTACACGACGAAGCTGCACAACGCCGCGCAGGCGAACTCCCTGCCCGACGTGGCGACCGTGCCGGCGCTGGACCCGATCTGGTCGAGCAAGCTGATCGACCTCAGCTCCATCGCCAACAACAAGACCAACAAGATCAACGCCAACTTCCTCGCCAAGGACTCGTCCGGGAAGGTGCTGTCCATCCCCTCGGACGTCACCGCGTCCGGCCTGTTCATCAACAAGTCGCTCTTCGAGAAGGCCGGCGTCTCCTACCCGACCTCGCCCCAGAAGACGTGGACCTGGACCGACTTCGTCAAGGCGGCGGACGAGGTCCGGGAGAAGACCGACGCCAAGTACTCCCTGACGTTCGACCAGTCGCCCTCCCGGCTCCGCGCCATGGTGTACGAGATGGGCGGCGAGTACGTCCACGCGGACTCCTCCGGCAAGTTCTCGGTGGACGCCGCGACCAAGAAGGCCGTGAACTACTTCGTCGGACTGAACGACGACAAGACCATGCCGAAGTCGGTGTGGACCAGCGGCGCCGACCCGTCGGCCATGTTCCAGAGCGGTGACGTGGTCGCCTACTGGTCCGGCGTGTGGCAGGTTCCCGCCTTCGCGGAGAGCATCAAGAAGTTCGAGTGGGCGAGCGTCCCGACTCCCGCCCAGCCGGTGCAGGCCAGCGACGTCAACAGCGGCGGCATGACGGTGGGCTTCAACAACAACGCCGACGCGGCCACCGCCGCGACGAAGTTCCTGTCCTGGCTGTACGAGCCGGCCCACTACCAGGCGCTGTGTGAGGCGTCCGGGTTCCTGCCGGTCGAGAGCGGTCTGAACCCGAAGTACCCCTTCAAGTCCGAGGCGGCGCAGGCGGCGTTCAAGCTGTACAACGAGTCGATCCCGCTCTACGCCCCGATCTCCGGCTACTTCAACAGTGCGCAGACTAACTGGGTGCTGAAGGGTAAGAGCCTCACCGAGGACCCGACCAAGACGGAGCTCGGCAAGGCGATCAACGGTCAGCAGTCGGCCGACAAGGCCCTGCAGAACATCGTGGACGGCTACAACCAGCAGGTCGGCGGCTGAGCGTAGGCCGGCAGGCCGGGCGGCGGGTTCGCGACACCGCCGCCCGGCCTCGGGGCCCACGTGATGCCGGGCTCATGGCCTGAGCCCACCGGAACCCAATCCACCAGCACGGAGTCAGGAAGATGACCAAACGCGCCTCGGACGTGTCCTTGAGCCCGCCCAGGAGACGCAGTAAGTACACCCTTGCGCCGCTCGTGCTCATCGCGGCCAATGTCGTGCTCTTCGCCCTGTTCTTCGTCTGGCCGGCGGTGATCGGGCTCGTCTACTCCTTCACGAACTACACGGGCGTGGGGGCGTTCCAGTTCGTCGGACTGGACAACTACAGCAACCTGTTCGGGGACTCCACCTTCTTCGACGCGCTGACCCGGACGCTGCTGTACACCGTGCTCTTCGTTCCGCTGAACTTCGTGTTCTCGCTGCTCATCGCCAATGTGCTGGTGAGCAAGCACGCCAAGGGTGTGTCGGTCGCCCGCGTCTTCTTCTTCATCCCGTGGCTTCTGTCGCCCATCGTCGTGGGTGTCCTGTGGCGGTGGCTGTTCGGTGAGAATTTCGGACTGGTCAACTACGTCATCGAGAAGCTCGGCGGAAGTGCCGTTCCGTGGCAGTCGAACGCGGACCTGTCGCTGATGGTGGTGGTGGTGGCGGCATCCTGGGCCTGGACGGGCTTCTCGATGCTGCTGTTCATCGCGGCGATCAAGAACGTACCTGTGTCGTACTACGAGGCGGCCTCGCTCGACGGCGCCGGTCCGTGGCGCCAGTTCATCAGCATCACACTGCCGAGCATCGCGCCCACTTCGTTCATCGTCATCCTGCTCAACACGATCCACGCGATGAAGGAATACCCGCTGTTCGCCTCCCTCAACAACGGCGGACCCGGAACGTCGAACAACCTGCTTGTCCAGTACATCTACCAGACCGGCTTCAAAACGGGCCAGATCGGCTACGCGAGCGCCGCGTCGTTCGTGCTCATGCTCATCCTGATGGCCGTCGCGATCATCCAGCTGGTCGTCAACCGGCGGGTGGAGAACCGATGACAACCACAGACATGCCACGCAAGGTCGACGCCGGGCCCGGACGGGCTGTCCGCAAGAAGCGGCCCAGCAGCGCGGCCAGTGGTGGGCTTCGGCGCGCGGTGCCGGCGACGACACTGCTGTGGGTCCTGGCGGCGCTCTACGGGGTGCCGGTGCTGTGGTTCGTCCTCAGCTCCTTCAAACCGGCGGGAGACCTGTTCTCCCTTCCGCTGACGCTGATTCCGCAGAACCCCACCGTGTCGGGTTACAAGACGGCGTGGGAGAGTGCCAATTTCTCCCAGTACTTCATCAACACCACCATCGTGTGTGTGATCGCGACGATCCTCACGGTGGGAGTCAGCTGCTGCACCGGGTATGCGCTGGCCAAGTACGACAACAAGTGGCTCAAGGTCTTTTTCGTCGGCATTCTGGCCACCACGATGCTGCCGTCCGAGGTCATGCTCGCCCCGCAGTTCCTGGTGGTCCGCGACCTCGGCCTCTACAACTCGCTCGCCGGCATCATCCTCCCGGCCGTGCTCACCGCGACCGGGTGCTTCATGTTCCGCCAGTTCTTCCTGACGGTCCCCGACGAGCTCATCGAGGCCGCACGCATCGACGGCGCCCGTGAACTGTCGATCTTCCTGCGGATCATGGTGCCGATCTCCCGGCCCATCATGCTGACGCTCGCCATCCTGTCGTTCCAGTGGCGTTGGAACGACTACATCTGGCCGCTTCTGATGCTCAACGACCCCGAGAAGTTCACCGTGCAGATCGGCATCCAGAGCCTCGTCGGGGCGCAGAACATCAACTGGTCGGTGCTGCTCGGCGGATCGGTCATCTCCATGATTCCGCTGATCGTCGTCTTCCTGGTCTTCCAGCGCTACGTCATGAACGCCGACATCAACGCCGGACTGAAGGACTGACCTTGCCCACCCCGCTCGACCACGAGTTCGTCCGCGCGGCGGCGCGCGCCGCCGACCGGTCGGCCGCCCCGTTGGCGGCCGACCCGGACGCGGAACCCGCCGGTCTGCCCCACCGCGCGCTGGCCCGCCGGGTGAAAACCCTGATCGCGGCGTACCGTTCCCCGGACTCGGCACTGCACGGCAGCGCACAGGCGGTCGCCGCCGCGATGACCCACCTGCGCGCCCTGCGGGCCGTGCAGACGCCCTCCGGCCTCTTCGCGGGCGGCGACAACGTCCAGTCACCGCCGGACTCCGCGTTCACCGTCAACGACGTGTGCGACGCGTACGTCCTCGCCGCCGCCGCGGGACCGGAACTGGCCGAGGTGACGGCCGGGCTCGCCGAGATCGCCGGCGCCGCCACCGCCAGTCTCCTGACCGGTGGCGTGCACACCCCGAACCACCGCTGGGAGCTGAGCGCGGCCCTCGCCCGGCTGCACCGGTCCTTCCCCGACGACCGACTCCTCGACCGCGTCGAGGAGTCGGTCGCCGAGGGCGTCGACATCGACGCGGACGGCCTGTACTCGGAACGCAGCGCCGTCTACGCGTCCATCGTGACCAACCCGTCGCTGCTGTTGCTGGCCGAGGTGCTCGGGCGTACCGACCTGCTGGACGCCGTCGAACGCAACCTAGCCACAACCCTGGACCTGATCAGGCCGGACGGCATGGTGGAGACCGTCCACTCGCGCCGCCAGGACCAGAAGCTTTCGTTCTCGCTGTGGCCCTACCTGCCGCACTACCGGCTGCTCGCGATCCGTACCGGCCGGGGCGACTTCGCCCGCGCGGCCCGCCTGGCGGCCGCCGACGGCATCGACGACCCCGACCTGCTCGCCCAGACCCTCCTCACCCCGGATCTGTGCCGCGCCCTGCCGGCCCCGGACGCGGAGAAGCTCCCGCGCGCGCGGTACCTCAGCACCGCGCGCCTCGCGCAGCACGTCTCGGCCACCGCGCACACCGTGGTGTACGGCGGCTCCGACGTGCCCGAGCACCGGCGCATCCGCTCGGGCCTCGCCTGCAACCCCACCTTCCTGCGCATGTTCGCCGGTGCCGCCGTCCTCGACACGGTCCGCCTCTCGCGGGTGTTCTTTGACCTGGGCCCGTTCCGTGCCGCCGACATGGAACAGCTCGCCGACAACCGGTACCGGCTCACCCAAACCCTCACAACCGCCTACTACCAGCCGCTCCCGAAGGACCGGAGGCGCGACGACGGCGCCTACCGCCTGGTGGACGAGGGCCGTTTCTCCGCGGCGATGGCCTTCCCCGACCGCCCTCAGGACGAGGTCTCCCACACGACCCGAGTCGAGGTCGACCTGCGGGAGGACGGAGCCGACCTACGGATCGACATCAGCGGCCCACCGGTGCCCTGGGCCCTCGAACTGACCTTCCGGCCGGGCGGCGTGCCGGAGGGCGCCGTACCGATCGGCGACGGACGCTGGTGCCTGACGACCGGGCCGATGACCTACCGGGTCGGCGACGACGAGATCCTGGTCGAGGCCCGCGTCGAGGCAGGCGAACCGCTCGCCGGGCCGGACCGGAGCGACGTACTGCGGTACGACCCGGGTCAGGACTACACCGTGGCGGGCGGCACCGATGCGACGACCGGGAACCGCGTCTACATCGGTGGCCACGGCCCGCACACACTGACCGTCGCACTGCACGCCCGCCGACCCGCACCTGCCGTGTGACCCCGACGAACCACGCCATCGCAACCTCCGGCATGAAGGGCTTACCACCCGTGCACCTCCCTCGCCAGCTCGGCGCCCTGCACGACCTCCCCGACACCCCGCAGGCGTACGACGCCGTCCTCGCCGACGTCACCGAGCAGGCCCTGGCCCGCCTGACGCCGGAGGGCAACCTCGAACACCCCGACTGCGTCGACGACATCGGCGACACCTCCCTCGGCATCACCTCCCTGCTGGCGCTCGCCTGGCACCGCACCAAGGATCCACGCCTGCCGGAGGCGGTGCGCCACAGCCTCGCCTTCCATCTGCGCGAGCGCGTGTACACCGACGACAACCCGGGCTACCCGAACCTGAGGATCCGCAACTCCGCTCTGCCGTACGCCCGTTACACACTGGAGGCGGGCGCGCACCCGATCGGCGACTGGCCGAGCACGGTGTGGGCCCTGCTCCAGGCGGTCAACGTCCTCGACATGACGGACGGGCTCGTCGACGACGACCAGCGGGCCGAACTCCTCCAGGTCGCGCAGGGCTACTGGCGCTGGCTGACCGAGGCGACCTTCTTCAACCCGCAGGAGGCGGGCAACCAGGCCATCGGCTGTGTCGTCGGCGGCCTGATGCTGGCCCGCCACCTTCCGTCGGGGGAGGGGGAGACGGTCCGCTCTCGCGCGATCAGCGTGTACGTCGACGAGATCCGCGCCCATCGAGTGCGCGACCGGGGTGCGCTGCTGCCCCCCGAGCACGGCGGCGCCTACGACAACAACTACGGCCCGATCTCCCTGTCCTTCCTCGCCCAGGCCCACCGGATCAGCGGCGAGGGCATCTTCGCCGAGGACGGCGACGCGCTCGCCCACTACATCGACGCCCGCCTGACGGACGGCGGCTTCGACAACGGCGGCCCGCGCTACAGCGAGCAGCACAGCGGCTTCGAGTCGGTCCTGGGCCTGCGCTACTTCAGTGCCCGGATCGGCTCCGACCTGGGCCGCTACCGGGGCGACACCCGCTGGGGCCGGCACGCGGTCAAGGCGGACGGCGCAGTCGACGGTCACTTCGCGTGGATGCTGGTCTGGCAGATCCAGGACACCACCCGCTGGCACCGCACACCGTCCACCACGCCCGCCCGCCACCAACTGCGCGCGGGAACGGTCTCGGTGGCCTTCGACAGCCGTATGACGCCGTCGCTGGTCGAGGCGGCGGGGACGTACTACCTACCGGCAGCGGTGAACCGGCAGCACGGCTTCGGCCCGGTCGTGGACGGCTTCCTGTTCTGCCGCCCCATGGGCGAGGTCCGCGTCCGGGACGTCCGCGCCGACCGGCTCACCGCCAAGCTGGTCACCAAGCCGGTCGTCGGCCGCGACCACGTCCTGCGCCACGTGCGGTCCCTGTACGTCACCGATGGCACCAGCCTGTGGACGACGGTCGCGGTGGAACGGCTCCCCGGAGCGCCGTACCTGCTCGCGGGCCTGCCGTACGCCGCCGACGACGGCGACCGCGTTCGCAGGATCGCGGACGGCGAGGTCACGTCGGCCGGTGAACTCCGCCTGACGCACCCGCAGTCGGACGGCGTGGACCACTTCGACGCCCGCTCGGACCTGACCCAGGAACAGGCGGCCTTCGCCCTGGCGGCCGACCCCCGCGGCTACGGCAACCCCGACGAGGGCTGGAGCCACCTGGTCAGCTCGACGGCCCTGGAGGCCGAACCGGCCCCCGGCGCCCCGGAGGACCTGCATGTCTTCGCCGTACGCTACGGACCGACGGGCCCGTTCGCGCCCACGTTCGCACACGACGGTTCAGGCCTGACGGTCCGCACCGAGGCATTCACCGCGGTGATCAGCGAGGCGGCGGGCGATGCCCACGGAGAGCCGGAGCTGACCCTGACGACCTCGTGACCGGCGCCCCCGGCAAGGGCGTCGAGCCGGCAGCGTCGCGGGCGGCGGACGGCTCCTGGGGGCGGGGGAACGCCGTGCCCGGCACGACCAGGTCCGCCCTGTACCGGGTCGCGGCGACCAGCTCCGCGTTGCGCTGGTCCGAGCCCAGCACCCACGCCACCGCCTGCTCGTGCGGCTTGCCGAACTCCTCGTGCCGGGCGACGAGCCGCCGGATCCGCTCCAGTTCGTCGAGCTCGCAGAACCACACCTCGTCCAGCTGCGGCCGCACCCGCGCCCACGCCCCCGTGTCCAGCAGCAGATAGTTGCCCTCGGTCACCACCAGCCGGGCCGTCGGCTCCACGGGAACCGCCCCCGCGATCGGCTGCTCCAGGACCCGCTCGAAGCCGGGCGCGTACACGGTGTCCTCGCCTGCCTCCTCGTGCAGGCGCCGCAGCAGCGCCGCGTACCCCGCCGCGTCGAACGTGTCGGGCGCGCCCTTGCGGTCCCGGCGCCCGAGCCGGTCCAGCTCGACGTCCGCGAGGTGGAAGCCGTCCATCGGCACATGCGCGACCCAGGGCTCCCCGGCACCGTTCAGCTCCCGCACCAGGCGCTCGGCGAGCGTCGTCTTGCCCGCACCGGGGCTGCCCGCGATGCCGAGGACGGCACGACGTCCGTCGCGGGGGAGGGACCGGGCACGGGCGAGGAGATCGTCGAAGGTCAGGTCCACACAGCAGAGTGTGTCACCCGGTCGGCGGCGCTTCCCGCCGCACGCGGAGACTCCTGGCGAGGGAGTCGCCTCGCGCAGGCACCCGTCGGGCGAGCGGCGGACGGCCGGTTCGCGTCAGGCACATGGCCGAAGATCGCGCTGCACGCCTGTTCGTTACGGGTTAGTTTGTTCGTGTTTTTGGTGTTTCCCCGGCTCCCCGCTGCCCAACTCGCCTGGTTGCGGGGCTTCAGAAACCCTACGACGCGTAGGGGGAAGGCGGACGATGGCCTACGGCACGAAGCCCATGCTCGTGAGTATGGGGCGGCGCGACGACGCGCTCGTGGCCGACAGGCCGTGGCAGGCGGGCGGGCGCGGACTGCTCGCGGCGGTGGCGGGCGCCTTCACCCTCGCCCAACTCCTCCTCGTGCGGCCCTCGATGGGCCTCGGCTGGGACGAGGTGGTGTACGTCAGCCAGGTCGGCACCGGGACACCGGCAGCCTTCTTCAGCGCACCACGCGCGCGTGGCGTCTCGCTGCTGGTGTGGCCCATCGCCTCCTGGTCGTCGTCCACGACACTGCTACGGGTCTTTCTCGCCGTCCTGTCCGGACTCGGCCTGTATCTCGCCCTGCACGCCTGGCGCGGACTGTTCCCGGCCCGCGTCCTGGCCGGCGCGGGCGCCGTCTTCGCCACCCTGTGGGTGACCCTCTTCTACGGCCCGCAGGCCATGCCCAACCTCTGGGTCGCGTTCGGCGCCCTGCTCTGCGTCGGCTGCTTCCTGCGCGCCCGCGCGGACCGCCTGCACGGCCTCGACCGACGGGCCCTGTGGGGCGTCCTGGCCGGTGCCGCGCTGATGGCGTGGATGCGGCCCACCGACGCCGTGTGGGTCACGCTGCCGCTGCTCGTCGGCGCGCTGGTGGTACAGCACTGGCGACTTGGGGCCGCCCTCGTGGCGGGCCTGTCGGCCGGTGGCGTCCAGTGGGTGATCGAGGCGTACCTCAGCTTCGGCGGCCTGCGCGAACGGCTGAACGAGGCCTCCCGTATCCAGGGCGACCTCGGCTGGAACTTCGCCGTCGACGACCAGCTGCGCAGCCTGGCCGGAAGCGCCCTGTGCCGGCCCTGCAACGGCGAGATGCCCCACCCGGTCGTCTACGCCTGGTGGTTCGTCCTGCCCCTGCTCGCCGCCTACGGTCTGGCGGTCGCGTTCCGAGGCGTACGCACCACCCGCACCCTGGTCCCGCTGGTCTGCGCCGCGACGGCCGCCTTCCCCTACCTGTTCCTCATCGGATACGCGGCACCCCGCTTCCTCCTGCCCGCCTACGCACTCCTCGCCATCCCCGTCGCGGACGCCCTGCTCCACCTCGTCACCACGCCGTACGGCCGATGGCGCCCGGCCGTCGCCGCGGTGACGGCGCTCGGGCTGGCCGGACATCTGGCCGTGCAGTACGTCGTCCTGGACCGCACCGTGGACCGCTCGACCGCCAACCGCCAGGCCTGGGCCCGCTCCGCCGCCGAGCTCCACCGCCTCGGCGTACGCCCGCCCTGTCTGCTCACCGGGCACGAGGCCATTCCGGTCGGCTACTACACGGGCTGCTCCTCCGGCGCGATCCGCGGCCACAACGCCAACACCACCTTGGCCGACATCCTGCGGACCTCCCGCAGCATCCCGGTCGCCACCCTCACCACCCCCGGCGGGAAACCGCCCCGGTATGCCCGCGACTGGGAGCTCCACCGCCTCGACGGCCTGGAAGTCCGCATCGCCCCGGCGCCGGGCGCGGACCGGCCGGCGTGACGCCGGAGCAGGTCCTCTCCGCACCCAGGCGAAGACGCGCCTACTGGCACACCGCCCTCACCCTCGCCGTCCTGGTGGCCGTTGCCTGTCTGGCCCGCCGCCACTGGCCGGTACTGCAGACCGGCGCGGTCCGGCTCGCCGTCGCCGACCCGGGCTGGCTGCTGGTGGCCGCCACGGCCACCCTGGCGACGTGGCCGTGCGCGGCGCTCGCCCTGCAGGGGGCGATGCCCCGACGACTGCCGCCCGGGCGGCTCGTGGCGGGGCAGTTCGCCGCCTCGGCCGCCAACCACGTGCTGCCCGCCGGCCTCGGGGCGGGCGCGGTGAACCTGCGCTTCCTCATGCGCTGCGGCCTGCCGATCGCGGCCGCGGCCACCGCGCTCGCGGTCAAGGGCACGGCCGGCGCGATCGTGCGCGGCGCCCTGATCGCCGTACTCGTCGTGGCCTTCCCCGACTTGCTGCACATCCCGCCCGTCAGCGGGGAACTACTGGTCGCCGCATGCGCGCTGGCCGCAGTCGCGCTAGCCCTGCTGGTCGGCCCGCTGCGAGCCCGGTGCCGGTGGGCTCTGGCGACCGTACGGGCGTACATCGCAGCCGTCCACGCACTGCCGGCGAGGGCGGCGGCCCTGTGGGGCGGCTCGCTGGCCTTCGTGACGCTGCACTGCGCTGTGCTGACCGCCGTCACCCGGGCGGTCGCCCTGCCCCTGGCGCCGGCCCGGGTGGCGCTGTTCTACCTCGCCGCCGGCACCGTGGCCGCCCTGCTGCCCACACCCGGCGGCCTCGGCTCCTTCGACGCCGCGCTCGCCCTCACGCTCACCGCCGGCGGCGCCCCGGCCACGGCGGCCGCCTCCGCGGTACTCGGATACCGCCTGCTGACGGTGTGGCTACCGCTGATTCCGGGGCTGGTGGTGCTCGGAGTGCTCGTTCGGCGCAGGGCACTGTGAGCGCCAAAGGCGTTTCCCGGGCAGCCGGTTCAGGTAGGAGACCGTTGGTCGGCCGGTGGTCGGTTTGCCTGCAGGAGGGGGAGCGCGATGGCGAGCAGTGAGCACGAAGGGCGGTTGGGGGAGGAGTTCTTCACTCCGGGGACCTCGTCCTTCACCGAGTTCCTGGCGGCCCACCGTCCGGCCCTGCTGCCCACGCGCCGCCCCTTGCCCGACGGTGTCCGTGCCGCACCGGACCGCTTCCCGCACGGCACCACGGTGCTGGCCCTGACCTACCGCGACGGCGTGCTCCTCGCCGGCGACCGCAGGGCCACCATGGGCAACCTCATCGCCCAGCGCGACCTGGAGAAGGTCCACCCCGCGGACGACTACACCGCGGTCGCCTTCGCCGGCACCGTCGGACTCGCGCTGGACATGGTGAAGCTCTACCAGGTCGAGTTGAAGCACTTCGAGAAGATCGAGGGCATCCCGATGACCCTCAACGCGAAGGCGACCCGGCTCGCCGGCATGATCCGCCAGAACCTCGGCCAGGCCATGCAGGGCCTCGCCGTCGTCCCGCTCCTCGCCGGTTACGACGTCAAGGCCCCCGAGGGAGCGCGAGGACGCATCTTCGACTTCGAGGTCACCGGCGGGCCGTACGAGAAGTACGACTTCCACGCCGAGGGCTCCGGATCGCCGTACGCGCGCGGCGCTCTGAAGAAGCTGTACCGCCCGGGGATGTCCCGGCGTGAGGCGGTCCTGGCCGCGCTGCACGCGCTGTACGACGCGGCGGACGACGACTCCGCGACCGGAGGGCCGGACATCAACCGCCGGATCTTCCCCATCATTTCGGTGATCACTGAGGACGGCTTCGAACGGCTACCCGAGTCCGAGACCGAGGAACTGAGCCGCGAGATGGTGGAGCAGCGCCGCAGCCGCCCGGACGGCCCGAACGCCACCCCCTGACGAGCCGAGCTCTTTGCCTTCCATGGCCAAGAACTGCCACGGCCTTTACTGCACATGTTTTGCAAGTGCTGGAGGATGGCCACAGTCTGTCTCCGAGCCTCCCCGCCACCGCCCCCGCGCAGCGCACGGCCTGGCGCCGCGTCCGTACCTCCATGACGCGGCAGGACTGGAGCAGGGTCGGCGGCATGGCCGCGTTCGTGCTGGCCCTGCACGTCACCGCGTACACGCTCGGCATGCGGCACGCCTTCGACGCCGACCACATCGCGGCGTGGTTCTCGCTCGGCCCCTCAAGCGTCGTCCTGGCCCTGCCCCTTCTGCTCTCCCGGCGTGAGGTCCCTGGCCGGACCGCTCCGCGACGACGGCTCCCGCCTCCACGACATCACCGGCCTGATCGGTACGACGGTCTCCGGGGCCTTCCTCCATCTGATCGCGGCGATCAACCTGGTCGCCCTCGCCGGCATCTGGAAGGTGTTCCGCCGGATGCGCTCGGGCCGCTACGACGAGGCGGCCCTGGAAGAACAGCAGAACAAGCGCGGTTTCATGAACTGTCGCTCCTGGACACGATCGACGGCACGTTCATGAACTTCGCCTACGGCTGGGCGTTCTCCCAACCGGTCCGCAAGGTCTACTACAACCTCACCGTCACCGGCCTGTCCGTCGCGGTCGCCCTGCTCATCGGCACGGTCGAACTCCTCACCCTCCTCGCGGACCGCCTCGCCCTCCACGGCCCGTTCTGGACCTGGATCACCGGCCTCGACCTCAACGCCGCCGGCTTCGTCGTCGTGGGCCTGTTCCCCGCGACCTGGATCGTCGCCCTTCTGGTGTGGCGGATCGGCCGGATCGAGATAGAGGTGGACAACCGGTCCGAGCGCCGAATCGCCTTGAGGCCAGGCCGATTCGGCCTGGCCTCAAGGCGGTCACCTGCGCGGAACCATCTCCCCTCGCCACCTCACGAACTGCTTCTCCGGATCGCCGAGGTACACCCACGGAGCCCGCGTGGCCCGGCGGCCCAGCATCCGGAACAGAGACGTGGCGATGTCGTGGGCGCCTGCGTAACACGCCGCGTGCGTCAGGTAGTTGAGGTCGCGCAGCTCGCCGGGGACCACACTGTGGTCGGTGCGGCCCGTGATCCAGCGCTCCCAGGTCCGGCGTACGTCACTGACGGCGCCGTCGTGACTCCAGTGCTGTCCGAGTCCCACGGAGGCATGCTGGCCCTTGGCCGCGTCCAGGGCGTAGCGGAACTCCTCGACCCGGGCGTACTGCACCAGCACCGGCAGCGCGCAGCCGGGCGGTGCGACCCCGGCCGCGTCGCGGGCGAAGTCGTACATCTGGCCGTGCGTGCCGTGCCAGCGTGAGGAGTAGTAGTGCAGGACCTGGAGGTGGCCCTCCACGCTGAAGGGGTCGCGCTGGTGCAACTCGTCCCACCAGCGCCCCAGTTCCTGCCTCCGTACGCCCGCCGGATACAGCCGGGCGACGGAGATCAGCGAGATCCACGGCGTCGGATCGTCCGGGTACCCCTCGGCGGCCCTGAGGCATGACAGGACCGCGGTGTCGATGCGCTGCTGGTCGATCGGTACGCCACGGCCCGCGGCGATGGCCAGATGGAACGCCCGGGCCGTCTCCGTCGCAGCCCGCAGCACCAACGCGTCCGCGCTGTGCGGCTCGGCGGCCAGCCACGACTCCACCGTCGAGCTTCCCGCACAGGCCTGGGCGAGCAGCCGGATCCGGTGGCCGCGCACCAGCCAGTCGGGGCCGGTGACCCGCAACAGCTCCCGCAGTCCCTGCCAGCGGCCGATGACGATGTCCTGGCGGGCGCAGGTGAGGGGCGCGTCCCCGCAGTCGGGGTCGAAGTCGGGAGTGAAGTCGCGTTTGGAACTGCCTCGCGCCATCGGGTCCTCCCTCAGAAGTCGGTGGGAAGACCCTCGTGGGCAAGGGAGTTGGGGCCACCACCGGCGGGCACGTAGTCCGCCTCGACGGTCCACGCGGCGTCCAGCTTGGCCGGCCGGTAGTACTCGCTGCCCTGCCGCCAGTACCAGAGCATCGGGATCAGCCCGGCCGCGAGTCCGCCGATGCCGATCGCGACCGCGGAACTGCCCAGCTGGCCCAGCGACTCCACGAAGATCCAGAACATGAACAGGGCCCCGAACAACGGCCACACACCGCCGAGCACGAAGTTGCCCACCGACTTCAGCAGCATCTTGCGGTAGGCGACGACCACCGCGAGGCCCGTCAGCCCGTAATAGACGGCGATCTGCAGGCCGATGGCCGAGATGGCGTCGGAGAGGATGTCGCCCACCGTGCCAAGGGAGTTGGCGGCGACGAACATCGCCAGCGCCACGACGCCCACCACGGCGATCGCCACCCACGGCGTGTTCCACCGGCGGTGCACACGGCCCAGGGCGGACGGCATCGTACGGTCCCGGCCCATCGCGAACAGCGAGCGCGTGACCTGGATGAGCGTGGTCTCCAGGGTGGCGATGGTGGACAGCATCACCGCCACGATCAGCAACTTGCCGCCCCAGCCCGGCCACACCTCCTCGCCGAGGACGGCCAGCACGTTGGCGTCGTTCTCCTGAATCTGCTTCGAGGAGAGGATGACGTTCACCGCGATCGTGAACACCTCGAACAGCAGGAACACGATGCCGACTCCGATGAGCCCCGCGAGGCCCGTCGTGCGGCGGCTGTTGCGGGTCTCCTCACTGAGGTTGCTGGTGACGTCCCAGCCCCAGTAGTAGAAGGCGGCGATCAGCGCCCCCGAGGCGAATCCGGTCACCCCGTCGAAGTGCCCGAAGCCGAGCCAGGACCAGTCGAACGCCCGGGCGCTTCCCGAGTGGAAGAGGGCGAGCACGGCGAACAGGGCCAGTATGGCGAGCTCGACACCGGACATCACCAGCTGCGCCCGGACGGTGAGCCGCGCGCCGCCCAGTACCACGCACAGCATGATGACGAACCAGCCGGCGCCGACCAGTGTCGACAGCGCGGTGTTCTCGGCGAGTTCCTCGTCGAAGAGGGCGAGCGTCATCGCCCCGGCCGGCAGGGAGCCCGCCACCATGAAGATGGTCGTCGAGATCACCAGCGCCCACCCGCTGATGAACCCCAGGAAGGGGTGCAGCGTACGCCCGACCCAGGAGTAACTGGCGCCCGCGTTCACATCGATCCGGCTGAGATAGCTGAAGGCCAGTGCGATGCCCAGCATCGGTATCGCGCAGTACAGCAGCGCGGCCGGACTGGCCAGGCCCACCGCGCCGACGAGGACCGCAGTGGTCGCGGCGATCGAGTACGCCGGGGCACTGCCCGCGACCGCCATCACCACCGTGTCGAACGTACCGAGGGCATTGGCCTGCAGCCCTCTGCCCCTGCTGTTGCTCATGGATGCGCTGCTTTCCGTTGTGCACGACGTGCGGGCGGCGAACGGGCCCCGACGGCGTATGGGGGGTGGGGTGGTACAACGCCACGAACCGTTGAGGGATGGCCTCGGGGCAGGGGCGGCACAAAAGGGGTGGCGGATACGGCACGTCGGTGCGTCGCCGTACGGTCACGCCGTGTGTGCGAGTGATGATAGCCCCACTCATTGAGGCTTCAAGGGCACCTGGATCCTCCGGGGTTGGGGACGGCACAGCGGGCAGCAACGAGGAACAGCAGGACGCCGCACCGCTCGACCCGCAGGACGCCGTGGACGAGCGGACCTACGACGAGACCCTCGACCAACGCCTCACCCAGGAGGTCCCCGACCTGACCGAGCCCGCCACGAAGGAGGAGATCGCCTTCGACCAGGGCGTCGACGGCGGAGCGGCCGGCGCGGAGGAGGCCGCGATGCACGTGGTCGAGGACGTCGGCCTGCCGGAGGGCGACCAGGACAGCTGATGCGAGGGGCTCAGTCCCCGATCCGGTCGATCTGTCGCAACCTGTTCGTGGCGTCGAGGGCGGCGACCTTGTACGACTCCGCGAGCGTCGGGTAGTTGAACACCGCGTCGACGAGATAGTCGACCGTTCCGCCGCACCCCATCACCGACTGCCCGATGTGGATGAGTTCCGTCGCCCCCGTACCGAAACAGTGCACACCGAGCAGCGTGCGGTCCTCGGGGGAGACCAGCAGCTTCAGCATGCCGTGCGAGTCGCCGATGATCTGCCCGCGGGCCAGCTCGCGGTAGCGGGAGATGCCGACCTCGAACGGCACCCGCTCCTCGGTGAGCTGGTCCTCGGTCCGCCCCACGAAGCTGATCTCCGGGATGGTGTAGATGCCGATCGGCTGGAGGTTGTGCATCCGGCCGACCCGCTCCCCGAAGGCGTGGTACGCCGCCGCCCGCCCCTGCTCCATCGAGGTGGCGGCCAGCGCGGGGAAGCCGATGACGTCGCCGACGGCGTAGATGTGCGGCACCTCGGTGCGGTAGTGCTCGTCGACCGTGATCCGGCCGCGCGGGTCCGCGGTCAGCCCGGCCTTGTCCAGATCCAGCTCGTCGGTGAGCCCCTGCCGGCCCGCCGAGTACATCACCGCGTCGGCGGGGATCTTCTTGCCGCTCTCCAGGAGGGTCAGCGTGCCGCGCGGATGCCGCTCGACCGCGGCGACGGTCTCCCCGAAGCGGAACGTCACGGCGAGGTCCCGCAGGTGGTACTTGAGTGACTCGATCACCTCGACGTCGCACATGTCGAGCATCCCGGCGCGCTTCTCCACCACGGTGATCTTGCTGCCGAGCGCGGCGAACATCGAGGCGTACTCCATGCCGATCACACCGGCGCCGACGATGACCATGGAGCGCGGCACCCTCTCCAGCGCCAGGACGTTGTCCGAGTCCATGATCGTCCGCCCGTCGAACTCCACGCTGCCGGGCCGCGCGGGCCGGGTGCCGGTGGCGATGACGATGTGCTCGGCGGTGAGCAGCCGTTCGTGGCCGGTGACCTCGCGCAGGGCGACGGTGTGCGGGTCGACGAAGCGGCCGGTCCCGGCGTACAGGGCGACGTGGTTGCGGGAGAGCTGGCTGCGGATGACGTCCACCTCGCGGCCGACCACGTGCTGGGTGCGGGCGGTCAGGTCGGCGACGGTGATGTCCTCCTTGAGCCGGTAGCTCTGGCCGTACAGATCGCGCTGGGTGAGACCGGTCAGGTACAGCACCGCCTCGCGCAGGGTCTTGGAGGGGATGGTGCCGGTGTGGATGGAGACGCCGCCGACCATGTCGGGGCGGTCGACGACGGCGACCCGGCGGCCCAGCTTGGCCGCGGCGATGGCGGCTTTCTGGCCACCCGGTCCGGATCCGATGACGAGCATGTCGAAGTCGGGCACCTTCAGGAGTCTGACAGTCCGAGCACCCCTTTCGAAAGGGTGAGCCCGAAACCATTGCCGACGTGAAGTGACAGGAGAGGAAGGGAAGTTGGGCTGCCGGGGCTGCCGGGGTGGTCGCGGCGGCCCGGCACGACATGCCCGTATGGGTCGATAATGCGGATATGGGGCATCGACTCGCCGACGTGAGCGCACCGGCCAGACTGGCCGCCCCCGAGGAGGGCATCGGCCGGGACGAACTCGCGCTCGCCACCCGCAACCACGGCCTGCCGCTCGAAGCCCTGCGCTACGACCTCACCCCGCCCGGCCTGCACTACGTCCTGACCCACTACGACATCCCGTACGTCCCCGACGACACCCCCTGGCAGCTGACCCTCGGCGGCCGCGTCCGCCGCCCGCTGCGCCTGGACCTGGCCGATCTCCGGACGTTCCCACAGGTCACCACACGGGTCACGCTGGAGTGCGCGGGCAATGGCCGGGCTCTGCTGACGCCCCGGCCGGTGAGCCAGCCCTGGCTGGTCGAGGCGGTCGGCACCGCCGAATGGACGGGCGTACCGCTGCGCCTGCTGCTCGCCGAGACCGGAATCGAGGCCGGTGCGGTCGACGTGGTCTTCACGGGCGCCGACCACGGCGTCGAGCGCGGCGTCGAGCAGGACTACCAGCGCGCCCTGCCCGTGGACGTGGCCACGGGCAGCGATCCCGAGGTGCTGGTCGCGTACGCCATGAACGGTGCCCCGCTGCCCCCGCAGCACGGCCGCCCGCTACGGCTGGTCGTGCCCGGGTGGTACGGCATGGCGCACGTGAAGTGGCTGCGCGAGGCAACCGTCACCGATGTGCCGTTCACGGGGTTCCAGCAGGCCGTGGCCTACCGGCTGCGCCGGCACCCCGAGGACGTGGGCGAACCCGTCACCCGCATCGCCCCGCGCGCCCTGCTCGTCCCGCCGGGCTTCCCCGACTTCATGTCCCGTTCCCGCGTGGTCCGGCCCGGCCCGGTCACCCTGGAGGGGCGGGCCTGGTCCGGGCGCGGGCCGGTGACGTGCGTCGAGGTCAGCACGGACGCGGGACGCAGCTGGCAGGAGGCCGAGCTGGAGCCGGACACCGGTCACCGGTGGGCGTGGCGCCGCTGGCGGCACAGCTGGACGGCGACCCCGGGAGCACACGTGCTGAGCGCACGGGCCACCGACGCCGGAGGTCACACCCAGCCACTGGTCCCGCCCTGGAACCGCGGGGGCTTCGCCAACAACCTCGTGCAGCGGGTGCCGGTGCTGTGCCCGGACGCGCACACGGCCGCCCAGGGTGCCGACACGCACCCTGGGGCGACCCGTGCGGATCCTGGACGGTGAGGCTGAGGCTAGGGCAGCAGCTTGTCGAGGGCGGAGGGGCCCTCTGCCTCCAGCTTGCGCTTGGCCCATTCCAGGTTGCGCGGGGTGAGGTCCTTGCCTGAGGCAAGCACGATGTCCTCGGGGGACACCTCGGTGCCGGTGCGGGCGTGGAGCAGGTCGTCCGGGGTGGTGCGCTCCTCGGACGGCCCGGACGCTTCGGGCTGGCTCGTCGGCATCATCTCTGCTCCTCGGATCCGGATCACTACTTCGGGCCCGGTGCGGTCATCGGGTCTGCTATCACCATTCAACGCCGGAGCGGACCCTGCATCCGGAGGCGCCGGGACCCCGCTGCGCACCGGTCGGCCCCTGGACACCCTGGGTACCTCTCCGCTCCCGCGATGAAACCGACCGAGCCAGAGGACCGAGCGCCCTCCCGGGCCGCGTCAGCCCTCGAAAGGCGTGAGCGTCAGCCTGATCCCCGTCGGCGCCGTGTCCTGGATGTACGAGGCGAAGTCGGCGACGTCGTCGAAGGCGAAGCCGTACGCCTTGCCGTCCTCGGTGGCCGCGTGCATCGCCTTGGCGTAGTGGTTGGTCAGGCCGGTCCGGTAGAAGGTGGCCGGGTCGGTCGTCGGCTGGGCCGGGTGGCTCAGCAGTGTCGAGCGGTTGAACCCGGCACCGAGTACGGCGGCGACAGGGCCGGTCGTGCCGTCGTTGGGTGCGGCGAGGTTGCCGTCGCAGAACAGCACATCCCGGGTCGACGGCTTGGCGAAGGACACCTGGGCCGGCCCGTCGAAGGTGAACCGTTCACCCCGCACCCGCCCCGTGAACGTACCCGCGTTGGTGGTGACGGTGAGGTCGCGCCCGGTGTACGTGCTCCACACCTCGTCGATGTACGGGGCGAAGTAGTCCTTGGCGAACAGGCCCGCGTCCAGGCCGTGTCCCGGGGCGATCACACGCGTGTCGTCCACGACGAGCCGTGCGTACTCCTCGACCTGCCGCACCGCGGCGAACGCGGCCGCCCGCCCGCCGGCCCGCAGCGTGCCCGCCGTCTGGTCCTTGGCGCCGGTCAACCTGATGCTCAGCGGCACGCTGAACATGTCGACCATGGTGGTGTTGCAGAACATGCCGGCGGCGTTGTACGTGAACTCGGCACAGTCGTGCAGCACCGGGTAGTTGGGGTCCGACGTCACCCAGCCGGCCGGGTACTGCAGCGCGGCATTTCCGTTGCCGTCCGTGACGGCCTTGAACTTGAGCTTCTCGCCGAGCGACACATAGATCCGCCCGGACATGTAGGGGAGGGACAGCCGGGTCTCTCCGCTGCCGGCCAGGCCGAGGGCGTAGTCGGTGAAGCCGTCGGGGCCGTTGTCCGACAGCGCGATCGGCGCGAGGGTGCCGTCGGGCGTGACGCGTACCTGCCGGCCGTCCTGGTTGCCGACGATGTAGATGTGGACGTTCGCGTTGCCGAAGGAGCCGCTGTCATTGACGATCGTCAGCGGCAGTGGGCCCGCCGCGGCGGGCTCGACGCCGTCCACGGGCGTACCCGCGAGGGCGTACGGGGCCACGGTGGCTATGGCGGGGACGGCCACCGCCGTGCCGCCGAGGGCGAAGAGAAGCCTGCGTCGACCGAGGTGGCGCTGGTGTCGGGAAGTCATGTGGGGGGTCTCCCGGAGTACTTGTGGGGGGTACTTGGGCTGCGGTGGCGGGACGGGCGGCCGGCTTGAGAGCCAGTGTGAGAGCGCTCTCGGATCGCGCGTCACCGCCGCCTGTGGGCCACGATGCTACGCACGACCCCTGCCTGGGCCAATGGGTCTGCATCACGCCCAAACTCCCCTCAACTGCGGGAACTTGAAAGACCACGGAATGACCACGGCCGCTTAATTCTCTCCTAAGGCCCACTTAAGCCGCGCGGGCTTTTGAGAGCGCTCTCCATGGTTTGGGGAGCCTCTTCAGGAGTCGCCAAAAACCCATGGACGGAGTCGATGAAGATCACGTACTGTGTGGATCCACGCCCTGAGACTGACGGAAGGAGGCGAGTGCCGTGCAGTTCACACCTTTCCAGCGCTCCCTTTTCCGTTGCCCCGGCGTGTTGCGTCAGATCTGACCGGGAGCGCTCCAAGCAGCCTTTGTCCCGGAGGAATCCATGACCGATCCGGTCATCCGCGCGCTCTCCGCGAGCGACGCCCATCTCTTCGACGCACACCCCGACCCGCTCGGCGCCCGTGAGGGGCACCGGCGGACCCGGTTCCGCCCCGAGTGGAAGCGAGTGGCCCTGCGTGACGGCACGGTCGTCGCTCGCGGCGCCTGGTGGGGCGGCCCCGACGACTCGGAGCCCATCAACATCAACTGGTTCGACGTGACCGAGGGCGAGGAGGAGGCCGGCGCCGAACTCCTGCGCTCCGCCCCCTGGCAGGTCGAACTCGAGATCAACCTGCCCGGTGGCTGGCGCGACGAGCCCGACCTGAAGGCCGCCGCCGAGGCCCGCTTCACCGCCGCACGCGCGGCCGGCTACGAACTGCTGGTGGAACGTTTCCTGTACCGCTGGACCCCCGAGCTGGGCCTGCCCGAGCGGCCCGGACGCCTGCGCTTCAGCGCCGAACCCGATGACGCGGTCTTCTTCGACGCGCTGCGCCGCATCCACTCCGTCACGCTCGACGCCCACGCGCTGCGGGCCATCGAGGAGGGCGGTCTCGACCGGGCCGCCCAGGAGGAGCTCGACTTCTTCCACTGGTGCCCGTCCCCACGGGAGTGGTGGCAGCTCGCGCACACCCCGGACGGCGACCTCGCCGGCATCCACATCCCGGCACACAACCCCTCCAACCCGACCATCGGTTTCATCGGTGTCGTCCCCGAACAGCGCGGCCGCGGCTACGCCTACGACCTCCTCGCGGAGTGCACCCACTTCCTCGTCGAGCAGGGCGCGGAGATCGTCACCGGAGCGACGGACCAGGGCAACTTCCCCATGGCCGCGAACTTCGCCAAGGCGGGCTTCCCCGTCGTCAGTGAGCGCCTCAACTTCCATGCGGGGGGCCAGGCGTAGCGAGGCCTAGAACCGAGGAGCAGTAGAGCAGGGCGGACGGTCCGGGCCGACTGTGGTCCGGGCCGTCTGTCAGTGCCGGTTGCCATGCTGGTCGACGGTGTGATCGACAGCGGACGCGGAGGGCGGCATGGGGTTCGACGGCGAGGTCTGGCAGGTGCGCAGCGGTGACGAGCCGGTCGGGGGGATCCTGATCGACGAGGCCGACTTCCCCTGGTTGTCGGGGCGCTTCACGCCCGGTCCGGGGTACGACGCGGTACGCGACCTGTTCGCCCGTGAACTGGCCCTGCTGGAGCGGGACTACGACGAGGTCTGGGAGGCGTGGGAGGCGGCTTACGACGAGATCCGAAGACGTGTCTCACTGTCCTCGCCGGACGGCCCGGTCGCCGAGTTCCTGCTGCACATCGAAGGTGACAGGGCCTGGTTCCGGTGGAGCGACGAGCCGTTCGAGGAGTAGGGCCCGGTCCGTCACGCACCCCCGTTCAACAGTGCTTCGGCCGCCGCCAGAACCTCGGTGACCTTCAGACCGAACGCCGCGTCGCACGCATGCGCGCGTCCGGTGCCGGAGGCGGCCAGCAGGGCGTCCCCGGCTCGGATCAGGGCGGACACCGCGCTGTCGGCGCTCTCCGGAAGCAGCGTCACTCCGGCCGCGCCCCGCAGCTCCACCGTTGCCCCCGCTGCCGCGGGCGGCGCCGTGAGGCTCAGGGTGAGCGTGCTCGACGCGCCGCTGACGTGCTCGAGGACCAGATGGACGGTGTCGCCGGGCCCGTGCGCGGCCGCCGTCACGCGCCGGGCGTCGCCCAGAATCGGCAGCAGCACGGACAGGGCGTGGGGGCCCACGTCCCACAGCGCGCCCTTCTCCCGCCGCCACGGCGAGGCCGCGAACGGGTTGCCGTCACCGCTGAACACGGCGCCCAGCCACTGCGCCCGGCCCGTGAACCAGCCGTCCACGACGGCCTGTTCGGTGATCCACGCCTCGGTCTCCGACTGGAAACGGGCGGTGAAGAAGACGACCGAGGCCACACCGGCCTCCTCGACGGCCTCGACGACCGCCCGTCCCTCCTGCACCGTCAGCGCGAGCGGCTTGTCCAGCAGCAGATGGCAGCCCGCCCGCGCGGCCCGCACCGCCAGGTCGGCCTGGACGGCCGGCGGCAGGGCGACGGCCACGGCGTCCACGTCGGCGAACAGCGTGTCCACGTCGTCGTAGGCACGCACGCCGTAGCTGTCGGCCAACTCCTTTGCGGCGGCCGTACGACGGCCCCACACCCCGACGAAGTCCAGTTCACGGTGCCGGCTCAGGGCGGGAGCGTAGGCCATCTGGGCCCATGGGCCGGTGCCGAGCAGTCCTATGCGCATGCCGCCGCCTCTCACTGTGCCGATCACTGTGCGAGCGTGCCACACCAACCGGGAGGACGCGCAAGCGGATAGATGGACGGGCGGACAGGCGGACGGGCGGCCGAACTCGGCGTCGCCAATTCAGTGGCGCCGTCGCTGAATGCGTTCTCTTTCTTCTATTGGACCTCTCGCATCCGGACAGCCACGCTGGAGTCGGTCCGGTACGGCCGTGATCCGCGGCCCGCCGGCCGGACGACAACGTTTCCCGCGCGACAGCCGAAAGAGGTCACGACCCCATGCACACCCGCCGCATCGGTGACGTCGAGGTCAGCGCGATCGGACTGGGCGCGATGCCCATGTCCATCGAAGGGCGCCCGGACGAGGCACGTTCGCTCGCCACGATCCATGCCGCGCTCGACGCCGGCGCGACCCTGATCGACACCGCGGACGCCTACCACCGGGACGCCGACGAGGTCGGTCACAACGAGACCCTGATCGCCAAGGCCCTCGCCTCCCACGACCTGGGCAAGGACGTCCTGGTCGCCACGAAGGGCGGCCATCTGCGCCCCGGCGACGGCAGTTGGACCCTGGACGGCAGCCCCCGGCACCTCAAGGAAGCCTGCGAGGACTCCCTGCGCCGGCTCGGCGTGGAGGCCATCGGGCTCTACCAGTTCCACCGCCCCGACCCGAGGGTGCCGTACGCCGAGTCCGTCGGCGCCGTACGCGACCTGCTCGACGAGGGCAAGATCCGCATGGCGGGGATCTCCAACGCGAACCCGGACCAGATCAAGCAGGCGAACGACATCCTGGGCGGTCGGCTGGTCTCCGTGCAGAACCAGTTCTCCCCGGCGTTCCGCTCCAGCGAGCCGGAGCTGCGCCTGTGCGACGAACTCGGCATCGCGTTCCTGCCCTGGAGCCCCCTCGGTGGCATCTCCCGGGCGCGTGAACTGGGCTCCGCCTACGCCCCGTTCGCCCGGGTCGCCGAGGCGCACGGGGTGAGCCCGCAGCGCGTGTGTCTGGCCTGGATGCTCGCCAAGTCGCCGGTCGTCGTCCCGATCCCGGGCGCGAGCCGGCCGGAGACGATCCTGGACTCGCTCGCCGCGACCGGCCTCGTGCTCGGCGCCGAGGAGATCGCGGAGCTGGACGCGGTCTGAACCGTCGGAGGGTCCGGCGAAACTTTCACCCGGGAATCCGTGCCTGATCGGGTGTGTATCCCTTCCGAGATGGGATAGGAAAGCGCGTGCTCTCAATCGGAACCCTGGGAAGGACAACGCCGATGGCGTCGTCACACGAGAGACCGCTCGACCACCGCTACCGAGGCGAACACCCCGTACGCACCCTCGGCTATCTGTTCCGCGCCGACCGTCACCGCCTCGCGGCGGCGGTCGGCGTCTTCACCGTCAAGCACAGCCCGGTCTGGCTGCTGCCGCTGATCACCGCGTCCATCATCGACACCGTCGTCCAGCACCAGCCGATCGGCAGGCTCTGGCTGAGCACCGGCGTCATCATGCTCATCCTGCTGGTCAACTACCCCTTGCACGTGCTGTACGTACGCCTGCTCTACGGCAGCGTGCGCCGGATGGGCACCAGCCTGCGCTCCGCGCTGTGCACGCGCATGCAGCAGCTCTCCATCGGCTACCACTCACGGGTCAGCGCCGGTGTGCTCCAGGCCAAGGTCGTGCGCGACGTGGAGACCGTCGAGCAGATGGTGCAGCAGACCGCGGAGACCGGGCTCGGTGCGGGCACCGTGCTCATCGGCGGCCTCGTCATCATCGCCGTACGCACACCGGAGTTCGTGCCCGTCTTCCTCGTCGTCGTGCCCGCCGCCGCTCTCGTCGTCGCCCGTCTGCGGGCGCGCCTGCGCACTCACAACGAGCACTTCCGCCACGAGGTCGAGACCCTGTCCTCCCGGGTGACGGAGATGACCCGCCTCATCCCGGTCACCCGCGCCCACGGCCTCGAGGGCAAGGCCCTGCGCCGCATCGACGGCACCCTGCACCGGCTGCTGACCTCCGGCATGCGCCTCGACCTCGTCAACGGCCGCTTCGGCTCGCTCGCCTGGGTCGTCCTGAACGTCGTCGGCGTGCTGGTCCTCACCGGCGCGGCGCTGATCTCGTACTACGGCGTCTGGGGCGTGACGGCCGGTGACGTCGTCATGCTGAGCGCCTTCCTGACCACCCTCACCAACTCCACGACAACGTTGGCAGGGCTGTCCCCGGTCATCACCAAGGGCCTGGAGTCGGTCCGCTCCGTCGGAGAGGTCCTCCAGGCCCCCGAGCTGGAGGACAACGAGGGCAAGGCCGAACTCACCGCCCTGCGCGGCGCCGTGACCTTCGAGGGCGTCGGCTTCGCGTACGAGGACAACGGCCGCCCCGCCGTACGGGACTTCAGCCTCTCCGTCACACCCGGGGAGACCATCGCCCTCGTCGGCGCCTCCGGCGCGGGCAAGTCCACGGTGCTGAACCTCGTCATCGGCTTCATCCGCCCGACCTCCGGCCGCCTGCTGCTCGACGGCACGGACATGAACACCCTCGACCTGCGCACGTACCGCCGCTTCCTCTCGGTAGTGCCGCAGGAGTCGATCCTCTTCGACGGCACGATCCGCGAGAACGTCGCCTACGGCATGGACGACGCCGATGAGGAGACGGTGCGCGCGGCGTTGCGCGACGCCAACGCGCTGGAGTTCGTGGACCGGCTGCCGCAGGGCCTCGACACCCTCGTCGGTGAGCGCGGGGCACGCCTGTCCGGCGGACAGCGGCAGCGCCTGGCCATCGCCCGGGCCCTGATCCGGGACCCGAGGGTGCTCGTCCTCGACGAGGCGACCTCGGCCCTGGACACCCGCTCGGAGGCCCTCGTCCAGCAGGCCCTCGCCCGCCTCCTGCACGGCCGCACCACCTTGGTGGTGGCACACCGGCTGTCCACCGTGCGCGGTGCCGACCGGATCGTGGTGATGGGCGACGGCCGGATCCAGGAGATCGGCACGCACGAGGAACTCCTGCGCCGGGGCGGGGCGTACACCGCACTGCACAGCGGTCAGGTCGCCTGACGAGCTCCGCCGCGCGCCCGGCCTCGTACCGAGTCGGTACGAGGCCGGGCGGGGGGGCGTGTGGAACGGCCGGACTACGGGCGGTCGACGACTCGGCCCAGTTCGATGCGTTCGATGTTCGGTGCCCACGCCGTCGCGTTGCCGAACGTCACCTTGTTGGAGCCCTTCTTCAGGTCGACGGGGACGCCGAGCGTCCAGTAGTCGTCCGAGCTCCAGGTGTTCTTGAAGGTGACCTTCACCGGCTCCGCGTCCCCCACGGTGATGTCCGCCGTACGGGACATGATGTCCGTGTTGTAGGCGTGGCCGTTGTCGCGCCGGTCGTTGTGCGCGTAGTGGACGACCAGCAGATAGCGGCCGGAGCTGGGTGCCCGCACCGTGAACTCGGCCGTGCTGGACGGGCTGTTGCCGAGCTTGCCGATGTAGGAACCGGCAAAGGCGTACGCCGAGTCGACGAGTTCGGCCCCGCCCGCGAGGGTGGCCGAGGCGGCCTCGTAGGAGAGCGTGCCGGACGTCGAACCGTCGCCCGAGACGTCGAGGGAGCGGACGGAGGCGTGCCCCGCCGTCACCGCGACGCGGTTGTTGCCCGCCACCAGGTAGAGCCGCAGGGCCCGATCGGGCGCCGCCGTCACCGTCTCGCCGTGCAGCGCCAGCCGCACCGGCGCCGAGGATCGCGGCACCACTGTGTAGTAGCCGTCGCGCGGGGCGTAGACGTCGAACACCGCCTTGTCCCCCGAGCGCAGCACGAGGGAGCCGGTACCCACGCCCGCCGACGAGGAGTAGTCGTACGACGGCTTCCCGCTGATGTCCGCCAGCGTGGCCTCGTACGACGCGGAGGCCGCGCCCGTGCGGGCGGTCAGGTCGACGCGGTCGAGGGTGACCTCGGCGTCGCCCTTCGCGAGCGTGAGGACGTGGGTGCCTGTGGACAGCCGCAGAGTGACGTCCTTCGTGGCGCGGTAGGTCCAGTTCTCCGTGGACGGGTAGGTCAGCGTGACCGGGGTCCCTCCATCGACGGACAACTTCTGCGTGGCGGGGGCGCCGGACTGGTTGCCGTACAGGATCGCCAGGTCGTACGACCCGTCGCGCGGCACCGTGACCGTGAAGTCCACCTTGCTGGTGGCCTGGTTGAGGGAGCCGACGTCCTTCGTGCCGGAGGCGGCGTAGCCGTTGGCGTTCTCGACCGTGCCCTGGGTGTAGACCTTGCCGTCGGTGACGGCGGCGGCCTCGGCCTCGTACGACGCCGACCAGGGGACGGCGGTGGGGGAGGGGGTGCCCATGCCGCCGGGGGTGAGGACGATCCGGTAGGCGGACATCTTGTGCATGCCGCGCAGCGGCACCGTCACCGAACCGTCGTCGGCGACCCGCACCTTCGTACGGGTGAGGACGCGAGGTGTCGCGTGCTGTCCCTCGTAGCCGGACCAGGCGGCCTCGGCGACGGTCGCGGCGACCGTACGGCCGAAGAGGGAGCGGTCGACGCCCCGCACCACGACGTCGGAATCACCGGCGGAGCCGCCGAGCAGGACCTGCGCCTGGCGGCGGGAGGTGTCCAGCGAGGCCAGGCCCTGAAGGGTGTCGATGGTGTGGGGCTGGGGCGGGGCAACCTTGACGGTGTCACCGGTCATCCCGGCGTACCAGCGGAAGAACCACCAGCCGCCGTTGGGGATGTTCGAACGCACCACATGGCCGCTGAGGTTGCCGGCGGCGTCCCAGTAGGCCGCGTTGGCGTACACCTTGTTCCGCTCGAACATCGACACCCACTGCACGAGTTGCCCCGGGACGGACAGGTCGCGGCGATTGGCGTACTCGTCGATGTTGATCTTCAGGGGGGCGATGCCCAACTCCCGCTCAATGGAACGGTAGTTGTCGTAGTGGGCCTGGAAGTCGCGCAGCGAACCGGAGCCCAGCTCGTGCCACGTCATCACCTGCGGCAGGACGTTCTCCCGCTTGGCGAAGGCGAGGAAGTCCTTCAACAGGCGGGAGTGGTAAGCGGCTTCGTTCGGGCCCGCGATCCTCGCGTCCGGGTCGACGGCGCGGATGCGCTCGTACACCGTCTTCCAGTCCTTGAAGAACCGGTCCCGGTTGGCCTCGTACTGAGCCTGGTCGGCGACGCCGAGCTTGTACCAGATCTGGTCGGGCTCGTTGAACGGGATGTAGACGAACCGTTCGCTGTTCGGGTCCGCCGCCACCTCCTTGGCGATCTTGTCGACCTTGGGGAGGTAGTCGTCGATGCCCAGATCCTCGTACGGCCACTTGGCGTAGATGTCCTGCATCATCACGTTGATCTCGCCGCCGCCGCTGCGGAAGAACGACTTCGAGACCGTGAGCGCGTCACCGTTGGGGTGCTGGGCGCCGCCCTCCGGCTTCTGCGAGATGCTGGTGACCTTCAGGGGCTCCAGCGCGGCGTCGCTGGGCACGCCGTCGTCACTGAGCCCGTACAGCGCGCCGTTGGCGCCGAGCATCACCGGCCCCTCGGAGGCGGACAGGTCGACGGTGAGGCGCTGCGGGTCGGCAGCGGCCGCGGGGCCCGCGGCGGGGAGAGTGGCTGCCATGGTGGCTGCTCCAAGTGCGGCTGATATCAAGGCGGTTCTGGCACGGAATCCCGTACGGAATCTCGTACGGAGTCGGGTACGCAGTGGGGTACGGGTTCGTGTGCGGGCGGGGGTGATCACGCTGCTGGACCTCCGGTCACTTGACGGCTCCACTGGTGATTCCGGACACGATCTTTCGCTGGCCGACGAGGAACACGGCGACCATGGGCAGGCTCATCACCACGACGTACGCGAAGACGAGATGCCAGTTGTTGAGGTAGAGCTGGGCGGAGGCGACCTGGTAGAGGTTGAGCGGGAGGGTGGCCTGCTCGCCGCCGCCGAGGACGAAGAAGGCATAGAAGATGTCGCTCCAGGCGTAGAGCATCACCATGATCGTCGCGGTGGCGATCACCGGGCGCAGCAGCGGCAGGACGATCCGCCAGAAGATCCGCGACGGCGTCGCCCCGTCCATCCGGGCCGCCTCCTCCAACTCCAGCGGAATGGCACGGATGAAACCGGTCATGAAGAAGATGGACGTCGACAGGTACATGCCGGTGTAGACGGCGATCATGCCGGGCCGGGTGTTCGCGAGGCCCAGTTGCCGCAGCTCCATCACGATGGTGATGACCGCGGGCGGCAGCAGCAGTCCGCTGATGCACAGCGCGTACGCCGACGACACCAGCTTCGACTTACGGCGGGCGAAGACCCAGGCGGCGCCCGCCCCGAGGAGCAGGACGAGGGCGACCGAGGGCACCACGACCAGCAGGGAGTTGAAGAAGCCGCGCAGCATCTCGCCCTGGCTGACGGCGTCCGCGTAGTTGCCGCCGGGCTGCCAGTGCTGCGGCAGGTCGAGGTTGGGCTTGATGGCCTCCGCCTGCGGCTTGGCGGACGTGACGGCGACCAGCCACAGCGGTACGCCGACGGCCAGACCGGCGAGCAGCAGGACGAGGGCGGGGCGGCCGTAGCGCCATGCGACGGACGGGTTCACAGGAGCTGCTCCCTTCGCCGCAACCCGACGACCAGCGGAATCGCCACCGCGACCACGACCAGGAAGAGGACGAGGCTCATCGCGGAGGCCTGGGCGTACAGGCCCTGTCCGAAGATCCGGAACATGTAGATGTTGAAGACCTCCGTGGCGGCCGCGGGTCCGCCGCCGGTCGTGGCCTGCACGATGTCGAAGGTGTTCATCGAGCCGATCAGCGCGGTGGTGACGTTGAAGGTGACGGCCGGCGCGAGCATCGGCCAGCGCACCGACCAGAAGGTCCGCCAAGGCCCGGCGCCGTCCATCCGCGCTGCTTCGAGCATGTCGCCCGGAATGCCCTTGAGCCCGGCCAAGTAGATCAGCATGGACAGGCCCATCCACTTCCAGCCGTGGATGAGGGTGACGACGACCAGGGTCCAGGTCGTCGAGCCCAGCCACGGAATGTCCGTGCCGAGCACGGAGTTGACGGCGCCGTCTTGATCCAGCAGGGCCTGGAAGACGTAACCCGTGGCGAGTGCCGAGATCAGCACCGGCAGGAAGAAGACCGCGCGGAAGAACCGGTTGAAGCGGCTGTCGGCCTCCAGGAGCAGCGCGAGCCCGAGCCCGAAGCAGTTCTGGAACAGCGCCGCCAGTAGCGCGTACAGCAGGGTCGTGCGGATCGCGCGGAGCAGCGAGCCGTCGTCGGCGATCGTCTTGAAGTTGTCGAGGCCCGTGAAGGCGATGTCCGCGTGGTACGAGGACCAGTTGGTGAACGGGTAGTAGAAGTTGAGCAGGTTGGGCACCAGGAAGAAGCCCGCGAAGACGACGATCGCGGGGAGCGCGAACCACCAGGGGTGGTGCACGGCGGCGCGTGGCAGCCGCCCCACCTTCTTCGGCGGGCCCGACACCGGCGTGGGCTTGGTACGTACGACTGTGTGAGCCATCGTCAGAACCCGGGCGCGCCCTGGGCCTTGGCGACCTGCGCGAACTGGTCCTGGATCGCCTGGGCGACCTGCTGCGGCTCCTTCTTACCGAAGATCATGTCGGCGAGGTAGAGGTGCGTGTCCGGGGCGACGATCGCCTTGGCCTGGAAGACGCCGATGGCGGTGGGCAGGGCCGTGACCTGGGCCTTGGACGTCTGCGGCAGCCCGTCGGGCGTGGGCACGGACGGCTGCACGGACGGGATCTTCATCGCCTTGATGTAGTCGGCGTAGTCGGGCCCGAGCCAGAAGGCGAGGAACTGCCGCGCCGCGTTCTGCCGCTTCTCGTCACCCGTCTTGAAGGCGACCACACCGTTGGTCTGGTCCGGGGAGTACATGCCGGTGGCGGCGGAGTTGGCGATCGGGAACCAGCCGATCTTCTTGTCTATCTCGGCGGTGGAGTACGTGGCCTGCAACTGGCTCTGGAAGGAGGTGACGTTGAGGACCATGCCGACGTCGCCGTTCCACAGGTCGTCGGCCTGCCCGGTGAAGGTGCCGGTCCGGTAGTTCTTCTGTGCGAGCCCTGCGTCGAGCAGCTTCTCCTTGTACTTCTTGATCGCGCCGACGACGACCGGGTCGGTCCACTTCTCCTCGTTCTTGTTGAGCCCGTCCCACCACTGCTTGTCGAGGTCGGTGAGCTGGACCTGCATCTGCCACTGCAGGGGCCACTTGTCACCGCCGGCCTCGTAGAAACCGGCCGCGTCGGTCTTGTCGACGACCTTGTGGCCGAGGGCCAGCAGCTCGTCGTAGGACTTCGGGAAGTCCTTCTCGCTCAGCCCGGCCTGCTGGAAGACGTCCTTGTTGTAGTAGACGCCGAGCATGGCGGGGCTGGTGACGATCGCCGCGTACCGCTTGCCGTCGATGACGCCGAGCGACTTCTCGGTGTCGCCGAGCTTGGCCTCCCACGGCTCCCCGTCGAGGGTGAGCAGATTCTGCTTCGGCTGGATGAACGGCAGCGTGGAGATGGACGGCTGCCAGAACATCAGGTCCGGGCGGTCGCCGGAGGCGAGCTTCGTCGGCACGTTCTGCTCGTACAGGTCCGGGATCGCCTGAGTCTCCACCTTCGCGCCGGTGGCCTTCTCGAAGGCGTCGATGACCTGCTTGGGGGCGTTGACCGTGTTCTGCGCGGTCCACATCGTCAGCTTCACACCGTCCAGGCGGGCGGTCGGATCGACGGCGGCCTGCTTCCCGTCCGCGCCCGAGTCGCCGGAAGAGCCGGCCGTCGGGTCGCTGCACGCGGTGGCGGCGAGGCCGATGGCGCATATGAGGGCCAGGGCGGGGAGAGCTCTTGTCTTCATCACGTGCCTTTCGCGAACGGGTGGTTCAGGAAGCAGGAATCAGAACAGCGGTGCTCGTGCGGCGCGTTCGGGGACTGTGCGGTGGTTCAGGGACCGTGCGGCGGGTTCCGGGATCGTGTGGCGGGTTCAGGGATCGTGTGGCGCGTTCAGGCGCCGGCGGGCGGCGGACCCGAACTCTCCCGGACCACCAGCTCCGGTACGGAGACGGGATGCGGGGCGATCTGCGCGTCCTCCTCCACCACCCCGTGCAGCAGGGCGAACGCGGCCCTGCCCAGCCCGGTGAAGTCCAGGCGTACGGTCGTCAATGACGGGGTCAGATAGGCGGAGTGCGGGGCGTCGTCGAACCCGGCCACGCTGACGTCGCCGGGGACGGAGCGGCCGGCCTCGTGCAGGGCGCGCAGCACCCCGAGCGCGAGGTCGTCGTTGCCGCACAGGATCGCGGTGACGGCCGGGTTCCGCGCCAGCTCCAGGCCGGCCGCGTGGCCGCCCGCAGGGCCCCAACTGCCCTGCACGGGGCGGGGTTCGGGAGCTCCCGCCTCCTTCAGCGCCTGCTGCCAGCCGCTGGTACGGGCGCTGGTGCGCCGGGTGCTGGACGGGATGGCGACGTAGTGCACCGTCTCGTGGCCCAGGGAGAGCAGGTGACGGGTCGCCTGGTAGGCGGCCTCGCGGTCGTCGGTCCACACCCAGGGGCGGTCGCCGCCGGGCGGGCTCGCCGGGGTCTCGACCACGCCGACGACCGGGAGTTCGGAGGGGACGGCGCTCAGCGCCCGCACACCCGCCGGATCGTAGGCGATCACGACCAGTCCGCCGCCCGCGTCCGCCGCACGCTGCACCTCGGCGGTGACGGCGGCTTCGTCCGCCGATTCCAGTACGCCGATCCCGACCGCGTAGGAAGCCGCGCGGGCGGCCTCCTCGATGCCCTGAAGGATCGACGCGTAGCCGTAGTGGGTGGTGTTCGCGGTGAGTACGGTCACGGCCCTGCTGCGTCCGCTGGCCAGGGCGAGCGCGGTGGCGTTGCGCCGGAAGCCCAGTTCGTCGATGGCGGCGAGCACGCGGTCCCGGGTCGTCGGCTTCACGCTGGGATGGCCGTTGATCACCCGGGAGACGGTCTGGTAGGAGACGCCGGCTGCGGTCGCGACGTCCCTGATGCTCGCTGGGCGCCTTGTGTGACCGGTCACATTCATGCCAGGATTGTGACCGGTCACATCAGGGACGTCAAGAGACCGTAACGAGGGATTCACGCGGCTGACGCGACCACCTCCTGCGGGTACGGGCAGGCGGGGTCGGAAGGGAAAGGCACCTTGACCGGAATGGCGGATGTGGCGCAGGAGGGTTCCCCTCACCCGCAGGACGAGTTCAGTTGGGGTCATGCGGCCCTGCGGGTCGACTTCGCCGTCGCCGCTGACGGAACACTGCGGCTCGTCGGACTGGGCCGTCCGGGGGAGGTGCGTGTCGCCGACCCGGAATCCGCCCTCCCGCTCGTCGAGCTGACCGCCCTCGGACACGGCAGCGGCTGGTCCGGCCCGCGGTTCACCGGCACGGCCTTCGGTACACGCCTGAAGTACCGGGACCACCACACCGGCAGGCGGGGCGAGGGAGAGTGGCTGACCGTCGAACTCCACGACCCGTCCACCGGGCTGACGGCGTTCGTCGAGCTGACGTCCCCCAGTGCACTGCCGGTGCTCCGCTCCCGTGTGCGGCTGCGCAACGACGGCCCGCAGCCCCTCGTCGTCCAGTCCGTCAGCAGCCTGCTGATCGGCGGCCTGCCGGCACCGGACGCCCTCGATGTGCACCGGGCCCGCAACGACTGGCTCGCGGAGTGCCGTTGGTACGCCGAGCCGTTGCGCGCCACCGTCGCCGACATCAACGTCGACGCCCATCAGCACGACAGCCGGTCCGCCCTCGTCCTCACCGGCCGCGGCAGCTGGCCCACCGACGGTCATCTGCCGATGGGGGCGCTGACGGACCGGGGGAGCGGGCGGACCTGGCTGTGGCAGATCGAGTCCCCGGCCGGCTGGCGCTGGGACCTGGGCGAACGGGCGCATGGCACGTATCTGGCGCTGAACGGCCCCACGGACGCGGAGCACCAGTGGCGGATCCGGCTCGCCCCGGGGGAGGAGTTCACCACCGTGCCGGGAGTACTGGCCGTCGGCTCCGGGTTCGACGCGGCCATGGGCGCGCTGACCTCGTACCGCCGCGCCATACGCCGCCCGCACCCGGACCACACCGCACTCCCCGTAGTCTTCAACGACTACATGAACACGCTCATGGGCGACCCGACCACTGAGAAGCTGCTGCCCCTGATCGACGCGGCGGCTCGGGCGGGCGCGGAGTACTTCTGCGTGGACGCCGGGTGGTACGACGACTCGGCGGACGGCGGCTGGTGGGACAGCGTCGGCGCCTGGCAGCCCTCCTCGCGCCGCTTCTCCGACGGCGGAATCCGGGCGGTCCTGGACCGGATCCGGGAGCGCGGCATGGTGCCCGGGCTGTGGCTGGAGCCGGAGGTCGTCGGCGTACGCAGCCCGGTCGCCGCCGCGCTTGCGCCGGACGCCTTCTTCCAGCGCGACGGCGTACGCCTCACCGAGCAGGGCCGCCACCAGCTCGACCTGCGTCATCCGGCCGCCCGCGCCCACCTCGACAAGACGGTGGACCGGATCGTCGGCGACTGGGGCGTGGGCTACCTCAAACTGGACTACAACATCGTGATCGATCCAGGCACCCTCGCTCCCGGGGACCTGGCGCCGGGAGCCGGGCTGCTCGGTCACGCCCACGCCTACCTGGACTGGCTCTCCGAGGTGCTGGACCGGCACCCGCGGCTGGTGATCGAGAACTGCGCCTCGGGCGGGCTGCGGATGGACGGAGCCACGCTGGCCGTCACCCAACTCCAGTCCACCAGCGACCAGCAGGACCCGCTGCGCTACCCGCCGATCGCCGCCGCCGCACCGACGGCCGTGCCGCCCGAACAGGGTGCCGTCTGGGCGTACCCGCAGCCCGGGTTCGACGACGATCTGATCGCCTTCACCCTGGGCGGGGCACTGCTCGGGCGGATCCATCTGTCGGGCCATCTGGACCGGATGTCGCAACGCCAACTCGCCCTCGTGCGGGATGCGGTGAGCACGTACAAGACGATCCGCCCGGACCTCGCGCGGGCCGTGCCGTTCTGGCCGCTGGGTCTGCCCGGGTGGACGGACGAGTGGCTGGCCCTGGGGATGCGGTCGCCCGATGACCGTACGTCGTACATCACGGTCTGGCGCCGCGGCGGCGAGCCCGAACTGAGCCTGCCTCTGCGGCACTTGGCGGACGGGGAGGTCCGCGTGGAGATCCTGCACCCGTCGTCCGCGCCGACCGGCTCGGCGGTCTGGGACGGGGCCGGGCTGCGGGTGGCGCTGCCCCGCACGCCCGGTGTCCTGCTGGTCCGTCTCACCGCGGGCGGCTTGGTTCCCTGACCGGGAATCCGGTCACCTCCCGGCAGTACAGGGCGAACGGTCGGCGTGACCCAGCGGGCAGGGCACTACCCGGTCTGAGAGCGCACTGCCGCCATGCGGGCCGCGGCGTCGTGGACGAGTCGTGCGTGCAGCTCGAACAGTGCCACCAGGTCGACGGTGTCGCCGGTGACCTCCCGGTGTACGAACAGGCCGTCGGCGCCGGCGACGGCGTAGGCGGTGAGGGTGTGGACGGCGTCCTCGTCCAGGCCGGGGAACAGGGTCGTGACCACTTCGGCGATCTTCTGGTGGGTGATGTCGCGGACCTGCCGGAACACCGTGCGGCCCCGGGGTTCGGTCGGGCGCCGTTCCAGGGCGAGCATGAGGCCGAGGCGCAGGAAGTCGGGGGCGTCGACGAGCGACTTCGCCACGTTCGCGGCCATGGCGGTGACCCGCTCCAGGGGCGTGCCGGTGTCCTCGCCCGGCAGCTCCACGGCCGTGAGCCAGGCCTCGAAGCTGCGCTCGATGACCGCGGCGATCAGGTCGTCCTTGTCCTTGAAGTGCCAGTAGATCGAGCTGGCGGGCAGCCCGCACTTGGCGCTGACGGCCGCGATGGAGGTGCCGTCGTAGCCGCGCACACCGGCGATCTCCACGGCGGCGTCGAGGATACGCTGCCGTGACTCCACCCCGTTCGCGTGCTTCCTGCGTGCCGTCTGCGGCCTGGTCATGGGGGTGCCTCTCCGGTGCGCGCAGCGGTGAAGGCCGCGTTCCGGACCGCCGTGCACAGCGAACGCCGGCTCGGGGCACCCGTCGTCTGCCCCGAACCCGGAACCGGCGACCGGGCCCCGCGCCAGACGGCGCAGCAGCCGGCCGGCCTCCTCGCGCTGTGCCTCGGTCAGGGTCATCCCTCCGGATGGACGCGGTTCCCGAGAGGCGTTCCGAAATCGCCAAATGCGGACCGGAAATCGTCTGGACCTCACTGGAGCCTTGAACGCCCGCGGCCGGGTCTGCTTGGGTGACGGACCAATGGCCGCTGTCCGGCGGCTTTTAGGGGGAATGGTTTTTGTGCTGGGCCGGCAATGGGGGCATGAACACGCCGTGCGACAGCGGTGCGCACCGACGCACCGGGGGCGGTCGGGGCCGGTGACCGGGTCTTGGCGCCCGTACCGCGGCCTGCCGCCCGCCCGGACCGCCCGCCGCCACTGAGCCGGCGGGCAGGACATCCCGGCCTCACATCACTCACACCCTTCATGCAGACCAGAGGAAGGTGCATGAGGTATTTCCGTCTGCTCGTTCTGGGCAACGGCATCTCGGCGTACGGCAGCTACCTGAACATGGTGGCGCTGAACGTCTTCGTCTACGACGCCACGGGCAGCGCGCTGGCGGCCGGCCTCTTCATGGCCGTCCGGCTGGCGACGAGTGTCGTGTCGGGCTGGGTGAGCGGCAGTCTCGTCTCGGCCTACGACCGCAAGCGCTTGATGGTCGGCGCCGACCTGTGCCAGGCCGCGGCGCTGTTGACGCTGCTGCTCGCCCCCGACGGGACGCGTCCCGGACTGCTGTACGTCCTGGCCGTGGTCACCGGCGGCTGCTCGACGCTGTCCCAGGTGGCCCTGCGCAGCAGCATCCCGGAGATCGTCGGCGCGGAGCACCGCGTACGCGCCAACGGGTTTCTGGTGACCGGGCGTTCGCTCGCCATGATCGCCGGGTTCGCGTCGTCGGGCGTGGTGGTGGCGCAGCTCGGCTACTCCGCGGCGTTCGCGCTGGACGCCGCGACCTTCCTGGTCTCCGCGACGGTGCTGTTCCTGCTGCCCGTACGCACCAGGGCGGCCAAGGATGCCGCCGGCGGCGGTTCCGCGGAGTCCTCCGGCGCCGCCCGCTGGACGGCCCGGATGCTGCTGGGTACGGCCCCGCTGCTGGTGGCGATGATCGCCGTCCGGGCGGTCGACGGGCTGGGCTCCTCGTCCCACAACGTCGCCCTGCCGATCTACTCCAGCAGCCTGGACCCCGACCATCCGGCCACGTTCATCAGCCAGTTCTGGGCCACCTGGGCCCTCGGCAACATCGTCGCCCAGCAGGTGATCGGGCGGGTCACCAAGAAGACCGGGCGGACACCGGGGGAGCGGGCGTTCGCGCTCGGCGCCTGTGTGATGTCGGCCGGGTTCATCGTCGTCTTCAGCGGACTGCCGACCGTGCCCGCCGTCATCGCCGCGCTCGTCGCCGGAGCCGCCGACGGATTCACCGAGATCGTCTACGTGTCGAGGCTGCAGACCGCACCCGACGAGCAGCGCGGCCGCCTCTTCGGGCTCTCCGCCTCCGCCGAGAACACCGGCTTCGGCCTGGGCATGCTCGTGAGCGGCGCCCTGCTGGAGACGTTCTCACCGCTGCAGGTGGTGGCCTCCTTCCACGGCCTCGCGATCGCCCTGTGCGCGGCGTTGCTCCTGGTGCTCCTCAGCCGGGGCCGCACACGCGAGTCCAGCACTGAAGAAACGGTTGGCCGGGGCAAGGCGACGGTGACGGAGGGACACGGCTGATGGCCACGAGCGACCTCGACCCGCGGATGGCCGTCATCGGCATGGCCTTCCGGCTGCCCGGCGCCGAGACCCCCGAGGAGCTCTGGCGCGTCGTCCGTGACGGCATGGATTGCATCACCCGTTTCACGGAGGAGGAACTGGCCGCGGCCGGTGTCCCCGCCGAGGAATACCGGGCGGCGGACTTCGTCGGTGCCTCCGGTGTGCTCGACGGCATCGCCGGCTTCGATGCCCAGCACTTCGCGATGAGCGCCCGCGAGGCCCGGCTCACGGACCCCCAGCACCGCATGCTCCTGGAATGCGCCCAGCACGCCCTGGAGAACGCCGGCTATCCGGACGAGCGGGACGGCACCCGCGTCGGCGTCTACGCCAGTACCGGATACCACCTGTACACCCTGCAGAACTACCTCCTCAACAACGTCCTGCCCACCGAGGCCGCCACCGACTGGATGGCGGGCATGCAGATCACCGTCGGCAACTACGCCGACTTCACGGCCACCCGCGTCGCCCACCGGCTCGGCCTGACCGGACCCGCCGTCAACGTCCAGACGGGCTGCTCCAGTTCCCTGGTCGGCGTGCAGTCGGCCGCACAGTCGCTGCTCCTGGGCGACTGCGACATCGCCCTCGTCGGCGCCACCGCCGTCCATGTGCCGCAGGTCCTGGGCTACCGCTACGTCAAGGGCTCGATCCTCTCCAAGTCCGGCCGCCTGCGGGCCTTCGACGCCGGCGCCGACGGCACCGTGGGCGGCACGGGCGTCCTGACCGTCGTACTGAAGCGGCTGGCCCGGGCCGTCGCCGACGGCGACACCATCCACGGGGTGATCCGCGGCTGGGGCATCAACAACGACGGCGCGGACAAGTCGGCGTTCACCGCGCCGAGCGCACGGGGCCAGCGCGCGGCCATCCGCCAGGCGCTGCGGCGGGCCGGCGTCGGCGCCGACACCATCGGCTACCTGGAGACCCACGGCACCGGCACCCTCAAGGGCGACCCCATCGAGTTCGACGGCGCCGCCGGCGCCTTCCGCGAGGACACCGACCGCACCGGCTACTGCGCCCTCGGCTCGACCAAGGCCAACATCGGCCACCTCGACGCGGCCTCCGGACTGGCCGGACTCGTCAAAACCCTGCTGGTCCTGCAGCACGGCGTCATCCCGCCGATGGCGAACTTCAGCGAGCCCAACCCCGCCATCGACCTCGACCACAGCCCCTTCTACATCCCCCGCACGGCCCGGCCCTGGCCCCAGAGCGACGTGCCCCGCCGCGCGGGCCTCACCTCACTCGGCGTCGGCGGCACCAACGTCCATCTGATCCTGGAACAGGCCCCCGAACCCACGCCCAGGACCGACGCCGCCGCCCTGCCGGATGTGCTGCTGGTCTCCGGAAGCAGCCAGGAGGCCCTCGCGGACAACGCCCGCGCCCTGCGCGACCGGTTGCGGCAGTCACCCTCACCCCACGTGGCGGACCTCGTCACCACCGCCGCCCTCGGCCGCGCCCACCGCCGCCACCGGCTCGCGGCCCGAGGCTCCACGCCGGCCGACCTCGCCGACGCCCTCGACGCCTGGCTCGGCTCAGGCACCGCAGCGACGGTCACCGCGGGGACGGCACCGCAGGAGGGCGCCGCGCGCGTCGCGTTCCAGTTCACCGGTCAGGGCAGTCAGTACCCGGGGATGGCCGACGCCCTCCACGAGCGGTTCCGCGCCGCACGCGAGGTGCTCGACGCCTGCGCGCACCACTACCGCGACCTCACCGGCGACTCGCTGCTCGCGGCCCCGTCCGGGAACACGGACACCGAGCAGCCGGCCCTGTTCGCCCTGCAGTGCGCCCTCGTCCGGCTGTGGCGGGACGCCGGTGTCGAACCGTATGCCGTGACCGGGCACAGCGTCGGAGAGTACGCCGCCCTGTACGCGGCTGGTGCCCTGTCGCTCGACGACGGTCTGCGGCTGACCACGGTGCGGGGCCGGCTGATGCAGCAGCGCTGCGCACCCGGCGCGATGGTGGCGGCGCCGCTCGACCGGGAGACCGCCCTCGCCCTGGCCGACGAGGTGCCCGGCCTGGAGCAGGCGGTGACCAACGGGGCACGCGCCCAGGTGCTCGCCGGGCCGGCCGAGGCCGTGGAGCGAGCGTGCGCCCTGCTGGACGAGCGCGGCACACCGGGGCAGCGGCTGCCGGTGACGCGTGCCTTCCACACCACCCTTATGGAACCGATGATGGAGGAGTTCCGGAAGGTCCTCGACGACGTGGACTTCCGGCCGGTGCGCGTCCCCTTCGTCAGCGCCCTGGACGGCGTGACCCGCCCGCCCGGCTGGACCCCGGACGCCGACCACTTCGTACGGCACACCCGCGAACCCGTCCGTTTCGACGAGGCGCTGCGCGGCATCGGCGCACAACAGCCCGACGTACTGCTCGAGATCGGGCCGCATACCACCCTCAGCGGTCTGGCCCGCCGGGCGCTGCCCGACCTGCGGTCGCTGCCGTCGCTGCGGCGCGGCACCGGGCTCGGCTCACTCTGGGGTGCGGCGGCGGGGCTGCACTGTGCGGGGGCGGACGTCGACTGGCGGGTGCTCCTGGCCGGCAGCGGGGGCAGGCGCGTCCCGCTGCCCGGATACCGATTCCAGCACAAGGACTACTGGACAGGGCCGGCGCCGACCGCCCTGAGCACGGGAAGATCAGCGAGAGAGGGAGCCGAAGTGGTTCAGCAAGAGGCAGCGGTCGCGCGGGTACTCCACAGCATCGTCGAGGCGACCGCCCGGCATCTCGGCGAGGATCCCTCGGCGATCGTCGGTGACGCGTCCTTCTTCGACCTCGGCGCCGACTCGCTGCAGATGATCAGCGTGCTGCGGGAGCTGGAGCAGGAGCACCAGGTCAAGGTGACGATGCGGCAGCTGTTCGAGGAGACGGGTACGCCGCGGCGGCTCGCGGAGTTCATCGTGGCCCGCATGCCGGACGCCCCCGGCGACGCACCGCAACCGCCCGCCGCCCCCGATCCCGTGCCCACGGCCGCCGTACCCGCCGTACCCGCCGTACCTGTCGTGCCCGTCGCACCCGTGGTGCGCCCACCCGCACCCACTCCCGAGCCCGCCCCCGCCGTCACCGGACCCGCTCCCGAGTACGCGACCCGCGAGGAGCTCGAGGACCTCGCCCAGAAGATCCAACAGATGTCCCGGATACAGCTGCAGATGATGTCCCAGCTCTCTCAGCTGCTGGCCCTCCAGACCGCGTCGGTGTCCGAGCGGCTCAACGGCAAGGTGGCCAAGTGACCGGCCTGAACGGCATATCCGCCGCACTGGACCGGGACCTGGCGGCGATGACCGAACTCTCGCAGCGCATCGCCGAGCAGATGGGCACCGGCCCCCACGTCCCGGAGCAACAGTCCCCGGAGCCGCCGCGCGTCCACGGCCCCCGGGTGACGGTGGCGAGGACCTCCGGCATGGTGCAGGACGCCTCCCCGCGCTCTCAGCAGGAGCACCTGGACGACCTCGTACGCCGCTACACCGCCAGGACTCCGACCTCCAAGCGGATCGCCCAGCGCTACCGCCGCGTCCTGGCCGACAGCCGTGCCGTCGTCGGCTTCCGCAGCGGCACCAAGGAGATGCTGTATCCCATCGCGGGCCGCCGGGGGAGCGGGGCACGGCTCGAGGACGTCGACGGCAACGAGTACGTCGACATCACGATGGGCTTCGGCGTCCTCCTCTTCGGCCACGAACCGGACTTCGTCACCGAGGCCGTCCGCGAGCACCTGTCCCGCGGCATCCAGCTCGGCCCGCGCACCACCGAGACCGGCGAGGCGGCGGAACTGCTCGCCGAACTGACCGGTCTGGAGCGGGTGGCGTTCGCGGGCTCCGGCACGGAGGCGAACTCCGCCGCCATCCGCCTCGCCCGCGCCGCCACGGGCCGCGACAAGATCGTCACCTTCCTCGGCGCGTACCACGGCCACGCCGACAACGTCCTCGGCCGCACCTCGGGCAGCGGCGCCGACCAGCTCACCGTGCCCGTCTCCCGAGGCGTCCCGCAGGCCGCCGTCTCCGATCTGCTGGTCCTCGACTACGGCAGTGGCACCGCCCTGGAGACGATCGCACGGCACGCCGACGACATCGCCGCGGTCGTCGTGGAGCCGGTGCAGAGCCGACACCCCTCGCTCCAACCGGTCGAGTTCGTACGGAAGCTGCGCGAACTCACCCGTCGCCACGGCATCGTGCTGCTCTTCGACGAGATGCTGACCGGCTTCCGCCCCGCCCTGCGCGGCGCACAGGACCTGTACGGCGTCACACCTGACCTCGCCACCTACGGCAAGCTCCTCGGCGGCGGCTTCCCCATCGGCGCCATCGCCGGCCGCGCCGACATCATGGACGGCGTCGACGGCGGCTTCTGGTCGTACGGCGACGACAGCTACCCGCCCGCCGACACCACCTTCTTCGGCGGTACGTACATCCAGCACCCGGTCTCGATGGTCGCCGCACGCGCCGTACTGACCCACCTCAAGGAGCACAGCCCCCACCTGCAGGAGCGCCTCAACGCGCGTACCGCCGAACTGGCCGCGACACTCAACGGCTTCTTCGAGGCCGAGGAGTATCCGCTGCGGATGAGCCACTTCGGCTCCCAGTTCCGCTTCGAGCACCGCGCCGACCTGGAGCTCCTCTACCACCACCTGATGGTGCGCGGCGTGCACGTCTGGGAGTGGCGCAACTTCTTCCTGTCCACCGCCCACTCGGACGGCGACCTGGAGTTCGTGGCGGACGCCGTACGGGATTCGCTGCGCGAGCTGCGGGCTGCCGGCTTCTTCCAGGGCGGCCGGCCGGTGGCACCGCAGGCCGCGCCACCACAACCGGTGTCACCCGAGCCACCGAAGCCGACACCGGCCGCGCCGGCACCCGCCCCCGTGGCCTCCATGGCCTGGAACGCCGCGGCCGTCGCCGAGTCCCGTGCGGCATCCGCGAGCGAACCAACCGCACGCACCACCGACTTCAGCGTCTACTTCTTCGGCGACTACCCGCAGGACGCCTCGACGCCCCGGCACGGCCAGTACGAACTCCTCATGGACGTCGCCCGGTTCGCCGACCGGCACGGCTTCCATGCGCTCTGGATGCCCGAGCGGCACTTCCACTCCTTCGGCGGCCTCTTCCCCAACCCGGCCGTGCTGGCGGCCGCCCTGTCCCGTGAGACCGAGCGCATCCGGCTCAACGCCGGCTCCGTCGTCCTGCCCCTGCACGACCCGATCCGGGTCGCCGAGGAGTGGTCGATGGTCGACAACCTCTCCGGCGGGCGCGTGGGCATCGGCGTCGCGAGCGGCTGGAGCGCCAAGGACTTCGTCTTCTTCCCCGAGCGTTTCGGTCGGCACAAGGAGCTGATGTACGAACAGCTCGAAGAGGTACGGAAGTTCTGGCGCGGGGACGCAATGCGCCGGGCCGGCGGGGACGGCGAGGCCGAGGTACGGCTCTTCCCACGGCCCGTGCAGGACGCCCCGCCGCTGTACACCGCGGTGGTCGGCAACCCGGCGTCCTACGAACTCGCCGCCCGCCACGACCTGGGCATCGTCACCAACCTGATGACCCAGAGCGTCGAACAGCTCCGCGAGAACATCGCCCTGTACCGGCGCACCCGGGCCCAGCACGGCCTGGACCCGGACGCCGGGCGGGTGGCCGTCCTGCTGCACACCTACCTCGCGGACGATCACGACACCGCGAGAACCGAGGCGTACGAACCGCTGTCCCGTTACCTGCGGGCGTCGCTGTCCGTGTTCAGCGGCGTCACCAACAGCCTCGGGCACAGCATCGACCTGGCCGAGCTGAGCGAGGACGACCTGGACGCGGTGTTCCGCCGCGCCTACGGCCGGTACTGCGACCAGCGCGCCCTGATCGGCACGGTGGACAGCGTCCGTCCGGTGGTGGACGCGGTGACGGCTGCGGGCGCCAACGAGATCGTCGCCCTCGTCGACTTCGGCGTCGCGGAGGACGCGCTGCGCGGGGGACTGCCGCACCTGGACGCGTTGCGCCGCCGATACCGCCGGCGGACCGAGCCCGCGGTCACCGAAATGGCCGCCGCCGACGCACCGTTGTCGCCCGGCCAGGAACGGATCTGGTTCCTGGAGCGTCTGCTCCCGGGCCGTACCGCCTACAACGAGATCAAGGCGATCCGCCTCGACGGCCCGCTCGACGTCCCGGCCCTGCACGCGGCCCTGCGTGGCCTCGTCGCCCGGCACGAGGGCCTGCGCACCGTGTTCCGGGAGAGCGGGGGCGAGCCGCGCCAGGTGGTGCGGCCCTCCGCCGAGCCGGACTTCGAGGTCGTGGACGGAACCGCACTCCAGGAGGTCCTGTCCGCCGAGAGCGCACGCCGCTTCGACCTGGCGGACGGCCCGCTGTTCGTGACCCGACTGGTCAGGCTCGCCGAGGCGGAGCACGTCCTCGTCCTGTCCCTGCACCACATCGTGGTCGACGCGGCATCCGCCACCGTCCTCGCCCGCGACCTCTCTGCGCTCTACCGCAGCGAACGCGACGGCACCGCCCCCGAACTCCCCGCCCTCACCTGGAGCTACGCCGACCACGCCAGGGAACAGGCGGCGGCCGCCAACAGCCCCGAGGCCGACGAGGACCTCGCCCACTGGCGCCGTACCCTCGGCGGCGACCTGCCCGTCCTAGCCCTCCCCACCGACCGGCCGCGCCCGGCGACGATGACCTCCAACGGCCGGGCCCTCTTCCACACCCTCGACCCGGAACTCTCCCGGCGGCTGCGCGAGTTGAGCCGCGCCCGCCGCAGCACCCTTTTCATGACCCTGCTCGCCGGGTACGCGGCGATGCTGCACCGGGTCACCGGGCAGACGGACATCGTCGTCGGCACCCCGATCTCGGACCGGCCCGAACGGGCCGAGCACCTGGTCGGCTTCTTCGTGAACACGCTCGCGCTGCGCCTCGACCTCTCCGGCGATCCCGAGTTCGGCACGCTGCTGGACCGGGTGCGCACGGTCGCCCTCGATGCGTACGACCACGCGCGGGTGCCCTTCGAGACGGTGGTGCGCGAGCTCGCGCCGCCCAGGGCGGTCGACCGGACGCCGGTGTTCCAGGTGTTTGCCGAGTTCCAGCGGGCGGAACCGTTCCGGTTCGAACTGCCCGGCGTCGAGGCCACACCGCTGGACGCGGGGCCGGACAAGTCCCTGACGGATCTCACCGTCTACTTCACCGACCAGCCGCACGGCATCCGCTGCCATCTGGAGTACAACACCGACCTGTTCGACGAGGACACCGTCGACCGGTTCTTCGCCACCTTCAGGGACCTGCTCGCGGCGGCGGTCGACTCACCCGAGGCACCGCTGTCCCGGCTCGCCCCCGCAGACGTCCACACCGCCGCCGACGGGGAACCCGTACCGCCGTCCTGGCAGCGCGGCCCGTCCCGCCCGCTCACGGACACCACCGTCCACGACCTCGTCGCCCGGCAGGCGGCCGCGCTGCCCGACCGCACGGCCGTGATCACCGGCGGCAGTCGACTGACGTACCGCCAACTGGACGACAGGGCGGAGCGGTTGGCTGCCGCTCTGCGGGAGCAGCAGCCCGCAGGCGGTGAGGTGGCCCTGTGGCTGCCCCGCTCCGCCGACCTCGTCGTCGCCATGCTCGCCGCGCTCAAAGCGGGCCGCGCCTACGTGCCGCTCGACCCGTCCCTCGGCCCCGTGCGCGCCGAGCAGGTCATCGCCGAGTGCGGGGCCCGGATCGTGGTGTCGACGCGCGACGATGCGGCCGCCCTGAAGCTGCCGGGGGGAGTGACGGTCGTACGGCCGGACGCGACCCCGCAACACTCACCGCGCACCGCGTCCGCCCCCGACCGCCAGTCCCCGTGCTGCGTCCTCTACACCTCGGGCAGCACCGGCACCCCCAAGGGCGTCGTGGTGACGCACCGCGGCGTCGTCGACCTGTGCGAGTGGCAGCACCGGCGCTTCGCCTTCACCTCGGCCGACCGCAGCGCGGTCGTGTGCAGCCAGAGCTTCGACGCCTCGCTCCTGGAGATCTGGCCGGCGCTGACCGCGGGAGCGTCGGTCGCGATCGCCGACGAGGAGCTCCGCAGGGATCCGCTCGCCCTGGCCCGGTGGTACGGCGAGCAGGGCGTCACCTTCTCCATCCTCCCCACCGCCCTGGGAGAACAGCTGCTGCGCCTCCCGCCGGGCGACCAGCCGCCGCTGCGCCATCTGCTGCTCGGCGGTGACGTGCTGCGCACCCGGCCGCGCCCCGAGGCGCGGTACGAGACGGTGAACGTGTACGGGCCCACCGAGGTCACCGTCCTGTGCACCACCCAGACCGTGGCCCCGCAGTGCCCGGACCCCGCCCGTCCGATCGCGATCGGACGCCCGGTCGACAACGTACGGCTGAGCGTGCTCGACGAGTCCGGCAGCCCCGTGCCCGTCGGCACGGTGGGGGAGCTGTACGTCGGCGGGCCGGGCGTGACCCGCGGCTATCTGCACCGCCCCGAACTCACCGCGGAGCGCTTCCTGCCGGACCCGGACTGCGGTCCGGACGCCCGCCGGTACCGCACCGGCGATCTGGTCCGCTGGAGCGGCGACGGGACCTTGGAGTTCTGCGGCCGGGCCGACGACCAGGTGAAGATCCGGGGCTTCCGGGTCGAGCCGGAAGAGGTCTCCCGCGTGCTCAACGCCCTGGACGGCGTGCGCGAGGCGGCCGTGCCGGCCCGCCGCAACGACCGCGGCGAGGCGTACCTCGCGGCCTATGCCGTCCCCGCCGACCCGATCGGCGCGGCGGCCGAGGACCGGCAGGCATATGCCGACCACCTGGCCGAGGAACTGGCCGCTCGGCTCCCGGAGTACCTCGTGCCGCGCGCCTGGCGGATCCTGCCCGCCCTGCCCGTGACGGGCAACGGCAAGCTGGACCGATCCGCGCTGCCCGCACCCGACCTCGTCACGTCGGCACCCGGCCGCAGGCCGAGCGCCGTTGCAGGGGAGGCGGCGGAAGGCAACCGCTCGGACGTCGAGCGACGGGTACGGGAGCTGTGGGCGGCCGAGTTCGGCGTCGACGCCGATGGCATCGCGGCCGACGCCTCGTTCTTCGAGCTGGGCGGTCACTCGATCACCGCGATGCGGCTGGTCAACCAGGTACGGGAGGAATTCGGCACCGAGTACCCGATGCTCCGCTTCTACCAGGCGCCGACACTGCGGGCCATGACGGCCCAACTGGCGTCGGCTGCGGGCGATCTGACGGCGAGTGCGGCCTCCGAGGCCGACGACGGGCCCGGCACGGTGGAGCGCCGGGCACCCGCCACCGCGCAGCAGGCCCGCTTCGCCGCGGTACACGCCGACCACCTCCTGCCGCAGGTGTTCAACGTGGCCCTGCGGATCACCCTCTCCGGTGACCTGGACGTGGCCTCCCTGCGCACCGCCCTGACCCGGCTCGTCGAACGGCACGAGGGTCTGCGGACCCGCCTGGCCCCCAGCGGGGACGGCTGGGAGCAGCAGGTGCTGCGGCCCCGCTCGATGGAGCTGCCGGTCGAGGACCTCACCGCCCTGCCTGCGGACGAACGGCGGGCCGCCGTCGAACAGGCCAGTGCGGAGGCCGCCGAGACCCCGCTCGATCCCACCGACGGAGCCCCGGTGGCGCTGCGCCTCCTGCGCACCGGCGAGAGGACCTGGGTCCTGCTCCTCGTCCTGCACCACTCCGCCTGCGACGGATGGTCCGTCAGCCTGCTGCTGAAGGAGCTGGCCGCGCTCTACGGCTCCGCCGTCACAGGCGAGCCTCACGCGCTGCCGCCCGTGCAGTGCCAGCCGGCGACGTACGCGCGATGGCAGCGGGAGCAGGCCGACGAGTCCGCCGACGAACGGAAGTTGCGGTTCTGGCTGCGCGAGCTCGACGCAGTGCCGTTCACGGTCGACCTGCCGCTGGACCGGCCCCGGCCGAAGAGGGCGAGCGGGCGGGGCGGCGCCGTGATGTTCACCGTGCTGGCCGAGGTGCGGGCCGCCGTCGAGCGACAGGCGCGACAGCGGGGAACGACGCCGTTCGTGGTCACGGCCGCGGCCCTGGGCCGCATGCTCGCGCAGAAGTCCGAACAGCGCGACGTCGTGTTCAACATCTCCTACGCCAACCGCGAGCGCCGGGAGTTCGAATCCCTGCTCGCCTGCACGATCACCGGCTTCGCGCTGCGTGTCCGGGACGCGGCGGCCGGTTCCTTTGCCGCCCTGACGGACCGCGTCGCCCGTACGGCGGTGGAGTGCATGGACCGCGCCCTGCCGGTGCGCCGGATCGCCCCCGCGTTGCGGGAGCGCACGGGCGTCGACGTACCGGACCGGCTGGACGTCGGCTTCGCCTACCAGAGCACGCTGGACGCGGAGGTCGAACTGCCCGGCCTGACCACGGCCGTCGAGGACCTCGCCCCCGCCGCGGCCCGCACGGAACTCAGCTTCGGCCTGGTCCCGGCCGGGGACGAACTGAAGGGCTTCGTGGAGTACTCGGCCGACCTGTGGGACCGCACCACGATCGAGGGCTGGACCCGCGACTACGTCGCCCTCCTGCGCGAGGAGGTCGACCGGGCTCTCGGTCACTGATCCACGTCCGCGACGCCGTCCCGCGGTGCGCCGATGAGGGCGCACCCGGCCCGGCGGCGTCGCGGACGCTCACGCGGCGCTGCTGCTCCGCGGCATCCCGTGCCGGCAGGTCACGTCGTGCTCACTGCCGAGACTCGTCCACCAGCGCTCGCAGCACGCCGAATCGAGCTCCGCACGAACGATCGCCTCGGCGGCGTCGCCGTTGCGCCCCGCCCGGGCGATCAACTCCAGGAGCCACCGCCGCTGTTCACCGATCACGGTCTCCCGTACGACGGCGATGACCGGCACCAGACTGGCGGCGGCGAACAGGCACGCGGCCCACATGGGGCCGTGCCGGAACGCGAGGACCGAGGTCCAGGCGAGCCCCGCGCTCGTGGCGATGTAGAGGACACAGAGGAGGCGGCTGGAGCAGTTCATGGGAGTACACCGTCCTTGGGGAGGATCGATACCCCTTGTCCAACTACTGACGGCCCGCGTGGTCTCGGGTGATTTTTCCCACCGTGACTGATCAGGGCGATCCACCGGTTATGACTGGGCGCCGACCACGGCCTTCCCCTGGAACGCGGAGCGGTAGGCATGCGGCGTGGTGCCGACCACCCGGCGGAAGCGCTCACGGAACGCCGTCGGCGAACCGAACCCCGCCTGCCGCGCGATCCGTTCGATCGGATGGTCGCTGTTCTCCAGCAGATACTGGGCCCGCCGCACCCGCGCCCGCAGCAGCCACTGCAGCGGAGTGGTGCCGGTCTGCTCACGGAACCGGCGGCTGAAGGTGCGCTCACTCATCCCCGAACGCTCCGCCATCGCACCCAGGGTGATCTCCCCGGCCAGATTGTCCTCGATCCACTCCAGCAGGGGTTCGAGGGCCGAGCCGCGCGGTACGGGCGGGTGCTCGTGCACGATGAACTGCGCCTGCCCGCCCTCCCGTTCGAGGGGGACGACGGACATGCGTGCGGTGTGCGCTGCCACGGCCGACCCCAGATCCCGCCGGATCATGTGCAGGCACAGGTCCAGCCCCGCGGCGGCTCCGGCGGAGGTGAGGATCTGCCCGTTGTCGACGTACAGCACGTCCGGCTCCACCCGGACGTCCGGGAAGCGCCGCGCCAGCTCATCGGTGGCCATCCAGTGGGTGGTGGCGCGCAGTCCGTCCAGTAGGCCGGCCTCGGCCAGGACGAAGGCGCCCACACACACGGAAGCGATCCGCGTGCCGGCCTGCGCCGCCTGCCGCAGGGCCGTCACCACGTCAGGGGAGGGCGGCCCGGCATCGTCGCAGCCCGGCACGATGACCGTGTCCGCGTCCGCCAGCCCGTCGAGCCCCCGGTCGATCCGCAGGCCGAAGCCCTCCGTGCGCACCTCCGGCGACTCGGCACACAGCCGGACCCGGTAGGGACGACGGCCGTCCGGCAACCGCGTCCAGCTGAACATCTGGAAGGGCGTCGCCATGTCGAACGGCACCACGCTGTCGAGAACCAGAATCGCCACGGTGTGCATGAATGACACCCTAGGCGGAATCCCGCCACACGCATAAGCCCAGGTGGCGCAGGCGGAATCGGACGAAAGACCGGACTGGACTGTTGGCGAGAACCTGTTGGAAGCTGTCATTTCAGCCTCTGTCCGATCACCCGTGGCCTCCCTAGCGTGGGGCGGGTGACCAAGATCCTCCTCACCCTTCACGTCCTGGCCGCCATCGTCGCCGTCGGCCCCGTCACCGTCGCGGCCAGCATGTTCCCGCCGGCCGCGCGCCGCGTCCCGGCGACGGACGGGGCGGTGGCGGTGGGCACCGTCCAGCTCCTGCACCGCATCTGCCGCGTCTACGGAGCCATCGGGGTCGCGGTGCCCGTACTCGGCCTGGCCACCGCGCTGGCCATGGGCGTCCTGGGCAGCGGATGGCTCATCACGTCCATCGCCCTGACCGCCGCGGCCGCCGGAATCCTGATCGCCTTCGTCCTGCCCCGCCAGGAGGAACTCCTCGAGCAACTGAACGCCGAGAAGCCCGTCGAGCACGCGGCCACCGTTCAACTCGCCATGTTCACCGGCATCTTCAACCTGCTGTGGGTAACCGTCACCGTCCTGATGGTCGTCCGGCCCGGCTCGACGACGGGTGCCTGACGTCGGCCGTCAAGCGCTCTGGCAGAATTCGCACCTCAGTGTGCGTCGGCGCCTAGACTCGACAGCCGTGCCCAAATGCACACAGGGCCACGACATGAAAGGCGCGTTGACGGGTGTTCCAGGATTCCCCCATTTACGACCGGCTCATCGCGGAGCGCGGCGACATTCCGACCCAGGTGCGCCGGGAGGCCGAACGCGTCAGCAGAGAAGTCGAGTTCGCCATGCAACCGCTGCTGCAGTCCGGCGGCCACGCACCGCCTCCCGGACGCCCGGGGCCCCCGCCCCCGACCTGGCAGCGCGGCGCCCTGCCGCCCGGCCCGCAGCAGCTCTGAGCACGGTCAGGGAACCTGCGCGCGCGCCCCGTTCACCCGCGACGGCCGCCACGAGGCAGGTCGGGCAAGCCACTCGGCGATGCCCAGGGCGATCGGCTGACCCGTGTCCACCTCTATGAACCCGAACTGCCCCGACTGATTGCACTCCAGGAACCACCACGTCCCGTCGGCGTCCTCCGCGAAGTCGAAGGCGCCGTAAGCGAGTTCGGCCTCCCGCATGTACGCGCGGACGGCCTCGGCGACACGCGGCGCGACCTCGACGGGACACCACGGCACGTCGGACGTGTCGAAGCGGACGTCCACCTCGGCCTCGGCGTCGGTCGCCCTGCGGGCGGCCAGCAGCCGCTCGCCCACCACCGTGAGGCGGATGTCGGCCCGCTTGGCGACGCGCCGTTGCAGCAGGGTGGGCCCGAACGCGACGGCGGAGAAGTCCGCGTCCGGGGCCACCCTGCTGGTCGGCACCGCCCGCGGCGGATCCTGCGGATGCGTGCCCGACACCGGCTTGACCACCAGATCCGGATAGCGATCGGCGAAATCGCGGGCGGCCTGCGGGAACGTCGTGATCAACGTGGCCGGCACGGGCAGCCCGCAACGCTGGGCCACCCGCAACTGCCACGGCTTGTGACGGGCCCGGCGGGCCGCGTCGGGATGGTTCATCCAGCGGGCGTCACAGCCGCGCAGCATGCCGTACAGCGCCTGCCCGGCCTCCTCCGTCAGCCAGCCGGAAGGCACGGCCGCCCGGGCCGCCGCGGTCCCCGGCCTGCGTATCCAGACCGACCGCAGCCCCTCGATGCTCACCAGGCGCCCCGCGGACGACAGATGGCCGCGGAAGGCGCCGTGCACATACTCGCCCGACAGAGCGACCCCGCCGGTCAGGTCGGCGGGATCGAGTCGGACCACCGGGACGCCGGACGCGTTCAGGTGCACGACCACCATGTCCGCCGTCACGTCCTCTTCGCTGGTCAGAATCAAGACGGTCATCGTCGCCGGCCTGTGTTCAGTCGTCGAAGTGGGTCTTCGAGCCCGCCGTGGACGTCGTGGTCCCCAGCTCCCGCATCAGAGCGTGATCACGGGCGGCTATCCGCCCGTCACTGAGCACGTTCAACTGCAGACCGGAGTCGTAGACGTACGGAGTGCTGACCTCCAACTCCGCGGCCGGCCGTGCATAGTTGAGCGCGAACGGTTGCATCGTCTCTCCCTCACAGGTGCTGCTCCGATCGAGCGTGGTCACCCAGCGGCGTCGTTCGGTCCGCCGACGGCCATAGGGTTCCTCTTACTTAAACGAATCGAACGAGTGATTGGTTTCCTTACTTTCTGTAACCAACGGCGTCCGGCGGTTCCGCATCGGGAGAGCGGCGCAGGGTACGCAGTGCCAGCAAGAGCACGCCGATGTCGTCCAGATACACCGGATCCGGCACCAGATCGGCGGGCAGAACTAAGTAGGCGACGGCACCCCAGAACACCCATCGCGGTCCGGTCGGCAGCCCGGCACGCCTCAGCACGCGCCGGGTTCGCACCAGCCGCACCAGGACACCGACGGCCACGGCGAGCACTGCGGCCGCGAGGGCCACGGCGACGACGATCACTGTGGTGGTCGACTCCACGGACCCTCCTCCTGCCGGCGGTGCGCACGACACACTGCTGGTCGGATTCCCCCTTGCGGCGTGCGCATTGCATGACGGCGGTCACCTGGCGGCCCTCGTCACCCGTCAGGACGAAAGACGCGCAACCGGTCCCGACACCTGCCTGGGCAGGAGCCGGGATCCGCCCACCACGCCCACCGAAGGCAACCCGCCGGACGCAGTACGCGACACCTACGAGTCCTGCGCAGCCGCCGTACGCACCGCGAGTGGGCGAGTGCGGCCCTCGGCCTGCGCCTGCCGCCGGGCCCGACCGCGTCTGCGGTCGCGGCGGCGTTCGAGGCGGACCAGCAGCGGACGGCTGCCGAACAGACTCAGCTGCTGTACGTGGACGGGTGTCAGGCCGAGCGCCAGGGCGTGGCCCAGTCCGTGCGCCTCGGGCAGCAGCACGATCGCGCGCCCCTCGTCGGTGAGGACGCGGGCGAGTTCGCGCCACCATAGCTCCGGGTGCCCGGCGAGGCGTCCACCCGCGTCGACCTGTTCTCCCCAGGGCGGGTTGCACAGGACACGGTCGATGCTGCGGTCGGCGACCGGGAGCGCGCCGGCGTCGCCGGGCTCGACGGCGACCGGCAGCGGCCCGGCGTTCTGCCGTGCCGCCCGGCGCGCGGCCGGATCGAGGTCGAACCCGAGCAGCGTGGTGCCCGGCACCGTGTGGTGGGCCTCGATGAGCAGCGTCCCCGCTCCACAGCACGGGTCCAGCACCCGCTGCCCCGGCCGCAGTTCGGCCGCCTGGGCCATGGCGGCGGCGACCGGCGGGTGCAGGGTGCCCGCGACGGTCGCGTTCTTGTAGGCGCGCCGGTGCGCCGGACGCCGCCCCAGGCGGAGCAGCAGGGTGGCGTGGGCGCCGTCCAGCGTCAGCCGCCACCCGCTGTGGCCGGGCGGCGCAGGCTCGCCGTGCCGGCGCGCGTGGTACGGCACACCGGCTCGCTCGGCCAGTACCCGGCCGACGGCGTCCTCGATGTCGTACCGGTTGTACGTCCTGCGCCCCAGGAAGGACGCCGAGACCTCGATCTCGCCGAACCCGGCCGGCCCGCCGCGGCCCTGCCGTTCCCGCGCCAGTTCCTCCAGATCGACCGCACAGGCCATCTCGGCCAGGGCGCCCAGGTCGCTCTTGTGCGGACCGATGTCGTCCCGGCGGCGGGCGAGGAGGAAGACGTCGTCGGCGGTCCGCAGCCGCACCGTGCCGTCGTCGCTGCCGCCGTTGCCGGCATGGGTACTGGTAGGGGTCCGGAAGCCCACCTCACGGTGGCCGATCCATTCGATGCTCGCGGAACGCGTCCGCAGAATCTCCGTGCCGAGTGCGGGCTCCAGCCCGCGTACGCACCGCGCAACCATGCGCATGATGCCGTCTTCTCCCACGTCGCAGCCCGGGACGGTGGAAGACCGCCCCGCATCGCCGGCGCCGGGTCGAGCCGCGCAGTGCCGACGGAGTGGCTAGCGGAGGGGGAAGAAGTACGTCATGATCGAACAGGCTATCAGGGCGTCAACTTCCGTGAGAGCCTGCGGGCATGGCCATCATTCACCACACCACCCTCAAACCGACCAAGCTGGAACTGCTCACCTCCTGGCTGCCCTCCCGCCCGTGGTACGGCGGCGCCGGTGAACCCAGGCTGGCCAAGGCCGGCGGCTTCCGGCTCGACGACCCGCAGGGCGAGGTCGGGATCGAGTTCATGGTGGTCACCGACGCCTCCGGTGCCGAGCCGATCAGCTACCTGGTGCCGCTGACCTATCGCGGCGCCCCTCTCGACGGTGCGGAGGACGCCCTCGTCGGGACCATGGAGCACGGAGTGCTGGGGCACCGCTGGGCCTACGACGGCTGCCACGACCCGGTACTGGTCGCCCAGTTGTGGGCCCTGATGGAGGGGCGGGTCCAGGCTCAGGCGCAGAGCATCACCGACGCCGTCGACGAGGAGGTCACCCGCTCCTACGCCGGTGCAGGCCTCACGTCGACGGAGGCCACGGCCCCCGCCACCGACGCCCCGGAGGGCACCGTGCTGGCCGCACCGGACGGCTCGACCCTCCGTCTGCACCGGGTCCTGCGGCCCGCCGCGAACGCCGCATCGCTCCTTCCCGAAGGAGCTATCGGCCATGTCGGCGGCGCCTGGCAGCTGCCGGACGGCACCCGCGTGCGCGGGCTGTTCGCCGCTCTGCACACCGGCGCCCGCGGCTAGTTGTGTCCCTCCGACGGGACAGGCCCTAGCGGTCCGACGTCTCCGCCTGCTCCTCGACGGCCTTGCCCTCCGGCTCACGGTCCGCGCCAGGCCCGGGCCTGCGAGCCCAGGCGGGGACCTTGAGGCGCTCGAAGGTCCGGGTCAGCTGCTGGAGCGGGGAAGCCGTCGGGGCCGCGTCCGGCTCGGGCCGCGCCTCGGGCTCGGCTCCGGCGGACTCCCGGTAGGCCGCCAGCGCTGCGTGGGCCTGCTCGGCGGCCTCCCGGTACAGGTCGCGGGACTTCGTCATCGCCTCGAGCGCCTCGGCGTACATCGCCACGAGCTTGCGCTCACGGGCGAGTTCCTCTTCCAGCGTCAGCAGCCGCCAGTCCTCCCGCAGGGCGGTGACGGCCTCCTCGCCGCCCTCGGGCAGCGGACGCGGCAGCGCGGCGAACCGCATGACGGCGTGGATGAGTTCGGCCGGTTCCGAGCCGTCGAGAAAGACACTGCGTACGGCGAAGTCGTCGGCGTCGTAGCCGGACGAGGCCGCAGTCCCCGGCAGCACCACGGCACCACCGCGCGGCACCTGCACACCGAAGTCCCGCAGGGCCCAGTTCACGACGCGCAGCTGATGGGGCGCGGCGCGATGCTCGACCACGCGGTGCCGCAGGCTCGGCGGCAGCATCCCGGCCAGGGGAACGCGGCCGCGCTCGTCCGTGGTCATGGCCTCGTGGACGACGACATGGACGCTCCAGCCGTCGCGCGCTGAGTCCCGCAACACGCGTCGTACGGCCTTGTCGTCCGAGGGGAGGGGGTTGATGTCCGTCAGGCGCAGGCCCGTGACCGCATCGTGGTCCCAGGCCGCGTCCGGCTCCTGCGGCCAGAACATGGTGGCCGGCGAGGGCCATCGCGGGTCCCACGGGGCCTCCGCCTCCGCGACCAGCACCCACTCCTGCCCTTCGGCGGAGCCGCGCTCGAGGGTCAGCCGGGCCCGCACGGTCACCGCCTCGGCGACCCGCCATCGAGCCTCGAAGATCCACTCCTGGGCGCCCTCGGGCCCGGGCACCTCCAGACAGTCATCTATGACCCGGCTGTCCTTGAGCTGCCGCAGACTGAGCCGGAGTACGTCTTCCGCGGCGGGGCCGACGTGTCGGCCACGGGCCGACCACACCGAGGGCGGGATCGTGGGGCGGGCGCTGGAGGAGCTGGGCATGGGTCCATCTGTGGGCGGGGGTATGTGTCCGTACCAGTATCGTCGCCGCAGATGGATGCCGATCGGGCGGGGGGTCCGCACACGGGGTGTGCACGATCCGCATAGCCCGGCCGCCGCTCACTCGTGGCCCGTACCGCCTGCGGTCACGACAATGACTCGGTGAGCAGGACCCGTCCACCATCCGCATTGGGGCGGGTCCTGCTCACGCGGCCCCCGAACGGTCAGCCGTGGTAGGTGATGTAGCCGTTCCCGTCCGGGTCGTTGCCGCTCTTGGTGTACGCGTGCGAGTCGGCGCCGGCGCCCGAGGGCTTGTACAGCTTGATGGTGTCCTTGTCGTTGTTCCACATGAAGTTGCAGTTGTCGCGGTAGACGACGTTGTTCGCGTCGGAGTCGGTGCCGTTCCCGCCCCGGAGCTTCACGTAGTCACCGGGCTGCAGATAGTGGTTGGCGGTGAAGACGAACTTGTTGCTGCTGGCGTCCCGCACGACGTAACCCTTGAGGTTCACGGTCGCGCTCGACGAGTAGTTCTTGATCGTCAGGTATTCCTCGTCGGTGTTGCCGGTGGCGCAGTTGTTGGAGTCGCGGCCGGGCGCGTCGTACTGGATGCCCTTGATCTTCAGCGCGGACGAGTACTCGGTGGCCTGGGCCGGTACGGCGGACAGTGCGGCGAGCGTGCCTGCCGCGACGGCGGTTGTGGCGACAATGCGTATACGCATGGAGAAATATCCCCCCTGTATGGAGCTTCTGTGAAGATCAGGAGTGTATGCAGGGCACGCGGACGCTGTGGCGACTTCACCGAAATGTGAGACAGGGACGCGTCAGTGCGGGTAGGCCCGTGGTGGCCGCTGACGCGGGAGCTCGTCGCGGAACTCCGCGATGGCCGAGCTGATCTGGCGCATGAGCGCGGTGTTCTCCAGCCGGTCGAGATAGAGGTTGCGCCGGGCCAGGGCGGGCGCGTCGACGCAGAAGTACAGGGCCATGAGCGGATTGACGAACAGCTCGCTGTTCCTGGTCCGCTCGGTGAACCGTACGTCGCCGAAGTCACCGCGTACGGCGGCCGCGACGGACCCCTGGACGATGCTCGGGTGGTCCGGCGTGCACTGCTGGGCATGCTCCACGGCGTCGAGGTAGAGGCTCCCCTCGCGGCTGTCGCGCGGCAGCGAGAACGTACCGAGGTAGCCGCCCTCGCGGTCCAGCGCGGCGAGGTTCTCCAGCACCAGGGAGTGGTTGACCCCGTGATAGGAGTCCACCCCGAACCCGAGGCACGCCACGAGTCGCACCGGAACCTCGTCGAGCCCGGACACGGCGGCCAGGTCGTGCGCAGTGCTCCGATTGGCCTGTGCGTCCTGGGTGTGGCTCTATAACACGGCTTGCTGCCCGATGCGACGTGAGCGGACTCGTGTGACACCTTTCGGTGAGTGTCTCCACTGAGCTGCAGGAGCGTGGTGGTGGGCCCGGTAGCGTGCGTGTCACTGCGAGGCCGGTGGGAGCAGTAATCACGATTCCGGTCTCCTTGAGAATCCGCCCCGTGCCCAGGAAAGCGACGCGGGGTCCCCGCCCCGCCCGGGTCCACACCGGAGCGGAAAGCGTCCGGCGGGGCGGCTACCCCAGTCACCGAAGCACCGCAGCCGGCGGCGCCGCAGGCGGCAGGTACCGCAAGCGATGAGCAGCGTGCCCCCGCCGGCGGCACGGACTGCGAGCCACCGGCGGGGGTCCATACCCAGCCATGCACCACGGCCGCTTCCCACGATCCAGGAAAACCCAGGATCGCCGAGGAAACCTCAGCTCATCTGCGACGCTGGCCATGTCCTCCTCCAACAGGCGACGACCACTGCGGAGATGCGGAAATCGAGAGAGGGCCGGGGACTGAACCCCGGCCCCGACTCCGTCTCCGTCGGCGACTTACGCGCCGCTCTCCCGGAGCATGTCCTCGCGCTCGACGATCTTCACGCGCTCACGGCCCTGCGGCTCGCCCAGCGCCTTCTCGGCGGCGTCGAGCCGGTACCAGCCGTCCCAGGTGGTGAAGCGGATCTCGCGCTCGGCGAGGAACGCCTCCACGGCCTCCGGCTCGGGCGAACCCGGCGTCTGCAGACGGCCGTTGGCGAAGTCGTCCAGCAGGTTCGCCACCGTCTCGTTGGCGTCACCCTTGGTGTGGCCGATCAGACCCACCGGACCGCGCCGGATCCAGCCCGTGACGTACGTCGACTGCAGGTGCTCGCCGGACTCCTGTATGACCCGGCCGCCCTCGTCCGGGACCGTGCCCGAGTCGATGTCCCAGGGGAGCTTGGGGAGTTTGTCGGACAGGTAGCCGACGGCGCGGTAGATCGCGGTGACGTCCCAGTCCTTGAACTCGCCGGTGCCCTTGACGTTGCCCGTGCCGTCGAGCGCGGTGCGCTCGGTGCGCAGGCCGACGACCTTGCCGTCCTCGCCGAGGATCTCCGAGGGTGACTCGAAGAAGTGCAGGAACAGTTTGTGCGGGCGGTTGCCGACGTCGCGGATCGCCCAGTTCTCCAGGGTCTTGGCGACCATGTCGGCCTGCTTGTTGCCGCGCCGGGTCTCGATCGAGCCCTCGTCGTAGTCGATGTCCTCGGGGTCGACGATGACCTCGATGTTGGGGGAGTGGTCCAGCTCGCGCAGCTCCATCGGCGAGAACTTCGCCTGGGCCGGGCCGCGGCGGCCGAACACGTGGACCTCCAGCGCCTTGTTGGCCTTGAGGCCGTCGTAGACGTTCGGCGGGATCTCCGTCGGCAGCAGCTCGTCCGCCGTCTTGGCGAGGATGCGGGCCACGTCGAGGGCGACGTTGCCGACGCCGAGGACGGCGACCTTCTCCGCTTCGAGCGGCCAGGTGCGCGGCACGTCCGGGTGGCCGTCGTACCAGGAGACGAAGTCCGCGGCGCCGTACGACCCGTCGAGCTCGATGCCCGGGATCGGCAGCGCCCGGTCGGCCGTCGCACCGGTCGAGAAGATCACGGCGTCGTAGAACGCGCGCAGATCGTCCAGGCTGATGTCGGTGGGGTAGTCGACGTTGCCGAAGAGGCGGATCTGCGGCTTGTCGAGCACCTGGTGGAGGGCCGTGATGATGCCCTTGATGCGGGGGTGGTCGGGCGCCACGCCGTAACGGATCAGTCCGAACGGCGCCGGCATGCGCTCGAAGAGGTCGATGGACACGCCGGGTTCGGCGGCCACCTCGGACTTGAGCAACGCGTCGGCGGCGTAGATTCCGGCGGGGCCGGCTCCGACGATGGCTACCCGCAGGGGGCGGGGCATGATCAGGTTCCCTTCGAGCGGTGATAGATCGACTCGACGGGAAGCCTAAACTAAGGCAAGCCTAAGTCGGTACGCGGGTCCGGTCTATGGGCTCATAAAGCGACTTTATGAGGCGGCGGCTCGTGCGGTCACTCTCTCATGCCGGTGCCGGCTGTGTGCGGGGAGGTCCGGCGCCCCGGCCGTGCGGGGCGCCGGACGCCGCTCAGCCGATGTGGTAACTGTCCCCGTACACCTTCCAGTCGAGCGGCGGATCGAGGTCGAGGTTGCCCTTGCGCAGGAAGACCCGCTGGGCCGTGTCGACCCGGCTGGTGTCGCTGTGGGCCTCCTCCTGCTTCATGGCCCACACGCGCGCGTCCAGGAAGGCGTCCAGGTAGGTGACTTCGTCGCCGCCCTGCGCCGGCGGCCGGGCCCGGTTCAGGGCGCGCCTGCGGATGTTGCGGAAGCTGGTGGGGTCGTCGCCGTCGCCGTGCATGACGATGGCGTCGTAGTACGCGAACTGGCCGAGCACACGCAGCCCGTCGCTCTTGCCCTGCCGTACCGCCGGGTTGAAGTACACCCGGTCGCGCTCGTCGTTCTGCGCCTGCCGGAACGCCTGGTCCTGTGCGGCCCGGCGCCAGTCGCGGGGGAAGTTCGGGTCGAGTCCGTCGTGCGAGTCGGTGCCGTTCACCCGGCGCAGCGCCGGCAGGTACGGGGCCAGGACGTTGCCGGGGCGGCGGTCGGCGTACAGCTCGACGAGGTCGAGCATGTCACCGGTGCCGGAGCAGAAGCCGATGATCCCGGCGGTGTAGCCGCGGCCGTCGCCGATGTCCTCGATGTACTTGTACTGCGCCTTCCAGTCGAGCGAGGAGTTCTCCGCGCTCGACACCAGCTGCATGGCGATCTCCTTCTTCGCCGGGTCGTCGAGTCCCACCGCGGCGCAGAGTGCGGCGGCACGGGGGGAGTTGAGGAGCGGGGCTGACGCCAGGGACGCGCCGATCAGGGCGAGCAGGGTGCGGCGCGACGTATGCGTGAGGTGCTTCACGGCGGCTCCAAGTGGTGGTGGGGGGTGGGGAGTTGGCCGTAGGCAGTACTGATAGGAAAGTTTCCTACCAGAAGCAGATCGTGAAGGGCACCCGTCGCGTCAAAGGTTCGTACCTATGTACAAACAGGCGTGTGCCCATAGGCGTGCGCGAACCGGCCGCCCGTCACGGCAGCGGCTGCTCCGCCCAGATCACCTTGCCCGTGGGCAGGTACCGCGTCCCCCAGCGCTCGGCGAGCTGCGCCACGAGGAACAGGCCGCGCCCGCCCTCGTCCGTCATGGCCGCGTAGCGCAGGTGCGGCGAGGTGCTGCTGGCGTCGAAGACCTCGCAGATCAGAGTGCGGTCGCGCAGCATGCGCACGCGGATGGGGTCACCGCCGTAGCGGATCGCGTTGGTGACCAGCTCGCTCAGGATCAGCTCCGTGGTGAACGACAGGTCCTCGAGCCCCCACCTCTCCAGCGTCCGCGTCACGTCGGAGCGCACCTGGGCGACGGCCGCCGGGTCGGACGGGACCTGCCATTCGGCGACCAGGTCGGCGCCGAGCGCCCGCGTCCGCGCCACGATCAGCGCGATGTCGTCGCTCGGCCGAGCGGGGAGCCTGCCGTCCAGTACGGCCCGGCAGGTCTCCTCCGGTGACCGGCCGGCCCGGGCCAGCGCGTCCCGCAGCAGCGCCAGACCCTCGTCGATGTCCCGCTCGCGGTCCTCCACGAGCCCGTCCGTGTAGAGCACGAGCCGGCTGTCCTGCGCCAGCTCCAGCTCGGCCGTCTCGAACGGCAGCCCGCCCAGGCCCAGCGGGGGACCGGCGGGCACGTCGGGGAACTCGACGGTGCCGTCCGGCCGGATCAGGGCGGGCGGCGGATGTCCGGCGCGGGCGATCGTGCACCGCCGGGAGACCGGGTCGTAGATCGCGTACAGACAGGTCGCGCCGGCAACCGGAGCGCTGTCGCCCTCCTCCGTCTCGTCCTGGTCGATCCGGGCGACCAGCTCGTCGAGGAGTGCGAGCAGCTCGTCGGGCGGCAGGTCCAGGGCGGAGAAGTTGTGCACGGCCGTACGCAGCCGGCCCATCGTGGCCGCCGCATGCAGTCCGTGGCCGACGACGTCCCCCACCACCAGCGCCACCCGGGCACCGGACAGCGGCAGCACGTCGAACCAGTCGCCGCCCACCCCGGCCTGCGCCGGCAGATACCGGTAGGCGATGTCCAGCGCGTTCTGCTCGGGCAGGCGGCGCGGCAGCAGGCTGCGCTGCAGGGTCACCGCCATGCTGTGCTCGCGCGTGTACCGGCGGGCGTTGTCGATGGACACCGCCGCCCGCGCGACCAGCTCCTCGGCGAGCGCGACCTCGTCGGCGTCGAACGGCTCGCCCTTCTGCGCCCGCCAGAAACTGACCACGCCCAGCACCAGGGACCCCGCCCTGAGCGGGACGGCGATCAGTGAGTGGATGCCGAAGTCCACGACCTGCGCCGACCGCTCCAGATCCTGGGCGCGCCAGCCCTGCGCCTCCTTGAGCCGCGGCTCGGTGACGGCTTGCCCGTCGCTGAGCGCACGGGCCTGCGGCGAGGAGTCGACGAGCCGGATCTGCTCGCCCACGGGGTACAGCGGCGCGTCCTTGCGTATCCCGCTGGACGCCGTGCGGTGCAGCCGGGTCCGCGGCTCCGGCTGCCCGCCCCCGAGTACGGCGTCGAACAGGTCGACGGTGGCGTAGTCGGCGAACCGGGGCACCGCGAGCTCCGCCAGTTCCTCGGCGGTACGGGTGACGTCCAGACTGGTGCCGATGCCGACACCGGCGTCGTACAGCATGTTCAGGCGCTCGCGGGCCTCCTCGGCCCGGCCGGACAGGGCCCGCAGCTCCGTCGAGTCGCGGAGCGTGGCGACGCTGCCGGAGGGCCGGCCCCTGAGGTGGGTGGGGCGCTGGTTGACCGCGAGCAGCCGGTCCTTGACCAGGTGCACCTCGTCCGTGGCCATCCGGCCCGAGTCGAGCAGTTCGGCGGTGTCGGGGGCGAGGCCGAGGTCGATCACCCGGCGTCCCTCGGCATCCTCGGGAAGGTCGAGCAGGCGGTGCGCCTCGTCGTTGGCGAGCAGCAGCCGCCCCTCGTCGCCGACGATGATCACGCCCTCCCGGACGGCGTGCAGGACGGCGTCGTGGTGCTCGTACATCCGGGTCATCTCGTCCGGCCCGAGGCCGTGCGTCTGCCGCAGCAGCCGCTTGCTGACCAGGGCCGTGCCCGCCGTGGACAGGGCGAGCGCCACGGCCGCGGCGGTCAGCACGAGCGGCAGCTGCCGGTCCGCGGTACCGCCCACCGTCTTCGTCGTGATCCCGGCCGACACCAGGCCCACGACCTTCCCGCCGGGGTCCTTGACGGGGACCACCGCCTGCACGAGGGGACCGATGGTCCCGGTGATGTGCTCGACCACGACCTTCCCGGCCAGCGCCGGTTCCAGGGTGCCGACGAACTTCTTCCCGATGCGGTCCGGCTTGGGGTGGGTGTAGCGGATGCCGTCGGTGTTCATGACGACGATGAAGTCCACGTCGGTGGCCTCGCGCGCCGCCTCGGCCCGCGGCTGCAGGACGGCGGTGGGGTCCGGGCTGTTCAGCGCCTCCCTGGTGCCGGGCGCGTTCGCGAAGGCCTCGGCGACCGCCACCGAACGGTTGCGTGCCTCCTGCGTGGTGTCGTACCGCGTCTGCAGTACGAGTGCCACCACCGCGGCGACGACCAGCAGCAGCACGATCACCACTTGCAGCAGGAACACCTGGCCGGCGACGCTGCGCCCGCCCAGTGCCGACCGCACCCCGGCCAGCGGGCCCTTTCGCCGCCCCTCGGCGACGGGGTCGCGCGGCACTCCCCGTTCGGGCACCGCGAAAACGCGGTCGGGCGCACGTCGGGTGCGCAGACCGCTCGGACGACGGGCCGACCGGGCCCCGGATCGACCCGTTAGTCGGACCATGTGCCCATGTCTACACTGCCGCGCCCCGGGAGGCGAGAGACGTCACGGACCGTGACAGGAACTGCTGTCTCCCCCACACGGCGATCACAGACGATCACAGAAGTGCGGGGGCGACTCCGGGCAACTCCCGTCCCCGCAACAGGGTTACGCCGCCCGGCGTCATCGGCGCCCGCCCTCACTTCCCGCGCGGTGGCGTGGCCCGCCGCGTCGCGAGCAGCAGGGCGATGTCGTCGGGGCGGTCCGCCGTGTGCCGGGCCGTCACGGTGAGCCGGTCCGCCAGGCCCGCCAGCGAGCGGCCGCCCCGGCCGGCACCGGGGGCACCGGCCTTGGCCAGCGCCACCCGCAGCGCGCTGATGCCGTCGTCGATGTCGACACCGGGCCGCTCGACCAGCCCGTCCGTGTACAACGCCAGCACGGCACCCGGCTCCATCCGCAGCTCGGCCACCGGATACTGGGCCTGCGGGTCCACGCCGAGCACGACCCCGCCGGGCAGGTCGACGACATGCGTACGGCCGTCGGGGCGGCGCAGCAGCGGTGGCAGGTGCCCGGCATCGGCCGCCTGGGCGACGCCGGTCGCGGGATCGAGCCGGATGTAGCAGCAACTCGCGAACAGACCGGCGTCGAGGTCGATCAGCAGACGGTTGGTGCCGCTCATGACCTCGTCGGGCGGCCGGTCGCCGAGAGCGAAGGCCCGCACGGCGCTGCGCAGCTGCCCCATGGTGGCCGCAGCCTGCACGCCGTGCCCCTGCACATCGCCGATCACCAGGGCCAGACCGTCTCCGGCGGCGACGACGTCGTACCAGTCACCGCCGACCTCCATGCCCTGTGTGCCCGGCAGATAGCGCCCGGCGGTCTCCACCAGCGGGTGCTGCGACAGCCGCCGCGGGAGCAGCGCCTGCTGCAGTCCACGGGCCAGCGCGGCCTCGCTCTCGTAGCGCTGTGCCTTCTCCATGGCGTGCGCGATCAGCCCGGCCATGGCGGTCAGCACCGTGCGCTCCTCGGTGCTGAAGCTGCGCGGCCGGTCGAAGCCGAGGATGCACGAGCCGACCGCACGCCCGGAGGCGATCAGGGGCAGGAACGCGCGGGCTCCCTCCGTCGCGTCCAGGGGGATGCCCGGATAGGCGTCGGCGAGCTGCTGCATGGAGTCGAAGAAGAGCGGACGGCCGCTGGTCAGCGTCTCGACGCCGGGCAGTCGCTCGTCCAGCCCCACACCCTCGAACGGGGCGAGGAACCCTTTGGGGAAGCCCGTCTCCCAGGCCAGGTACAGATGTCGCTCCTGTAGCAGGTAGATGGCCAGCCGACGGCCGCCGAAGGCGGGCAGCAGCTCCCGCATCACCACGGCGGACACCTGACGGGCGGTGACCGCTTCTGTCAGCGCGATGGCGAGGACGATCGGGCGGTACAGGGGAGAGAGCGAAGGCGCACCGGGGGTCTCCGGTGAGCCGGGCGCGTCCGGGAGGCCGGCCGGACCGGCCGCCATGCGGTGTCCTAGCCGTAGCGTGCACGTGAGAAGGTCCCGGCCGGGATAGACGGACATGGCGAGCAGATCGCCCTCGATGGACGCGGCAGCGGGCTCACGCCCAGGGGCGGACGGTCTGCGGACATGAAAGTGCACCGGGTCCGGGGACAGCAGCGCCCCCCGCAGATGATCCTCGACGGCGGGCTGGTTCAGCCACGGCACGCCCTCCCACAGGGTGCGGCCCAGCAACTCGGTGCGCGGCCGGCGCAACAGCCGTGCCGCATGCGGATTCGCGTAGACGACCGCGCCCACCCGGTCCAGGCAGAAGACACCGTCCGGCAGCAGATCGGCCGCCGCGTCCGCCACCGCGCCCGGGCCCGGTTCGAGGACGACACCCCGTACCGTCGCCGCGCCGAACGGGGCCGTATCGTCATGCGGCCCCCACACCTCGACCAGCCGCAGCGCACCGTCCGGGGCACGTACGTACAGCGGCAGCGCCGGCGGCCGGCCCCCGGCGGCCTCCCGCAGCGCCGCCAGAATCCGCTCCGCATCACCCGGGGCCAAGGCCTGCGCGAACGTCTCCGCGGTGCCGTCGGTCTTCCCCGAAGCAGCATCCACTACGGCGTTCAGGCGCTCGTCCGCCGTCACGACACCCGCCACCGGATCCCAGGCGAACCGTCCGACGCGCCCCATGGGCGAGCGCCCGGCCGGGGGCCGGACACACAGGGGCCCGTCGTCCCAGACCACCGCCGACGCGTCCGCGCCCTCCAGGGTCCGCAGTGCCGACCCCAGCTCCTGGGCAACCTGCGCCATGCGCTCGCGCACGGGCAGCAGCTCCGTCGCGTCCGACGCCGAGGGCCGCAGCACCGTCAGCACCCCGTACACGGTCGGCCCGCCCGCGACGGGGACATACAGGGACCCGAACTGGAACGGCAGACCGGCCGCGAACTGCGGATAGCGGCGCATCGTCTCCGTCGCGTTCGGCAGCACCACCTCCACGCCGAGCCGATAGGCGTCCGCGACGGGAAACGGCCGGTCCGCATGCAGCCGCCACCACGGCCGGAACAGCGGCCCCGGCAGCCCCTCCAGCACCGCCAGACGAAGCAGTCCGGGCGTGCCGGAACGCAGATAGACCCCTGCCGCGTGGCCACCGGCCGCGCTGATCGCCTCCGCCGAGGCATCGATCAGCAGCGCCGCCAACCTGCCGGGCGTCCGCTCTGCGTCCTCGGCGCTCCCAGTCATCGGCCCTACCTCGTCCGTACGCCATCACGCGCGCGACACAGCAAGAATGCGCCACGCCGCACCCTGCCCGCACCTGGGCGGCGCAAGCCGGGGGGCGCAGGCTCACCGACCGGGCCGTCGCGCCGCACCGCCCGGCCTGGGTACCCACGGAGGTGGGAGGCGACGCCGTGAGCGGACATGCCCGAACCCGCAACCGGGCATCAACCCTCCCCGTTGGGGGTGCGGGACCGGAACAGTCCGGCAGGCGCAGCACAGGCAGGAGACAGACGATGGAGTACTACGACCTCGGCACCTACACCCGCTCCGTGACCACGTCCTCCGCTCAGGCCCAGCTCTGGTTCGACCGCGGCCTGATGTGGACGTACGCCTTCCACCACGAGGAGGCCGTCGCCTGCTTCGAAGCCGCTGCAGCGGCCGACCCCGACTGCGCCATGGCCCACTGGGGCATCGCCTACGCCCTCGGCCCGAACTACAACAAACCCTGGGAGTTCTTCGACGACCAGGACCTGGCCCGCACCGTCGACCGCACCCATACGGCCGTGGAACTGGCCCATGCGAAAGCGGACACCGCCACCCCTGTCGAACAGGCCCTGATCGCCGCACTGCGCGCCCGCTACCCGCAGGCGAAGGCCGTGCAGGACTGCTCCGTCTGGAACGCCCCCTACGCCGACAGCATGCGCGCGGTCTACGAACTCGCACCCGACGACCCGGACGTCGCCACCCTGTACGCCGACGCCCTGATGAACCTCACCCCCTGGCAGCTGTGGGACCTGCGAACCGGCGAACCGGCCGAGGGCGCGCGCACGCCGGAGGCCAGGGCCGCCCTCGACCGGGCCCTCGCCACTGACGCGGGACGTGACCACCCGGGCGTGCTGCACATGTACATCCACCTGATGGAGATGTCCCCGACACCCGAGGCGGCCCTTCCCGTCGCGGACCGGCTGCGCGGCCTGATGCCCGACGCCGGGCATCTGCTGCACATGCCCTCGCACCTGGAGGTGCTGTGCGGCGACTACCGGCGGGTGGTCTCGGACAACACCGCGGCGATCGCAGCCGACGAGAAGTACCGCTCACGAGCCGGCGCGATGAACTTCTACACCCTGTACCGCACGCACAACTACCACTTCAAGATCTACGGCGCGATGTTCCTCGGCCAGTGCGAGACCGCCCTCCAGACCGTCGCGCAGCTCGAAGCATCCATTCCGGAGGACCTGCTGCGCGTGCCGAGCCCGCCCATGGCCGACTGGCTGGAGGGCTTCCTCGCCATGCGCGTGCACGCCCTGATCCGCTTCGGCCGCTGGGACGACATCCTGGAGCTCACCCTGCCCGCCGACCCCGAGCTGTACTGCGTGACGACCGCGATGCTCCACTACGCCCGCGGCGTCGCGTACTCCTCGACCCACCGCGTCCCGGAGGCCGAGACGGAACGCCGGCTCTTCCACGAGGCCGTCGCCCGTGTCTCCGAGACCCGCATGCTCTTCAACAACACCTGCGCCGACATCCTTGCGATCGCCTCGGCGATGCTCGACGGCGAACTGGAGTACCGCAAAGGCGACTTCGACGCCGCCTTCGCCGCCCTGGAACGCTCCATCGAACTGGACGACAGCCTCCCCTACGACGAACCGTGGGGGTGGATGCAGCCCACCCGGCACGCCTACGGCGCCCTCCTCCTCGAACAGGGACGCGTCGAGGAGGCCGAGGCGGTCTACCGGGCCGACCTCGGCCTCGACGACACGCTCCCGCGCGCCTTGCAGCATCCCGGCAACGTCTGGTCCCTGCACGGTCTCCACGAGTGCCTGATGCGTCTGGGCAGGACCGCGGAGGCACAGATGGTGGCCCAGCAGCTGCGTCTGGCGGCCGCGATGGCGGACGTACCGATCGAGGCGTCCTGCTTCTGCCGACTCGACACCACCGGCCGAGGGGGCGCCGAGGACGGTTGCTGCGCCGACTGACGGGGACCGAGCCGGGCAGGCGGACGGCGAAACGCATCCGCCGCCCGCCGCCCGGGCCGGTCTCCGGTTCAGGGCAACTCGGCCGGCGCAGGGTTGTCGTCGAGGAAGCCGCCGGACTGGTGCTGCCACAGCTTCGCGTAGGCTCCCTGAGCCGCGAGCAGTTCGTGGTGGGTGCCCTGCTCGACGATCCGCCCGCGGTCGAGGACGACGAGTTGGTCCATGGTGGCGACCGTGCTCAGCCGGTGCGCCACCACGAGCGCCGTCCGCCCGTCCATGAGCCGCCACAGAGCCTCCTGGACGAGGATCTCGCTCTCGGAGTCCAGAGCGCTGGTCGCCTCGTCGAGCAGCAGGATCGGCGCGTCGCGCAGGATCGCCCGGGCGAGGGCGACCCGCTGGCGCTGACCGCCGGACAGCTTGATGCCGCGCTCGCCGACCATCGTGTCGAAGCCGTTCGGCAGCGCGTCGGCGAACTCCGTGACGTGTGCCGCCTCGGCCGCGAGGCGGATCTCGGCATCGGTGGCGTCCGGCCGGGCGAACGCGATGTTGTCCCGCAGTGTGCGGTGGAACATCGCCGGGTCCTGCGGCACATAGGCGATCAGACCGCGCAGGTCGGCCTGGCGCAGCCTGCTGATGTCCTGACCGCCGATCAGGATCCGGCCGCCGTCGATGTCCGTCATCCGTAACAGCAGCCGGGTGAGCGTGGTCTTGCCGCCGCCGGACCGGCCCACGAGTCCGACCTTCGCCCCCGCGGGTACGGCCAGGTCGAGGCCCTCGAACAGGGACCGACCGCCGCCGTGGGCGAAGGTCACCTGCTCGAAGCGGACGTCGGCGGCCCCGGGCAGCAGCGGCTCCGGCGACGGCGGGTCGAGCACGGTCGGCGGCGTCAGCAGCAGCTCGGTGAACTGCGCGGCCTCCGTCATCGAGCTCTCCAGCCGACGGTAGATCTGGTTGAACTCGAACATGATCCGCGTCGCGTTGGTGTAGTAGGTGAAGGCGACCACGACCGCCTCCACGCCGTGCTCGCCCCCGCCGAGCGTGACCGCGAGCAGCAGGCCCAGTGCGTTGGTCAGCACCGACATCGGTGCGACCAGCGTGTCGATGCGCAGATTGCCGTAGTCCCACGACCGCAGGGTGAGCGCCCGCGACACCGCCACACGCGAGCGGTGCTCGGCGGCCTCGCGCTCCTCGGCGGCGAACGCCCGCACCGTGTCCATGTTCATCAGGCTGTCGGCGACGTGGCCCGACACCCGGGCGATCGCCTCCTCACGCTCGTCGACGAGCGCCTGGCGGCGCCGGATGAGGGGCACCACACACAGCGCCGTCACCGCGATCATCGCCAGGAGCCCGACGACCAGCAGCGGTTCGTAACGCCACAGCACCACCGCCCCGAACGCCAGCGGCACGAAACTGCCCACGATCTGGAACGTCAACGTGTCGACGAACTGCTCGAAACGGGAGGCGAAGCTCAGGACGCGCTTGGTCAGCGACCCGGCGAAGTTGTCGTGGAAGAACGCTGCGTCCTTGGCGAACAGCTCGTCCATCCCGATCACGTACAGGTGCTCGATGCCCAGGGCGTCCAGGCGGTTCAGGCAGTGCAGAGCGATGCGCCACAGCGTCTCCGCGAGCAGGAGAACACCGACGAAGCCGAGGACGTACGGCAGCGTCGAGGCGAGGGTGATGTCCGTGTCGCCCGCGATGTCACCGACGAGCTTGGCGACGATCAGCGGCGCGATGTAGTTGATCCCGATGTTGCCGAGCGCCGACAGCAGCATCGCCGGTGCCGTCAGCCACCGCAGACGGGCCAACTCCCGTCCGTAGTAACGAAGTGCGAGGAGCACCGAGCGTTTGCCCGGCAGGACCCTGCGCGATTCAGGCGTTCCCATCCCACCCCTGTGATTACGTGGTGTCACTGTGCGAGTACGCAGTGTCCCGCGACGGTGACCGCAGAGTCCAAGCGTTTTTCGGCTGGCTGGTGACGGGGCGGCTTCGGGGCGGGCTTGAGGAACGGTGGTTCTGTGCCCGTGCGGCTGAACCGGAGCCGCAACTTCCCTTTACCACAAGTAACATGATCAACTTCTCTGTCAGGTGCGCCGCGCGGTCCCTGCGGAACCCGCCCGCCACCCCCACCCCCCTCCGTCGTCGATTCCGAGGACCTCGATGCCGTCTCAAGGCGATGCCCTGCAGCAGACACGTACCGACTACGAACACCACATGCAGACCTGCCGGCAGTGCCACGCCGACTCGGCGCCGTGCGCGGTCGCGAAGCACTTGCTGCGCCTGTACAACAACGCCCGCAGAAACAGCACCCATCCGGGCACCAGAGCCCGCTGACTGCCCAGCCCCGGCCGGCCCCGGCGCTTTCCGCGCCGCGGCTGGATCGCCGGCGGCGTTCGCGGGAGAGTCCGGCTGCAACGAAAGGGCCCGGCCAGGTTCTGGCCCCGGTCAGTTCAGGACCGACTCCCAGGTGTCGACGGCGAAATGGACGGCCATCCCGTGCCGGGCGTACAGGGCGGGAGCCCCCGTGGCGTTGGCGGTGTCCACGCCCAGCCCCACCGTCTCCCGCCCGCGCGCGGCGAACGCGGCGAACGCGTGCCGCAGCAGCAGGCCGCCGAGACCCAGTCCACGGGCTTCTCGCAGCACGCCGACGCTCCGGATCCAGCCCATCGCCTCCCGGTCGTCGCGGGCGAGGAGGAACCCGGCGTCCCCCAGATCGTCGGTACCGACGATCCAGACCAAGGACCAGTCGAGGACGTCGGCGCCGACGTCCTCCAGCCACTGGTCGTAGGTACGCGACTGGAAGTCGAAGTGCTCGGCGAAGCTCGACTGATACAGCGCATGGACACACGTACGGTCCGCCTCGTCGGCGCACGACCGCAGCCGTACGCCGGACGGCACCTCGGGCACGAGGTCCGCGGCCGCGTCCAGCGACCGTTGCAGCACGTGGTAGCGCCGTACGACGTACCAGCCCCGCTTCTCGATCAGCCCCGTGTCAAGCGTGGGCTCGGTGTTGAGGTGCAGATGCACCACCGCCCTGGCCGCACCGTTCTCGCGGGCCTTGTCCAGGGCCCGGACCTCCAGCGCGTCCAGAACCAGCTCCCCGGCCTGCTGGTGGTCGGGCAGCACGTAATGGTCGACGTCGACGCGCTCGCCCCCCGACTCGTCCCACAACAGGCCGTACGCCACCAGCCGGTCGCCGTCGAAGACCAGCCACGAGTCGCGCTCCAGAGCGATGTCGGTCCGCTTCAGATCGGCCTCGACGGTGTGCAGGTCGGTCTCGGGCCGGCCGATCTCGATCCGGTCGACTTCGTTGAGCAGATCGGTGAGGGCGGTCGCGTCGGTCAGGCCGGCGGGACGAAGGAGGTAGGACATGGGCTCAGGGTCCGGGGGAGGGGAGCGCGCCCGCAACGGAATTTCGGGAGGCGGTTCAGCAGGCCGCGGAAGCGGGCAGGTCGCCGTACTCGTTGCCCTTGAGGTAGACGGCGCTCACATAACCCTCGACGAGCTTGACCCACACGTTATTGGTGTAGCCGTGGTCGCTGATGGTCTCGCCGCGCGCCCAGCAGTACGCGCCGCGCGGTTGGTTCGCCGCGACGCTGCCGACCTTGTCGTACGAACGCGCCGGTCCGGAGCGGACGTTGACCGTCTCGTACGGCACGACGGCGTACGGCGCGGCCATGACGCGGGCACCGCCCCGGTCCGCGTCGGAGGCCGCGACCGCGACGGGTGACGTGTCCGGCACCTGGCCGGCACTCGGAACCGTAGGGAAACGTGAGGTCACGCGGACCCTGAGACTTCTCAGGTGCCGCCCCTGCGGTCCGGCGGCCTACGGTCCTGACGACGAGCGGGACGAGGCCGGACGACGGCCGGAACCGCCGTTGCGACCAGGACACCACCGACCCACGGAAGAGGGCTCGCATGCGCCGCCGATCGCTCCAGACCCTGCTGGCCACAGGAGGCGCCGCCGCGATGATGGCGCTCACGCCGTTCACCGCCGAGGCCGCACCGTATTCGGGCGGCAACTACGGGGCCTACGCGTACGAAGGCCAGTACCCCACCGTCTCCAGTTGTTCCGGGACCTTCCGCCAGGTCGGCCCGACCAAGACGGCCGAAGGCATGTCGCTGAAGTACTTCTACTCCGACAAGTGCGGCTCCTTCGCCCGGATCGAGAACTCCCGCGCCAACTGCGCCGCCGTGCTGGAGCGCTCGAACTCCGGGGCGGGGCGCGCCGACGGCTGGGTCTCCGAGACCGTCGACTCGGGCATCAACCACGCCTACACGAAGATCGGCAACAACCTCAGCGGCCGTGTCTCACGTGCCCTGCTGACGTGCGACGGGCACATCCTGGCGGACACGAACTGGTACTGACCGACGGGGAGCGGCGCGGCAGGGCCGGCCCCGACCAGTGACGGGGCCGGCGGCAACCGAGGAAGCCACAGGCTCGTCCTTGGGATCATGGTCACCACAAGCATCACAGGCCCCATGGCCGCATCGTTGCGCCAGCTGCTCGACTTCGCGTGGATGCAGACACGGTCCTGTGCCTTCGCCATCGCCCTGATGTCCGGTGTCGCGGCATCCACCCTGCTGCCCGGCCTCCCTGTCGCCCGCTACGACCTGCTCGTCGTGTACGGGGTGCTGCTGACGCTGCTGTTCTGGCTGCGCGGCTGGGAGAACGGGCGGGACGTCGCTGTCATCGCGGTCTGCCACGTCATCGGCCTGGCCTTCGAGGTCGTGAAGGTGTCCCTCGGCTCGTGGAGCTATCCGGAACCGGCCGTACTGAAGTTCGCGGGCGTGCCGCTGTACGGAGGCTTCCTCTACGCCGCTGTCGGCAGCTATGTCTGCCGCGCCTGGCGCCTCTTCGAGCTGGACCTGGTCCGCTACCGGCCGCGGTCGACGGCCGTGGTCGCCGCGGCGGTCTACATCAACTTCTTCAGCCACCACTGGCTTCCCGACGCACGCTGGATCCTGGCCGCACTGCTCCTGGCCGTCACCGCGGGCAGCTCGGTGCGCTACACGGTGCGCGGTGTGCGCCGACGGATGCCGCTCGCGCTGTCGTTCGTCCTGATCGGCTTCTTCCTCTGGGTCGCGGAGAACCTCGCCACCTACCTGGGCGCCTGGCGCTACCCGTACCAACTCGACGGCTGGCAGCCCGTGGGAGTGGAGAAGTTCGGCGCCTGGTCCTTGCTGATCAGCGTCACCTTCGTCCTCGCGGCAGTGGCCCGATCGCACCACAAGCCCGAGAGCACCGGCACACCACCGAGGTCATGAAGCCCGGGCCCGCACCAGCTTGTGGGTGAAGCGGTGCATGTGGGGATCCATCGAGTCGAGCGACTCGGCGAGCACTTGGTCGGGAGTCAGCCATCGGATCGCCGTGAACTCCTCTTCGTCGTAAGTGGTGACGGTTTCCGCGTCCGCGCTGATGACGTACCAGAGCGAGACGTCCGTGTGTTCCCCGGGTCCCCGGGTCCGGGTGACGGTGAGGAACAGAGGGTGTTCGCCCGTGATGTCCGAAGCGACCGCCGGGACACCCAGCTCCTCCCGGCACTCGCGCTCGACCGCGGCCCACGGGTCCTCGCCCGGCTCCACGTGCCCGCCCGGTGGCAGCCACAGGCCGGCTTTGCGGTGGGCGACGAGCAGCAGTTCCCCGTACTTGTCGTCCAGAACGACGAAGTAGCTCACGAGGTGCATCTTCGGCACGTCAGGCTTACGGATCCTGTACACCGGCGCGCCGCCGACGAGCCACTCGCCGGCCGTGCGCAAGTGGGCACGCTCCAGGTCGTCCCAAGGGTCGATGCCCTCGACCAGTTTCACCAACTGGGCCCGAAGACGTCTGTCGGCGGAGCCGGGCACGCTCTGAGAGGACGACATCCCCGCATTCTGGCATCGGGCCGCTTTCAGGTGGCTGGGCAGCGTGAATCGAGTGTCGAGTGAGGAAGAGATGCAGGACGGTGCCCATCGTCGGGTGGTGCGGATCGGTGACACTGTCCGCAGGCGCCGCGTCCGCTGAACGCCGTCCGGCCGGTGAGGCGCTCGAAATTCAGTGGAGCAGCGCCGCTGTGCGCCATTACCGTGCTGCCGAACCAAGTCGTCCAGGCAAGGACGTGCCGTTGTACACCCTGTGAGACCTCCCAAGCGCTGATTCGTCGCGCGTCGCGCCTGCGCGCCGCGCTGCTTTTTGCTGCGGACTTCTCACTGAAACCGGTTTACTTCTGTGCTCAATACCTGGGTGGTCATGCCCACCTGCCTGCCGACCGTCCTCCGCCGTTGTCACGCGTGCGCGTCCGAGCGCTTCCGGGCGAACGGTAGATTTCGCGTCAACGCAAACCACAAGCTCCTCGACGCCTGGCTCCTTGTGCTCTGTACGGCTTGCGGGGACACGGCAAAGCTCACGTTCCTGGAGCGGATGAACGTGCGCTCCGTACGACCTGAGCTGCTGGACCGGATGCATGACAACGACCCTGGCCTGGCAGCTGAGCTGCTCCGGGATCCGGTCGTGCGCCGCCGTAATCGCATCGCCCTCGACTGGGCGGGCGCCTGGCGCCTCGACACCGGCGGATCGGATCACCTGGACAGCGAGGTGATCGATGTCTCGGTCCGCTTTGCGGCGCGGATTCCCGTCCGGCCGGTGCGGCTGATCGCTGAAGGCTGCGGTCTTTCGCGGGCCGAAGTCGAAAGGCTGATCACGGAGGGGAAGCTCGTTTCGGCAGTCCGGCTGAGCGGCAAACTCTCCGGCGACTTCACCTTCACGCTCAAGCGCTGAGCCCTTTCCGGGACCAGGGCCTGTCCGGCAAGCTCCGCCGGACAGGCCCTGGTCCGGCGCTGTGCTCCGGGCACGGCCCGCATGGGCGTGAGGGCGCGTCCGGCTCGGATCGGCGTCGAGATGCTACCGAATGCTGCCGGCGCGGCTCGGGCGGGAGCACGACGCCGGACTTCTTCTCCCTTGGCAGCTGGCGGAGTTGGAATACCCGGGTGCCCATTCCGTGGGCTGAGCCGCGTCCCATAACCTCTGCAGGGAGACGTCAGACGCCATATGTATCCACTGTGAGGAGGCCAGGGTGCTCGGAAGGGGCTCGCGGTTGCTCGCGGTCGTCATGACCGTGGCCTGGATGGTGCTCGTCGGCCCCAGTGCACCAAGCGGTGCTCTCTCCGCCGGGTCACGGCCCGTCGAGGCCGTCAGGGATGTCGTACCGAACCGGGTCATGACGTGGAACATCTGCAACCCCTGCGAGGCAAGCAACGTTGACCGGGCAGCTGAGATCGCCAGGTTTGCGCCCCAGGTCATAGGGCTGCAAGAAGCGTGCGTGCGTGACGTCGAATGGATCCGGGAGTACCTGGAGAGCCTTCACGGGCTCGTTTACCACGTCGAGTACGGGACGGTTCTTCAGGATTGGGGCCGCTGCGGGGGAGTGCCGTGGAATCCGGGGGCCTTTGGCCAGGCGGTCCTCTCGGCTGCACCGATGACAGACCGGGTCGACGTGGAATACCCCGACGGCGGATCCGAGGACCGGGGGTACATGGCAGTCACCACTACTGTGGGCGGCCGGCCCGTCCGGGTCTTTAACACGCATCTCGCCCAACGACGTCAAGAAGCAGTCCGGGCAGACCAGATCGGCGTACTCGCCGCAGAAGTCGCCCGGCATGACCGCGCAATCGTTCTCGGTGACTTCAACGCCGTGCCGGACGCCCCCGAACTCACCGGGATATGGGCACTGGCCGCGGACACAGCCCCCCAGTGCCATCCCTCGTCCACCGGCACCTGCAAGCCGACCACCGACTGGCAGAGCAAGTTCGACTACGTTTTCCTGCGAGGCATCGTCCCACTCGAGCACCGTGTGTATCCGACCCCGTACTCGGACCACCACCTGCTGCACACCGACCTGGACGCAACTTGAGTGGGCATCCTGACCGATGCCGCCAGGTGGCAAGCGCTTACTAGACTTCCGTGATGTGAGCTCAGCAACTCCCCTCGACGACTCTTACTTCGACTACTGCCCCTGGGACTTCGAGCAGCGTGCCACCCCCGAGCAGCGGACGGCACAGGCCGGCCGTCAGCAGCGTCTGACCGACCAGGGTGCAGTATTCGGCCCGCGGTGCTTCGTCTCCGCGGCGGCAGGCGTCTTCCCCGACACCCTGCAGCTGGGCGCGAACTGCTACATCGCCGGGCACGCCTATGTGACCGGCGAACTGACAGCCGGATCCGACTGCACCGTGAACCCTTATGCCACCGTCCGGGGCCGCGTCGTACTCGGCAACGGCGTGCGCATTGGGGCACACAGTTCCCTTTTGGGGTTCAATCACGGCTTCGCTGCCGATCGGCCCGTACACCGCCAGCCACTGACCAGCAAAGGCATCACGGTCGGCAACGACGTGTGGATCGGCTCGAACGTGGTCGTCCTGGACGGGGTCACGATCGGCGATCACTGCGTCGTCGGAGCCGGAGCCGTCGTCACCAAGGACGTTCCGCCATGGACGGTCACAGCGGGCAACCCCGCTCGCCCCGTACGTGATCGCCGCGCCGGGAGGACATCCCCGGGCCGGACGCCAGGTGCTTCCGGTCTGGCGGATGCCGTGGCTCGATTCGCCGACCAGGCTCGTGAGCAGGCCGCCGCCGTCATCGACCGGTGCTGGAACGCTGATGCCGGCCGGTACATCGACCGGCCCGGGGCGCCGGCGACCGTGCGCGCGCACTGCGACGCCATCGAGATCGCCGACCTGTTGCTGGGCTCGCCCCCGCCGCAGCTGCCCGGGGCCGAGCACGCCGAACGGCTGCGGTCCCTGCAGGACCCGGCTACCGGACTGGTCCCCGAATACGGACCGGACGGAAGCCCCGGCGCGCTGCCCGCCCCGTCATCCGACGGCTGGGTCGATGATGGCGCCGCCGAGTATCACGTGCTGTCGGCGGGCTACGCTCTGGGACTCCTGGGCTCGCGTTTCGCCCACCCTGTCCACGTCGCCGCCCGCCTGACGGCAGAGCAGCTCACCGCGCGTCTTGAGGCCTTGCCGTGGCGGACGCGGGCGTGGCACGCCGGTGCCTGGGTGGACTGCTGGACAACAGCTGCGTACCGGAACGCGGAGCTGAGCGACGACCCGGCCGCGCCAGGCGCGCTGGAGGCGTTGTTCGGCTGGCTCCTCACCCGAACCGACCCGACGACGGGCCTGTGGGGTGCGGCCGGTCCCGCCGACGATGCTCGGCTGCAACTGGTCAACGGTGGCTACCGGCTCATCCGCGGCTCGTTCGCTCAGTTCGGTCTGCAAGTGCCGTACACCGAGCGAATGGTCGACACAGTGCTCGCTCACAGCCGGGATCCGCGCTGGTTCTCCCCTGGCCGTGAGAACGCCTGCAATGTCCTCGATGTGGCTCACCCGTTGTGGCTCGCAGGGCAGCACAGCCACTACCGGGCCGCTGAAGCCCGCAGCTGGGCGGAGCAACAGCTGCCGCGGATTCTTGAGCGCTGGCAGCCCGGGGCAGGCTTCGGCTTCGGGCAGGCGGGCGAGAGCGGCGGGCCCGGCCATCAACCAGGGTTGCAGGGCACGGAAATGTGGCTTGCCATTGTTTGGTTGCTGGCTGACATCGCGGGTGTGGCGGGCCGGCTGGACTACCGGCCGCGTGGCGTCCACCGCCCGGAGCCGGGAACTTCGCCGCACAGAGCAACCCCAGGGGCGCCGTTCGCGCTTCGGTCTGCGTGACCGCTGCGCGAACGGCGCCCCCTTTCCTACTGCTTGCGCCGCGCGCCGATGAACCGCGGTGACGAGGTTCGCAGCAGCTCTGACGGCTACTCGCTCTTCGGACCCGCCTGCTGCACGACCTCGAAGGACCACAAGGTGGACCCGCTGGCCGCCGGCTTGGGGCGTTCGCCGCCTTCCGCGCCGCCGCCCTGGTGGGCCGACTTCATGGGGCCCTCCATCCAGGCCTGGAAGGACTCCTCGTCACGCCAGCGCGTGTACACAAGGTAGGTGTCGGTGCCCTCGACGGGCCGCAGGAGTTCGAACCACTCGAACCCGTCGGAGCTCTCCACGGCATGCGCTCGGGAGGCGAAGCGCTTCTCCAGCGTCTCGCGCTGCTCGGCGGGGACGGTCAGTACGTTGATCTTGACTACGCTCATGGTGCTCATCCTGCCGCACGGCCGCCGCCGGGCGCGCGGCGGCTCGTGCGTCACAGGCATGGGTCACTCGGCGGTGCATGCGCTGAACGGAGGACATGTACCGGGCCGCCGCACCGCAGCTCCCCGCCTCTGCATCAGGCCGTGTGCAGGGTCAACCCGTAGCGGCCCAGTATCTCGTTGACGGGCTGGAACCAGGTCTCCCCGCCGCCGGAGCAGTTGCCCCAGCCTCCCGAGGTGACTCCTTGGGCCTGGTCGCCGCTGATGAAGGAGCCTCCGGAGTCGCCGGGTTCGGCGCAGACGCTGGTCTTCGTCATCTGGTGCACCGCGCCCTGGCTGTAGTTGACTGTCTCGTTCTTGGCCAGCACGGTGCCGCAGTGCCAGTGCGTCGTGGAGCCCGACCGGCATATGGAGGTGCCGACGGGTGCCTCGGCCGAGCCGCGTACGAGGCGGTCCGGGACCGTGCCCCAGCCGAGGACCACCGGCACTGTCCACCAGCCGCTGCCGACGCTCACCCAGGCGTAGTCGTTGTCCGGGAACGAGGAGCCCTGGAACGTTCCGACGTAGGTGCCGTCCCAGCCCCTGACGCCGGCTCCCTGCCCACCGCAGTGCCCTGCGGTGATGAAGCCGCCGTGCACCGAGAAGCCTATGGAGCAGCGGACGTTGCCTGTGTAGTAGGGGTCGCCGCCGACCGTTCCCGCCGCGAAGGTGCGCGGGCCGGCGGAGACCGTCTCGACCGTGACGGGGCCGGTGGCGAGGGCGCGGGAGACGAATCGCCGGACATCGTTGTCGGCCCGCCTGTCGCGGACGACGTTCACGACGACCGTGTTGGCCACCGGATCGACGTGCCAACTGCTCACGCCGGACGGGGCGGGGAGTCGGTCGATGCGCGCCTTGGTCACGTCGAGTTCTCGGGCGCTGTGCGCGACGGTGCGAACGGCCGCTCCGGTTGCCCGGACCTCCCGTACGGTCGCGGGCGCGGCGTCCGACGTGACGGCCACGGTGAGCCGCTCGCTCTTCGCGTCGAACCACGAGCCGCCGTAGGTGGATCCGGCTGCTGTGCGTGCCTTCGGCATGACGTCCATGGCGGTGCGTTCTGCCGCCAGCCGTACCACGGCCCGCTGCTCGGGCAGGCCGAGGTCCCGTTGCATCGCCTCCAGCAGTCCGGGGGAGGCGGGCTCGGTTTCGGCCACCGCGGGGAAGTCGGTCGCCGCTGCCGACCCGGTTCCGCCTGCGGTCCAGCTGCCGAGGACGAGCAGTAGGGCGAGACCCGCGTACTTGAGTCTGGTGCGTCTCATAGGAGTTGCCCTTCGTCGTTCCAGCAAGGTGGGGTGGAACAACCGCAATCTGAGAGCGCTCTCATTCAGGGTCGGGCAGAGTTTAGCCGTGACGGCACATCAGGTCCATACCAATGCGTTGGCGATGGTCCGCCTGATGCTCGTCCGGCTCGCCGGGCAACCGTCTCGGTGGAGCCATGAATCCCACCGCGCCGGGCCCTCGTCGTCGACGAGTCGCAACGTGCCCTCCGGAGCTTCGGACAGGAACATCGGCACCAGGTACTCGGTGTGCGTCATGCGCTCTTCACGGGCCAGGTAAAGCGCTGCTTGCCCTCTCGGCGGGGGAGTGGGCAGAGCAGCCCGCCGCATTGCCGTCGACTGAGCATTGACGCGGTGAGTCTCGTTACGCAACTCTGGGGGTCGCAGTCCTTCGTCGTGGAAGGGGTTGGTGCGGAGTGGAGTGGACGGGTGCACGTTATGCGGACACGCCCACCGTGGAGGTGCGGGCGTGGGTCGACGCGCCGCCGGACCGGGTGTGGCGGATCGTTTCCGATGTGACGCTGATGCCGGGCATGAGCGAGGAGCTCCAGTCGGTCGAGTGGCTCGACGGCGCGGCAGGGCCCGCCGTGGGCGCTCGCTTTGTCGGCCGGAGCAGGCACGAGGACTTCGGCGAGTGGGAGACCACCTCGCACATCATCGAGTGCGAGCCCCCGCGCGTCCTCGCCTGGGCCGTGGCGGACCCCTCTCGTCCCAGCGCCGTCTGGCGCTTCGGCCTCCAACCCAAGGACGGCGGAACCGAGTTGTCCGAGTGGATGCAGATGGGACCCGGGCGGTCCGGTCTGTCCTTCGCCATCGACAGGATGCCGGAGAAGGAAGAAAAGATCGTGTTCGTGCGCATGCGGGAATTCGAGGCCAACATGACCGCCACCCTGGGGCACATCAGGAAGCTGGCGGAGGCGTGATGAGGGCCGCGACCACGATCGAGGCGTCCGGGCTCGGTTCCTGGACGCAGCAACTGGACTTCGTCGTCGAGGCGGAGAAGCTCGGCCTCGACATCTGCTGGGTGGCCGAGGCGTGGGGCTCCGACGCCCCCTCCGCCCTGGGCTACTACGCCGCCCGCACCGAACGCATGCTGCTGGGCTCCGGCGTCATGCAGGTGGGGACGCGCACCCCGGTGGCTCTCGCCCAGACCGCGATCACCCTCTCCAACCTGTCCCAGGGGCGCTTCGTGCTGGGCCTGGGCCCCTCGGGTCCCCAGGTGATGGAAGGGCTGCACGGCGTTCGCTTCGCCCGCCCGCTGGCGCGGGTCCGCGAGACGGTGGAGATCGTGCGGCAGGCACTGACCGGTGGCAAGATCGACCACTCCGGCACCGAGTACCGCATCCCCCTGCCCGGCGGGGACGCCGTACCCATGAAACTGTCGATGCGAGCCGAGCACCCCGTACCGCTCTACCTCGCTGCTCTGTCACCGGCCATGCTCCGGCTGACCGGTGAGGTCGCGGACGGCTGGCTCGGCACGAGCTTCGTGCCCGAAGGAGCGGCCGACGCCTACTTCGCTCATCTCGACGAAGGGCTCGCGCGCGGCGGGCGCACCCGTGCGGATCTGGACATCTGCCAGGGCGCCGAGGTGGCCTTCGCCCCCGACGAGGAGGCGCTCGGCGCCATGGTGGCCGGCCGCAAGAAGGAACTGGCCTTCAGCCTCGGCGGCATGGGTTCGGCGTCCACCAATTTCTACAACCGCGCCTACAGCAGGCAGGGTTGGGCGGAGGTGGCCGAGGAGGTACGGCGGCGCTGGCAGGCGGGTGACCGGGACGGGGCGGCCGCGCTCGTCACCGACGAGATGGTCCTCGCGACGACCCTGATCGGCACCGAGAGCATGGTGCGGGAGCGGTTGCGCGTCTGGCGCGACGCCGGTGTGGACACCGTCCGCCTGTATCCGGCCGGTGCGGACACGGCCGCCCGGCTCGACACGCTGGGCCGCGCGATCGAGCTGGTCCACGAGGTCGGAGCGCGGGCATGAGCGCGCGCACGTCCTTCGCGAACTGGCCGTGCTCGATCGCGCGGACCCTGGACGTGGTGGGCGACGCCTGGACGCCGCTGGTCCTGCGGGAGGCGTTCTACGGCAGCCGCCGCTTCGAGGAGTTCCAGGGGGAGTTGGGGATCGCCCGGAACACGCTCACCGACCGGCTGCGTCGCCTGGTCGAGGCGGGGCTGATGGAACGACGGCTCTACGAGAGCGAGCCGCCCCGCCACGAATACCTGCTGACGGAGCAGGGCAAGGACCTCTTCCCCGTCCTCGCCGCGATGGCACGCTGGGGCGACCGCTGGCTCGCCGGGCCTGAGGGACCCCCGACCACCCTGCATCACGAGGCCTGCGGCCACGACGGTCATGCTGAGGTCGTGTGCTCCACCTGCCGCGAGCCGCTGCACGCCGACACCACGACCGTTCGGATGGGCCCCGGGTATCCGGAACGGCTCAAGTCCCGGCCCGACGTACAGCGCCGCTTCTCGCCCAACTGACCAGGCATCGGTTCAGCACCTGCGACCGTCGCGCAACTCCAGCCGTTCCCCCGGGAATTGCTGGCGAAAGCTGCGGTCGTGCGAGACCGCGACCACCGCTCCCGGATATGCCGCAAGCGCTGCCTCCAGGTCCTCGACCAGGTCGAGCGCGATGTGGTTCGTGGGTTCGTCGAGCACGATGAGGTCTGCGGGCCGGGTCACGAGGCTCGCGAGCTGCAGCCGCCGCTGTTGCCCCGCGGACAGCGCCGCGACCGGGACGTGCAGGTCCTCCTCGCGGAACAGGCCCAGTGTCAGCAGCTGTTCGGCGTACTCGTCCGGCAGTCCGGGCCGCCCGGCTGCGAAGGCGGCGAGCAAGGGGAGCCGGGTGGAGCGCGCGGGCAGTTCCTGCGCCAGGTACCCGGTCCGGGCGGGGCGGTGCACCGAGCCCGCATCCGGCTCTAGGTCGCCCGCCAGGACGCGCAGCAGCGTCGTCTTGCCCGCCCCGTTCTCGCCCGTGATCAGCAGCCGCTGTCCGGGCATGACCTCCAGCAGCCCGTCCAGGCGCAGCCGCTCGCCGACCGCCACGCCGTCGAGTTGGGCGAGCGGGCACTCGTCAGGCTGCTCGCCGCCTGACGTCGGCAGCGCCGCCGTGAACCTGAGCGGTTCCGGTGGCGCCGCCACCGGGTTGCGCCGCAGGTGGGCCAGCCGCTCCCGAACCGCGCGCACCTGCCCGCCGAGCTTCGCCTCGTGCGAGCGGCGGTGCTTGCCGAAGCCCTGCCGCGGGTCCCTGCCCGTGGTGGCCAGCCTCCTCCCGGCGGCGTCGAGCAGCTCCTCGGCACGGGCCACCTCCTCGAGCCAGGCCGCGTGTTCCTGCTCCGCGCGGCGCCGGGCGGCGGCCTTGGCGGCGCGGTAGCCGGCCCAGCCGTCGCCGTACCGGTGCACTGTCCGTGCATCCCGGTCGACCTCCAGGACGGTGGTGGCGATGCGCTCCAGGAATCCGCGGTCGTGGGTGACGGCGACGACGGTGCCGCGGTGCGCGCGCAGGTGCTCCTCCAGCCGGCGCACGGCCGCCGCGTCGAGGTGGTTCGTCGGTTCGTCGAGGAGCAGCAGCTCGGGGGCGGCGGCCAGCACGCAGGCGAGCGCGAGCCGTGACTGCTCGCCGCCGGAGAGCGTGCCGAGCGCGCGGTCGCGGGTGATCCCGGCGAGTCCGAGCCCGTGCAGCGCGGCGTCGACGCGGGCGTCCGCCTCGTATCCGCCGCGTTCCTCGTACGCGATCAGCAGCTCACCGTACGCGGCGAGTTCGTCCTCCGACGCCTCGCCGAGCCGCTCCTGCGCCGTGCGCAGCCGGCGCTCCAGATCGCGCAGTTCGGCGAGGGCGAGGTCGACGGCGTCCTGCACGGTGCAGTCCGGGGCGAGGTCGAGGGTCTGGGCGAGGTGTCCGAGGCCGCCGGGGAAGCTGACGGTGAGATCCCCGGCGTCCGGCAGCTCGGCGGCGGCGAGCAGCCGCAGCAGGGTGGACTTGCCGGAGCCGTTCTCGCCGATGACGGCGGCCTTCTCGCCCGGGCGGACGGTGAAGGAGACCTGGTCGAGGACGGTCCGGGTGCCGTAGGACTTGGTGACGTCCTTGACGGACAGCTGCGTCACGGCAGCGGGCATGGCGGTATGGGCGCGTTCGCGCATGTGATTTTCCCTGGGGATGCGAAGTGTCCACGGGCAGCGGAGACGGCGGCGTCGGCCGTGCCCGGACTCAGGGGAAGCAGTGGAAAGTCACGCGCCCACCGTAGCAAAACGATCCGTCTCGTCTCTACTCGTTGATGCGGCACAAACGGCGCTGGTGCATGCCGCCGTACAACTTTTCAGGCATGCGACAGGTCTCAACCACCGTACGAACCAATCCGACCTATCAGTACATCTGGTTCCAACGGGGGAACACATGAGCCTGGTCCGCAACCAACACCGCAACCGCAACCGCAACCGCACTCGCCGCGCCGCGACCGCGGCCGTCACCCTCCTGATGGCGGCCGCCCTCGGTGCAGCCGGCACCGGAGCGTCCAACGCCGGCACGGCGGCACCGCAGACGCGGCAGATCGCCTCGTCCGTGCTCGGCAGCGACTACAAGGTCACGTTGACCGCGCTGCGGTCGACGCAGGACGAGTACGCCGCCTCGGTGCGGCTGCAGGTCTACAAGCAGAGCGGCGGGGCCTGGAAAGAGTCCGACCGGGTCACGGTGGGAGACGTCGACGGGTGGTTCTGGTACCCGCTGACCGGCAGTGGTGCCGTCTGCGAGTTCTCCACCGCGAGCACGGAGCCCGCGCCGCTCGACGTGAGTCTGCTGATCACGCCTTCCATCGGCTGCTCGGAGCCCACGCACTACGTGGTGAAGGAAGGCAGGGTGTTCGCCGGCTGACCCACGAGGCCCGCGCCCTGTCGTCGGACGGCGAACCGATTCTGTCGGGCACCGCAGATGGGCGTCTGACCAGGCAAGTCACGGTCAGGCGCCCATCGCGGCCCCGTCCGGCACCACTGCCGGACGGGGCCGCAGTCCGGTCGGCACAGCAGGCGCCGTCCTCTCTCTCGTCCGTGTGGCCCCGCGCCTTCGACCAGTTTCGGACGCGTAGCCGCGCTCCGGCTGGGAACCAGCGGGGGTGGAAGCAGCATGACGAGTCACGGTGGCCGACGGGCGGACGGGCCGAAGAAGGTGTGATGGCGACCGAATCGCGCGGGGGCGGCAACCCGTCCTCCGAAGAGATCGAGGACCGGGAGGCCAGGTTTGACGGGGGATTCGGTGATGTGACAAGAGCCCGCTTGTGCGCGGAGGAATTCCTGACCACGCTCGCGCGGTCCTCACCGCCGGCGGCGCCCGAGCACCGGGACGACATCCTGCTGGTCGTCAGCGAACTCGCCGCCAACGTCATCCAGTACGCTCCAGGGCCGTTCGGGCTGACCATGCGCAGGGTCTTCGACGGAGTGCACGTGACGCTCGGTGACACGAGCACCACTCCACCGGCGCCGCGTCCCTCCCACCCCGGCCCGGGCGGTGGCGGCGGAATCGGCTGGTACCTGATCCACACGCTGTGCGACCAGGTCAGTGTGGTGGTGCGTGAGGACGGCAAGGATGTGCACGCGTTCCTGCCCTGGTGAGCTGCCCGCAGCCGCAGGCTGCGAGCGGACCCTGCCGGCGTGCGGACTCTCACGTCAGCGGCACCAGTACGCCGACCGTCTTGCCGCCCTCCCGGCGGTGCTCGATGAGGATCTCGCGGGACAGGCGGATGATCAGCGGCCATCCGTAACCGCTGCCCTCGTGCGTGCGGGGCAAGGTACCCGCCCCGTAGGCGGCGGAGGGGACGGCGTCGCTGTAGTCGTGCACGCTCAGCCTCACCCCCTCGGGAAGAAGGGCCAGCTCGAACCCCGCGAGACCGCCGCCGTGCCGGATGGCGTTGGTGACCAGTTCCGACACGACCAGCAGGAGGTCCATGACGGCTCTCTCACTGGCCGGGCCGCACGGGGAACGCCAGTGCTCGTCCACGACCGACCGCACATAACTCCGTGCCGCCGCCGCGCTGGTGATCGGGACCGACCGGCTGCGCGCCGTCCCGCTGTACCCGGCCGGACGCCGCTCCGCCGGCTTCATGACTGCTCGTTCGCTGCCTGCGGGATGCTCGTCGCTGCCCGAGCATCGCAGGCGTCCACCAAGAGGACTGCGGCTTCCGTCACTTCACCATTCCTCGCACGCTGTCGTCTCCGCTTCTCGTCGTCCGTCTGCGTCCATGGGCCTCGGCTACCCGTTCGCGCCCGAACCATGGGGCAGAGCGGCGCAATACGCACCGACGGCGGACAGGTACTCGGGGTCGAGGGTCTCGCGGTCGGTCTCGAAGCGGGGTGCCGCTTTGGCCTCCGCTCGGGTACACCCCACCGTGACCACCCGGGTCTTCATGTCGACGCCGGTGACCGTGCCCGCGGGTATCAGCAGGCTTCTGCCGAACACCCACGCGCCCGTGCCGACGATCAAGTGCCGCAGGGGCGTGTCGTCGGACTGGCGGTCCACATGGCCCACGACTCCGTCGATCGCCTCGACCGTGAACCCCTTGAGAGTCCGCCCCTCCTGATGGCCGCTCCCGGGTGGGTACGACCAGATTCTCGCGGTGCTCACATCGCTCCGGCCCGACACCGCCGCGGCGCTGCGCGACAGCTGCTCGACCACCGCCTCCCTCGGCACCGGCCTCGGCACCTGCCTGCGCACGGCCGACGACTTCGGCCGGCACAGCACGCCCGAGCGGGGAACGATCGCCCTGGCCGGGATCGCTGCGCGCCCGAATCCCGACACCACCGGCCCGCACCCCGTCCCGCTCCCGGTGCGCTCCGGCGGAGTCAACATCCCCCTCGCGAGCGCGGCGTTCTCCGGCGACGCCCGGGCCCTCGCCTCCTCCGCCGCGGTGGAGACGGTGCTGTGCGCGCCCCCACCTGCCCCGGCATGGGCGGCTTCTATCCGGCCACGCTCGACGAGGACCTGAAAGCATCGGCCGACCGACTGTTGCTGTGCCACGTGCACGGCAGCGTGCGGCGGCAGCGGGCACCGGAGTGCTGAGCGGCAGCACCGTGGGAGTTGCTCGTCAGGGTGTCCTCGGCGGACTCGATCGGGGGTTCACGTGGATCTTGGGGCCGGGTGCGGCGCCCTCCGGCCGTTCACCCGCGAGCACCGTGCCGACCTCGTCGAGACTCACCGTGGCGGCGACGAGGGGCCTGGGGTCGACCGCGCCGGACGCGTAGGCCCGGATGGTCGCGTCCAGGCCGGGGGAGGCGGACAGGATCCCCACCGCGGTCACGTCCTTCAGCACGAGCGCGCGGGTGTCGATCCTGCTCGGCTCGCCCGCCAGCCCGATGTACACGACGCGGCCGGCCGGTTCGACCAACTCCAGTGCCCTCTCCGGCAGATGGGCGGCGTTCGAGGCGTCGACGACCGCGTCGAAGGGCAGGTCCGGAAGGGAGCGCTCGTCCCACACGTGCTCGAAGCCCAACGCGTGGGCGAAGGCGGGCGAGCTGTCGGCACGGTCCAGCAGGTGGACTTCCGCGCCCGACGCCCGTAGGAACATCGCGACCAGGAGGCCGATGGTCCCGGGCCCGAGCACGAGGGCACGGTCCCCGGCGCGGAGGGCGGCCGCTCGCGCCGCGCGCAGGGCATTTCCGCCCGGTTCCACGAGCGCGCCGAGTACGGCGTCGACCGAGTCGGGCAGGGCGTGCAACGAGGACGCCGGTACCGCGAGTTGCTCCGCCAGGGCCCCGGCTCGCGCTCCGCGGATACCGACCTCCTGGCGCTTCTCACACACGTGCTGACGGCCGCGAAGACAGCGGCGGCAGCTGCCGCAGCCGAGCATCGTGTCCCCCATGACGCGGCGGCCGATCCAGCCCGCCTCGACGCCGTCGCCGACGGCCGCCACGCGCCCGGCCCACTCGTGCCCGAGCCTCATCGGGTAGGAGGAGTGTCCCTGGTGGAGGTAGGCCATGGCGCCGGTGAAGAACTCCATGTCGGTGCCGCACACGCCGACCCGCTCGACGTCGACGACGACTTCACCGGGTGCGGCCACCGGTGCCGGGAGGTCCTGGACCTCGTACGCGCCGGGGGCGGTCAGGACGAACGCGCGCATGGGACGGCGGCTCCAGAGTGGGGTGGTGAGGGGCAGGGCTCGTCAGGAGTGGGGTTCGCCGAGCGGGCCGAGCAGGGCGCGGATCTCGTCGACGGCGCGGACGAGGGATGCCAACGGGGTCCGGTACGCCAGCGCACTGACGCTCACGGCCCCGGAGGGGATGGTGGGCGAGGTCGGATAGACCGGCAGGGCAAGGCAGTTGACCCCGGTCTCGTTCTCCTGGTCGTCGACGCCGTATCCCCGCTCGCGCGTGGCCGCCAGATCGTGGTGCAGGGCGGCGGCCGTACACAAGGAACGTTCCGTACGACGCTCCAGCGGCCGCTCGCCGATCCACGCCTCGACCTCCTCCACCGTGACCGGCCGCCAGGAGAGCAGGAGCTTTCCTACGGCGGTGGTGTGGGCCGGGTTGCGCCCGCCGATCGTCGAGGTCAGCCGGACGGCACCGGTGGGCGGGTCGACCTTGGCGCGGTAGACGACCTCGCGGCCGTCGAGCACCGCGTAGTGCGCCGTCTCGCCGAACCGGTGGGCCAGCGCCTCGAGCACGGGGCGCACTCGGACCTGCTCGGGGCGGGCCTCGTGGTGGGCGAAGGCCATGCGCAGGAACTCGTCCCCCAGCACGTAGCGCCCGCGGACGTTCTGGTCGGCCAGTCCCGCCCGCCGCAGCGCACCGAGCGCCCGGTGGACGGTCGGCTTGGGACTGGCGACGGCTCTGGTCAACTCCTCCAGCCCCACACCGTCGGGATACCGGGCGAGCGCCTTCAGCACCGCCAGCACCCGGTCCGACCCCACAAGACGGTTGCCGTCGGCGGCGGTTGGACTGTTCGCGCCGAGGGCTGTCGATTCGTCGTACGTCTGCGTATGCTCCATGGCGTTCCAGACTGTAGACCTCCGTACCGTCTGCTGGAAGAGGTCCCATGGTGAGACTGCGCAGCGCACAGTGGTACGAGGGACAGGACCGCAACGCCTACATCCACCGGGCGTGGATGCGCAGGGGCGTGCCCGGCGACGCCTTCACCGGCCGACCGCAGATCGCCATCGCCAACACGGCCTCGGACCTGACCCCTTGCAACGCCCATCTCGACGAGGTCGCCTCCTCGGTGCGCGACGGCGTGTACGAGGCGGGCGGCATCCCGCTGGACCTGCCCGTGGTGTCGCTCGGCGAGACGAACGTGCGGCCCACCGCCATGCTCTGGCGCAACATGGCCGCGATGGCCACGGAGGAGATGCTGCGGGCCAACCCCATCGACGGCGTCGTCCTGCTGGGCGGCTGCGACAAGACGATCCCCTCGCTGCTCATGGCCGTCGCGTCGGTGGACCTGCCCGCCGTCGTCGTACCCGGCGGTCCGATGCTCACCGGGACCTTCCGCGGCACACCGCTGGGCTGCGGCACCGACGTGTGGCGGCTCTCGGAGGAGGTACGGGCCGGGACGCTCTCGCAGGAGCAGTTCACCCGTTCCGAGTCGGCGATGATCCGCAGCCGCGGCCACTGCAACACCATGGGCACCGCCTCCACGATGGCCCTGGTCGCCGAGGCCCTGGGCACGGTCGTCCCCGGCGTGGCAGGAACCCCCGCCCCCGACAGCCGACTGCTGGCCGCCGCGCACCACACCGGCCGCCTGGCGGTGGACATGATCGGCGCCGACCGCCGGCCGGCGTCGATCCTCACCAAGGGGTCCTTCCACAACGCGATCGTCGCGCTCGCCGCCATCGGCGGCTCGACCAACGCCGTCGTCCACCTCCTGGCCATCGCCGGCCGCCTGGGCATCGACCTGACCCTCGACGACTTCGACCGGATCGGCTCCCGAGTCCCGGTCCTGGTGGACCTCCAGCCGGCCGGCCGCTTCCTCATGGAGGACTTCCACCGCGCCGGAGGACTCCTCGCCGTCCTGCGCGAGGTCCGCGACCTGCTCGACCCGGACGCCCTCACCGTCACCGGCGAGCCCCTGGTCGACGCGCTCGACGACGCGCCGATCTGGGACGGCGAGGTCATCCGCACCCGCGCCGAGCCCCTGGTCGCCGAGGGCGGCATCGCCGTCCTGCGCGGCAACCTCGCACCCGACGGCGCGCTCATCAAACCGGCCGCAGCCTCCCCGCACCTGCTGCGCCACCGCGGCCGGGCTGTCGTCTTCGACTCCATCGAGGACTTCCACGCCCGTATCGACGACCCGGACCTGGACGTCGACGCCGACTCGGTCCTCGTCCTGCGCGGCTGCGGGCCCAAGGGCTACCCGGGCATGCCCGAGGTCTCCAACATGCCCCTGCCGAAAAAGCTTCTCGAACAGGGCGTCCGCGACATGGTCCGCGTCTGCGACGGCCGGATGAGCGGCACGGCATACGGCACGGTCGTCCTGCACGTCGCCCCCGAGGCCGCGGCCGACGGCCCTCTCGCACTGGTGCGGACGGGGGACTTCATCACCCTGGACGTCGAGGCCCGCCGCATCGACGTCGACGTACCCCCCGACGAATTCGCCCGCAGAACCCCCAGCAAGGCGACCGTCGCCGGCTACGCCCATCCCCGGCGCGGCTGGGAACGTCTCTACATCGACACTGTCCGCCAGGCCGACACCGGCGCCGATCTCGACTTCCTCGTCGGGTCCAGCGGCTCGGAGGTGAGCCGCGAATCACACTGACCGCGGCGGGGACGGGGCAGGTCCGTGAGGACCTGCCCCCTGCACAAGGCCGTCAGGCGACGACACCGCAGTCGTCGATGACGATCTTCTTGGCCGTCGCGCCCGAGCGGCTGCCGAGGCCCTCGATCGCCTTGACGACGTCCTCGCCCTCGACGACCTCGCCGAAGACGACATGCTTGCCGTCCAGCCACGGCGTCACCACGGTGGTGATGAAGAACTGCGAGCCGTTCGTGCCCGGCCCCGCGTTGGCCATGCTCAGCAGGAACGGCCTGTCGTGCTTGAGCTGGAAGTTCTCGTCCGCGAACTTCTCGCCGTAGATGCTCTTGCCGCCGGTGCCGTTGCCGTTGGTGAAGTCACCGCCCTGCAGCATGAACTCCGGGATGACCCGGTGGAAGGGCGAACCCTTGTAGCCGTACCCGTTCTGGCCCGTCGCCAGCTCACGGAAGTTGCGCGCGGTCTTGGGGACCACGTCGTCGAACAGTCGGAAGACGATGCGGCCGAGGTCTTCGCCACCGGCCGAAACCTTGAAAAACACGTTCTCGCTCATGACCATGATTCTCCACAACAGGCGGCCCGAGATCGAATCGGCCGCGCGCGGCGGTCCCCGACCGGGTCTCAGGATGGAGCAAAACCCGCCGGGGCCGGCCCGAGTGAAACGGCCGGAGCTGGGGACTTGGCGTTCAGGCCGGCTCAGCGGCGTTCCCCTTGGGGGCTGGTCCGGCCAGGCTCCTCTGGTTCAGACCACGAGCCGGGGGAGCCGTCCGCGTGGCCATGACAGACTGCGTAGGCGGCGAAAGCGTGCATGGCGTCGATACTGCCTGGCCGTGGCGGATCGGCCGGGTCAAAGCCACGGTTCCGGTCCTCGATCACCTGGTCGAGCAGCAGGTGCCACATCGGATCCAGGTGGGCGCGGGCCCACTCGAGCGCACCGCGCTTGGAGGCGACCTCACCGGTGTGCAGCGTGAACAGCGCCCGGCAGTAGGCGGTCACGGCATATCGCTGAGCCCAGGCCATGTCGAAGCGGGCCCAGGTCCGCAGGCCGTCCATGAGGCCGGGCAGCATCGTGCGCATCGCCTCGCGCATGGGCTGCGGTGGTACCTCGTCGACCAGGCCGCTGATCGGCGGCCCGGCGACCGTGATGCCGTGGTTCCGGAGAATCCAGCGGGTGTGCAGGCTGTTGCAGTGGGTGTCCCAGGTCAGCTCGCGGTGGCCGTGGTCGCAGAACAGCCACCGCACTCCGAGACCGGGGGCGCCGCGCAGGGACGTGGTGTCCGCGTAGGAGCCTTCCAGGTGCTTCGTCCAGTGGCCGGGACGGGTGGGGATGGCGTCGTGCAGCCGGCGCAGTTCCGCCTCCGCCGCGCCGCTGGGCAGGACGGTGGTGGCGACGATGAAGTCGCAGTCGCTGTGCAGGTCACCGGCGCCCAGCGCGAAGGAACCCTGCAGGTACGCACCGACGAAGGTGTCGCCGAGAATGCCGCGGACCGTGCCGACGAAGTCGGCCAGGAGCGCATCGAGCTCCCGGTAGGGAGTGAACATGGGGGATCTCCGTGCCCGTAGTGAGGGGGGAAGGGTTCACGGGCGCGACGGGATGAAGGACGGACGCCGCCGCGCTCAGGCGCGGTCGGTCCACGTGGCGGCGAAGCAGTAGGACATCACGGCGGAGACGGTAGCCCGAGGCCGACCGCCGATCAAACGAAATCCGGCTCAGTGGCTGACCGTGCCGGATCCGCGTCAGGCTTCGAGGCGTTCCGTGTACGCCTCGGTCGGCGGGGCCGGTGTGGGACTCGTCAGGCCCACCGACCAGAACCCTGCCGTACCGGGAATCGACGTCACGTCATTGAGGTACGGCGCCGGCGCTGCCCCGGCCGGGCCTCGAACGACGGTCCAGTTGCCGCCGTCCCGGCGCAGGTACGTACTGCGGCTCTGATCCTGGTAGTTCCAGCCCGAGATCCATGCCGCGCGACCCTGCGCATCGCCCGCGATTCCGCTCAACGACCCGACGGTGAACCCCGCTTCCACCCGCGTCCAGGCCGTGCCGTCCCAGTGGCTCAGGGCGGGGTTGCCGGGGCGGCCGGGCGGTCCGCCGACGCCGGCCTCGGTGCCCACCGCCCACACATCGTCCGGACCGGCCGAGTGGAGACCGGCGATACTCAGGCGCAGGCCCGCGATCGGGGGCAGGACCGTCCAGGCTCCGTCCCAGCGGGCCACGAGCCCGGACCAGCCTCCGCCGTTCGACCGGTCGCCGCTCACCCAGACCTCGCCCGGCGAGCGCAGTACGACCCGGTACAGAATCGCGCTCTCGACGGGCAGCGGGTCCAGCCACTGCCATCGTTGCCCATCCCAGTGCAGCAGACGGGCGGCGCCGCCTCGGCTGCCGCAGACCCACACCTGCCGGTCCTGGCCGACCGCCACCGCGTTCAACCGGACGTCCGGCTCGCCCCAGCCCGGGAACGTGGCTTCGCGCCAGGTGGTTCCGTCCCAGCTCAGCAGCGGGCTGCCGTTCCCGGACGGCTGGCCCACACTCCACGCGGCGGTGGAGCAGACACCGGCGACGTCGCTCAACCGTGTGTGGTTCAGGTGCGACAGGTCGGTCTTCGTCCAGGCGCTGCCGTTCCACAGCATGGCCAGTCCCCGCCCCTGCGACGGCCCGGCGCGGCCCTCCTCGCCGACAGCCCAGGCCAGATGGGATGCGGCTGCGGCGATACGGCGCAACTGCGCGGCCGGAGTGCTGCCGGGTGCCGGCACGGCCTGCCAGCCTTGCGTCCGGGGCGTCTGCTCGGCGGCCCGGACCGGAGCCGGGCCGAGCGCGATCCCCGAAAGTGTGCCGATCGCTCCTGCCACAAATCGCCGTCGTCTCACTGCTGGATCCCCCCAGGCGGATAGGGCCGGACAGAGCCGGACATGGCCAGGCAAGGCCGGATAGGAGGGACCACCGTGAACCAGCGAGCCGCAGAGTTCTAGATACTCACGTGACAAAGCCCGTATCGGCGTATTGCGTCATGGCTTCGAAGGTCCGGAGGTGGAGAGCTGGGCGGGGATGCGGGGGAGCGAGCCGTAGCGGCGGCTGCGGCGGGCGTACTGTTCGATCGCGTCCCACAGATCGCGGCGGTCCATCTCGGGCCAGGGCGTGTCGAGGAACAGCAGTTCGGCGTAGGTGGCCTGCCAGGGAAGGAAGTTGGAGGTCCGCTGATCGCCTCCGGTGCGCAACAGCAGGTCGACGTCGGGCAGTTCGGGGACGTGCAGGTATCGGGCGAAGGCATGCTCGGAGACAGAGCCGGGGTCGATCCTGCGGGCGACGGCATCCTCAGCGAGCTTGACGGCGGCTGCCGTGATCTCGCAACGGCCGCCGTAGTTCACACACACGGTCAGGGTCAGCCCGGTGCGGTCGCGGGTGATCCGCTCGGCCTCGACGAGCGTCTCGATGACGTCGGCCGGCAGGCGGGAGCGTACTCCGGCCCAGCGCACGCGGACGTCCACAGTCGTGTCGTCGTCCGTCAGGCGGCGCAGGCACTCGGGGATCTCGTACATCAGGGCGTGCAGTTCGTCGGCAGGTCGCTTCCAGTTCTCGGTGGAGAACGCGTACACGGTCAGGTGCTTCAGGCCGATCTCCAGGGCACCGTGGACGACGTCGATCAGCGCGTCGGCGCCCGCCCGGTGGCCGTCGCTGCGCGGCAGTCCGCGGGCGGCTGCCCAGCGGCCGTTGCCGTCCATCACGATCGCGACGTGGCGGGGCATGGCCTCGGCGGGCAACCGGGG